>DATBHG010000036.1:0-2886 GCA_036557665.1 Xanthobacteraceae bacterium | reverse complement strand
TGCCATGAGCTCAAAGCCTGCGAAGATGACGGGATCGTCGCTTACGTGCCGCAAGGCGATCGAACCGCGCAGATGGAAGCGCAAGGCCGGTTCAGCCACGAGCAGTTTGTGTACGATGCCGAGAATGACGTTTATCGCTGTGCCTCGCCCCTACGAATGGCACCGATCACAACTCATCGCATTATCGAAAGATTCCGACACACGAAAGATTTCTATTGTATTGAAACACGACTCGTGCTAGAAAGCGCAATCTGGAGTTTGTGTATAAAGCCCGGGTGGGAAACCGCGCTGGGCTTTTTGCATGGCGCCTTTGCCAGCGCGCCATGCTGCCAGTTGGTGATCGCCCTGATCGGAGGCCGCGTTTCCTGTTTTTTTTCCCGTTTTTCCTGTTTTTTTCCTGTTCTTTCCCTGTTCTTTCCCTGTTTTGGCGCGGCTATTTCGGGTGTATCATATTGATTTTACATGGTTTTTTGCATGTCATCCAAATTCGCCCCGCCCCCTTTACAGGGATTTACAGGGACGGCCGCGGTAGTGCACCCCTTCGCTGAGACACGAAACCAGCAGCTGTTGCGTCTGCTGCCGCCGGCGTTGCCCCTATTCGTGATAGGACCACGCCCGTGCGCCGGCGGCGAAATCGTACACCGGGGTCGGGCAGCTCTTGTCCGCCTTGACGTCGATGAGCGCCGGCGCATTGGCGGCGAGAGCGCTGCGATAGGTTGCCTCGAGCTGCGCGGGATCATCGACGGTAAAGGCGCGGGCGCCGAGGGCACGGGCAAATCCCGCCCAATCGTGATCGGGAACGCTGGTGAGCTCCGACGGCAGCGGACCGGATCGATGCGCGCGCAGCCACACGTTCCCGAGCGCGCAATTGTTCAGGACCACGAAAATGATCGGCAGCCCGTAGCGCGCCGCGGTCTGCACTTCCAGTCCGTGCATCTGCATGCAGCCGTCGCCGGTGATGACCGCGACCCTGCGCTCGGGTCGTGCGCACTGCACGCCGATCGAGGCCGGAATGGCCCAGCCCATCGGACCGAGGTTGGTCGCGGAGACATAGGTCCGCGGCTCGTAAGCCGTCCAATAGTGTCCGGCGAAGGCGCGATGCGCGCCGGAATCGATCAGCACCATGCCGTCGCGCGGATGGACCTTTCGCAGCGCCGCTATCGCCGCTGCCGGATGAATGGGCTTTGTCGGCCTGCTGCAATTTTCGACGTCATAGAGCCGCGGCTGCCGCTTGATGCCGGCCAGCCAGGCGCCTCGCTGCTTCTGCCCTGCCGCGAGCGCGGGTGCGAGGGCATCGGTACGCTGCCGCATCAGCTCGAGAAAGGCGCGGCAGCTACCGGGGACGATATGGGCCGCAGCGGCATGGGTGGTGAGCTCGTCCATGTCGGTGTTGACATGAATGGTCAGCGTGCGCCCGGCTTCCCGTCCGCGCAGCGTCCAGTGCATCGAATCGCGCTCATTCATTCCCGACCCGAGCACGATCAGCACGTCGGGCGCATCCTCGAGCAACGCGGTGGTTGCGTGGCGCGTGCCCGCGTAGCCGAAGACGCCGAGCGAGAGATCGTGATCCTCCGGGAATACGCCCTTGGCGCGCAGCGTGGTCGCGACGGGTATCGACCAGAGCTCGGCAACGGCCTTCAGCGCAGCGGCGGCGTTGTCGTGCTCGACGCCGGCGCCGGCAAAGAAGGCGATCCTCGCTCCGCTCGCCTGGCCGATCAGATTGATCGCCGCTTCGGCGGCTATCCTGCTCAGCGGGTCCACCGAGGCAAAATAATCGGCGACGCTCGCGTAATCCGCTCCGCACTCTCCGGTGATGACATCGTGCGTGAGCGACAGATGCACGGGTCCGCGCGGCTGTCCCCACATCGCGGTCAGGGCATGCCGCAGCCAGTGATTGAGATTGCGGGGGCTCGACACGGTCATCGACAACCGCGTGAGCGGTTTCATCACCGCCGTATCGTCGAGCGTCGCCTGGCTTGCATCCTGGAATTCGCCCAGACCCTCCATGTCGACGGGAATTTCGCCGCTGAGCACGAGAACCGGCGATGCGTCGGTCTTCGCAGCCGCGACGGCCGTGGCCATGTTGCACACGCCCGGGCCGCCGATCCCCATTGCCGCGCCGAAACGGCCGCTTGCGCGCGCATAGCCATCGGCCATGTAGGCAGCGCCGCCCTCATGCGCTGCCACGATCGGGCGCAGGTGTGGATGGCGCGCCAGCGCCGGCAGGAACGGATCGATCAAGCCGCCAGGAACGAGGAAGAGGTGAGTGAGACCTTCCCGCGCAAGCGCCTGCAATATGAAGTCAGAGCCCGATGCCATTGATGAGGTATCCTCACCCCTCCTTGGATTCTATTCGTCGGCGCCGGGCTTGGGCGGCGCTTCGACCATGTGCACCGGAGTCTCGGGCGTGATCCCGCGGCGGCGGCGGGCGAAGGTGTTCTCGCCGTTCCTCGTCCACTCGCCCGCAACGGCATTCCGGGCGAAGTCTGTCCAGGTCTCGCTCCATTCTCCGAGGTGGTAGCCATGCCATGGCGGTCGCAGCGCAAGCGGGCCCAGTCCCAGCTCGCGCCAGATCTCGACGGCGCGTTCCATGAACTCCCGCGCCGGCAAGGCAAGCGGCGGCATCGGATGCTTCATGGTCGCGTCGATCAGCAGGGTGGAATCGGCGCCGCGCCGGCCGGACTTCGGGCCATGCTTCGGCCCATGACCGGCCGAGCGATATGGCTGGACATGCAAGTCCTCGGACGGATTCGATCGATAGGCGAGCGACCAGAGCACCGCATCGGTATTGCCGGGGTCGACATCCTCGCTGACCGCGATGACGATTTTGCCGCAATCGGCAAAACGCGACGCGCAGCCCTGCATCGCGCGCCACACCTCGGTTCG
>DATBHG010000035.1:0-3666 GCA_036557665.1 Xanthobacteraceae bacterium | reverse complement strand
GGGGTCAGCGATTGGCATCGGCAAAAGGGCTGCGGCCCCATAGGAAAGTCCGGCGGACACAACGGGGCGGCGTCGCTGCCGACCACATCGGAGAGCCCGAGCGTGCCCGGCGCGAGAGACGGCGCGGCCGCCGCGGCTCGCGCAGGAAGCAGCGCTGATGCGCATTGTGGGAGGGCGCCTGCGCGGGCGCGTCCTTTCCGCTCCCAAATCCCAGGCGATCCGGCCCACTGCCGACCGGCTGCGCGAAGCGCTCTTCAACATTCTGGCCCATGCCTACGGCGATCCCGTTACGGGCGCGCGCGTCCTCGACCTCTTCGCCGGAACCGGCGCATTGGGTTTGGAGGCGCTGTCGCGCGGAGCGCAGTTTGCACTGTTCGTCGATCACGCGCCCGAGGCGCGCGCGCTGCTGCGGGAGAACGTCGGAACACTGGGCCTCGGCGGGGCAAGCCGCATTTTCCGGCGCAACGCCACGCAGCTCGGGGTGTTTGCTGCGCTCGCGCCTTTTTCCCTGGTCTTTCTCGATCCGCCCTATGGCCAAGGCTTGGCCGAGCGAGCGCTTGTCTCGGCGCACGAAGGCCGTTGGCTCAGCCCCGGCGCGCTCGCGGTGGTGGAGGAAGCGGCCGACGCGCGCTTTACCTCACCCGAGCAATTCACGGAGATCGAGCGCCGCCCCGGCAACGACACCGAGCTCATCTTCCTGCGCTATTCCGCGTAGAGTGGCCTTTAGGATCCCTTGGCACTGTCCTGAGCCTTCTGCTGAGCCGCCAAGTAATCAGCTTCCGAGGGCAGCGTCTCAAACGGCGGCTCGTTGCCCTCTTCCTCGTATCGCGACCGAGGCATCGGGGCGGAGTAGAGCCGATAATCGACTTGAACCAAGCCATCGACGGTTCGAAAGAGGCCTCTTGCCATGCTCGCAAGATACAACCGCAACCGCCGATCGGCAACGATCGTCAAGCACGGAAAAATTCAAATGAGACCCTACCGATCAGTGCGCCGCGGCGACGGCGGCTGCGGCGGGTGGGCGCATCTCCATTGCAGCCACCCGGTTCTTCACTGCCCGCTGCACCTTCTCGAATGCACGCACCTCGATCTGACGCACCCGCTCGCGCGACACACCGAACTCGGATGCGAGATCCTCGAGCGTGATCGGATCATCCGCGAGGCGGCGCGCCTCGAAGATGCGCCGCTCCCGGTCGTTGAGCACCGAGAGGGCTTCGCCCAAGGCCTTCCGTCGATTATCCGACTCCTCGCTTTCCGCGAGCCGTGTCTCCTGATCGGAGATCTCATCAACCAGCCAGTCCTGCCATTCACCGGAATCGCCCTCTTCCCGGATCGGGGCATTGAGCGACACGTCGCCGCCGAGCCGCCGGTTCATGTCGACCACGTCCTGCTCGGTCACACCGAGGCGCCGGGCAATGATCTTGACCTGGTCGGGTCGCAGGTCGCCCTCCTCCAGCGCCGAGATCTTGCTCTTCGCCTTGCGCAGGTTGAAGAACAGTTTCTTCTGGTTGGCGGTGGTGCCCATCTTCACCAGCGACCACGAGCGCAGGATGTATTCCTGGATGGCGGCCTTGATCCACCACATCGCGTAGGTGGCAAGCCGGAATCCCTTGTCGGGCTCGAAGCGCTTGACCGCCTGCATCAAGCCGACATTGCCCTCCGAGATGACTTCCGAGATCGGCAAGCCATATCCGCGATAGCCCATGGCAATCTTGGCAACCAAGCGCAGATGGCTGGTGACGAGCCGGTGCGCGGCCTGGCGGTCGCCATGCTCGCGCCAGCGCTTGGCGAACATGTATTCCTCCTGCGGCTCCAGCATGGGGAACCGCCGGATCTCTTCGAGATACCGGGTGAGGCCGGATTCGGCCGACGGGATTGGTAACGTTGCAGCGCGGGCCATTATAGCGCCCTCCTCAAAATGCCCCCGGTTGGACCGGCAGGCGGATCTCACCGCCGCTCCCCGAGCCGACGGTGCTGGTCCCTGCGATACCCGATCGCAGGTGCGAGATTACAGGACAAACCGGGGCGAAGATAGATCGCCGGGGTCACGTCGCCGTTACCCTTGGGTGCGTAGTTAACCCCTTGATAACCTGAAGCTTCTGCCTTCAGGTCAACGCGCCCTGATCACCGAGGCTAAGTTGTAAACGACGGAAATCGACCGGCAGTTCCGACCGGAACTCCAGAACTTTGCCACCCAGGGGATGCTCGATGGCGATCAGATAAGCATGAAGCGCCTGTCTGCCAAGGGCTTTCAGCGCGGCCTGCGCGGCCGGAGAGAGCTGATTCGCCTTGGTCCGAAACCCGGCCCCATAGACCTCATCGCCGAGGATCGGATGGCCGATCGCAGCGAGGTGGACCCGCAACTGATGCGTGCGCCCCGTCTCCAACCGGCATGCGAGCAGGCTCGCAACCGGCTCTCCATGGATGCCCCTGTAGCTCTCGAGCACCTCCCAATGGGTGATCGCGGTGCGGCCGTCTGCGCGCACGGCCATGCGGTCGCGCGCATGGGGATGGCGCCCGATCGGTTTCTCGACGGTGCCGCGTGGCCGCTCCGGCGCGCCCCAGACCACGGCGAGATAACCGCGGCGCAGCGCCCCGGTGCGGCCATGATCGGCGAACTGCCGGCTCAGGGCGCGGTGGGCGCGATCGGTCTTGGCCACGACCAGGAGCCCGCTCGTGTCCTTGTCGAGACGATGCACGATGCCCGGGCGCTTCTCCCCGCCGATACCGGAGAGGGATGGGCCGCAATGGGCGATCAGGGCATTGACCAGCGTGCCCGACCAGTTCCCCGCGGCGGGATGCACGACGAGCCCGGCGGGCTTGTCGATGACCAGGAGCTCGTCGTCCTCGTAGACGATGTCGAGAGGGATGCTCTCGGGCGCAATCTCGGCATCGGTTGCGGCAGGGATCGTCAGGCGAATGCGGTTGCCGGCGTTGACGCGATAGCTCGGATCGCGGATCGTGGCGCCGTCGACCGCGACGTGTCCCGCCAGAATGAGCGCCTTGTGGCGCGAGCGCGAGAGCTCCGCGAGGTGCGCTGCCAGGACGCGGTCGAGTCGTGCCCCGTGGTCCTCGGCGGCAACCGTCAGTTCCTCGCTGCGCTCCTGCGCCGGCATCCTATGAGCGACCCAACTGCGGACGATGATCAGTCTCTCGATCCTGCCGCAGCGCGGATGGTTGCGAAGGTGCGCTGGCTGATGGCGATCGCCGGCGCGACCACGCTGCTCGCGGTCTCGGCAGTTGTCGGGGTGATCGGCTATCGCCTTTTTACCTCCGGGGGAAGCGCAGCAGCACCGGTCGAGGCCACTGCGCTCCTGCCCAAGGGTGCGCGGATCGTGGCCACGGCCGTAGCGGAAGACCGCATCGCCGTGACGCTGGACGTGGGCGGGGCAACCGAGGTCCGCATATTCGACCTCAAGACCTTGCGGCTGACCGGGCGGCTGCGGTTTGCGACTCAACCGTAGGCTCGAGGCTTGAGGCTCGAGGCCTGAGGCTCGAGGCCTGAGGCTCGAGGCCTGTGCTGTCGGCTTTCAGGCCAGTGCTTGCGCCTCAATGTCATCGGGTCTATTTCCAATTCCCGCCAGCTTTGCTCCCTTCGTCTAGCGGCCCAGGACGTCGCCCTCTCACGGCGAAAACAGGGGTTCGAGTCCCCTAGGGAGCGCCAAT
>DATBHG010000034.1:0-20360 GCA_036557665.1 Xanthobacteraceae bacterium | reverse complement strand
GAGCGATCGAAGCAACCCTCCTCAGCGATAATGACGCGGAAATTGTTGCTGAAAGCGTCGAGTACTGTGGCGCGGACACAGCCTGACGTGGTCGTACCGGTGACGAGCACGCTGTCGCAGCCAAGAAGGGTCAAATAGCTCAGCAGCGGGGTTCCTGCGAACCCGCTAGGCTTCTGCTTCAGTACCACTATATCCTGCGGCTCCGGCGCGATGTCCGGAACGATGGTGTCCCCGTCAAGGTTGGATACGGTCCTGCCCGACCACTCGTCCGACCGCGAATTCTTCCAGCTCCAGCTGCCCATGTCCCACTGATCGTGGCGGAACGAGCCGGTCGTGTAGATCACCGGCACGCCCTTGGCGCGGGCGACGTCGATGAGTTTCCGGATCGCGGCAACGCCGCTCCAGGCGTCCTCGCCGCACGAATTCGGCCACCGCTTGATCGACTCCATAACGGGCTCCGGGCGGTCACCGCAGAAATTGAAGCTCACGTCGATAACGAGAACAGCGGGCCGCTTGCCGAATCCTGCACGTGCCCCATACCCCGATGCGGCAAACACCGCTTTGTCGCGCTCGGTGAGGAATTTGTCCCAGACGCGTCCGCTCATGTGGACCTCCTATTTCGCACCGACCAATCCGGCTTTGGCGAATTGCATGTCGATGACCTGATCGAAAGGCACGTCCTCCTTGAGCATCCCCGCGCTGCGCACGACGGCCTTGGCAGTCTCCCAACCCTGCGGCGTGATCATCCCGTCGCTGCTCCACAGATGGTCGGCAATCGTGCGATCGATCGTGGCATTCAGATCAGCGTCTGCCATCGTCGGAAACCAGGTCTTTGCGATTGCAATCGCCTCGTTGCGATCGGCATTCGCGAGCTTCAAAGCGCGCAACAGAGCTCGGACGAAGCCAGAGACAACAGCAGGCTCCTTCTGGATCGCTTCCAGGCGAATGTTGAGCGCCGAATAAGCGTACGCTCCAAGCTCCTTCGGCACATTGTAGAAGGGATCCTGCCATATACCCTGACGGATACCTTGCGTGAGCTCGGGATCGGAGATCACGCCAATGTCGCCTTGGCCGGCCGCAACGGCGGCGAGAATACCTGGATTGCTGGTCTCGAGGAGCTTCACGTCCTTGCTCGGATCGAGACTCCATTTGCCCAGAACATATCGCGTGATCGAGTTCGGCGTTCCGCCGTAGAAGAACGTGGCAATGCGCTTGCCCTTGACCAGATCGGCATAGTGCTCGTCCTGCAGGGTAAGCCCTTTCTTCGCGACGAAATACACGTTGCCGCGATCCACAATGTTCACGACTGCGCGCAGCTCCGCGCCCTTCGCCTTGGCGTACGCGTCGTGCTCCGGCCCTCCGATGAAGGCGAATGCGCTTCCGGACAGCACCGCGTTGGTATGCGCAGCGCCGCCACTCGTGGTGAGAACCTTGACCGTGAGCCCTTCGTCGGCGAAGTAGTTTTTCGTCTGAGCAATGTAGAGCGGAAGATAGCTCACGCCATGGACCGGCTCGGTCACCACCAGCTCGCGAAGGTCCTTGGCGTGCCCTGCGTTTGCACAGACCGCAACTATTCCGGCCGCTGCCCCTGTGGCGATGGCTCTGATGACAAAAGATCGAGAAAGCACATCAACCTCCTCTTTATCTCGAGCGGCATTTAGCCGCCTGCCGTAATCCCGTGAGTTACGCCCTTGATCAGCATGCGCTCGATCCAGGATACGGCGACATACATCAGGAAAGAGAGCGCTGACAGCAGCAGCACGCCACTCCACACCAATGCAATGTCGTAGGTCTCGCCGGCATAGAGGATTGTGCGCCCAAGTCCGTGCTCCGACGCTATGAACTCGCCGACGACCGCCCCGGTCAATGCGAGACCTATATTAATCCGCAACACGGAGATAGCCCAAGGCAGCACGGCGGGAATGACGAATTTGCAGAACACTTGCCAGCGCGTGGCCCCCAGCGAATAAAACAGCTTTTCCCCGTCGGGATCGATTGCGCGGACACCGGAGAAGGTCGTCAGACAGGAGACGACAACGGTGAGCGCCACTGCGATTGCTACCTTTGAGATGCCGCCCATCCCAAAGATCAGGATGATGAGTGGCGCGAGCGCAAGCTTCGGCGTGGATTCAAAGGCCACGAGGAATGGTTGCACCACCGCGGCGTAATTCGGAGACCACCAGAAGCTGAGACCCAGGATGGAGCCGGTCGCCGTGCCGAGGACAAAGCCGATCAAGGTAGCGCGAAAGGTGAAGAATATATCGGTGAGGGCATCGCCCTGTGACAGGTAGATCCAAAAACTAGCCGCTATCTTGCTGGGGCTTGACCAGAAGAATCCGTTGATTAGCCCTGCCGCGACCCCAGCTTCCCAGAGTGCGAGAATGGCGATCAGCACGCCGACTCGCGAGGCGCTCACCACCCACACCGGCCAGCGCCGGATTACCGGAAGCCGCCGCTGACGCGGGCGATACCGCCGCTGCAGCAGCGGGACCCGCCCTTGCCGGATTATCGCTTCGGACATGTTGCACCCACATTCTCATTCGAGCCGGATGAGACGCCGGTTCTCCCCCTGAAACCGGCGGGGCGGCCGGGTTTCCGGTGTTCAGCTATCCGTGCACACGGATATTAGTATGGGCTGCAAATAACTGTTGCAAATCCGCCTGGACCCGGATGCCCACGGATTTCGTTCGTCGCCGTTGCGTGCCTCGCCTTGGCTTGGCAGTTGACTTGTGCCGCCAACCCGCCAACGGTGCGTCAGCGCGCCGAAGCTCAATCAAACAGGCTGGAGACGGATTCCTCCGCCGCCGTGCGCCCGATCGCCTCTCCGATCAGGCTTGCCACCGAGAGCAGGCGGATATTGTGAGCGACCCGCACGGCCTGGGTCGGCTGGATCGAATCGGTGATGACGAGCTCCTTGAGACGGGATGCGGTAATGCGCGCGACCGCCCCGCCCGAGAGCACCCCGTGGGTGATGTACCCGTAGACCGCATGCGCCCCGTTATCGAGCAGCGCATCCGCCGCGTTGATCACGGTCCCGCCGGAATCGATGATGTCGTCGACCAGGATGCAGGTATAGCCTTCCACTTCGCCGATCACGTTCATGACCTCGGAGTCGCCCGCCCGCTCGCGGCGCTTGTCCACGATGGCAAGCGGAGCATTGATCCGCTTGGCGAGCCCGCGGGCGCGGCCGACCCCGCCCACGTCGGGAGAAACCACCATCACCTTGCCGACCTCGAAACGCTCCTTGATGTCGCGCACCATCATGGGCGCGGCATAAAGGTTGTCGGTCGGGATATCGAAGAAGCCCTGGATCTGTCCGGCGTGCAGGTCGAGCGTCATGACCCGGTCGGCGCCGGCGCGGGTGATGAGGTTGGCAACCAGCTTGGCCGAGATCGGCGTGCGCGGCCCTGGTTTGCGATCCTGACGGGCATAGCCGAAATACGGGATCACCGCTGTTACCCGCCGCCCCGACGCGCGGCGCAGCGCGTCGATGATGATGAGCAGCTCCATCAGGTGGTCGTTGGCGGGATAGGACGTGGACTGCAGAACGAAAACGTCGCTGCCGCGCACGTTCTCCTGGATCTCGACGAAGATCTCCATGTCCGCGAAGCGGCGAACCACCGCCCTGGTGAGCGGGGTCGCAAGGTAGGCAGCGATTGCGTCGGCGAGCGCTGGATTGGAGTTGCCGGCGACGAGCTTGATCGCCCCATTGTTTCGCCGCATCGCGGTCTCCCCAGCGCCTTACGCGGCGCCCTGATACAAGCGGTTGCCGCGGCTGGCAATATCACTCTGTGGAGCAATGCCGCTCAGGGCGCCAGCGCGATGGCGCTCAGATGCCGCCCGTAGTCGCCTTCCTCGCGGTGCACGGAGCGCCGATAGCTGAAGAACCGGCTCGGTTCGGAATAGGTGCAGCGGCCGATGTCCTCGACATGACGAATGCCGGCGGCAGCAAGCCGCGCGGCGATGTAGGCGGCAAGATCGAACAGCGCGTGGCCGTTGCGGGCTGCGCTCACGAAGAAGCCGGCATTGGCCGGATCTTGCCGGGTAAAGTCGCCGACGAATTCCGGGCCGACCTCGTAGCTTTGCTGCCGGATCATGGGCCCCAGCGCGGCAACTATGCGCTCGCGGTCGGCGCCACAGCGCTCCATGGTCGCAACGGTTGCCTCGATCACGCCGCCTGCAGCACCTCGCCAACCCGCATGGGCTGCCGCCACCACCCTTGCCCTTGCGTCCGCAAGCAGGACCGGTCCGCAATCGGCCGTGGTCACCGCGACCGCCAATCCGGGCTCTTTGGTAACCAGGGCATCCGCGCGGGGTCGACGGTCTGACGACCATGGCGCGGCAACCACCGCCACATCCGGTGAATGGACCTGATAGGCGGTCAGCAAACAGTCGCGGCCCACGCCCACGCCGGCCGCCATGCGGGCGCGGTTCTCGGCGACGCGCTCGGCGACATCATTGGAGCCGATCCCGCCGTTGAGGCTCGCATAGATACCCCCGGAGACACCCCCCTCGCGGGTAAAAAAGCCATGGTTCACACCCCCTAGCGCGGCGAGCGATCGGGCCTGAAGCTTGGGGGTCACGACTCGAACCCGGGCAGTGCCTCGACCTTTGGGCTGGACAGAGCGATCGCCTTTACCAGGCTGCCCATGCCGCTGCGATCCTCGTTGGTAAGCCGCTCCAAGGCCGCATTGATGGTCGCGGCATAGCTCGCCGGCGCATTTGCCCGCAGCACGGCCGCCCGTTGCCTGATCCCGAGCCTTCGCAGCAAGGTGGCTTGGGTCACCGGTCCGTGCACGCGCGCGCCCATGGCCTCGGCCGCCTGCGCCACGGCGTGAAAATCGACATGCGCCGTGAGATCCGCCAGACCGGGTGCTTCGAGCGGATCGGCATAGTCGTGCTCTCTCACCGCCTGCAGCGTTTCCCCGATCGCCGGCTCGACATGACCGTAATCCAGAATGAGGGCAACGCCGTCCGATCTCACCACCCGCCGTCCGATCTCGAGCGCGACCTTGTCACTGCGCCATTCGAAGATCTGGCCGATCCCTGCGGTTCGCAAGGCGGCCGGAAGGAACTGCTCGAACAGCGGCATGGGATCGCGGTCGATGCCGAAATGCAACCTGCCGTCATCGCCGAGCTTCACCACCCGCTCATGCCAGCCATCGGCGCACATGACCGCCTGATGCACGGGAAGCGCATCCACGAATTCGTTGGCCAGAATGATGACCGGCCCGTCCGGCACGTCTTCCAGGGAGGCATGCCATGAGACCGGCACGACCGTCGCGCCGAGGGCCTGCCGCTGCACGCGCTCCATCGCCGGGCTCACTTCGATCAGGTGCAGCACGATGGCGGCGTGGAACGCGGGGACTACCTTGGTGGCCCGCAGCACATCGACCATCATGGTGCCGCGTCCCGGCCCAAGCTCGATCAGCCGAACGTTTTCCGGCGATCCCAAGGCCCGCCAGGCGGCGATCGCCCACAGCCCGATGAGCTCGCCGAACATCTGGCTGATCTCCGGCGCGGTAATGAAATCCCCGCCGCTGCCGATGGGCGCGCGGGTCACATAGTAGCCGTGCTCGGGATGGGTGAGGCAGAGCGTCATGTAGTGGGCGACCGATAAGGACCCGACGCTGTCGATGCGGCGCCTGATCTCTGCCGCGAGCGGTGCGGCGTCGGGCGCTCTCACGGCTGTCCCGCAGGCTTGCGCCGAGTCTTGCGCCGTGCCGCGACGATCATGATGATCGCCCCGGCGAGGATCAGCGGCAGCGACAGCAGCATTCCCATGGTCAGGCCGCCCCAGAGAAAGCCGAGCTGCACATCCGGCTCGCGGAAGAGCTCGCCGATGCTGCGGGCGATGCCGTAGCCGAACGCGAAGGCGCCGATGATGAAGCCGGGGCGCCGGAGCGCGCCGCGGCGGATCAGGATTGTCAGCACAAAAAACAGCAGCAATCCCTCGAGCGCCGCTTCATAGAGCTGGCTCGGATGGCGTGGTTGTGGTCCGCCATGCGGGAAGACCATCGCCCAGGGGACGTCGCTGGGCCTGCCCCACAGCTCGCCGTTGACGAAATTGGCGAGCCGCCCGAGGAAGATGCCGATGGTGCCGGCGGCACAGGTCAGATCTCCGAGCGACAGGATGGATATGCCGCGACGGCGCGCGAACAGCACCACGGCAAGCACGCATCCGACGAAACCGCCGTGGAAGGACATGCCGCCCTTCCACAACTCGACGATCTCTGCGGGGTGCTGTGCGAAATACCCCGGATTGTAGAACAGGACATAGCCGGTGCGGCCGCCCAAGATGATGCCGAGCGTGACCCAGAGCACGAAATCGTCAAAGTCGGCCGGGGTCATCGGCGGTGCGCCGCCCCAAAGCCTCTCGTGCTTGATCACGGTTCGGGCGTAGAGCCAGCCCAGCAGGATGCCCACGATATAGGCGAGCGCGTACCAGCGGACGGCAAACGGCCCTAAGCTCATGAGCACCGGGTCGAAGGCGGGAAAGGGAATGACATAAAGCGGCATCGGCGATTCCCGGCGAGGCGCAAGGGTGATGCGGGTAGCCCCGCGCAGAAGTCAAGCACAGGCGCCGGGGCCATTTTTCGCAGGAACCTTGTGGCGCTGGGCAATGATCCCCATTATCCCCTGCGCGGTCCGGCCGAGCAGGAGCGGCAAGCAATGCCCCAGACCACCAATCGCTTCTTGGACGAAATGGCGCGGCTGATGAACGACGCGGCAGGCGTCGCCACCGGCGTGCGGCGGGAATTCGATACGCTCTTGCGCACCCAGGCAGACCGCGTGCTGCGCGAGCTCGACGTGGTCAAGCGCGAGGAATTCGAGGCGGTCAAGGATATGGCGCGGATGGCACGCGAGGAGAACGAGGCCTTGAAGGCGCGCCTCGCCGCGCTGGAGGCGAGGCTGGGGCCTGCGGACAAGCCGTAGAAATTCGGCGCAAGGCGCGGCCGGAGCGCGTTTCTTGAAGCTCGGCCCGCGCGCCGTTATAACCCGCGCCCGACCAGCAAGGGATTTGCGTCATGGCCACGATCAGGCAAATGAAGGCGACTGCGCGCGCGCGCGGCGGCAAGGGCGCGGCGCGGGCGGAGCGGCGTGCGGGCCGCGTGCCGGGCGTGATCTATGGGGGTGCCGAGCCGCCGCTCAACGTGTCGGTCGACCATGCCGAGCTCAAGCAGCGCATCTATGCGGGCCGGTTTCTTACCACGCTCTGCGAGCTTGACGTCGACGGGATCAAGCAGCGGGTGATCCCGCGCGATTTTCAGCTCGACCCGGTTCACGACAACCCGGTGCACGTGGATTTTCTGCGCCTGGGCGAAGGGGCGCAGCTGCGGGTGCGCATCCCGGTGCACGTCATGAACGCGGACCAGTCGCCCGGAGTGAAGCGCGGCGGCGCCGTCAACATCGTGACCCACACGGTCGAGGTCGTATGCTCGGCCGATGCGATTCCCGCCGCGATCGACGTCGATATTTCCGGGCTGGAGATCAACTACTCCAAGCATCTCGACGAGATTGCGCTGCCGGCGAATGTGCGCGTGGTGGGCCGCCTGGACCAGACGCTGGTGACCATTGTGCCGCCGTCCGGCTACGCCGAGGAGATGAAGGCGGCGGCGGAGGCGGCGGCAGCCGCCGCAGCCGCGGCCGCGGCAGCTCCGGTTGGAGCTCCCGCGGAGGGCGCGGCACCCGGCGCGGCACCCGCTGCCGCCCCGGCGCCAGGCGCGGCTCCCGCGCCGCCGGAGAAAAAGTGAGTATTTTTCGTCCAAGCCGCTGTAGCCCCAGCTCGTTTTGGATGCTGCACCGCGCCGGGGGATAGACGCCGCCCATGCTGCTCCTGGTCGGGCTCGGCAATCCCGGCTCGCGGTATGCCGGCAACCGGCACAACATCGGCTTCATGGTCGCGGATGCCATCGCCAGGCGCCATGGCATGACGCCGTGGCGAAGGCGGTTTCAGGGCGCAGCGGCGGAAGGCCCGCTGGGCGGCACCCGCGCGCTGCTGCTGCTGCCCGGCACCTATATGAACGAGTCCGGCCGCGCCGTCGCCGAAGCCGCGCATTTCTACAAGCTGGGTGCTGTGGATATCGTCGTGCTCCACGACGAGATCGATCTCGCCCCCGGCAAGGTGCGGGTGAAGACCGGCGGAGGCACAGCGGGCCACAACGGGCTGCGCTCGATCTCGGCCCATATCGGCAACGACTACCGCCGCGTGCGCATCGGGGTCGGCCATCCCGGCGCCAAGGACCTCGTCCACAGCTACGTGCTCAGCGACTTCGGCAAAAACGAGCGGCCGTGGGTCGAGGCGCTGTGCGCCGTCATCGCCGACAACGCCGACCTCCTGGCCAAGGGCCAGGACGCGAGCTTTCAGAACAAGGTGCATCTCGCCATGCAGGCCAGGGGATTTCTCGATGCAAAGGAGACCGATGCATCGCCCGAGCGGCCCTGCGCATGAGCGCGGATCGGCAAGAGACATTTCATGGGCTTCAAGTGCGGCATTCTCGGCCTGTCCAATGTGGGTAAGTCGACGCTGTTCAACGCGCTCACCGCGACCGCCGCCGCGCAAGCCGCGAGCTATCCCTTCAGCACCATCGAGCCGAATATCGGAGAGGTCATGGTGCCCGATCCGCGGTTGGAGGTGCTGGCTAGGCTCGCGAAGTCGGCCAAGATCAAGCCGACCCGCCTGACCTTCGTCGACATTGCCGGCCTGGTCAGCGGCGCCTCGCGCGGAGAGGGCCTGGGCAACCAGTTCCTGGCGCATGTGCGCGAGGTGGATGCGATCGCCCATGTCGTGCGCTGTTTCGAGGACACCGAGGTCGCGCACGTGTCCGGCGCGATCGAGCCGGTCGCCGACATCGAGACGATCGAGACCGAGCTGATGCTGGCCGACCTCGACAGCCTCGAGCGCCGTCTCGACGGGCTCGGCAAGAAGGCGAAGGGCAATGATCGCGAGGCCGCCGAGGCCAAGGGGACGCTCGACCTGGTGCAGCGCGCGCTCGCGCTGCTGCGTGAGGGCAAGCCGGCCCGCCTGGTCGAGCGCAAGCCGGAGGAGGAAAAGGCCTTTCACATGCTCGGGCTGCTGACCTCGATCCCGGTGCTGTATGTCTGCAACGTGGACGAGGGCTCGGCGGCGAGCGGCAACGATTTCTCCCGCAAGGTGGAGGCGCGCGCGCGGCAGGAAGGCGCCGCCTGCGTCATCATCTCAGCCAAGATCGAGGCCGAGATCGCCGTTCTGCCGGCGCAGGAGCGCGGCGAATACCTGGCGGCACTCGGGCTCGAGGAGCCCGGGCTCAACCGGCTCATTCGCGCCGGCTACGAGCTGCTCGATCTCGTCACCTATTTCACCGCCGGACCAAAAGAGGCCGCCGCCTGGACGATCACGCGCGGGACCAGGGCGCCGCAAGCGGCGGCGGTGATCCACTCCGATTTCGAGCGGGGCTTCATCCGCGCCGAGACCATCGGCTACGAGGATTATGTCGCGCTCGGCGGCGAGAGCGGCGCCCGCGATGCCGGCAGGATGCGGCTCGAAGGGAAATCCTACGTGGTCGCCGACGGCGACGTCATGCATTTCCGATTCGCCACGTAAGGCAGATGACAGATGTCAGATGTCAGATGACAGATAAAGGTCGTCTGTTCTCTGACATCTGTTCTCTGACATCTGTTCTCTGACATCTGTTCTCTGACATCTGTTCTCTGACATCTGACATCTGACATCTGTCATTTGTCATCCGGTTTCTGCCGGATTGCGCCGAGGTGCTCATTGATGCGGAACATGATCAAGAAGAACTCGGAGATGATGCGGGAGAATATGACCCCGATCACCAGCCCGATGAGACTGCCGATGATCCAGAGCACGCCGGCAAGCGGATGCAGCGACATGAGCGCGAAGCCCGACATGATGCCGGAAAGTGCGAACAAGACCGAGATCGCGACCGCGAGCCAGTAAAAGATCTTGATGATGGAAGGGGTGATGAACCGCTCCCACTGAAACAACTCCTGATAATCGAGCATCAGCTCCTCCTCGCGGAAAACACGTCAGCGATGCAGCGGCGCATGGCATGGGTCCGGACGGGGTCGTTTCTCGAGGCCGATCGAGACTGCACCGCGCCCGATGACGGGTCAATCGAGCATGCGCCGGCGTTGCGCCGCGCACGCACGGCGGGCTTCTCCCGCAGTCGCATACCGCCTGGCGGATTGGAACCATTCGCATCGAAACCTCGTTGTCTCCCGAGCAAGGCTGCCGCCGGACCTCTGTTACCACAAGGGTTCGGCGGAGGAGACAGAGGAGGGATGATCATCATGCGAGCGAGCATTCTTCCGGCACTGGCGGCAACGGCGATGCTGGTTGGGGCGGCCCCGCATACCGGCTTTGCCGGGGGTGATACGATTCGGACCGCCCAGGTCGACCCGCACGCGCGCGGGACGCCCGAGCCCGCTCCGAAGGTGGTTATCGAGGCACCGCGGCCGCCAAGCGTAAGGATCGAGACGGAAGGGCGGGCCGGCGATCGGGATTGCCGTCACCTGGCTGCACCGGACAGACGCGATCGGGCCAAGGCGATGGATCCGGCGCAGGTCTGCGATCCTGAATGATCGCTCAGTGCCGGGTACCCTCTCTCGAATTGTCCATCCTGAGCTCGATCTTGACCCGGTCTGTCGAGATCGAAAATTCGGCGGCGAGGGTCGAGATCAACATGCAAGCCGTTTCAAAGCAGTCCGTCACCTCCTCGCCCCAGGCGGTGCTCTCCGCGTTGCTGTTGCTGGACAGCCTGACCTGGACCGTGAAGCTGCCCTCCTCCTCGATGATCCAGGCGAACAGGTGGGTGTAGGCAGAACGGCCTTCCTCCGCTTCCGAGAGAAACGGGCTGCGCTTCACCACGGGTCCGGCCCGCTCGAATGCCACCGCCGGATCGGCATCAAGACCCTCACGAAAATGCTCGCGGCGAGGAATGCCGGCACTGCCATGGCGCGCCTCACCGAGTCCCTGTGGCCGCAGCCGGGGAGAGGGTGTCCACGGCAGCGGCGGCGCGTTCCGGAAAAGCGCCGGCGAGCGCAGCGCGGCTCGCCGCCACGATGCCGCGCTCCGTGATCAGGCCCGTCACCAGCCGCGCCGGCGTGACATCGAAGGCATAATTGGCAACCTCGGTGCCTTCCGGCACGATGCGCACGCTGGCGATGCCGCCGTCGGGCGTCTGGCCGGTCATCGTTGCGACCTCGTCGCCGCCGCGCTGCTCGATCGGGATGGAGCGGCCGTCCGAGAGGGTGAAATCGATGCTGGGAGAAGGCGCGCCGATGTAGAACGGCACATCGTTGTCCCTTGCCGCGAGCGCCTTGAGGTAGGTCCCGATCTTGTTGCAGACGTCGCCGCTCGCGCTTACCCGATCGGTGCCTACGATGACGAGGTCCACCATGCCGTGCTGCATGAGGTGGCCGCCGGTATTGTCCGCGATCACCGTGTGGGCGACGCCGTGCTGGCCGAGCTCCCAGGCGGTAAGTGAAGCTCCCTGGTTCCGCGGCCGGGTCTCGTCCACCCACACATGCACGGCCGCCCCGGCGTCATGTGCGACATAGATCGGCGCGAGTGCCGTGCCGAAGTCGACGGTGGCGAGCCAGCCCGCATTGCAATGGGTGAGCACCTGGACGGGCTCGCGCGCCTTTTTCGCAGCGGCAATGTCGCCGATCAGCCTCGCGCCGTGGGCTCCGATCGCCCGGTTGATGGCGACGTCCTCCTCGCAGATCTCGGCCGCGCGCCGATAGGCGTGTGCGACGCGATCCTCGCGCGGACGGTTGCGCACGGCGGCGAGCATCTCATCGAGCGCCCATCGCAGATTGACTGCGGTCGGCCGCGCCGCCAGCAGCGCGCCATAGGCGCGCTCCAGCGCCTCGCCGGAGGGGTCGGCGCGCAGCGCCAGGCAGATGCCGTAGGCCGCGGCCGCGCCGATCAGGGGTGCCCCGCGCACCTGCATCGAGCGGATCGCGGTGACGACGTCTTCCAGCCTGCCCAGGCGGGTGGTCGCGAGCCGGTGCGGGAGCCTGGTCTGGTCGATGATCCCCACCGACCAGCCGTCGGGCTCGACCCAGATCGTGCGCATCGCTGTGCCGTTCACCCGCATGCGCCGGAGATAAATCCCGCATCGGTAAAAAGCAAAGCAAAGGATTTTGTTGTCGTCCCGGCCAAGCGAGCCCGGCTCCGCCGGGATCGCGCGAGCCGGGACCCCGTAAACGACGGCCGGCGTGATACCGCGGGCCGCGCCGGTGAATTGGATTCCGGGGCTCCCCGGGGCAGAGCCCCGGGTCGGCCGGAATGACGATGGAGAAGTAGGGGCGGGTTTGAAACCCGCCCCTACTTCTACATTGAACGGTGCAGGGGGCGGGTCTGAAGCACGCCCCTACAAGGCGCTGGAGGTTTTTCAGGTCGCGTGCGCGCGGGACACACGCCGTGACGAGTTCAACGGGAGCATAAAATGCTGTAAGAGCCCCGGAGGAGAGAACGCTGCATGCCGATCGACTACGAGGCCGAATACAACAACCGGGCCCGGGTGCCGGAGCATGCGCAGATCTTCGCGCGCTGGACGCGCGAGGCGGAGGATTATCGTGTCGAGGCGATGCAAGAGCGGCGCGCCGAGCTGGGACTGAGCTACGGCTCGAGCCTGCGGCAGGTGATCGACCTTTTCTCGCCGAAGGACGGCTCCGGCTCGCGCGCCGCGGGAGCGGCCTCCGGCACGCCGCTGGCGATGTTCGTGCACGGGGGCTACTGGCGCTCCCTCGATCCCTCGATGTTCAGCCACATGGCACGCGGGCTCAATTCTCACGGCGTCGCGGTCGCGGTCGCGGGCTACGACCTCTGCCCGCAGGCGACGATCGCCGAGATCATCGATCAGATCCGGCACGCCTGCGTGTTTCTCTGGCTGCGGCTCGAGCGGCGCATCATGGTCTACGGTCACTCCGCCGGGGGTCACCTGGCCGCGGCGATGGTCGCAACCGACTGGCACGGGCTTTATCCCAAGGCGCCGGCAGCGCTGGTGCCCGCGGCCTGTTCGATCTCCGGCTTGTTCGATCTCGCCCCGCTGATGCAGACGAGCATGGCCGGGGACCTGCGCCTGAAGGAGGCCGACATGGGTGCGGTCTCGCCGCTGTCGTGGCCGCCGCCCACGGGGCGGACGTTCGACGCCGTCGCCGGCGCGCTGGAATCCGGCGAGTTCCTGCGCCAGAGCCGCGTCATTGCGGAGGCATGGGCCAAGGCCGGCGTGTGCGCGCGCTACGAGGAGATTGCCGGCGCCGACCACTTCACCGTGCTGGATCCGCTCGGCGACCCCCACTCCGGGATGGTGAAGCGGCTGGCTGCGCTTGCCTGGGAGAGCGACTAGAAGAAGGCCTGGATGCCGGTCTGCGCGCGTCCCAGGATCAGCGCGTGGATGTCGTGGGTGCCCTCGTAGGTGTTGACCGTTTCGAGGTTGCAGAGCACCCGCATCACGTGGAACTCGTCGGCGATGCCGTTGCCGCCGTGCATGTCGCGCGCGAGCCGCGCGATCTCCAGCGCCTTGCCGCAATTGTTGCGTTTGAGCAGCGATACCGCCGCCGGCGCGGCCCTCCCCTGCTCGAGCAGCCGCCCCAGGCGCAGCGCAGCGTGCAGCCCAAGCGCGATCTCGGTCTGCATGTCGGCGAGCTTCTTCTGCACGAGCTGATTGGCGGCGAGCGGCCGGCCGAACTGCTTGCGATCGAGCGCGTATTGCCGCGCCCGGTGCCAGCAGAACTCGGCGGCGCCGAGGGCGCCCCAGGCGATGCCGGCGCGCGCCAGGTTGAGGCAGCTGAAAGGACCGGAAAGACCCTTGGCGTGGGGCAGCAGGCTCTCCTCGGGAACGAAAGCATTATCGAGGACGATCTCGCCGGTGATGGAGGCGCGCAGCGACAGCTTGCCTTCGATCCTCGGGGTGGAGAAGCCGCCGGTGCCGCGCTCCACCAGGAAGCCGCGGATGACGCCGTCGAGCTTGGCCCAGACCAGCGCGAGATCCGCCACGGGCGAATTGCTGATCCACGTCTTGCTGCCGGTGAGGCGATAGCCGCCGGGCGCCCGCTCGGCCCGCGTGGTCATCGCGCCCGGGTCGGAGCCGTGGTCGGGCTCGGTGAGCCCGAAGCAGCCGACGATCTCGGCGGTTGCGAGCCGCGGCAGGTACCGCTTGCGCTGCGCCTCGCTGCCGAACTTGAAGATCGGATGCATCACCAGCGAGGACTGCACCGACATCGCCGAGCGGTAGCCGGAGTCCACGCGCTCGATCTCGCGCGTGATCAGACCGTAGGCGACGTAGCCGAGCCCGGCGCCGCCGTACTCCTCCGGAATGGTCGGTCCGAGCAGCCCGAGCGCCCCCATTTCCTTGACGATGGCGGGATCGTGCCGCTCCTCGCGATAGTCGAGGAGGACGCGGGGGAACAGCTTGTCCTGGGCGTAGCCGCGCGCGGTGTCGCGCACCATCCGCTCCTCCGGCGTGAGCTCGCCTTCGAGATCGAGCGGATCCTCCCAGTTGAATTGGGCCTCGGTGCCGGGGGATTGCGGCCGCGGCTCGAGCTTCTCGGCGGTTTGCGGCATGAGGGTTCTCCGGGCTGCCGTGGCTGTAGCTCACGGCTTTCATGCGCCCGTTCATCGGCGCGATTCAAGAGGCTTCGCTGCCGCCGGGGCGGGCACACACGGCCGGACAGAATCATCGGCCGGCTGTGGCCGATGCGTTGCTGGAGCAGTCGCGCTTTATCGGCGGCAGCGACGCCGCGAGCACAAAGCATGCCGCCCGGGAGCGCCGGCGTTGCCGCAGCAGCAGGGGTGAGCTACTTAATCGTGTGCGCGCCCGTAGCTCAGCTGGATAGAGCGCTGCCCTCCGAAGGCAAAGTATTTATTGATTTTACTTGCTTTTTTGCCCCTATGTTCTCGTTATGATCCCTGGTTTTTACCGCGAAGCATGGGCGTAACGTGGGCGTAGCTCGTCGAGGCAGAGGCCTACCTGTGAAACATGGGCGTACGAGCAAAAGCTCTGCCGCAGCCTGCGATCAGGCGCGGCGCGAGAACGCTGCGACCGCGGTTTTCAGATTGTCGTGCGCGTGGTGACCATAAGTCCTGCGCACGACCTCCTCCGAACAGCCGAGCACGCCGGCAGTGTCATAGATCGACACGCCGCGTTGCAGGAGCCACGTCGCGCAGGTGTGGCGCAGAATGTGCGGCGTGATGGACGCCGGTAGCCCGGCTAGCTTGCGTGTGGTGGTCCAGGCGCGGCGAATGTGACCGGTCAACGGTTCGCCGTTCCACTCGATCACGTAGCGCGCGCTCAGCTTGCGCCAGCGGCGAAGATGCGGAATGAGCTTGGGCGGCAGCGGCAGCGGCGGACGCTTCTTCTTCGTGTCGGTTGAGCGCTGTGGTCGCCGGTAGAGCACGCCAGAGCGCAGATCGATCCAGCCGCCGATCGTGTTTTTGCTCCATTGCAGTCGCAGCATCGCGGTGTGGCGCGTGCCGGTGTAGATACCAAGCAGTATGAAGCGAGCAACGTGACGATTGATGCGGCTATGATCGCGCTTGATCTTGCCCTTCTCGACATACCAGCCGAGTGCTGCGCCGAGCAGCTGGGCTGCTTCCGAGCGCGTCAGATGCTCCTCGCGCGGCTCTGACGATTCCGGGAGTTTGACGGCAATTGGGCGATTGAGCTTGTTGTTTTCGAAGCACCATTGGAGTGCGGTCGCCAGCACGCCGAGCTCGCGGCGCGCAGTGTAGAGGCTGATCAGACGGCCTTTGCTTTTCTTCGCGCGCGCGTCGCGCTGCGCCGTGCGCCATTTGACGTAATCCTCGGATCGTGCCGGCGTGATCTGCGCGACCGTATCGAGTTTCCAGTAATCGACCAGCTTGTCGATCGCGTAGCCGATGCGCTCGGGGTCGGCAGTATGGGGACCGTGATGGTCGCCGTAGTGCGTCAGGACGTCGGAAATCAAGACCTGATGGGGATGACCTCCGCCGAAGGAAGGCTCGGTGTTGGACGCGAGGAACTCTTTGAGAGCCTCTTGAGCTTGGCCGAGGTCTTTTTTGCGCGCGCCTGTGCTGTGCTCGACGCCTCGATGCAGGATGACCCAGACCGGATCGCGGTCGTCTCGGGCTGGGCGTAGGTAGAGTCGTGCTGGCTTGGCTGGCTGCGGCATCTCTCGCACATTTTCGTAAGTTCTGAGAGCGTAGTGAACGCTTTACCGGCGATGCGCATGACGATCAAGTTGCCCTTGGTCGCCTCACGCTCGAGACTGCGGCCGGAGATTGAGCCATCCGGGAAATACAGCTGCGCGGCAACGTTCAGACGCAGCGGCGTATCTGGGCCGATCTGGTCGCGAGCGGGGAGCGCTCTCGTCATTTACCGTCATCCCAAATTTTCTGAATCTCGCGTGCGCGCACGCCTGCCGGCGAGATACACTCGCTGCAAGAGACGGCTTCGTTCGACGACTTTGCTGGATTTGTCCTTGGCCATGATCAGAATCGTTCAAGCGCCGTGTCCTTGGGCAAGTAGAGCGGGTGCCGAGGGAATCCGAGCAATGTCTTGCCAAAGCAGAACAGCTCGTTGCCGTCAGCCCGTAGCGCTTCGGTCAAGTCGTCGGCCGCCCATCGCAACGGCTTGGGCAGCACGCCGTAACAGAGCACGACCTTGTCAGCTTCCTTGGCGAGCTTGCGCAGAATGGGGAGGTTTTCAACGGAGCGTGCGATCGCGCCTGGCGCGAGAAGGTCGCGCGGAAACGATGCGCGATAGTCGCAGACGTTGCCCTTGACCAGACCCTCGTAACCCCACGCGCTCGCAAACCCGATCTCGCGGGTGACCGTTGGATCATTGTGCATGGCGTCCGCGGTGGACGGATTCATGCCGATCAGGAGCGGGTAACGGTTCTCGCCCGTCGATCCCCAAACCCGTTTGAGATAGACGCGGTACTGCTGTTTGTCGCCGCAAAAATACGCGGACCCGCGCATGCCCTTGGGCAAAGCAGTTTTCACCTTGCCGCCAGGTTCATGCGGGGCTTCTTCCGCAAACAGGTCCGCCTGCATCAAGCCAGCCTCCAGTCCTTTTTGCCGCTGCCGACGACAGGGATTTTTGGCTCTGGGATTCGCGTGTAGTGCGTGTGGTATTCCGGCCAGTCGGAATCGAGCGGCGTGCCGCCGTACGGCGGCTCAACGACCGGAAATTTCCACCACAGCTGCGAGCCTAGATCCTCGTGCCATTCCGACAGGGGACGTGGCTCAACGTATGATTTGATGATGCGCTCGTATCGCGCGGCTCGATCTCCGGGAGACTCACCGCCCATGCGCATCAGCGTGAACGAGAGTTTTCCTTCCTGCGGATGGTGCGCTTCAATCTCGACATAATCCTTCGCGCCGACGCTCCGGATGGCTTGCAGCATCCACTCCGCCAGCAAGCCGCCGACGCCTGATTTCAGGGCAAACTCGAACCCCTGCGGACCCGCATTGGCGGAGACGAGACGAATATCCTTGAACCTGTGATCGACCATGGCGCGCAGGTGCGCGTTCTCGATCTCAAGGTCGCGGATGCGGCCTCGACGATAGCCGCGCATGAAAGCCGCAAAGGTCATTGCGCTGTTTCCTCCCTGGATGCAGGACAGGGAAACAGTTTCTCGAGTTCGGCGATGGGGAGCTTGGCGAGCTCGCCGGATAGCTCGTGATAGGCGATGATGTTCGAACGCTTCCAGCCATTCACGCCAAAGTCCACGCACGGCACCTTGACCGGCTGTGGACGGCCGACAATCGTTTTCTCCCAAAGAAAATGCGGGCGGTTGACGTTCATTGCAGCGCTATCGGGAATTGCTGGACCCGGAATTCGGGGGGCCACTCGGCGGGATTTTCGCCCTTCCAGTGCCGCAGCTTGAACGGCTTGCCGGCGAGCGTTGGCTTCGATCCCATCTGCTTGAAAAAGACGGCGACGCCGGCACGCTGGCATTGGTCAAGGAGCGCGTGCCCATGCATAAGCTCGAATGTGCGGATATGCGCGCCCTTGCCGCTTTCGCCGCCGACGATCACCCAGTCCAGGGCGTCGTTTCCGTCGGAGTAGGCCGATGGGCTGTCGCTATTGAGTACCCACGCTTCGCCGGAGAGCATGTCATATTTGACTTCGCAATCTTCGTGGCGAAACCGAACGTCGGTCAGATCGATCGCCCCCAGCAACGGCTCGATCGAGACGCCAATACGCCATCAGGTCATCGCGCAATCCGATCTTGTTCCCGGCCAGCTGCCAGAGCCCATGCCAGTCACGTTTCAGATCGGTGCGCGGATCGAAATCGTTGTTGGCAAGAACCTTCCAGCGGTCGAAATAGCGCCGGTTGACTTTCTTGCCGTGCCAGTAGTGCAGCAGCGTTCCAGGAACGAACCCGACGTTTTGCTTGAGCGCCAGGGCATGCTCCTGCCAGGCCAGCACCGCTTCCCGGTAACCAGCCGATGCACCGTCGAACAGCGCGTCATGCATGCGGCCATAGAAGCCGTACGCCATTTGGCGATCGCCGCCGCCGACGATGTTGATGTCGAGCAAGCCGCCGAACGCATCCCAGGCATCACGCCGACAGGCCCAGGCGTAGCCCGGGTGGAACAGCCGGGTTTTCGTGTAGTAGCCGTAGGCATCGGTGCCGATGATCTCGGGCTCGGTCCCGTCGCCGGCCCAGCCGTTTTCCAGCACGGAAGCAGGGAAGCCTTTGAACACGCCGATCGGCAGATTGTCCGGGCTGAGATCCAGAGCCGTGTGAAACATCTGGACAACCGGATGATGCTGCAATTGCTGAATCGTCTCTTGAACCCAGTGCGGGTTCGTGAAGGCGACGTCGGCATCGACCCAGGCGACATATTTCCAGTCGTGCGGCAGGCGCGCGACCGCTGCGTTGATGATGCACTCTTTCAGCCAGAGCTCGTGCGAGGAGCGCAAGGCGACCTGGTTCAACCGGTCCCCGACCAGCCCGCACAATTCGTACGGACGCTCTCCGAACGCGACCTCGGCGAGCGAGGCCGTGGCTCCCGCCGCCCGCGCTCGCTCGATGAATTCCCGCGCCAGCGTGTAGCGCGAGATAAAGCGATGCGGGTTGAAGCAGACGACGATGACGTGGAGCTCGCCGAAAGAACTCAGAAAATGGTGCGAGCGATGCAGATGGCTATGCGGCATGACGGCCTCGGTTTGCAGCGTCAGTAATTCAGATGCATGACCATGCAGGACAGGTCAGCACCGCTTTTCACGAATTCGGTTAGATCGACGTACACCGGCTCATAACCGCAACGCTTACAAACGCCCTCGACCACGCGAACCTGCAGGCGGTCCTCGTCCTTGCCGCTGTTCGGACGGGCGAAGCTGAACAGCTTTTTGCCGACGCGAAGCATGTTGCACACCCCGGCATGCGCCGCGGCGACCGGCACATCGAGAATGTCGATGTGCGCCTCGAGCGCGGCCAACTCCTGCTTGCTGAATGCGCCGGTGGCGACCATGGCCACGTTGTCGGCAAGCGGAAACAGCGAGCAATCCAGGTGATAGAGCTTGGGATCGGTCTCGCGCAGCAGCACGAAGCGGACGTCGCAGTGCCCGACCAGCTGCGTGAGCATCCACTGATACGCCCGAAAATCCGAGCGGATGCCGTAGCCGCAGGCATAGACGAAAGGAGCAAGCCGCTTCATTTCCGCCTCGCCCTCGAAAGCGTAGGGCGAATGCAGTACCCGGCCGTAGCCGATATCGTCGAAGAAGGTGCGGCCGTAGCGCTCCTCGCTCACCCGCGCGGAGCTCGCGAATCGGGCGACGACAACCAGGTTCGCTTCCGGGATGACGACGCCGAGGTTGGCGACGAACACCTGATCCTGCAAGCCGGTATCGAAGCGTCCTGCCGGCAGGAGATAGACGGTGGCTTCCCGGTTGAGCAGTCGATAGAGCACCTGCCATTGGGACAGCGCCTTGGCGCTGTCCACGACGCGGCGCTCGGGCGGAATCTCCGCCATCAGCGCGTTATTGGCCACATCGGCGGAGAACGCGGTCGGCTCGCACATGAGCAGCCGGGTCATCACACGTCGCTCAGCGCGTCGAGCCCGCCACGCACGAGAAAGCGCGACGTGAACAGGCGAGCCTTGAACCAATCCTTCGCCAGCTTCTCGACGTCCTCGGGCTTGAAATCCGAACAGGTGAAGATGTTCAGATAAATCTCGCGCAGGCGATCGAGCGCGTGGATCGTCAGGTTGCTGGTTTCGATGAAGCAGACCGCCGAGATCCCGGCGACATGATCAGCATTAGCCGGATCAAATCGTCCCTCGTCCCAGAAATGCACGACGACACGAACCATGTTCGTGATCCGGCAGCATTCCGTGAAAAACCGATCGATTGAAT
>DATBHG010000033.1:0-28252 GCA_036557665.1 Xanthobacteraceae bacterium | reverse complement strand
TGGCTGGAAATGCTTAAGCAGGTGGCACCGGGCATCGTGCGAGCGGCGGTCATATTCAATCCCAGGACTGCGCCGGGCGGTGGATCGTTCTTTCTCGAACCGTTTGAGGCACTGGCCCGCTCATTCGCGGTCGATCCGATCCCTGCCCGCGTCGAAAACGTCGACGAGATTACCAGCGCAGTTGCCGCGGTGGCGCGCGAGCCTGGTGGCAGCCTGATCGTAATGCCGGATGCCTTCATGACGGTGCACCGTCAGTTGATCATTCTTCTCTCGGCTCGACACGCGCTGCCCGCGATCTATCCTTACCGTTACCAGGCTGTCGAAGGTGGCTTGTTGTCCTACGGCGTTGATGACATCGATCTGATGCGTAGAGCGGCGCCGTATGTCGCTCGCATCCTCAAGGGCGAGAACGTGGCCGATCTTCCCGTGCAGGCGCCGACCAAGTTCAACCTGGTTGTCAATTTGCGAGCTGCGAAGGTGCTTGGTCTTATGGTACCCCCAACGCTCATTGCCCTTGCCGACGAGGTCATCGAGTGACGGATTGAGACCGCCCGTCTTCGTCGCACTGCAATGGGTCCGCACGGCCTCATCGAAAAAGCCTTTGATCGCCGCGAAAGGAACCACCCGCCGTTCCGGAATGCCGCCAAACCACAAGCCTAAACTTCGAAGCACTCGTCCTTGCTTCCAAATCCCAGAACTGGTGCTGCAGCAAGCGCATGATCGCGCCGAAATCCCTGGAACGGTTCAAACAGCGAATCCGGGACGTCACACGC
The DNA here is from genome assembly GCA_036557665.1 of Xanthobacteraceae bacterium. GTDB lineage: Bacteria > Pseudomonadota > Alphaproteobacteria > Rhizobiales > Xanthobacteraceae > VAZQ01. The sequence goes on along the minus strand of DATBHG010000033.1, from coordinate 27,479 downwards.
AGAGCCAAAGGCGTTTGCATCACGACGACAATGGAAGAGTTGGCCTCATGCTGCGCGCTGACGAGGAGATCGAATGAGGGGCCGCGTTGCTGCGATTGCTCACAGCCGGTTTGGCACTCCAGAGACCATCGGGCTCGCGATTTTAAAGTCAGCTTGCTGAGTGCTGCGGGACTGGGTGAACGCGCGGGCATGATGCCAGACCGAGTGCTCAGGCATTTTCGCACGGCGCGATAGCCGAGGAAGGAAGGGACCATGCGTCGTGCGGAACAACAAGCGCAAACAAACAGTCCGTTTCTGAAGACCGCGTTTGTTCTTTGGATCTTGGCACTTTGCGGCGTGCTTTTGGTCCTTCCATATATAGCTATGCTTGAGAATAAGGCGCTTGCTGCAGCAGCAGCGCGTACTCATCTCGAAGTAAGGGACTTGTTTGCAATTTCCGCTGTCCAAAGCATCGTTCTGCTGGCTATCGTCATCGTCGTTGGCCAATGGGCAGCATGGAAAGTCGGCCTTGGAACGCCGCTGATAATTGCCCTTCTCACTCGTACTCCAGTGCCGGCAAAGACGCCGTCAACGCTACTCATCGCCTTTGCGCTTGGTGTCGTGACGGCGATGGCCTTGACGTTGCTCGATGGTTGGGTTTTCGCCCCCATCCCTTCCGTCGCGGAACTGATCCACAATGCAGGAAGTGGCAGCGCCAAGCCGAGTGCATGGCAGGGCCTTCTGGCTTCTTTCTATGGCGCCCTTGATGAGGAAATCCTCATGCGATTTGGCCTGGTGTCTTCGCTCGCTCTGGCTTTCCGCACTCTGATTAGAATGGGAGGGGGGGACCCTGAATTGGCACTGCCAACCGGAGCCTTTTGGGCGGCGAATATCGTGGCGGCGGCGGTGTTTGGACTAGGACACCTGCCGGCGGCAGCTGCACTTGCCCCGTTGTCGGCGGCGCTTGTGGTCAGGGCCGTTGTATTAAATGGGACTGCGGGTCTCGTATTTGGCGAATTGTACAGGCGCTATGGGTTGGAGTGGGCGATGACGTCTCATTTTGGCGTGGATATTGTCGCCCACGTTGCCCTCGCGTGAACCCGTTCTTTGCTGCAGGGCATGCGTCGGAATTGGCACGAAGTGTGAGCCCGAAGCGTGGTCGTTATGTCGGCAATTGAGGGATCGCGCCCTTTTGACCTTTAGCCGAGCTGGGATAGCAGGTGACCCCGAGCGGTCTTTGGCCGGGCTGAACTCCCGCTCTGCGGCGAGCCCTGACTTGATCCTCGTCAATGCGATATGCTGCTGTGCAGTCCTGGCTGGAGCAGCAGATGCAATTCGATCGATTGAAGCGGCGCGAGCTCATCAAGCTGCTCGGCGGTGGGGCTGCGGCATGGCCGCTCGCAGCGCGGGCGCAGCAGCAGGGAATGCCGGTGGTGGGCTATCTCAGCGTCGGTCTGCCCCCTCCGCACCTACTCGCGATTTTCAAACAAAGCTTGGCCGAGGGCGGCTTCCTCGAGGGGCGGGATGTGACCATTGAGACCCCTTCGGCCGATGGACGGTACGAGCGCCTCCCGCCGCTCGCGGCGGACCTGGTGCGACGCCACGTGGCTGTAATTGTAGCGATCACTGCCAACCCGGCGCTCGCCGCTAAGAAGGCGACGGGAACGATACCGATTGTGTTCAATGTTGCCGATGATCCTGTCGAGCTTGGTCTCGTTTCCAGCTTTGCGCACCCCGGCGGCAATGCGACTGGTGTGAGCTTCCTTTTTAGCGACCTGGTGGCAAAGCACCTGGGCTTGTTGCGTGAACTGCTACCGCGCGCAGCCCGGATCGGACTGCTGGTTAATGCGCAGAGTGCGAATGCCGACACCATGAGCAAGAGCGCAACTGCGGCGGCTGCGTCAATCGGCACCGAAATAATTGTTTTGAGGGCGAGCGACCTTGGCGGAATCGAGGACGCTTTCGCATCGCTCGCGCAGCAGCGAGCCGATGCATTAATCGTCGGCGCCGACGGGTACTTCTTCCGTAGACGAGTACAGCTCGCCATACTGGCTGCTCGCCACCGTCTCCCTGCCGTCTTCACCACACGCGAATACGTCGAGGTTGGAGGGCTGATGAGCTACGGCACCAGCCTGCCGGAGGCGTTTCGGATGACCGGGCTGTACACCGCCCGCATTCTCAAGGGCGCAAAACCTGCCGACCTGCCGGTCGCCCAGTCCACCAGGTTCGATTTCGTCATCAACATCCCGACTGCTCGAGCCCTCGGGGTGGAAGTGCCATCCACGTTGCTCGCCCGTGCTGATGAGGCGATCGAGTAGCGGTGCAACTTGCTGCGATCGCTCACGTCGGCTTATTGCACGACCCGGCGAATCTGGAATGTCCGCTCTCGCGGAAGTCTCGGAGGGTGAGCGGACCGACCACCCGCGTGCTCACCGGTGCTTATTAACCCGCCTTGGGCTCTCGCCATGCCTCTACCGAATGCTCAGTACGATCGGTGCCCGAATTGGGACTGCCCTTTAAGTGACTGGCCCGCCCCAGAGTACCAGAGTATCGGTATTGTCACCTGCTCTTGCGGGGTAACCGTTGGATGGTATCTGGCAGCTGGTGCACGGCCTCGGCGTGGGCGGCTATGATGAACGACACGCAAAATAACAGCGAGCTACATCATCGCACCCATCCGAGAACCCTTGCAATCGCGCCCATATAAGAACCGACCAAATTCGAGCAGCTAATCAGCATGAAAACCGCAGAGGTGCTTGGCCCTGGGGATAACGTTTGCCGTTGGCGGGAGCTGGACCGCTTGCGATCGCGTATCGATTTAGTGCGTGGCACTCAGGCGAGTTGCCGACGTGCCCCCCAAATACCGGATAGCTGAGGTTGGCTGATCTGATGTGAGCCACTGGTTGCCTCGGGTTTTGACCCACGAGATACATGAGCCGCGCCGCGGCTACGACAACGACGGCGACCGCGCTCGGCTTCAGACCAGAAGGACAACATGCAAATAACCGAGGCATTCCAGGCCTTGCTTGATTCCGGCGCCCTCTATCTGTTGCTCGGCGCTGTTATATGCGTCGCGCTCGGAGTAGGGGCAGCAAAGCGGCTGTTTCGCGGTGCAGGCAGGCGACGATAGGCTAAGCCGCAAACGGTGAGCGAGCGAGGCGAGGGTCATCTCGCGTTACTGCCGAAGCTCGGGTAGCATGGCTTGCCATTTGAGCTGTCTGCCCGAGCCCGCTGGTCAGCATGCAGCCTCTACCCGAAGGAGGGTCAGTCCGCTGGTCGATGATCCGCTGAAAGACACCGCCGAGATCGAAGTCACTTGTCAGAGCTGCGGTTACCGCATGATGCGAACGGCTGCCCGGCTGCGGCGCGACACGCAAATCGTTTGTCCATCGTGCGGAAGGCCTGTCACGCCCGGGGTCCGTGAGCGCGAGGAGAATCGGAGCGGCAGCTGATCGCTTGAAGGGTGTCGGAGCGTGACCCCGATCAGAAGCGCCCAGGTCCAAGCGGTGCTGGCGGAGCGCCCCGGACCATCATTGAATGGCGGGCCGGAGCATCTCATACAAAAAATCGGCGAGATCGCGCCCCTTTTGCCCTTTGGCCCTGGGATGCCCGGTCGTCCTCAATGTATGACGACGATCCCCGATTTGGTTGCTTTCCAAAACAAACGGCACCGGCAAGTGGTGGCTGATCCCGGTGTGGGTCGCCCGCTATTATTTCTTACGAAAACGATCGAGCCGCACCACTTCCGCCCCGCTGTCCGCGGGCTCACCACGTTTCGACGCTATTTCCGCCTGCGGGTTTGCGGGCGGGACGCCGGCCTGCGGGCTTGGGGGCGGGACGCCCGCCTGCGGGTTTGCGGGCCGCCGGGCTAAAGGCAGCGCGGACGGCGATTGGCTCTGTTCTTCCTTCGCAGCCTGCTCCACGGCAACGGGCTGGCCGGGCGCCTCGTCCTCTTCATTCGCCGATGACGCCTCCTCCTGAAACTGAAGGCCGAACTGCACGGCCGGATCGAAAAAGCCTTTGATCGCCGCGAAAGGAACCACCAGCCGTTCCGGAATGCCGCCGAACGACAGGCCTACCTCGAAGGACTCGTCCTTGACCTCCAAATCCCAGAACTGGTGCTGCAGGACTATGGTGATCTCTTTCGGGTATTGCGCGAGCATTCTTGGGGACAGTCGCACCCCTTCCGCTGTCGTTTCGAAAGAGATGTAGAAATGGTGCTCGCCCGGAAGTCCATTCTTGGCTGCATCTGCCAAAACGGTGCGCAGCACGCCGCGCAACGCGTCCTGCGTCAACAGGTCGTATCGGATGTGATCGACTGCCATGGGAACGACCCCTCTCGTGCCCCCGGGCTTGGCTGCGCGAAGGCAGGTTGCCCTAGGTTAGGCTGTCCTTCCTATCAACCCGACTCACCCGGAAATCCTATCCCGGACAAGACCCGCTGCGCCAGGGCGCCTCGAAGGGGCTTTGCATCTCCTGCGGGCGGTGCCGGTGATGAAAGTGGAGGCTTCTGTTGCCAGGCGCCTCCGAACCCCGCCTGAGGCTGCTAAGACCTCAGGACTTCAAGTCGGTAGTCCAAACCGCATCACGCGGCCCGGAGAACCGGAGCATAGTTGTCGTTGGCAACTATGAGTGTGGCCCGATAACGGCGGAACCATGCCGAGCAAAAGCACGTCCTTTACGCCCTCGTCGATCCTGTTTCGCCCCCGTAGCCAGAAGACAGATGACAAAGAACGGAGGACAGAATAGCTTGCTCATCTGTTCCCTGTCTTCTGTCCTCTGAATTGGTGGAGGCGCCGGGTACTGCCCCCGGGTCCGATAGGTTTATTCCGACGGCCGTTTATCGCCATAGCCGGCTTGCGCCGACGCCCTCAATATAGTCCTGAACCCGAACCGGCGAAAGGCTTATCCTCCCGGGACATGGACGTCCTCCCGGCGGGATGTTGCAAGGCGGACGACGGCTCGCAAGCAGAATGCGCCTCGGCGCTTCGTTACACGCCGGGCGTGAGCCACTTTAGTTTCGCCCCGGTCCCGAAATTGTGCTACGCGTGAAGCTGTGCACACTGAGCGCCAGGCTCGGGGCACGACCTTGCGGGGCCGAGGAGGGAACATGTCGGAAAGCGTAACCCCGTCCCCCGACGGGACGGGTGGGGCGTCCGAGGCCGGCAGCCACAATGTCCGCGGCGGCATAATCGTCGCGGTACTTGGTTTGGCGCTCCTGGGCTTCTCGTTTTACATGCCCAACACCACCATGGTCCCCCGATTTATGGCGGTGCTCATTGCCCTAGTGGGGATCGCAACGGCGATAGGAGTCGTGCGGGTGCAGGCTCCCCGTGATTTTTACGGCGGGCTGGCCTTGGTCATGGTGCCTACCCTGGCCTTGATCGCTTCCGCCGACCTGCCGGGACAGCGCGGCTTTGCCTTCGGTCCGGGCACGGCCCCAAGACTTTTCTCGCTCATTCTTGCAGCGCTCGGCGCCATGGTTGCGCTCGGAGGTGTGTTTACTGAAGGACCGCCGATCGAGAAATACAAGATCCGGGGACCGGCTTTGGTGATTGTCGGCATTCTTGCGTTTGCCGCCATGATCCGGCCGCTGGGACTGTTCCCGGCGACCTTCCTGGCCTTCATGATCTCCATTCTGGGCTCGACGGAGATGCGCTGGGTCGAGAGCCTCCTCGCGGCAACGGCCATGACGGTCTTCTGCTGGTTGTTGTTCGTCGTTCTGCTCAACCTGCCGTTCCAGCTCTGGCCGCGCTTTTCCTGATCCTGAACAGAGTGGACGAGTCATGAGCGAGCTTCTCTCACATCTCGGGCAGGGCTTGGGTGTCGTTCTTTTCCAGTCCGTTTACTGGTTGTTTGGCGTCATCCCGCTTCCGATGAACGTCCTGTTCTGCCTTCTGGGTGCGCTGGTTGGAACGTTAGTAGGCGTCCTGCCCGGAATCGGAACGGTCGCCACCATCGCCATGCTGCTGCCCATCACCTTCGGGCTCCCCCCCGTCGGGGCTCTGATCATGCTCGCCGGCATCTACTACGGAGCACAGTATGGCGGCTCCACCACCTCGGTGCTGGTGAACATCCCGGGCGAGGCAACATCCGTCGTCACCTGTCTCGACGGTCACCAGATGGCGCGGCAGGGCCGCGCAGGGCCGGCGCTGTCCATTGCCGCAATCGGATCGTTCTTCGCCGGCTGCGTGGCGACGGTCCTTGTCGCGGCGCTGGGCGCTCCGCTGACAGGCCTGGCACTGCTGTTCGGTCCAGCCGAGTATTTCTCGCTGATGTGTCTCGGACTCATTTTCGCGGTCGTGCTGGCCAAGGGTTCCGTGCTCAAGGCGGTCACCATGGTGCTTACCGGGCTCTTGCTCTCCATGGTCGGATCGGATCTCGAGACCGGCGCCGGACGCATGACCTTCGACATCGCCGAGCTTGCCGACGGCATTGGTTTTGCGAATATCGCCATGGGGCTGTTCGGCTTCGCCGAGATCATCCGCAATCTGGAGCTGCCGGCGGAGAGTCGGGACATCGTCCAGGCAAAGATCACCGGGCTGATGCCGACCCGCAAGGATCTGATCGATTCGGCAGGTGCGATCGCGCGCGGAACCGGACTTGGCTCTCTGCTCGGCATTCTGCCTGGTGGGGGCGCCGTTATCTCATCGTTCGCCGCCTACACCTTCGAAAAACGCATCGCCAAAGATCCCTCTCGCTTCGGGCGAGGCGCCATCGAGGGCGTGGCGGCGCCCGAAAGCGCCAATAACGCCGCGGCGCAGACATCGTTCATTCCGCTGCTCACGCTCGGCATCCCGCCAAACGCGGTGATGGCGCTCATGGTCGGCGCCATGACCATTCACGGCATCGTGCCCGGCCCCCAGGTCATGACCAAGCAGCCGGAGCTGTTCTGGGGCATGATCTCGTCCATGTGGATCGGGAACCTGATGCTGATCGTCATCAACCTCCCCCTCGTCGGGGTATGGGTCAGCCTGCTGCGCGTCCCCTATCGCCTGCTCTATCCCTCGATCGTCGTGTTCTGCTGCATCGGCATTTATTCCATCAACAACTCTCCGACCGATGTCGTGATCTCGGCCATCTTCGGAGTCATCGGGTTTTGGCTGGTCAAGCACGACTTCGAGCCGGCGCCCCTGACTCTCGGCTTCGTGCTGGGGCCGTTGATGGAGGAAAATCTGCGCCGGGCCATGCTGATCGCCCGCGGCGACGCGACCGTGTTCTTCACCCGACCCATATCCGCCGTCCTGCTCGTGATTGCGATAGGACTGCTCATCATTGCCGGCCTGCCCAAGATGCGCCGCCGGCGCGACGAGGTCTTCGTGGAGTAGAGTCGCTCGGATCGATATCTGGACCGCGGCTCCGGGACGACTTGTGCGCCCGGCGCTTGGCTTCCCTGAAGCTGCGACTGAGTGCGCGCGGCGTGCGTTTATCCACGCTTTTGCTGGCGCAAAGTCGCTGCCCGCTCGCTCAACGGTCGGCTGCGCGGTAAGCTGCAGCCGAGTCGCTCGACAATGCTTGGCTTGCCGCGCCCATGCGCCAGTACCTCGATCTGATCGAACGAGCTCTTTCCCGCGGTGCCAGGAAGCAGGACCGGACCGGCACCGGAACGCTCTCGATCTTCGGGCACCAGATGCGCTTCGACCTGGGGGAGGGCTTTCCTCTCACCACGACCAAGAAGCTGCACGTCAAGTCGATCATCTACGAGCTGCTTTGGTTCTTATCCGGCGACACCAATATCAAATATCTCAACGACCATGGCGTCACCATCTGGAACGAATGGGCCGACGCAGCCGGCGAGCTTGGCCCCATTTACGGGAAGCAATGGCGCTCGTGGCGCGTGCCGGACGGCGGCGTCATCGACCAGATTGCCGACGTGGTTGCTTCCATTCGCCGGGATCCCAGCTCCCGCCGCCTCATCGTGACGGCCTGGAATCCGGCGGATCTCGACAAGATGTCGCTCCCGCCGTGCCACTGTCTGTTCCAATTCTATGTGGCCGAGGGCCGGCTCTCGTGTCAGCTCTATCAACGCTCCGCCGATATTTTTCTTGGTGTGCCCTTCAATATCGCTTCCTACGCCTTGCTGACCTTGATGCTGGCGCAGGTTACCGGGCTTGCAGCTGGCGAATTCGTGCACACGCTCGGTGACGCACACCTCTATCTCGATCACCTGGAGCAGGCGAAGCTTCAGCTGACCCGTACGCCTCGCCCGCTTCCGCGAATGCGGATCAATTCCGCAGTCAGCGATCTGCTCGCATTCCGCTACGAGGATTTCCTGCTCGAAGCCTATGATCCTCACCCGCACATCAAAGCCGCGGTCGCGGTGTGAGATCTTGCGAGTTCCGTCGCTCCGCTGCGCATGCAATCAGGACATAGAGCCGCGGACATAGAGCCGCGTTGTAACGCGCTGTCGCCTCACCTATAACGCCGCCCAGCGCCGGCGGCGGGAGCGGTGCAGCGAGGAGACAGCTCATGCCGTGGAGCAATCAGGGCGGCGGACCCTGGGGAACAGGTGGTGGGGGCGGAGGCAACAAGGGGCCTTGGGGCTCCGGTCCGCAACAATCAGGAAGTGCGCCGCCCGATTTCGAGGAATTTCTGCGCCGCAGCCAGGACAAGCTGCGCAACGTGTTGCCGGGAGGAAACCTCGGCGGCAAGGGACTTGGTCTGATTGTCCTTGCCGCGATCGCGATCTGGGGATTGTCCGGATTTTTCCGCGTCGATCCCGATGAGCTGGGCGTGGTGCTCCGTTTTGGCAAATACGTGCGCGACGCCAAACCCGGCCTCAACTACCACCTGCCGTATCCCATCGAGTCGGTGCTTACTCCGAAAGTAACCCGGGTCAACCGGATCGACATCGGCATGCGCCTCGTCGAGGACTTGCGCCGCGGCACCACGATCCGTGACGTGCCGGAGGAAAGCCTCATGCTCACCGGCGACGAGAATATCGTCGACGTCGACTTTTCGGTGTTCTGGCTGGTCAAGCCCGACGGCGCCGGCGATTACCTTTTCAACATCCAGCAGCCCGAGGGCACGGTGAAAGCAGTCGCGGAAAGCGCCATGCGCGAGATCGTCGGACGCTCGAACATTCAGCCGATCTTGACCGGGGCGCGGCAGAACATCGAAACGGCCGTGCACGAGCTCATGCAAACGACGCTGGACAAGTACGGAGCCGGCATCACGATTACCCAGGTGCAGCTGCAGAAAGTCGATCCGCCCTCGCAGGTGATCGATGCATTTCGCGACGTGCAGGCGGCGCGTTCCGATCTCGAACGGGCGCAAAACGAGGCGCAGACCTACGCCAACAAGGTCGTTCCGGAGGCGCGCGGCAAGGCTGCGCAGATCACCCAGGGCGCAGAAGCCTATCGGGAGCAGACCGTGGCGGAGGCGAAAGGCGCAACGTCGCGTTTTCTGAAGGTATACGAGCAGTACAAGAAAGCGCCGGAGGTCACGCGCCAGCGCATGTATCTGGAGACCATGGAGCGATTGTTCGGAGGCACCGACAAGGTGATCATGGATCCCGGGGCGACGAGCGGAGTTGTCCCCTACCTGCCGCTGGATCAGCTGATGCGCCGTTCGCCACAGAGCGCGCCGCAGACGGGAGGCGGACGATGAGACTTGGACTGTTCGGCGGTTTCGTTGCCGCCCTTGTCATCGTCGCGCTGATCGTCGCTTACAGCACACTGTTCACCGTCTATCAGACGCGCCAGGCACTGGTAGTACGTCTCGGTCAGCCGATCCGCGTGGTCACCGACCCCGGACTGAACTACAAGATCCCCCTGATCGACGCTGTCATCCCTGTCGACAAGCGCATTCTCGATCTGGAAAACCCGGCGCAGGAGGTCATTGCCTCCGATCAGAAGCGGCTGGTCGTGGATGCCTTCGCCCGCTACCGCATCAAGGACCCCTTGAGGTTCTACCAGTCGGTCGGCACCGTGGAAGGCGCGAACTCGCGATTGTCCACCCTGCTCAATTCGGCGCTGCGCCGCGTTCTTGGCGAGGCAACGCTGACCCAAGTGGTGCGCGATCAGCGCGAGCAGCTCATGGCACGGGTGCGCGAGCAGCTCGACAACGAGGCGCAGGCTTTCGGCATCTCCATCGTCGATGTGCGCATCCGCCGCGCCGACCTGCCGGAGCAGAACAGCCAGGCGGTCTATCAGCGCATGCAGACGGAGCGCCAGCGGGAGGCCCAGGAGTTCCGTTCACAGGGCACGCAGAGGGCGCAAGAAATCCGGGCGAAAGCCGATCGCGACGTGACCGTTTTGCTCGCGGAAGCGCAATCCAAGGGCGAGCAGATCCGTGGCGAGGGCGACGCCGAGCGCAACCGGATCTCCGCCGAGGCCTATAACCGCGATCCTGAGTTCTTCTCGTTCTATCGCTCGATGCAGGCCTACGAGACAGGGCTGCGCCCCAATGACACGCGCATGCTGCTCAAGCCGGATTCGGATTTCTTCCGCTACTTCGGCGATCCGGCAGGCAAGCCCCGTGAAGGCTCCGCCTCTTCCGGCTCGCCCATCCCTGGCGCCGCAGCTGCGCCGCAAACGCCTCCCCGATAGGAGCTCAGGCCTCGCGCTCACAACCGCACCGGCGGGAAGATGGCCCAGTTCCTGATCGCGATCGGGCTCGTTTTTGTGATCGAGGGGCTGCTGTTCGCGGCTTTCCCAGCCGCTGCCAAGCGGCTCGCCGCCACGGCCTTGGAGAGTCCGGAAAGCTCGCTGCGCCTGGCCGGAATCCTGTCTGCGGTGCTCGGGCTCGTTATCATCTGGCTGGTGCGCGGGTGAAAGGAACGTTATGAAGGCTCGCCGGTTTGTCAGGCCGACAGACGTGGAGCGGCTCGATTTCCCCGATTCTGCCCCAATCACGGCGACAGTTTCCTTCCCCGCAGGCGGCCTTGGGTCCATGGGCGGACGGCAGCAGTAATCTCGCAACGATCGTTTCAGGAGCAAAAAGCTATGCTCGGCAATCTCCCCCAACGGATTCTGCTCATCCGCCGGCCTGTCCTGGCCGCAACGATGCTGGCGGCGATGCTCCTTGCTCCGCTCAGCACGTCGTATGCCGCGCACGGCCCGGAGAGCATCGCCGATGTAGCGGAAAAAGTCATCGATGCAGTGGTCAATATCTCTACTTCACAGAAGGTGGAGGCGCGCAACACCCCGATGCCGCTGCCGAACGACCCGCAGTTGGACGAGCTGTTCAAAGACTTCTTCAATCGGCGTGGTGGGCCCGGCGATCCTCGCAATCGCGAGCAGAGCCCGCACCGCGTCAACTCCCTGGGCTCGGGCTTCATTATCGACTCCTCCGGCATCGTCGTGACCAACAATCATGTGATTGCCGAGGCCGACGAGATCACGGTCATTCTCAATGACGGCACCCGGCTCAAGGCCGACCTCATCGGCAAGGATCAGAAGACCGACCTAGCGCTGCTTCGGGTCAAGCCTGAGAAGCCGCTCAGGGCGGTCAAGTTCGGCGACTCGGAAAGGCTGCGCCTGGGAGAATGGGTCATCGCCATCGGCAACCCATTCAGCCTCGGCGGCTCGGTGACGGCCGGTATTGTCTCGGCACGCAATCGCGACATCAATTCCGGCCCTTACGACAACTACATTCAGACCGACGCCTCCATCAATCGCGGCAATTCCGGCGGTCCCCTGTTCAACCTCGACGGCGAGGTCGTGGGCATCAATACCGCCATCATATCGCCGTCGGGCGGCTCGATCGGGATCGGCTTTGCCGTGCCGGCAAAAACCGCAGTGCCGGTGATCGATCAACTGCGGCAGTTCGGCGAGACCCGCCGCGGCTGGCTCGGGGTACGCATCCAGCAGGTGACCGATGAGATCGCGGACAGCCTGAACATCAAGCCGCCGCGCGGCGCGCTAGTGGCCGGAGTGGACGATAAGGGGCCGGCAAAGCCTGCCGGAATCGAGCCGGGCGATGTGATCGTCAAGTTCGACGGCAAGGACATCAAGGAAATGCGTGATCTGCCCCGGGTCGTCGCGGACACGCCGGTGGGCAAGCAAACGCCGGTCATCGTCATCCGTAAGGGCCACGAGGAAACCAAGACCGTCACACTGGGCCGGCTCGAGGATGGCGAGAAGCTGGCCGCTGTCGAGCCGAAGAACGGCGGCGTGACCGAGCCGAACGCGGTGAAGAAGACTCTCGGAATCGAGCTCGCCAATATGTCCGCTGACCTGCGCAAGCGCTACAGTATCAAGGACACCGTCAATGGTATCGTCATCACCGGGGTCGACGCCGCCTCGCCGGCCGCCGACAAGCGACTCTCGCCCGGCGATGTCATCGTCGAGATCGCGCAGGAAGCCGTCGCGAGCACCAACGACTTCCAGGCCAAGGTCGACAAGCTCAAGAAGGATGGCCGCAAATCAGCCCTGCTGTTGATTGCCGGCGCCGATGGCGAGCTGCGGTTCGTAGCGCTGAGCTTGCAGTAGTTTCGTAGGGGCGAGGCATGCCTCGCCCTCTTGCAGCACGGCAAGCGGATCGAGGGGCGACCCATGGGTCGCCCCTACGGAACTTCGCAGCTCAAGCTTCCACCAGCTCGTCGCGGCGATAGCCTTGTGCGTAAAGCAGTGCGGTAAGGTCGCCGTGCTCGACGCACGCCGCGGCAGCGGCAGCGACCTTCGGTTTCGCGTGATACGCCACCCCGAGCCCGGCCGCCTCGATCATCGCGATGTCGTTTGCGCCATCGCCGGTCACCAACGTCTCGCTCGGCTGCAGATTCAATCGGCGGGTGAGCTCGAGGAGCGTTGCGAGCTTGGCTTCGCGCCCAAAGATCGGTTGGCAGACCTCGCCGGTGAGCCGGCCATCGGCATCGAGCATGAGCTTGTTGGCGCGGCTCTCGTCAAAACCGAGCATTGACGCGATGCGTTCGGTGAACAGCGTGAAGCCGCCGGTAACCAGGCAGGTATAGGCGCCATTGTGCCGCATGGTGGATACCAGCACCCGCGCTCCAGGGCTCAGGCGGATGCGATCCGCAATGACCTCGTCCACGACGGCAGCGGGCAATCCCTTCAGCACGGCAACACGGGCCAGCAGTGCGGGCTCGAACTCCATCTCGCCACGCATGGCACGCTCGGTGATCGCTGCCACTTGGGCCTTCACGCCAACGTAATCGGCAAGCTCGTCGATGCACTCTTGCCCGATCATGGTCGAATCCATGTCGGTGAGGAGGAGCTTCTTGCGACGGCCGGAGGCGGGCTGCACGACCACGTCGGCGCAAGCTCCGGCAACTGCGGCTTGTATTTTCCTGGAGATTGCCCGCGACTCGGTTGCCGGGGCGCTGAACGGGATATCCGCAGCGATGTCCGGCGCAAGCCATACCGGTGCACCGGCTGAAGCCAGGACGCCGCGGGCGCGTTCGATTGCGCGAATTTTCAGGCCTCCGGGCGACGTCGAAATGAGAGTCGCGACCAGGGGCGTAGACGTTGGCACCGGCGACATTAGACCGCGCGACGCTGGACCACGGCGGCCACAGGCTGGGTACCGGAGATCGCGTTGCCCCCAGCAACCCGGCGGCGCAGGCGCCTGCGCGCGGGCCGATATCGCCACCACCCGGCTGCGGCGATGGCAAGGCTGGCGAGAAGCACCCACCACGCCGGCCGCAATTCCATCTGGGGATCAAGATGCGCGAGCAGGACGCGCCGGGCATCGACCCCGGTGGTGAACATGTAGATCGCAGCTTCACCCATGGCTGTCACGAGGGCAGCGGCGCAGGCGAGCAGGACGAGTTGAAGGGGCGCAACCTCGCCATTGAGCCGGAAGAGGACACGATAGCCCAGCAGCCAGACCAAAAAGCCTGCCATCAGGGTCGGCTCGTAAATGTTGAGCTTGGATTGCATGAAGAAATGCACCGCCGCGAGCGGCGCGATCGCGTATACGCATCGGTGCAGGGCGTTCCAGCGCCGCGCGCCCAGGCGCCTGACCGCTGCATCGGTCGACGTTGCCGCAAGCGCTGTCAGGCCCGTCAATGCCAACGCCCCGATAGTCAGATAGATGCGCAGGACAATCTCACTGGCGACTTTGAGGAGATCGAAGTGCTGATCGAGAATGTAGAGGCAGATGTGCAGGAGGCCGTAAGCCGCGCAGCCCACCCCCAAGGTGCGACGGGCAAGTCCCAGGCGCGGCAACCTCAACAGCCGCAGCGCCGGCGTGACGGCAAGGGTGATGAGGAGCAGGCGCAGGGTCCACTCGCCGCTCTGGTGGATGGCCTCCGTGAATGGGCGAGGGCCGAGCTCCCCGCCAATGGCCTGGAAGGCAATCCAGAGCGCCGGAACGATCGTGCCGGCAAAAGCCACGATCTTCACCGGCGACCAGCCTCCCGACCTTTCGCGAAGGAAAGGCATTGTCCAGCATGCTCCCGAATTTTCGGCCAAACATACAGAGTTTGAGGTTAGGCTCTAATCAAATGCGATCACGAGATTGACCGGGCGGCGGGCTGCGTCATACCTCCGCCGGACGGGGGCAAGGCTATCGCGTGCGGTTGTCGTTCCGGCCAAGCGAGCCCGGCTTTCCCGGTCCCCGCATACGCGATGGCGGGACCCGGTAAACGAGACTTTCGTGAAAGAAGACCGCTTGCTTACCTGGATTCCGGCTCTTGCTCGCCGGGCAAAAGGCCCGGCGCGCTCGGCCGGAATGACACCGGAATGTTATGGCATCAGGCGGCAGCCCTCGTGACGGCCATATGTGACTGCCGTGCCTGAAAGGGAGAGTACATTTCCTTGACGCCCGTGCAGGCCATCCAGTATAAGCGCTGGCAAGACGGTGGATCAGCATCGTGTCCATGCGCATATTCATTACGAAGCTTATCGTCCTTGTAGGAAGGCGCACCGCCGCAGTTGGCTGAGCCATCTGCGATCGGCGGTGCGCGTCAATGGGCCCTAGCGGCCCTTTTTGATTTTAAAGATGGCCTCGAATGAGCGGAAAACCACCATGAGTACGGAGATGACCGGCGCTGAGATGGTGATGGCGGCGCTTGCGGATCAGGCGGTCGAGCACCTGTTCGGGTATCCCGGAGGAGCTGTGCTGCCGATTTACGATGCGCTGTTCCAGCAAGATAAGGTCAGGCACATTCTGGTGCGGCACGAGCAGGGTGCGGTGCACGCGGCCGAGGGCTACGCGCGCTCCACCGGCAAGGTGGGTTGCGTGCTGGTGACCTCGGGACCCGGCGCCACGAACGCCGTGACGGGGCTCACCGACGCGCTGATGGACTCCATCCCCTTGGTCTGTCTGACCGGGCAGGTTCCCACACACCTCATCGGCAACGATGCGTTCCAGGAGTGCGATACAGTCGGCATCACCCGGCCGTGCACAAAATACAACTATCTGGTCAAGAGCATCGGCGACCTGCCGCGTGCCTTGCACGAGGCGTTCCACATCGCGAAAAGCGGGCGGCCCGGTCCGGTGGTCGTCGACATCCCGAAGGACATCCAGTTCGCCAAGGGCGTTTATTCGAGGCCCAAGGACTTCCAGCACAAGGGCTATCGGCCAAAGGTCAAGGCCGAGACGGATCGCGTCAAGGCCGCCATCGACCTGATGCAGCAGGCCAAGCGCCCGCTGTTCTACACCGGGGGAGGGGTGATCAACTCCGGCCGGGAGGCGAGCCAGCTGTTGCGCGAGCTGGTCAAGCTCACGGGGTTTCCCATCACCTCGACCCTGATGGGGCTCGGCGCCTACGCGGCCTCCGATCCGCAATGGGTCGGCATGCTCGGCATGCATGGCACCCTGGAGGCCAATCTCGCCATGCACGATTGCGATCTCATGATCTGCATCGGCGCGCGCTTCGATGACCGCATTACCGGCCGCCTCGATGCCTTCTCGCCCGGATCGAGAAAGATCCACGTCGATATCGACCCCTCCTCGATCAACAAGAACGTCAAGGTCGATCTGCCGATCATCGGCGACTGCGGCCATGTGCTGGAAGACATGGTGCGGCTGTGGCGCTCGACGGCACGGCAGGTGGACAAGCAGGCGCTCGCCGCCTGGTGGAAGCAGATCGACAAGTCACGCGCGCGCCGCTCCCTCTCGTTTCGCAACTCGAACGAGATCATCAAGCCGCAATATGCGATCCAGCGGCTCTACGAGCTGACCAAGGATCGCGATACCTACATCACGACGGAAGTGGGTCAGCACCAGATGTGGGCGGCGCAATTCTACCGTTTCGAGGAGCCGAACCGCTGGATGACGTCCGGCGGTCTCGGCACCATGGGCTATGGCCTGCCGGCGGCGGTCGGCGTCCAGGTTGCCCACCCCAGGTCGCTGGTGATCGACATTGCGGGCGAGGCCTCGGTGCTGATGACCATGCAGGAGATGTCGACGGCGGCGCAGTATCGGCTGCCGATCAAGATCTTCATTCTCAACAACAAGTATATGGGGATGGTGCGCCAGTGGCAGGAGCTGCTGCACGGAGGGCGCTACGCCGAAAGCTACATGGACGCGCTGCCCGATTTTGTGAAGCTGGCCGAGGCCTACCATGCAGTCGGGATCCGCTGCGAGCGGCCGGGCGATCTCGACGCCGCCATCCGCGCGATGATCGATGTGGACAAGGCGGTCATCTTCGACTGCGTCGTGGATCCGGCGGAGAACTGCTTCCCCATGATCCCGTCCGGCCGCGCCCATAACGAGATACTGCTCGGCGATTCCGCCTTGAGCGTGGAGGAGGCCATCACCGAGGAGGGCAAGGTGATGGTGTGAGGAGCGCGCGCCTTGAACGCCACCACGCATTACCCCGCAGCGACGGTCGCGCAGCAGAGCGAGACCCACACGCTTTCGGTGCTTGTCGACAATGAGCCGGGCGTGCTCGCCCGGGTCATCGGGCTGTTTTCCGGGCGCGGCTACAACATCGATTCGCTGACGGTCTCGGAGACCGAGCACGAGCGCCATCTCTCGCGTATCACCATCGTCACGCGCGGCACGCCCATGGTCATCGAGCAGATCAAGAGCCAGCTCGACCGCCTCGTGCCGGTGCACCGCGTCATCGACATGACCGTGGCCGGCCCGCACATCGAGCGCGAGCTCGCGATGGTCAAGGTGCGCGGCAAGGGCGAGCATCGCCTGGAGGCGCTTCGCCTTGCCGATGCATTCCGCGCCCGCGTCATCGACGCGTCGAACGAGAGCTTCGTGTTCGAGATCACCGGCGCGAGCGACAAGATCGAGAGCTTCATCGCGCTCATGCTGCCGCTCGGCCTGGTCGAGGTCTCGCGCACGGGCATCGTGGCGATCGGGCGCGGCCCGGAGGGGATGTGAGATTGATGTGAGTAGATTTGCTTTGACCTCTGTACGGTTAAGCCGTACAATCGGACATGCGTGTCCGGAGTTTTCGCCACAAAGGGCTAAAGCGCCTCTATGAGTCCGGTGATCGCCGCGGCATACCTGCGCAATCCGTGGCTAAGGTTGCGGATATCATTCATGCGATAGAGCAAGCTCGAAGTGTAGCGCAAATAGGGCTGTTTCCTGGATGGCGCTTGCATCGACTTAAAGGGAGAAGACCCCATGAATGGAGTGTCTGGGGAGCTGGAAATTTTCGCCTTACCTTCCGGGTTGTTGGGGAAGATGTCCATGACGTCGATTTCGAGGACTACCACGGGAAATAAGCCATGCCCATGAAGGATCCGCCCCATGTAGGCCGGGTAATCTGGAACGCGATTCTCGATCCTCTCGGCCTGTCGATTACGAAAGCCGCGGAAATTCTCGGTGTACGACGGGCCACGTTGTCGGATTTGCTCAACGGCAAGTCAGATTTGACGGCGGAAATGGCCTTGCGCATCCACAAGGCTTTTGGCCCTGATGTGGATCATCTCTTGAGGATGCAGGTCGCTTATGATGTTGCGCAAGTCCGCAAACGTGAAAATGAGATCAAAGTCAAACGTTACACCGCGAAGGCGGCGTGACGGCTCCAAAAGCACTTTAACAGCAGGGGAAAACCATGCGGGTTTATTACGATCGCGATGCCGACATCAACCTGATCAAGGGCAGGAAAATTGCCATCATCGGCTATGGCAGCCAGGGCCATGCCCACGCGCTCAACCTGCGCGATTCCGGCGTGAAGGATGTCGCCGTCGCGCTGCGCAAGGACTCGCAAGGGGTCAAGAAGGCGGAAGGCGAGAAGCTCAAGGTCATGGAGGTCGCAGAAGCCGCCAAATGGGCCGACGTCATGATGATGCTCACGCCCGACGAGCTGCAGGCCGACATCTACCGCGACCATCTGCGCGAGAGCATGAAAAACGGCACGGCGCTGATGTTCGCTCACGGGCTGAACATCCATTTCAACCTGATCGAGCCCCGTGCGGATCTCGATGTGATGATGATCGCGCCCAAGGGTCCCGGTCATACGGTGCGCTCCGAGTACCAGCGCGGAGGCGGGGTTCCGATGCTCATGGCAGTGCACAAGGACGTTTCCGGCAATGCCCATGATCTCGCTCTCTCGTATGGCGCCGCGATCGGGGGCGGCCGTGCCGGCATCATCGAGACCACGTTCCGGGAAGAGTGCGAGACCGACCTCTTCGGCGAGCAGACAGTGCTGTGCGGCGGCATTGTCGAGCTGATGAAGGCCGGCTACGAGACTCTGGTCGAAGCGGGCTACGCGCCCGAGATGGCGTATTTCGAGTGCGTTCACGAGATGAAGCTGATCGTCGATCTGATCTATGAGGGCGGGATCGCCACCATGAACTACTCGGTCTCCAATACGGCGGAGTACGGCGAATACGTCTCCGGTCCGCGCGTGGTGAACGAGGCCACCCGCGCCGAGATGAAGCGCATACTTGGCGACATCCAGAGCGGCGTCTTCGCTCGTAACTGGATGCTGGAGAACCGGGTCAATCAGACCTCGTTCAAGGCGATGCGCGCGAGAATGGCCGCGCATCCCATCGAGGAGGTCGGCGCCAAGCTGCGCGCGATGATGCCGTGGATCAAGCAGAGGGCGCTGGTCGACCGCAGCCGGAATTAGCGCGTGCAGGCCTGTCCCGGGCGCAGTGCAGCATGGGCCGCAAGCTCTGGTGGATGCGCTCGCGCTACGGCGCATCCGGGACACGGCCGGGCGCAGTGTAGATGCGCGGGCGGGCGCCTGCAATTGCGCTGCGGGACATCGCCGTTACCTTCCGATTGACGGATGCGGTCGCCTATCCCGCGATCAAGCGCACGTCGCTCGCTGTTGCCGACGGCGAATTTGTCGCCATCGTCGGTCCGACCGGTTGCGGGAAATCGACCCTGCTCAACATCGCGGCCGGCCTGATTGCGCCGACCGCCGGAGAGGTGCACATCTTCGGCGACCAACTGCGCGGCCTCAACCGCCAGGCTGGCTACCTGTTCCAGGCCGACGCACTGTTTCCCTGGAAGAGCGCGCTCGACAACGTCGCGATCGCTCTCGAAACCGCGGGCAGAGAGCGCAGGCAAGCGCGCGCGCATGCGCAGGCCTGGCTCGACCGCGTCGGTCTGGGCGGCTTCGCCGCTCGCTATCCCCACATGCTGTCCGGCGGGCAGAGGAAGCGGGTCGGGCTTGCGCAGGTGCTCATCCGCAATCCCAAGATCCTGCTCATGGACGAGCCGTTTGGCCCGCTCGATGCGCAGACCCGGCAGATCATGGGCAATCTCCTGCTCGATCTCTGGAGCGGCGACCGCAAAGCGGTGCTGTTCGTCACGCATGACCTGGAAGAAGCCATCGCCCTCTCCGACCGCGTCGTGATCATGTCGGCCGGACCTGCCGCGCATGTGATCGGGGACTGGGCGGTTGGGCTTGCTCGCCCGCGCGACATCGGCGAGATCAAGACGGAGCGCGCCTTCCATGATCTGCATCGCGAGATCTGGGCGGTGCTCAAGAGTGAGGTGCTCCGGGGCTACGCCCAGACCGGCGGGTGAGTGGAGCTCGCAGGGCGGATTGGCGCAGGGGTGCTGGCCCCGGCCGGCACCCCGCAGCGTAATCGCCGGGACGCGGCGGGTTACGCGGGTTACGCGGGCAAGTCGCTCAGGCGACTTGCCCGCTAACCCGCCCTACAGCATCGTCCTTGCTTAGAGCCTCGTAACGAGGACGGGCGTATGTCGAAGTCGAGACTGCTGCTGCTGCAAGTGCTTGTCGCAGTCGTCGTGGTGCTCATGTGGCACATCCTCACCACCGTGCCGATCGGCGGCAGCAAGCTCCTGCCGCCGTTCTTCTTCTCCACGCCGGCCGCTGTCGCAGCGCGCATAGGCAAGTGGCTGGTCGAAGGAACGATCTGGCATCACCTCTGGGTGACGCTCCTCGAAGCGATGCTGGCCTTCCTGATCGGCGCGAGCGCGGGCGTCCTGATCGGGTTCTGGTTTGCCCGCCAGCCGCGGGTTGCTGCCGTGCTCGATCCCTATGTCAAGATGACCAATGCATTGCCGCGCGTGGTGCTCGCTCCGATCTTTGCGCTGTGGCTCGGACTCGGCATCTGGTCGAAGGTTGCCCTCGGGGTCACGCTGGTGTTTCCCATCGTGTTCTTCAACGTCTATCAGGGGGTGAGAGAAGTGAGCCCGGCGGTGCTCGCCAATGCGCGCATGCTCGGGATGAATGAGCAGGCGCTCATGCGGCATGTCTACTGGCCTTCGGCGCTGTCCTGGGTGTTCTCCTCGCTGCACACTTCGGTCGGCTTTGCCGTAGTGGGCGCGGTGGTAGGCGAATATCTGGGCTCGGCCGCCGGGCTCGGCTACGTCATCCAGCAGGCGGAAGGCGTGTTCGATGTGGCCGGGGTGTTCGCCGGAATGGCCGTGCTCACCGCCTTCGTGATCGCGATCGACTGGCTGGTCGGCCTTGCCGAGCGGCGCCTGCTGGTATGGCGACCCGTGGCCGCTGAAACCCGAATCCCGTAGGGTGGGTTGGCTGTACAAGTTGGCTGCATGCAGCCAACTTGTACAGCGTAACCCACCGCGCAGGCGATCGCCGACAGCCCGCGATACCGGTGGGTTACGCGCAAACTCGGCTGCAAGCAGCCGAGTTTGCAGCTAACCCACCCTACACTCCCAAAACGGAGAAACAGATGAACGTGACCAAGTCGTTGCTCGCAGCGCTCGCGGTTACCATCCTCCTGGTCGGCGCCGCTCGCAGCGAGCCGATCGAGAAGAGGCAGGTCACGCTGGGCGTCGGCGGCAAGGCGGCGCTCTACTATCTGCCGCTGACCATTTGCGAGCGCCTCGGCTATTTCAAACAACAGGGTCTCGACGTCGCCATCAACGATTTTCGCGGCGGCGCGCAATCGTTGCAGGCATTGGTGGGCGGCTCGGTCGACGTGGTCACCGGCGCCTACGAGCATACCATCCGCATGCAGGCCAAGGGCCAGGACATCCGAGCGGTGATCGAGCTCGGCCGCTTTCCCGGCATCGCGCTCGGCGTACGCAAGGACAGGGCGGCGAGCTACAAGTCCGCTGCCGACCTCAAGGGCTTCAAGATCGGCGTCACCGCTCCGGGCTCATCGACCAATTTCTTTGTCATGTATCTGATGGCGAAAGCCGGCCTGAAGCCGACCGACGTGTCCTATATCGGCGTGGGTGCCGGCGCATCGGCGGTCGCTGCCATGAAGAAGGGCGAGATCGATGGGCTTGTCAACATCGATCCCATGATCACCAAGCTGGAGCAGGACGGCGACATCAAGGTCGTCGCAGACAGTCGAACCGAGGCGGGCACCCGCGCAATTTTCGGCGGCTCAAACCCCGCCGCCGTGCTCTATCTGAAGCACGAATTTGCCGAGCGAAATCCGAATACCGTGCAGGCGCTGGTCGACGCCTTTTATAAAACGCTGCAATGGCTGGACAAGGCAACGCCTGAGCAGATCGCCGCGACCGTGCCGGAGGAGTATTTTCTCGGCGACAAGTCGCTTTATCTCGCGGCGCTGAAAGCCAACCGGCAGGTTTATTCCAAAACCGGCATCATTCCCAAGGCAGGGATGCAGTCGGCTGCCGACATGCTCGTCGCCTTCGACGACGAGCTCAAGGGCGCCGCTCTCGATCTCCCCCGCACCTTCGACGACCGTTTCGTGCGCAAAGCCGCTGCCGGCATACCATAGGGCGGGATCAGACGTAAAACTCGGCTGCGCAGCTGAGTTGCACCGCCGTAACCCGCCGCACAGGCGGGACAGATCGGCGGGTTACGCCACAGCGAGCCGTATCGGCGCTCTGTATCGGCGCCCTTGCCATTCATGACAATCGGAATGCAGAATGATGGCAAACCGGGATGGGGCTCCTTTGTCGATTTCGGTATTCCTGGCGCGCCGGGCTGCATCGGAAAAGTTGCGAGGATTCGCGCGGTTTGCGCCGTTTGCCCTCATCCAGCTGGCAGCGTTCGCAATACTGTTCTGGTCCGAGGAGGACTGGCCGGCGCAGGCGGCGTTCCTGCTCTTCTGGGGCCTTCTGAATTTCTTCTGGCTTGCCTTGCTGCGCCGTCCGGCCACGTCGGCGGCACTGTCGCTTACCTTCGTTGTGGTTCTCATCATGCTGTCGCAGCTCAAGCACGGCGTCGTGATGATGACGCTCACCTTCGTGGATCTCATGCTTGTCGATGGCGGGACCTTCTCGTTCCTCATGACCATCATTCCGGGGCTTGCCTGGAAGGTGGTCATCACCCTTCTGCTGCTGATTGCAATCCTGGCCCTGCTGTGGCGATCCGAGCCGTTTCGGATCCGCCGGCACGTGGCTGTGGCCGGCTGCATGGGTTGCGCCGCGGCGCTCGCCATCGTGTCGGTGGCGGCACCGTTCGACCGCGAGGATGAGTTCTTCTCGCATCAATATGTCTCGAAATTTGCTCGCTCCAGCGTTATTGCCGCCTCGGAATTGCTCAGCCGCGGCGGCGTGCTGGAGGCGGATCCCGCAGTACACAGCGGGTTGAACCTTGCCATGCCCGCGTGCGAATCGGCTGCGCGCCGGAAACTGCCGCACATCGTGATGGTGTTCGACGAATCGAGCTTTGATGCCACCATGCTGCCCGGCGTCATCGCCCCGCAGCATTACCGTGACCGGTTTCGCTCCTCCGACGGCAAGCTGCGCTCGCTGCTGGTGGAGGGCGCCGGCGGTCCGAGCTGGTACACCGAGTACAACATGCTCACGGGGCTTTCGGTTCGTTCCTATGGGCGCTTTGCCTATTCGGTGACCACGCTTGCCGCCGGTCACGTCAAGCGCGGCCTGCCCTATGTGCTGCGGAACTGCGGCTATCGCACCTATACGCTTTACTCCTGGTCCGGGACTTTTGCGGGCGCCCGTAATTTCCAGACCACCGCCGGGATCGAGCACTTTCTCGATGACACGCAGCTGCGCACCGGGTCCGCCGATACCGACAGCTTCTTCTACGATCGAGCGCTCGACGTGATCGCGCGGGAGCGCGCGAACGGACCGGTGTTCGTGCTGGTCTATCTCGCGATGAACCACTTCCCCTGGACCTATCACTACCGCCCCGACCTCCCGCCACACTGGTCGAATCCGGGTAACCCGTTCGAGATCGACGAATACTTGCGCCGCCAGGAGATCAGTCGCCGAGACTACGTGGAATTCAAGCAGCGTCTGGAGCGCGACTTTCCGGGGGCTCCCTTCCTGCTGGTGCGGTTTGGCGACCATCAGCCGTTGTTTGCCAAGCACTATCTCGAGCCGGCGCTCGATGCTGCCAAGGTCGCCGAGCGCATTCAGGAGCGCGATCCGCGCTACTTCACCACCTACTACGCCTTTGAGGGACTGAATTTCGCGCCTGAGAGCCTTGCCTCCGCGCTCGACACGCTCGATGCACCTTACTTGCCGTTGGCCGTCCTGGAGGCGGCCGGCGTCCCGCTTGATGGCGCTTTTGCCGAGCAGAAAAGAATCCTAAGCCGCTGCCGGGGGTTATTCTATCCGTGTGCGGGTGGTGCCGAGGCGCGACGCTTCAACCGTCTGCTCATCAACGCCGGCCTGATCCAGGGCCTCTGAGGCGGCGCAAAGGGAGCAGCGAGCGCGGTTAACGGAGCCGTTTTGGGCAGCTGGACGCGCGGCCTCATGCTGCGCTGCGCCTGGGACACGTTCCAGCCAAACAAATACGGGCTTGCGAGCACCGCGGTGTTTCCGCTAGAGAGAGCCAGATGCCGGGTTGGCGTGAAATCAGTTTTCTGCGCGCAACTCTCCGGAAGGGACATTCCGGCTGGATTTGACGAGGGCGTTTTGATGCCGATGGGTCGCGAGCTCCGCGCCATCAGCCGGGGGCCGCAGGGCCTTCCCGGGGCCGCCCTCGTTCTTGGCGGGCTCCTGCTCCTTAGCATCCCCTGAGGGCCGGCCGGGCGCTTTGCGCCTGGGCGCTCAGGGGAAAGCGAGAGCCTCCCGCCGGCGTCCCGGAAGGGCGCCAATTGCCAGCAAGGACCGCATCATGACCGAACCAGCAAGATCCGAGAAGGATCGCGTACTCATCTTCGATACCACCTTGCGCGACGGCGAGCAGTGCCCGGGCGCGACCATGACCCACGAGGAGAAGCTCGAAGTCGCCGAGCTGCTCGACCAGATGGGCGTGGACATCATCGAGGCCGGCTTCCCTGTCGCCTCGGAGGGCGACTTTGCCGCCGTCCAGGAGATTGCCAAGCGCAGCCAGAATGCCGTGATCTGCGGGCTCTCCCGCGCAGCCTTCAACGACATCGACCGCTGCGCCGAGGCGATCAAGCCGGCGAGGCGCAGTCGCATCCACACCTTCATTTCGACCTCCCCCGTGCACATGAAATACAAGCTGCAGAAGGAGCCGCACGAGGTCTATGAGATGGTGATCGCGCAGGTCGCCCGCGCGCGCAATCACACGGCGGACGTGGAATGGTCATGCGAGGACGGCACCCGCACCGAGCATGACTTCCTCTGCCGCTGCGTGGAGGCGGCGATCAATGCCGGCGCCGGCACCATCAATATTCCGGACACGGTCGGCTATACCGTGCCGGAGGAATATTTCGCGCTGATCAGGATGCTGCGCGAGCGCGTGCCGAATTCGGACAGGGCGCGCTTCTCCGCCCATTGCCACGACGACCTCGGCATGGCGGTTGCCAATTCGCTCGCCGGGGTGCGCGCGGGCATTCGTCAGATCGAATGCACCATCAACGGCATCGGCGAGCGTGCCGGCAATGCGGCGCTGGAAGAAGTCGTCATGGCGATGCAGGTGCGCAACGATGTGCTCCCCTACTGGACCGGCGTCGACTCCGCCATGCTCACCCGCGCCTCGAAGCTGGTCGCAGCCGCCACCTCGTTCCCGGTGCAGTACAACAAGGCGATCGTCGGCCGTAACGCGTTTGCGCACGAGTCCGGCATCCACCAGGACGGCATGCTCAAGCACACCCAGACCTACGAGATCATGACCCCCGAGAGCGTCGGGGTGAAACAGAGCTCGCTGGTCATGGGCAAGCATTCCGGCCGCCACGCCTTCGTGCACAAGCTCGATGAGCTCGGATATCGTCTGGCCGGTAACCAGCTCGAGGACGCCTTCGTTCGCTTCAAGGCGCTCGCCGACCGCAAGAAGCACATCTACGACGAGGACATCGAGGCGCTGGTCGACGAGGAGATCGCGCACGCGCAGGATCGCGTGAAGCTGGTCAGCCTCACCGTCATTGCCGGTACCATGGGCCCCCAATCCGCGACCGCCACGCTCGACATGGAGGGCCGCCATCACACCGTGCAGGCGACCGGGAACGGTCCGGTGGACGCGACGTTCAACGCGATCAAGGCGCTCATTCCTCATCAGGCCGTGCTCGAGCTTTATCAGGTGCACGCGGTCACCGAAGGCACGGACGCGCAGGCGGAGGTTTCGGTGCGTCTATCCGAGCACGGCCGGGCGGTCACTGCGAAAGGTGCGGACCCCGATACGCTCGTAGCCTCGGCCAAAGCTTATCTCGGCGCGCTCAACAAGCTGATGGTGCGGCGCCAGAAGAGCGCCTCCGAGCCGCTGATCGCCGGCCGCCGCATTCATTCGACCGATGTGGGGTGAATAGTTCTCTGCGTCCGCAGGGGGCGCGGCACTGCCGCGCCCCCTCCATCCTCTTGCTCGCAACTGGATGGAGGGCGACCCGGGGGGCGCCCCTGTGAAATCGCTGCTGCGTCCGTTCGCAGGGGCAAGGCGAAGCCTCGGCCCTGCGAAGATTCTCAGCGTCATCTTTATGTGGAATGAATGCGTGTACATCAACATGACCAGAATGTAATCTTGTCTCACGAACAGGTGTCTAACATAACTTTAACTTGCGGCGCGTCGCGTTTGGCTTTGTACTGTACGCATGGTCGAGTCTCGCGGAGGTAATGCCATGTGGAAGGCCATCATTGCCGGCACGGCGGCGCTCGGGATTGCCGGGACTTCGCTGGTTTATGCGCAGCAACGCGGGCGCATGGAGGACGGCCAGCGGTGGCGGCCCAACACCGAGGATCTGCGTGCATTCGGTGAAGCGCGCCTCGCAGCGCTCAAGGCCGGGCTCATGCTCACCGCCGAGCAGGAGAAGAGCTGGCCGGTCTTCGAGCAGGCCGCCCGCGAATTCGCCAAGGTCCGGGTCGATCACATGAGCGCCAGGCGCGATGCAGCTCCGAGCAACGATCCGGTCGAGCGGCTGCGGCAGCGGGCCACAGCCCTCTCCGAGACCGGGGCGGCCTTGAAGAAGCTGGCGGAAGCCACAGATCCTCTGTATAAGAGCCTCGACGAGAACCAGAAGCGGCGATTCCAGGTGCTTGCCCGCTTGGGCGGCCCCGGCAGCGATGGGCTTGGGCGGCACCACTGGGAACATTTTCGTGAACGCTTCGGCGGCCGGGAAGGTGGCCATGGCCCGTGGTTCCATTGGGGTCCGCAGCGAACGGACGACGGTTCGGGAGACATTGAGCACCCTGGCGCAGAGAACCTTTAGGTGCCATATATGAGGTCCAATATCGGGGCTAATCGTTTTTAGGGCCAACGCCGGCGGTCGCACTCCCAGCCCCCCGACACGATCGCCGACGTACGGGAGCCGCCGGGTCCCCACCCGGCGGCTTTCCCTTTTTGGTGGGGGAAATACCTCCCCCTCCCGGGGAGAGCCTGCCCCGGACTTGATCCGGGTCCGCTGCGCTCAAGCGCGAGCCTCGAAGCATGACGACGCGCGGCTCTCGATCTCCTTCGCCGCTGTCGAGCCCGCGCTCGAAGACCGTGTGAAGATTGTGCCGAATTCAGCAAGCTGCCGTATGGCGTGTAGGGGCGGGTTTCAAACCCGCCCCTACAATCTCGCACGCGAACCCCTGATGTTTTTCGGGACCGCCGCGCCTTGCTTCGTACAAGGGGCGACGCATGCGTCGCCCGACGAGCGCCCAAACGCAAGGCGTACTGCAAACTGCCCCACTCACCTCACTTTTTTCCATCGCTGTTGCTGAGGGGCGCCTGAACAATCGCGCGCCGACATTATCCCGCGCGCATGCTTGGAAATTCGCCTGCAATGCCTTATCTCTGGCCCCCGTGGTGAGAATACCTGATCATCATCTCGGTCGGGCGCATAGCTCAGTTGGTAGAGCAGCTGACTCTTAATCAGCGGGTCCAAGGTTCGAGTCCTTGTGCGCCCACCAAAAAA
>DATBHG010000032.1:0-122343 GCA_036557665.1 Xanthobacteraceae bacterium | reverse complement strand
CCCCTTGCAGGGGGAGGTACAGAGGTCAATTCATGATGTTCTCGGCGAACCACTTGCGCCACTCCGGGGTCTTCTCCGCGCGCAGCTTGTGATCGATGATGATCGCCTGCTTGCTCCACTGCTCGGGCGTGGTGAACACGCCGGGCAGCTTGGCCACGGCGGGGTCGAGCTTGGCATTGTTGACGACCGGGCTTCCTTTCTTGAACTTCGCGATCTCGGCCTGCACCTGCGGGTCGAGCGTGATGTTGATGAACTTGTAGGCGAGCTCGGCTTTCTTGGATCCCTTCATGATGGCAACCGTGTCGATGCCGAGGACGGCGCCTTCCTTCGGGATCACCAGCTGGATGGGCACGCCTTCGCCGGCCATGTAGTGCGCGTTCATGGACAGGATCACCTGCACCGGCGTCTCGCCGTTGGCGATGAGCTGCTGGCTGTTGGCGTCGTTGGTATAGAATGCCTTGAAGCTCGGCTTGAGCTCCTTGAGCTTGGCCTGGCCCTTTTCCCAATGGGCAGCATCGCCGCCCGACAGGATTGCCGACACGACGATCAGATGGCTCGGGTCGAAATCGGGGGCGGCAAGCTTGCCCTTGATCTCCGGCTTCCAGAGATCGGCCCAGCTCTCGAAGCGCACGCCTTTGAGCAGGTCGGACCGATAACCGATGGTATAGACATAGGCCCAGGTGCCGATGTGATACGGGCTGATCTTGGCCTGCTCGACCAGATTCCTGGCGTTCGGCACTTTGCCCAGGTCGAGCGGCTCGTACAGGCCGTCATTGGCGTAGAGCCACCCGACATGCGAGGTGGTGAAGGTGATGTCGCTTTCCGGATTGCCTTTCGCCAGCTTCTCCTTGTTGAGCCGGTCGATGGTGCCACCGGTGATGTACTCGACCGGCACCCCCGTTTCGGCAGTGAACCGCTTGCCGATGATCTCGGCCACCATGTCGCGCCAACTGCCGCCCCAGACGCTTACGACGAGCTTCTCCTGCGCCGAGGCGACCGGCGCTGCCAGCAACAGAGCCAATGTACCGAGTGCGATGCAAAGCCGCTTCATGCTCCTACCTCTCTTTTTATGGCGATGTGATCGATGCGCGGTGCCGCGAAAGCCACCGGGATCGATGTCCGGCTCGCAATTATTCGTGTAGATCGTGAAGCTTGTCCAGCGACCTGGCCGCGCACGGGCGCCTTTGAGCCCGCTGCGGGCGACGGCGGGTACCCTGTCCATTTCCCGGGAGTGCGTGCGATGAAATCTCGCCTGCAGGCAAGCAGACAGCCACAGACGCAGGAGCGCGGCAGTGTTGCCGAGGCATACCTTTCCCTGCTGGCCGAGCGCGGCGTCGACTATCTGTTCGGCAATGCAGGCACTGATTTTGCCCCGCTGATAGAAGCCTATGCACGTGCCGCGCAGGCCGGAGCTCGCGTTCCGCGCCCGATCCTCGCCGCCCATGAGAATCTCGCGGTGGCCATGGCGCATGGCTACGCCATGGTGTCCCGGCGGATACCGGCGGTCATGGCCCATGTCAGCGTGGGCACCGCCAACATGGTCTGCGCGGCTTTGAACGCGGCGCGCGAGAACGTGGCGATGCTTCTTACCGCCGGCAGGTCGCCGCTTACCGAGACCGGCCTGTTGGGATCACGCGACGGCTACATCCATTGGGCGCAGGAGATGTACGACCAGGCCGGGATGCTGCGCGAGATCGTCAAATGGGATTACGAGCTGCGAAATCCCGAGCAGCTGGCGACCGTGGTGGATCGCGCGCTGGCGATTGCGGCCAGCGAGCCGCGCGGCCCGGTATACCTGTCGCTGCCGCGGGAGGTCATCGCGGCGCCCGCTTCCGCAGTGGAGCGGTCGCGGGAATCTCAGTTTCATGCCGCCGCTCCGGCTGCCCCGGATGCGAATGCGGTAAGCCAGGCTGCCGCAATCCTCGAGCACGCAAGCCGGCCCTTGATCGTGACGGCGAACGCCGCACGAGACCCGGCCGGTTTCGGCGCTCTCGGGCAATTCAGCGAGCGGTTTGCAATTCCCGTCGTCCAGCATCGGCCGCGCTATCTCTCGCTCGCCTCCTCGCATCCCATGCATCTCGGTTTTGATCCCGGCCGGCTGGTGCCTGAAGCGGACGCAATCCTGGTGATCGAGAGCGATGTCCCGTGGCTTCCCGGCAAGACAGCGCCGCGGCGCGACTGCAAGGTGATCCATTGCGGGCTTGATCCGTTGTTCACGCGCTACCCGATTCGCGGGTTTCCATGCGATCTCGCCATCACCGGAGCCGTTGCTCCCACCCTTTCGGCCCTCGCTGCGGCGCTGGACGGCAAAATCGATGTGGAAAAGATCGCGCTGCGCCGGCGCGCGCTCGCGGAGGAGCGTGCCGAGCTCGTCGCCGGATGGAAGGCCGCCGCAGATTCCGGCGCACGCAAGAGCCCACCCGATCCGGCCTGGGTGAGCCATTGCATCGGCCGCGCCAAGGAGCCGAGCTGCATCGTCATCAACGAGTACACGCTCCACCCGGAGCACTGCAGCTTCGAGGCGCCCGACCTCTATTTCGGATCGAGCTCGGCGTCGGGTCTGGGCTGGGGTGCCGGAGCGGCCCTGGGCGCCAAGCTGGCCCGACCCGAGAGCCCCGTCATGGCCGTCCTCGGCGACGGCGCGTACATGTTCAGCAATCCAGTCGCCGCCCACCATGCATCTGCGCTGCACGACTTGCCCGTTCTCCTCGTGGTCATGAACAACGCCATGTGGGGAGCGGTCGATCGCAGCACGCGCGCGATGTATCCGCGCGGCCTCGCGTCGCGGAGCAACGATCCGCCTTTCGTTCACCTGCAAAAGCTTCCCGCATTCGAGCGCATCTGCGAGGCTGCCGGCGGCTATGGCGAGCGTGTGGAGGACGGGGCGGCGCTGCCCGGCGCGCTCGAGCGCGCTTTCTCGGTCGTGAAAGACGAGGGCCGGCAGGCGCTCTTGAACGTCATCTGCGGCCCGGGAGGAACGGCGTGAGCGGCACGCGGCTCCCATGCAGCCGCTGCAGCCCGGCTCATCGCATTTTGCCGCGGCGCCCGCGGGGCCGCAAAAACGCCCCATTGACGGGGGAGCTTGCAATGGGCGGGGGGAGTACAAGTTTTAAGTCTACAATCTGACAATATCCTCTTCCGCCTCGCCGGCGCTCGAATAACCGGGCGCAGGCGCTCAGTTGCCGGCTGTAACAGTGGGGGCGGCATCATGCTGAAGCGGAATAAAGCTGTATTTGACGAAGGCGGGCTGGAAGCCTTGGCGCGTCTGCGGGAGCAGGACGACAAATTCTGCCAGACCTTGCGGTCAGCCATTGAGAACGGCACCGAGCACTGTCCGACCGGAGTGAGCAGGACGCCGTGCACGCAGCGGCCGATCCTGAACTATACCCGTCCGGACGGCTGAGCGAGTCAGATCCGGTAGGGCGGGTTAGCCGTAGAGGTCGGCTGCTTGCAGCCGACCTGTACGGCGTAACCCGCCAAGGCCGTCGAGCGCTTTCCGTATTGCGGTGGGTTACGCCGCTAAGCTCGGCTGCGAGCAGCCGAGCTTTGCCGCTAACCCACCCTACAAGTGCAGCGGCTCAGCCCGTATTCTTTTCTGTAAAAATCCGGTCCCCCTGCAGATCGATGATCTGCTTTGCCTTCGAGATGGCAAAGGCAACGGCGTCCTCCCTGCTGTGATGGGTATCGGCCCGGATGAACCGATGCTCCTTCAGCCCGTCGGGGGAATCCTTCTCGATCGTTCCCGCCGTCTGAAAGAGGGAGTTGTTGCGGAACGGCGTCGGTCGGATCCGATACCCCTTGTACTCGACCGCGGGGACCGGCGGCCCGGCGGTTTCGCTCCCTTCGCGCGGAGCGGTGAGCCGGCTCCAGATCTCCTTGAGCTTTGACAGCATGGGCTTGGCTCGCTCGGCTACGGCAGATACTTCTGGATTTTTGCGAGCAGCTGGCGCGGACTGAACGGCTTCGGAACGAAGTCGTCGCAGCCGCAGGCGCGGGCTTTTTCCTCATCCCCGCTCAACGCGTAGGATGTGACGGCGATGATCGGGATGGCGCGCAGCGCCGGATCCGCCTTGATCCGGCGCGTCGCCTCATAGCCGTCCATTACCGGAAGCTGGATGTCCATCAGGATCAGGTCCGGACGCTGCCCGGCCACGGCCGCCAGCGCCTCCACGCCGTTCTCGGCTTCAATCACCTCGTAGTCGGTCGTGGTCAGAAGGTCGCGCACGATCCGGCGGTTGTCCTCCTGATCCTCGACCACAAGGATGCGCCTGCTCATTGCCGCCCCATCTCCTCTTCGGCCCGAGCCGCACAGATTAATCCAGCGGCTCGACTTTCACCACGGCAACCTCGAGATTGTCACAAGATCGCTGCCGGTCCACGCCCTCGCCGGTCTGGTGCGGTCGCGGCAACAAGCAGGCAGGCTGGCAGGCCGGCGCCCCGCATCAGCAGAGCAAGTATCAGCTCCGGCATGAGCCCCTCCTGATTGCCTGCGTCACGCCAGTATCACCGCGCGCACCGGGGAGGCCTCTGCGCCCACGAGCTTGAGCGGGAGCGCAACCAACGTCACCCGTTGCTCCGGGATGCGGTCGAGATTGTCGAGGTAGGGCAGGGTGACGATCCCGGCTTCGCTCAAGCTGCGCGAGGCGTTGAACACGCGCGGCGCGCCCGGCTCGTCCACCCCGTGATAGAAGTCGTAGCCCACGAGGACGACGCCTTTATCGATGCACCAGCGCGTTCCATCGGCGCGCAGGTAAGGCGCGCGTTTCATCCAGTCGCTCGTCATGTAGGTCTTGTTGATATCCGTGCGCAGGAGCAAACGGTCGCCGCGGCGGATGACGCTCCCCACGGCTTTCTCCAGCTCCTCCGCGGTGATCGCCTTGCCCGGCACCAGGTGACGCAGATCGGCGATGATTGCATCGCCGGTGAAGGTCTCCAGGGGCAAATCCTGCACCTGCTTGCCGCCCTTGACGTTGTGCTCGGGAGCGTCGATGTGGCTCCCCGCGTGCAGGCGCATGTGCACGCCGCGCACGATCTGCCCGGCTCCCTCCGGGGCGTCGTGCTCCTTGAGCACCTCCAGCTGGGAACTGCATGTCCTTCTTGAAGCCCGCCGGCGTGCGCATGCTGAACTTCGAGTCGTCGAGCTCCAGGCTGATGTCGATGATCTGTCTGATTTGCAGCGGCACGACGTCTCCTCTTCGCGGATTCGCATGCAGCGTCGCGCTGCCCGGCAGCGTGCCGCTGCTGCGCGAAGCCCTAAGGCAGTTGAACGTTGACCTCGCTCACGAGATTGGCGGTCTTCGCAAAGCCCTGGTCAAAAGTCACGAACGATCGCAGCCTCCGGGGTGGTCACCGGTGAGGTATCGGAACGATCGCATCAAGATCGATTGCGAGCATGCGCCGCCTCGCTTCCCGGGCTATGCCCGCTTGCATCTGTTCCAGCGTCTTCGGCGGTCCTGCATGACGGAGCGATCCGAACACGTCGGTCGGACGCGTAGGAGGAAAGAGCGGCGCGGGTTTGAGCAACACGCCAGCATCCGTGTCCTCCACGATAAGTTGCGTGCCGGGCTGCCAGCGCCGCTGCCGGATGGTCTGGGGTAGAACGACCTGCCCCTTGGTCGTGACCGTCGTGGTCAATTTTTTGGTTGCTGCCATTGCTCGCATCGCCCGGTTAGCAAGACGAAGGTAGGATAAAAGTTGCGGAGCTCTGTGCGCAAGCCGCTGCGGCATCAGCCGCCGCTTCCAGCGCCAGTTCTGATCCCGAGATAGATTTCCTGCACCTGCGCGTTCTGCTCGAGATCGGCGGCCTTGCCCTCGAGCACCGTGCGGCCGGTCTGCAAGACATAGGCGTAATCGGCGATGTCCAGCGCCAGGGATATCGACTGTTCCGCCAGCAGGATCGTGAGCCCTTCCGTGTGCAGGCGGTGCAAGGTCTCATAGAGCGCCTCCACCACGCCGGGCGCAAGGCCGAGGCTCGGCTCGTCGAGCATCAGAAGGCGCGGATCGCTCATGAGCGCGCGGCCGAGCGCCAGCATCTGCCGCTCGCCGCCGGAGAGCGTGCCCGCGAGCTGAAGACGGCGCTCGGCCAGCCGCGGAAACAACGCATAGACCCGCTCGAACAAGCTTGCCATGCGCGCCTTGTCGGGAAGCACGACCGTCCCCAGCCGCAGGTTCTGCTCGACGGTCTGGGAAAGGAACAGGCGCCAGCCTTCCGGCGAGAGTGCCAGTCCCTTGGCCACGACCAGATACGCGGGCAGACGCGCGATCGCCTCGTTGCGCCACAGGATCGATCCGCCGCTCGGCCGCACCAGCCCGGCAATAGCGTTGAGCGTGGTGGTCTTGCCCGAGCCATTCGAGCCGAGCAGCGCGACGATGCTCCCCTCTGCGACCTGGAGCGATACGTCGGCAACCCCGACCAGATCGCCGTAGCGCACTTGCAAGTGCGAGACTTGCAAGTGCGAGACTTGCAGGTGTGAATCCTGCAACTCGTTCACGGCGTGCGCCTGGGCCTGCGGTGACCGCGGCCGAGATAGGCCTCGATCACCGCCTCGTTGCGCACGACCTCGTCCGGTCTGCCATGGGCGATCACGTGGCCTTGATTGAAGACCAGCACGCGCCGGGCCAGCGTCAGGATCACTTCCATGATGTGCTCGACGATAACGAGGGTCACACCAAGCTCATGTATGCGGCGGACCAAGGCGATGGCCTGTTGCAACTCGGCCGGGGTGAGGCCGGCGAGCGCCTCGTCGAGCAGCATCACGCGGGGCTCGGTCGCGAGCACTCGGGCAATCTCGAGGCGCTTGCGGCCGGGCGTGCCCAGCGATCTCGCACGCTGCGAGGCCTGCGCGGCAAGACCCGTGAGCTCGATGATGCGCCACGCGCGCTCGCGCGCGTCCCGACGACGGGGATGGCGCAAAAATGCGCCGACCATCACGTTTTCGAGCACGCTCATGTCCTCGAAGGTGATCGGCACCTGAAAGGTCCGTCCCACTCCTGCCCGTGCGTGCGCCTCGGCCGAGGCGCGGGTGACATCGGTGCCATCGAGCAGCACGCGACCTGCGCTCGGGACCATATCGCCGGCAAGACAATTGAAGAAGGTGGATTTGCCGGCGCCGTTCGGCCCGATCAGGCCGACGATCTCTCCCTCGGCAACGTCGAGATCCGCCCCTCGCACGGCGAGAAACCCGTCGAACGACTTGGAGATGCTCTCTGCCCTAAGCAGCATGCCGGCGTCTCGGCAACCGCGGCCCCATGCGATACCACAACTCGTGCATGCCTCCCGGCTCGAACCGGGCGAGCAGCACGATCATGCCGCCGTAAAGGATGTAGGTCAGACCGGAGCCGCCGCCGCCGAAGAAGGTGTTGGTGGCCGTCTGCAGCGGCACCAGAATGAGCGCGCCGACCAAAGGACCAAACAGCGTTCCGGCGCCGCCGAGCGCGGCGATGATCACCATCTGCACCGAGACGAGAATTCCAAAGCCGCTCTCGGGATCAATGAAGCCGGTCTTGATCGCATAGAGCGAGCCCGCAATCGAGGTGAAGGTTGCGCTCAGCATCAGCGCTTTGAGCTTGGTCCGCCGCACCGGCACCCCCAGGCTGCGCGCAGCGCGCTCACCCGCCTTTATCGCCCGCAAATAGTAGCCGAAACGGCTGCGAGCGAGCTCGTAGGTGACGTAGAGCACTACTCCGAGAACGGCGAGAAAGATGTAGTAATACGGCAGCTCGCTGCGAAAAGTCAGATCCCACCACGCGCGTCCCACCGCAGGCCCCTGCAGGCCGATGGCCGCGCCGACGAGACCCCAGGTGCCGACAAAGATGCGGATAAGCTCGGCGATCGCGATGGTCGCCATGCTGAAATAATGTCCTTGCAGCCGGAAGGTCGGCAGGCCGATACCCACCGCAAGCAGCAGGCTCACGATGATTGCGGCGGGAGCGCCGGCAACGGGAGGCCAGCCCCAGAGCTGATAGAACAACAGCGGCACATACGCGCCGATCCCGAAGAACATGCTGTGTCCGACCGATACCTGGCCGGCATAGCCGCCGACGATATTCCATGCCGACGCCGAGATCGCGGCGAGTAGAAAGGTGACGCCGACGTCCCAATAGAACGGTCCGGTGAGAATAAAGGGATAGAGGAGCAGCGCGGATGCGAGGACAAGCAGACCCCATTTCACGACGCAATCCTGCGAAGGCCGTCACCTCGGCCTGAAAAGAGGAGGTACAACGCGGCCGATCAAGCTTTGCCCATCAGTCCCTGGGGCCGCAACCACAAAAGCGCGGCAAACAAAGCGTAGACGATGATGTCCTTGTAGATCGGGCCCAGCCAGTAGGCGGAGAGCGCCTGGACCAGACCGATGATGAGCCCGGCATACATCGCCCCGGGCACGCTGCCGAAGCCGCCGAGCGCGACCACCACGAACGCCGTAAGCCCGAAGGTCTCCCCCACCGATGGCGACCACGGGTAGGACATCGCCATCAGCGCGCCGGCAATCCCGGCGCTCGCTCCCGCAAGGCCCCAGGCGATCGCCTGCATGCGGTCGGGGCGAATCCCCATGAGCATCGCGGCGCTGCGATCCTCGGCAACGGCAAGCAGCCGGCTGCCCATGTTGGTGCGCGTGAGCAGGAGGTGGAGTGCAACCGTCAAAGCGGCTGCGGCGACGCCTGCGACCAGTTGCGGGACAGGCAACAGAATACCCGCCAGTTTGACCGTGCCGGAGAATGAAGTCTGCGGCAGCGAGACGAAATTGGCCGAGAAGATCCAGAACGCGGTGTAGCGCAGCAGCAGCGCCAACCCGAAGGTCGACAGAATCTGCGCGATCATGGGCCCGCGCATGACGTGGCGGATCAGCGAGAGATATACGCACACCCCCAGCGCGAACAGCGCACAGGCTGCGGCAAAACCGAATGCCTCGGGTCCGCCGCCGATCCACACCACGACCAGCAGGGCGACGTACATTCCGAGCATGACGAATTCGCCGTGCGCGAAATTGATCACGTTCATCATGCCCCAGATCAGGGTCAGACCGGAGGAGAACAGGGCGTAGATGGCCCCCAGAAGAAGGCCACCGGCGATCACCTGCAACAGCAGCATCGACTACTGCTTCCAGCCTTTCATCGGCCAGTCGAGGCCGGCAGTAGCCGCCTTCTGCGGCCACACGAGCTGATACTCCTTGCCCTTGAGCTGAATGAGGTAGGTCGAAGCCAGGATGTTCTGGCCGGTCTGATCGAACTTCACGCCGTTGTAGCCCATCATGAGCTGCTCGGGCTTGAGATCGGTCCTGCTCAGCGCCTCGCGC
The DNA here is from genome assembly GCA_036557665.1 of Xanthobacteraceae bacterium. Lineage (GTDB taxonomy): Bacteria > Pseudomonadota > Alphaproteobacteria > Rhizobiales > Xanthobacteraceae > VAZQ01. Next base: position 113,050 of record DATBHG010000032.1, on the reverse strand, counting down.
ATCTTTTCCGGCTCGCGCGAGCCGGCGCGGTTGATCGCATCAGCAAGTGCGAGGAAGCCCTGCATGTTCCGGCCGCTGGTATCGTCGAGATCGCGTCCGGTTTTGGCCTTGTACATCTCGTTGATCCTGTAAGTGGTCGTGCCGGGCTTACCGACGTCCCAGGCGCTGCGGTTCATCGCACCTTGTGCCACGTCCGCCACCGCAGGAACGAACGAAGGATCGGAGAAGCCGCTGTCGTCGCCGATCACCATGGGCGGAAGGAAATCCAGGTTCTTGAAGCTTTTCATGTACAGGATGGAATCCGATGTGTAGCTGACGAACATCACCACATCGGGCTGCTTCTCCTTGAGCTGAAGCACCTGCGCGGAGACGTCGGTCGAGCTCGCGCTGTAGGGTATTCGGATCGCGACCGGCAGATTGCCCGCCTTGGCGGCGGCCTCGATCGCATCGCCGACCGATGTACCGTAGTCGGTATTCTCGTTGACGATTGCCACCGAGGCGATTTTCTTGCCCTGCTTCTTCATGTCGTCGAAGAAGCGCATGTAGGTTGTCGCAAAGTCGTTCGCGATCGGGGTCGTGCGGAACACCCATTTGAAGCCGCGCCCGGTGATGTTCAGCGCCGAGGAGTCGCCGACCATGAAAGGAATGCCGTAGCGCTCCGCGACGGCGGTAGCGGTGAAGCTGCACGAGGACTGATAGGCGCCTTGCAAGGCCTGCACCTTGTCCTGGCTGATCAGGCGCGTGGCCAACTGCTGTGCCAGTGACGGGTTGCCCTGGTGGTCGACGAAGACCAGCTCGAGCTTGGCGCCGCCCAGATTCGGCAGGCCTTCAGTCGCGGCAAGCGGCAGGTTGCCGAGCTCGGGATGCCTGTTGTTGACGATCTCGGCTGCGACCTCGATCGCCGCCTTGGACGCCTGGCCGGCTGCCGCGGCGTTGCCGGTCAGCGGCATGAGTATTCCAACCTTGACCGGCTCGGCGGCCCGAAGCGGGCCGACGAGGAGCAGGGCGGCTGCAACCGCGGCCAGCATTGTCGCGCATGGCTTTCTCACGCTTTCCTCCATTTGCTCACACTCGTAGTTCACTTCCTCCAGCCCGCCATCGGCCACTGCAGCCTGGCGGTCGCGCGGTTTTCCGGCCATACCTCGAAGCCGACAGCGCCGCCGTCAACAACAACGATGCGGCGGTCGTGCTTTTCATGCCATCCTCCCGGTCCCGGCGCCGTCAGCTGCTACTTTATTTTGCACGATATTAGCCGATCGAGGATGCCGCGCCAGCGGGTGCGGCAGGAAGGATCAGAACGAGCATGTTCACGCTGGCCGAGCTTGAAAGCGTGCTGCCCATCGTGCGCGCAAGCGTGCCGCCGACGCCGCAATATGCCTGGCCGCTGTTGCGGGCGCGCACCGGGGTCGAGGTGATCGTCAAGCACGAGAACCATACGCCGATCGGTGCCTTCAAGGTGCGCGGCGGCCTTGTCCATCTCGATCGCGTCAGACGCGACCGCCCGGACCTGCGCGGGATCGTCAGCGCCACCCGGGGCAATCACGGCCAGTCCCTGGCGTTTGCGGGCGCGCGTACCGGAGTGCCGGTGACCATCGTCGTGCCGCACGGCAACTCGACCGAGAAGAACGCAGCGATGCGGGCGCTCGGCGCCGAGCTGATCGAGCACGGGCGTGATTTCGACGATGCGAGGGAGCATGCGATCGACGTCGCCGGCGAGCGCGGGCTGGAATTCGCTCCCTCGTTTCACGCCGATCTCGTGCTGGGGGTCGCAACCTATGCCTACGAGCTGTTCAGCTCGGTCGAGCCGCTCGATACCGTATATGTACCGATCGGGTTGGGCTCCGGCATCTGCGGAGTGATCGGTGCGCGTAATATCCTCTCTCCGCGTACGCGAATTGTCGGAGTAGTCTCCGAACGTGCGAATGCGTACAAGCTGTCGGTTGCGGCCGGCGCGATCGTGCGGACCAACAGCGCGCTCACGTTCGCCGACGGCATGGCGGTGCGTGTGCCGGATGCGACCGCGCTGGAGATCATTCGCGGCGGGGCCGAGCGCATCGTCGAGGTCTCGGACGACGAGATCGCAGATGCCATCCGCATCCTGTTCAGCGCGACGCACAACTGTGCCGAGGGAGCCGGAGCCGCGTCACTGGCGGCGCTGATCAAGGAGCGCGAGCGGCTCCAGGGCCGGCGTGCCGGCGTAATCCTGACGGGGCAGAACATAGATCGTCCCTGGATGGCGGCCGTTCTTGCCGGGGACACGCCGCGCGCCGACTGACCGCGGCTGCCCTCAAGTCGCGATGCATCATGCCGAGTTGCCTGTTTGCAACAGGGTCGATCTATTCGCGTCAGATAGCCGGCACACCATTGTCGGGACATCAAGTATGGGAGAGTGTCCCGCAGCCATGAATCGGTTGGGAGCCATGTCATGCATGGGGCATTGCGGTCGCTGATCATTCCCTGTGTCCTCGGTGCGATCGCGCTCGGGGGAGCCTCATCGCTTCGCGCGCAGGACAGCCAAGTCAGCCAAGTCAGCCAAGTCAGCCAAGACAGCCAAGTCAGCCAAGTCAATCAAATCAGCCAAGTCGCCGAGCCGGCCGCGCAAGCGCAGGAGCAGCCGGCACAGGGCCAAATCGCCGAGCCATCCGTCCAAGCTCAGCCGCCGGCGCAAGCGGTGCCGGCGCAGGCGAAAGAGCAGGAAAAGCGGCAGGACCAGGCAGCGACTCAGACCGAGGCAGCGCCGCAGCAGGCTGCGCCGCAAGCGCCTGCGCCCAAGGAGCAGCAGGTCTCGCATGCTGCGCCGGAGCAACCAGCGCAGCAGACGCCGGAGCCCGCGGCGACCGTCGATCTTTCCAGCTACGCCCCGGGAACCATTGTGGTCGAGACCTCGGAGCGGAAGCTCCATCTCGTGCTCGGCAACGGTGAAGTGCTGACCTACCCCGTAGGGGTCGGCAAGCGCGGAAAATCTTGGGCCGGTACCGGCGCCATCAGCGGCAAGTACCTGCGGCCGGCATGGTCGCCACCGCGCGCGCTCAAACGCGAGAAACCAGGGACCCCGGATTACATCCCCGGCGGCAGCCCGAGAAATCCCATGGGCGCGGCGGCGATGACCCTCAGTGTCGATCAATACGCCATCCACGGCACCAACAACGACAGCTCGATCGGCGGGTTCGTATCCTTCGGCTGCATCCGCATGCACAATCGCGACATTCTCGATCTTTACAAGCGCGTGCACGTGGGCACCCGCGTTGTCGTGTTGCGATGATCCACGCAATCGCCGCTGCAAGCCGCGGCGGCAGGCGTCTCGCCTTCCGGCGCGTATAGCGCGTCCCGGAGAGCCCGATGCAGCGGCCGTTCGAAGGCATTCGGGTCATCGACGCCACGCACGTGCTCGCCGGGCCGTTTGCCACGTACCAGCTGGCCGTGCTCGGTGCCGACGTGATCAAGGTCGAGCACCCGCAGGAGCCCGATCAGAGCCGCGGCAACGGCACCGACAAGGGCCTCAACCGCATCGACATGGGCACCGCGTTCCTCACGCAGGCGTCCAACAAGCGTTCCATCACCTTGGACCTCAAGATCGAAAAGGATCGCGAGGTCCTCAAGAAGCTCGCCGCCACGGCGGACGCTTTTGTCGAGAACTACCGGCCGGGCGCCTTCGAGGCGCTCGGGCTCGGTTATGAGGCGCTGAGCGCGCTCAACCCGCGGCTGATCTATGCCTCGTTCTCCGCATTCGGGCAGCACGGCCCGCGCAGCCGCCAGACCGCTTACGACCACGTCATCCAGGCGACGTCCGGCATCATGGCCATGACCGGAACCGAGGACGATCACCCTGTGAAGCTCGGCTCGCCGGCCATCGACTATGCTACCGGGCTGACCGGCGCCTTCGCTCTGGCTTCAGCCTTGTTCCAGCGCGAGCGCACCGGTCGCGGGCAGCGCATCGACATGGCGATGCTGGATGTGGCCATGATCCTGATGAGCTCGCATCTCACCGGGTACCTGCGCAACGGCGTTCACCCCAAACCGCACGGCAACAAGCACCCTCACGCCACCAACAGTGCCTATGACACCAAGGACGGGTTGTTGATGCTCGGCGCCAGCAATCTGCGCCAGCAGCGGCGGTTGTGGACGGTGTTGGAGCGGCCGGACATGATCAAGCGGAGCAACGAGGATCGTGACCGGGATCACGACCGCGAGGAGACGGCGCTTGCCGAGATCCTCCGGACTCGCACGGCGGAGGAATGGGAGGAATTTTTTCAGGCGCGACATGTCCCGGCGGCGCGGGTGCGCAGCATGGGAGAAGCGCTCGCGGATCCCCACCTGGCGCAGCGGCGCGTCACCCACCGGCATGAGCGCGTCCACGGCTTTGAAGGCGGCGTGGGCGTGCCGCTTGCCGCCTTCACCTTTGCGCACGGCGGGCCGCAGATCGATTCGCCGCCGCCCACGCTTGGTCAGCACAACGAGGAAATTCTGAGGGAGCTCGGCTGCTCGAGAGGGTGAACGCACACGCTAAAACGCCTGCTGCGAGACGGCGGGTTACGCAGTAGAGCTGCTAATCTAACCCGCCCTACGATCTGACAGGAGGCTTGAGCTTCAGCAGAGCGTCCGCATTGCCATGCGCCAGCTTGGCCATGTCCGCCGGCGAAAGCGGGAGGGCGTGAAGAAAAGCCTGCCCCTTCGCGTTCGGCGCATAGGGGTAATCGACCGAAAACATGATCCGGTCAATGCCGAATGTCAGCAGCGCAGCGACCAGCGGCGGCCAGCTGAAGATGCCGCTCGTCGTGACCCAGACCTGGTCGAGGATCGCGCGGCTGACCGGCCGGTTGAGGTGCTCGGTCTCGAGCGCGGAGACCTCGTCGATGCGCACCAGCATCATCGGCAGCATCTCTGCCATATGGCCGATGATGAGCTTGAGCCTGGGATGGCGGTCCAGCGCCCCGGCCATCACCATGCGCAGCAGGTGGATCGCCGTCTCGGAATGCCAGCCCCAGGCGGCGGTCGAGAGCACGCGGGCTGCGCCCGCCGGCAGATCGGAGTAGTAGGCCTGCCGCACCGCTTCCGGCGGAATGTGCGGATGGATGTAGATAGGAACGTCGAGCTCCACGGCCGCCGCGAGCAGGTCGTCATAGCTCGGGTGATCGAGGAAGCGCCCCTCGGTTATTCCGTTGATCAGCGCGCCTGCGAACTGCAGCTCCTTGACCGTGCGCACGAGCTCCGCAGCGCAGGCCTCGGGGCTTTGCAGCGGCAGCGCGGCAAAGCCTGCAAAGCGCTCGGGACGGCGGGCGACGGCAGCGGCGAGAAAATCATTCATCTCGCGAGCCATGGCCACGCCGCCCGCCCCGGGCACGAGATCCGGTCCGGGACCGCTGTTCGAGAGGACCTGGACGGAAATACCGGCCTCGTCCATCGACTTGAGCCGCTGCTCGCCGATCTCAGGCAGGAGCTCGAGCGGACCCGGGCCGTGCGCCGGCGCCTTCCTCGGCCGAAAGCCACGGCGGCTTATGACATCGGGATCGATGCGGCGAGCCAACGCCGGGACCGAGAAGTGCTCTTCGAGCGCGACAACCCGCATGGACGATTTCCTTCCTTCGTCTGTGGAACTGTGTCGAGGATTTCCGAGACGGCGATGCTAAATCCGTGCATAAGGGATCCGGCTCCGGTCGATCCAAAGCACGGCTGGGTGCCGCCGGCGGGTCGGGGTCCATCCCGTCATTCGATTTGAGCAATGCCGGCCTTGGTAATGATCTCACGAAATTTGATGATCTCGGCATGATGAAACTTGCGTGCTTCATCGAGCGGCAGCGCCATGGGCGCGGCGCCGACCCTGTCAAAGCCGGAGCGCACCGCCGGATCGCTCAAGGCATCGGCCAGGACATGGTTGAGCTTCTCCAGGATCGGTTGTGGCGTGGCGCCGGGAGCCAGCAGTGCGAACCAGCCGCTGAACTTGTAGCCGGGCAGACCTGCTTCCGTTGTCGTCGGGGTATCGGGGAGCGCGTTCAGACGCCGGTCGCCCGCCACCGCAAGTGCGACTGCGTCCTTCGAGCCGAGTGGACCGGCAACGTTCGGAAACCACTGGAAGCCGAGCGGGACCGTGCCCGCAATCAGGTCAGGCCCATACTGCGCGATGTTGCGGTAGGGAACGTGAGCGATCTTCACCCCGGTTGTCTGGGCGAAATACTCCCCGGCGAGATGCTGGGAGCTGCCGATCCCGACCGACCCGAAGTTCAGTCCGGGATGGGCCTTCGCATAGGCAATCAGCTCCGGGAGCGAATGGACCGGCAGGCTCTTGCTGACGACAATGACGATGGTGAAGCCGGCGAACGGGGAGATCATCGCCAGGTCCTTCTCGGGGTCATAGCCGAGCGACTTGTAGAGGCTCAGATTGGCCGCGACCGGGCCCGAGCCGCCTCCGATGATGGTGTAGCCGTCGGGTGCGGCTTTGGCTCCCATCGCACTCCCGATGTTGCCGCCGGCGCCCGGCCGGTTCTCGACGATGATCGGCTGGCCCATCGATCTGGACATCCTGTCGAACAGGATGCGGCTGACGACGTCGCTGGCGCTGCCCCCCGCAAAGGGAATGATCGCCGTAATGGCACGGGAGGGATAGCTCTCCGCGGCAGCCATGCCGGGGCTGCCCGCCAATGCCAGAACCAGGCCGGTACCTGCGACGAGACGTTTTGAAAAAATCCTGATCAACTGCATGCCCTTTCTCATCGCGCGATCGCGAGATCCTCCTTCACTCCGTTCAAAAACTCCGTCATGGCGACCTGAAACAGGAACGGCGCCCCCTGTATCATGATGAACTCCATGCCGGCATCGTGGAGCCGCTTCACGCGCTGGCGCATCTCGGCCATCGTATAGGCGTAGCTGGTATTGGCGCCGACTACGATGCCGCGTTGTCTGCCTTTGTTTACGGCGCGCTCGACAAACTGCCAGAGCTTCGGGCTGTCCCAGTCGGGCTTCTTGGAATTGGCCAGCACCTTGCTCAGGTCGGTCATTCCGAAGAAGAACATCTTCAGGCCGGGCAGGTCCATGGTCTCGTCGAGCTTCTCGACGGAGCCGAGACTCTCTGCGTGCGGAATGATGTAGGCGCCCTCGTGCATGGCATCGATGCTGTGGTCCCATTCGGCGCGGCTGCGAAACGGATGCACCCACAGCGCGCGGCGATGCCAGTCCTTGGCAACTTCCAGGGCTTCCTCGATCTCCTTGATGCCGGAATGGGACACCAGGATGAACCGGGCTCCGATCCCCTGCAATCGCGAAAGATCGACCGCGATGCGGTGGTCGTATCCCAGCCACGGATTGCTGTGGGCGCGCACCACGGGCGTGATCCCCGCAGCCTCGCAGGCGCGGATCATGCCCTGCACGTCGCTGAAATCCATGCCGGTGAACATCATGTCGATCATGATCCAGTCGAGCCCCAGGAAGGCGCAGAGCTCGACCGTCTGCGGGTCGTTGGCCCATACGCCAAGGGCGGTGCGGCCGGACTTCAGGCATTCGCGCAACGGGTCTCTTGCCGGCATCGCCGGACTATCCGCCTCGCACCGGGGGCATGATCAGCCTCCCGCTGCGGCAATAGCCGTGCGCGCCCGCAGAACAGTCGCGGAACTGCAATTCGCGGGTAAGGCAGATCCGCACCTCGCGCAATCGGGTGCGGCTGCAGTCGACCGTGATGCCGCCGGGCGACAATCCATCATTGGCGCCGACAAACGTATCGATGACCTGGGCAGGGGTGACGGTCAACGGGGCTCTGGGATCGGAGTATTGCTCTGGAATTCGCACCTTTTCGCGCGCCCTGCGCACAAGAGCGAAATACTCGCGCGGCGTTAGGCCCGAGCAGGTGCCATGTTGATCCCACTCATGAAAGACGAGTCCCGGCGCAGGCATGATATCGAGCATGCTGCGCATGATGTTGCGATCGAGCCGCGGCGCAGGCACTTGGCAGGATTCGGGAAAGCCGCGCTCGTATTGCGGCCACAAGCCGTGCACGACGAATGAAAACGGCCGCGGGCCACATTGCTGACGCCGGGCGTCGCCGCTTGCAGTCTCGCAGAATGATGGCGACCATGACAAAGACAGGACATAATAGTCGAACTGCCCTGGAGCGTTCTGCCGACGATCCTGGGCATTCGCAGATAGAAGCATCATTCCCAGCGCGGCGGCAGACATAAGACTTCTTGCCGCGACCCGAACAGCCAACCCATGCCTCCTAGCCGGCGATGTCCCTGATGCCTGAATCGGCCGCAAAGCTTGCGTCACATTACCTTCCCATCCGCCAAGCCTGGCTCGACCGGCGTCGGGAGCCGATACTCGAGCCGGAATTGCCGATCATCGATCCGCACCATCACCTCTGGGATCGACCCGGCTGGCGCTATCTGCTGGATGAACTGCTCGCAGACGTCAACAGCGGCCACAATATCCTCGCAACCGTATTCGTGCAGGCCCGCGCCATGTACCGGGAGAACGGCCCCGTGGAAATGCGGCCGGTGGGCGAGACCGAGTTCGTCAACGGCGTCGCAGCCATGAGCGCGAGCGGGACCTATGGCAAGTCCAGGACATGCGCCGGAATCGTCGGCCACGCGGATTTGACCCTGGGCGGCCGGATCGAGCCGGTATTGGCCGCCCATATGCGCGCCGGCGGCGGCCGTTTTCGCGGCATTCGCCATACCGCAGCCTGGGATGCGGACGCCTCGGTGCGCAATCCGGCTTACGATCCGCCGCCCGGCTTGCTCGCCGATCGCAGCTTCCGGGAGGGATTCGCCGTTCTCGGACGGCTCGGTCTGTCGTTCGACGCCTGGCTCTATCACCCGCAGATCGACGAGCTCACCGACCTCGCGGCTAAATTTCCGGACACGCGGATCGTTCTGAACCACTGCGGCGGACCGATCGGCAACGGAGTTTACAGCGGCAAGCGCAGCGAGATATTTCCGGGTTGGGCGGCGTCCATCAAGCGGCTTGCCGCGTGCGGCAACGTGTGGGTGAAGATCGGCGGCCTCGGCATGCGCCTGGGGGGCTTTGGATTCCACGAGCACAGCGATCCACCGTCCTCGGATACGTTGGCGGCTGCCTTTCGACCCTACGTCGAGACATGCATCGCGGCGTTCGGGCCCTCGCGCGCCATGCTCGAGAGCAATTTCCCGGTCGACAAGGGCTCCTACAGCTATCCGGTGTTCTGGAATTCCTGCAAGCTGCTGGCAAAGGGCCTGAGCAATACGGAAAAAGCCGACCTCTTCAGCGGGACGGCAGCGCGATTCTATAAGCTCGACTCTATAAGCTCGACTCTATAAGCTCGACCTGCGTTGAGCTCGCTCGTTGGATCCCCCCATGAGCGGTTGTTGCGTCTGAGTCATTCCCTGCTTCCGCAAGGCTTCACGCACCAGATCGATATGATGCCGCAAGACGTACAGCATGCTCGCATAGGCGATCGGCATTTTCAGGTGGTTTGCCTGGTCCTCGAGCCGATCGAGCCGCGCCATCATGCCGCTGGTGCTGCTTCCTGTTTTGCGAGCGCTCGCCATTTCATCCTCGAGGAATCTCAGCTCTCCGTACATCCGCAAGACCTTGGAACGCATCGCGAGGTCGTAGAGGCGAGGCAGGAATCGCGTCATCGGATAGAGCACGCCCAAGATCGGAATCAGCAGGATGATGACCTTGCCGATCAGCGCGGCAATCCAGAATGGAAAATACTCGTGCAGGATCGGCGGGCCGGATCTGTAGAAACGCACGGCTTCCTCGCTCAGGGGGATGTCGACGGCTTCCGGAGCGGGAAACTCGTTGGCGCGGTGGAAGATGTTCTGACCTGAGTGGATCTCCCTCGCGGCGTTGAGCAGCAGGTACTGGATCGCCGGATGCAGATCCTTTCGCACCACCAGGCTGGCCTTCGCCGCTATCAATACCACGTCGCTCGGGGGCTTGTTTTCGGCCAGACTGACCACCCCTCTAGGCACCACGACCTTGTTGAGGAACGGGTAAAGCGCAACCAGAGCGTCGGCGCGCGGAAAGCCGGATAATGCGGCTCTCTCGTCGGCAAGAAGCTGCTGCACCACGGGCGACTCCCAGGCAGCAACAAAGAACATAACGTCGATCTCGCCTGCCAACAGCTTCTCGGCCGCTTGCCGGGGAGCCAGCGACAACAACTCGCCGACCTTCTCCTCCATCCCATGGCGACGGATGAGCTCGAGCGACAATGCCCGGGTCCCGCTGCCTTCGGCCCCAATCGAGATTTTCCGACCCGCCAGGCCGTCGAAACCTGCGTCTTGGATCTCGCGCCTGCGGAACCACCACAAAGGCCGATAAAAGACCGTGCCGAGGGACGCGAGCTTCGCGGACTGCTCGGGCTTGACAATCCCGCCTTCAATCAAGGCGGCGCTCACTCCCGAATCCGGGTCGAGCAACATGGACAGGTTCTGCACCGAGCCTGCCGTCGGCACCGGACGCAGGTCGACCTTCGCGCGTTCCAGCACCGCGCGATACCGAGCCCCCATGGTGTAGTAGGCACTGCCTTCGGCGCCGGTGGCCATAGCGATCGAATGCGGCGGCATATTGCGCAGCATCAATACGGCGGCGGCGCCGATTGCCGCGGCGGTCAAGCCGATCGTAATGGAGGGCCAATGGTGCAGCAGGAAATATCGAGCCGGCATGCGGCAACCTATGTTTACCCGGTGGACCTCTTGCTCAGGTCAGGCAAATGCGCCGCCACATAAGTTGCGCAGTTTTCATTGCTCTGACAATGCCGGCCGGATGGGTGCTTCCGGCCGCCACATCGGTTTTAAGGCCGGCGCTCGAGGGCGACTCATCCGAGCACCATCCGAAGCTGACCTTGCCGAGGCGCAGGCCGTCGTTATGATCCCCGTGGCGGATCCGCTCAGGTGCCGCTGCATAGCCATGATCGAGGACGCGACCGCGCCGTTGGACGGCCAATGGCCTCGATGATGCATCGAAGGTGCGCGGGCCCGGATTACAAGTTGCACAAGGAGGGACGGACAAAATGCATCAGCGGGAGAAGAGCCTGCCCATGAGGCGGTCCAACGCGGTGGTTGCATCGATCTTCACCATCGCGCTCGGCGCGTTCGCTCCCAGCCCCGCGGCTGCGCAGCAGCTTGTTCCTTTCAGGATCGGCATGCAGCTTCCTGCCATTTTCGAGTATCTCTACATCAACTACGCAATCGAAAGCGGTCTTTTGAAAAAACAAGGAATCGACGGCAAGATCACCGGTTTTACCGCCGGGCTGACGGCGACCCAGGCCGTCGCGGGCGGCAGTCTCGACGCTGCCTGCGACGGATTCACCAGCTCGGTCAGCGCGATCGCCCACGGCTCGCCCGCGAGGACGGTCTACAGCGTCAATGCCGACAATACCTACGTCATCCTCACGCGCGACACGATTACCAAGCCCGAGGATCTGCGGGGGAAGAAATGGGCCATCACCCAAATGGGGGCGATCTCGCAGACATACGCCGCCCTGTGGCTGAACAAGAAGGGCTTGCCCGACGGCTCGGTGGACTGGATTCCCATCGGCGGCACCGCCGCGCGCGCACGCGCCGTCATCGCCAATCAGGTGGATGCGGCGCTGCTGACGGCGGGCGAGTGGATCCGCATCCAGCAGCAGAAGGGTGTCCATGTACTGGCCACCCTGTCCGACAGCGTGCCGCCGCTGCCGCTGGAAATCTGTGTCGTGACCGCAAAGCTGATCAACGAGCATCCTGACGTGGTGCAGGGCTTCGTCAACGCGATGCTCAATTCCGCTCGTCACGCACGAACGCCCGAAGGCAAGCAGGGCTATATCAAGATTGCGCGACAGGCGGACCCGACGGGGTATACGGATCAGCAGTACGACCAGCTTTACGATTTTTATTTCGGGCCAAAGTCGAATCCGCTCGCCATGGATCCGAACGGCGGCCTCTATCCCGAGATGTATGTGGCCAACATGAGGTCGATGGTCGAGGAGAAAACGCTCGACGCGATGATGCCGCTCGATAAGATAGTCGATGCGCGTTTCGTCGATCAGTATATCGGCAACAACGGCTGGTACGACGTCAGAACGAGCACGAGTGGCAACTATCTGCGCGACATGCTCAGACGGTGAACAAGATCGAGTGGGTCAGCGAGCGGCGCTCGCGCCGCGAGCCTGACCCACCGAGCCAGGCGAGCGGGTCGCCGCGCCGAACCCACCGATGATCTTTCCCAAACTCTCGGTCGAGAGCATCCACAAGACGTTCTTCAAGCCGGTGAAGAACGACGTGGTCGGTATCCCCGCTCTCAACGGCGTGAGCCTCTCGGTCGAGCAGGGCGATTTCGTCTCGGTGATCGGTCCGAGCGGATGCGGCAAGTCGACCCTGCTGCGCATTGTCGATGGACTGATAAAACCCGACCTGGGCCGCGTCCTGGTCGACGGGCGCGCTGTGGATGGGCCCGGGGCCGACCGCGCGGTGGTTTTTCAGTATTTTGGGCTCTATCCATGGCGCTCGGTGCTCCGCAACGTCGAGTTCGGTCTGGAGCTCAAGGGGATGCCCCGGGAGCAGCGGCACGAGATTGCGCTGGCAAGGATTGCGCAGGTCGGCCTGCGCGGGTTCGAGAATCACTTTCCGCACGAGCTCAGCGGCGGGATGCGCCAGCGCGTCGGGTTTGCACGCGCGTTGTCGCTCGACCCTGAAATCATCCTCATGGACGAGCCTTTCAGCTCGGTGGACGAGCAGACACGGGAGCTGCTGCAAGAGCAATTGCTCGAGCTTTGGCGTGAAACCCGAAAGACGGTGGTGTTTGTGACCCACAGCATCGATGAAGCCGTCTACATCGCCAACCGCGTCGTGGTGATGGCTGCGCGGCCGGGACGCATTGTCGAGGACATCGAGATCGATCTACCCCGTCCGCGGACCAGCGGCGTGCGGGCACTGCCGCGGTTCGGCGAGATCAGGTCGCATGCCTGGGAAATTCTCAAGCGCTGCATCCGGGAGACGACCGAGCCGGGTGCGCTGCCATGAAGCCCCCGGAGGAAGGAGCCTTGCTGGCGGTGCGCGCGGGTATCCGCCGATCCAGGGTCGAGCGGGCGATCATCGTGGCGGCGACCCTCGCAGCCTTTCTGTTGGTCTGGGAGATCAGCGGGCGCCTCACCAATCCGATGTTCTTCGCGCCCGTCTCGGAAGTGCTCGCGCAGTTCTGGCAGCAACTGCTCGATCCCCGCCACAGCCTGCTCAACGGTCTGGTCGAAACGCTCGCGGTTCTGGTACCGGGCTTTCTCGTCGCCTCGATCCTGGGGGCCGTGCTCGGCGCCGCAATGGGTCGCAGCAATCTGGCCTTTCAGATTCTCGACCCGTACGTGACGATCTTCTACAACACGCCCCGGGTTGCGTTGATCCCGGTGCTGCTGTTGTGGCTGGGCGTGGGCGACACGCTCAAGATCGTCATCGTGGTGCTGGCTGCGATCTTTCCGATATCCGTCAATGTGACGGCAGGGATCCGCGACATCAGCGGTCAGTTCACCGAGCCTGCGCGCTCGATGAACGCGACGGAAGCGCAGCTGCTGTGGAAGGTCGTTCTACCGGCGACTCTTCCGTACATGATGGCAGGATTGAAGCTTGGACTCGGCCGTGCATTGACCACGGTGATCGTGGCGGAATTCTTCGTCTCGCTGTCGGGACTGGGCGGCATCCTGCATGCATCGTCGAGCACGTATCAGATGGCCAAGATGTTCGCTCCGGCGATCATTCTCGCCGCCATGGGAATCACGATCGACGGGCTCCTGACATATCTGGAGCGCAGAGTGCTCCAGCGATACAGGGCTTGATATGCGCGAGTCCTTTACCGACGCGGCGGCGAGCGAAGCGGGACGCCGGCGAGCGGCCAGGCGGCGAAACCTTGCAATCCGCCTGGCTTCGGTTCTTGCGCTGCTGCTGCTATGGGAGATCTGCGGCCTGTTCACGCCGCGCATCTTTCTTTCCCCGTTCCACGACACGCTGATGGCATTTTGGCGCATGTGCCGGGACGGCACGCTGCTTGCTCCCACGTTGAGCTCGCTGTCGGTGTTGATTGCGGGCCTCGCCGTCTCGCTGGCGGCTGGAGCTCCTCTCGGTCTTCTGATGGGGCGGTACGCTCGCCTCGATTGGGCGCTTTCCCCCTACGTCAACGGTCTCTACGCCACGCCGACCGTTGCGCTGCTGCCGGTGCTTTCGCTCTGGCTGGGCCTTTACGTCGCTCCAAAGATCGCCATCGTCGTGCTGCTGGCGATCTTTCCGATCATAAAAAACACCTTCGCCGGCGTGGCGACTGTCGGGCAGGAGCTGGTGGAGCCCGCCAGCTCGATGCAGGCGTCGGAATTTCAGATCGCCCGGCATGTGATCGCGCCCGCCATCATTCCGTTCGTCATGGCCGGGATTCGGCTCTCGGTAGGCCGCGGTATCGTCGGTCTCGTGGTCGGCGAGTTCTTCACGGCGCAGACCGGACTTGGCGGACTGTTGATCCGGTATGCGAGCAATTTCCGCACGGCGGAGATGTTCGTGCCGATCTTCGTGCTGGTGGCCATCGGCTATGGCCTGACTGCTTTGGTCGTTGTCCTGCAGGAGCGCATCGCTCCATGGAAGGAAACCGAGCGCGACCTGGGACGATAATCGCGCCGCGCCCCGGCACAGGAGCCTACCATGGCGACAAAGATCACGGCCGGCTCGGTGGTGAGCGCAAATAGCCACATGCAGGTGTGGCAGCCGGGCTATGTCATCGTCGAGGAGGGCCGGATCGCGGAAGCCGGTCCGGGTGCTGGACCCGAGGCAGAGCTCGATGAATGCATCGACGCGATGTCGAGCATCCTGATGCCGGGACTCGTAAACGGCCACTCGCACTCGCCGTCGAATCTGCTCAAGGGTACATGGTCGCGCCTGCCGCTCGAGATCTGGCGCCAGTACATTCGTGCCGGGTGGCGCGAATATTCCGACGAGGCGATCTACGTCAGCGCGCAGCTCGGGATCATCGAGATGATCCGAACCGGTTGCACCAGCGTGATGGATCACTTCTACACCGGATCGCCGCTGCCCCACATGGGCGCGTTGAACGCCGTTGCGGCGATGGCCGATGCCGGCATGCGAGGCGGCCTGGCACTGACTCTCTCGGACCGCCGATACGAAACCACGGTCGGTATCGAGACAAAGAGCCTGTCTGCCGCGGGGCGCGAGGAGATCGAGCGGATCTCACGGCTCGAAGGCGCGCAGTCGCTGGAGGACTTCGTGGCGTTTGCGGAAGCGGTACGCAGCCGCACGCACCTGGTTCTGCCGATCGTCGGCCCATCGGCGCCGCACCGCTGCACGGAGGAGCGGCTCCGGCGCTGCCACCAGACGGCGAGCGAGCTCGATACGATGGTCCACATGCACGTGTGCGAAACCAAGGGCCAGTTCCTCCAGGGGAAAGCTCTGTTCGGAGTGAGCCCGGTTCGTCACCTCGACAACATCGGCGTTCTGACGGATCGCCTTTCCATGGCGCACTGCGTCTGGCTCACCGGCGAGGATATCGAGCGCGCCGCTGCGCGCGGCACGGCCGTCATTCACAACCCGGCCAGCAACGGCAAGCTCGGAAGCGGGCGCATGCGCTTCGACGAGATGCTCCAGAGGGGCGTTCGACTGGGGCTTGCGACCGACGGCTCCGGCAGCAACGACAGCCAGAGCATGTTCGAGGCAATGCGCATTGCCGGCCTGTGGCACAACCGCCCCGAGCGCGATTACGCCTACTGGCCCGCTCCGCCGGACATCCTGCGCGCGGCGACCTCGGGCAGCGCGCATGCCCTTGGGCTCGGCGGCGACCTCGGCGTCATCGAGAAAGGCCGATTGGCGGATGTCGTGCTGCTGACGACCGAATCCTATCACTTCGCGCCGCTCAACAACGTCATCAATCAACTCGTGTATTGCGAGAACGGGATCTCCGTGACCGACGTCATGATCGACGGGCGATGGGTCATGCGCGGGCGCAAGCTGCTCACGATCGATGAGAAACAGGTCTATGCGCGAGCGCGCGCGCTGCGAGAGGAGATGCAAGACCGGCTCGACGAGCAGTTTCGAAGGACGGCGGAGATCGAGCCGCTCCTGCGGCAGCAGTATCTCGACGCGGCCCGGACTCCCTGGTCGGAGCGGACCGGAGCCTGAGAATATAAAGAGCGTTCAGCGCCCCGCAGCAGAAGCGCGAGCGCCGTTGCGCTCCGACCAGAGATTTTACGCAATTTTTTCGTTTCAACGTTGTTACGGACCGTCAGCGCGGGAACCGCAGCGAAGGAGAATGCTTTGGATGGATTACGCGCCGACTCTGACCAGCGTCTTGCCGAAATTCCTGCCTTGCAGCAGCCCGAGGAAGGAAGCGGGCGCGTTCTCCAGTCCGTCCACGATGTCCTCGCGGTATTTGAGGCGCCCCTCGCGCAGCCAAGCAGTCGCATCGCGCAGGAAATCAACCTGCTTTGCACTGAAGTCGGTGACGATGAAGCCGCGCACAAGGAGGCGTTTGCGCAGCACCGAAAACATGTCGGGCCCAGGCATTGGTTTCACAGCGTTGTACTGCGCAATGAGCCCGCAGACGGGAATGCGGGCAAAATCGTTGAGCAGCGGCCAGACCGTTTGCTGAACGCCGCCCCCGACGTTTTCAAAATAAATGTCGACGCCCTTCGGACAGGCAGCCGCGAGCTGCTGGGTAAAGTCCGGTGCGCGATGATCGACACAGGCATCGAAGCCGAGCTCCTGGACTACATAGCGACACTTTTCGAAGCCGCCGGCGATACCCACCGCCTTGCAGCCTTTTATCTTGCCGATCTGCCCGACTACCGACCCGACCGCGCCCGAGGCGGCCGCGACGACCATGGTCTCTCCGGCTTTGGGCTGGCCGATTTCAAGCAGACCGACATAGGCGGTCATGCCCGGCATTCCAAGCACGCCCAGCGCTGTCGACACCGGAGCGATGGCGGGATCGAGCTTGCGCAAGCCGATCCCATCGGACAGGGCATACTGCTGCCAGCCGCCGTAGCCCAGAACGACGTCGCCCGCCGCGTATGCCGGATTACGGGAGGCGATGATCTCGGCAACCGTGCCGCCGACCATCGGCTGCCCGATCTCGGCGGGCTTAGCATACGATTTTGCCGCGCTCATTCGGCCGCGCATGTAGGGATCGAGCGACAGATAGAGCGTGCGCATCAGCACTGCGCCTTCGCCGGGCTCCGGCACCGGAGCCTCCCGCAACTCGAAATTATCGAGCGTGGGCGCGCCTTCAGGGCGGCTCTTCAGAAGAATTTGTCGATTGACACTCCGAGTCATCGAAAATCCTCCCTGTTGAGCGGAACGGCGACGCTCAGTTCAGCCGCAGCTCCGTGATGTGGCGCGGATCGGGTTTCAGCTCGCCCCGCTCGACCCGCTTGACGATGTCGGTCAGCACGGCATTGGCGCGGCAGGTCAGCCCCATCCTCTCCGCCTCCCGCACCACCAGGCCATTGAGGAACTCGATTTCCGTGCGCCGCCCCTTTTGCATGTCCTGGCCCATGGAGGGACGCTGCTCGGCGGCGGTGCGCTTGCCCTGCCTGAAGCGCTCCTCGTCGCACTGCCGCATCGCTGCTTCATCGCCCTCGCCCGCACGTGCGATGGTCTCGGGCGGCAGGTGATAGATCTCCTCGAGCTGATAGCCGAGCGCCTGGCCCACGCGGATGGCCTCGCTGCCGACCCGGGTCGAGAACCGCCGGATCGGATCGTTGTACAGCATCTCGCCGCCGGTTAGCCCGGTGCAGGCACTGAGCCCATTCGCCATGGCGTTGGTGACCAGCTTGGACCAGCGCTCACCCCAGAGATTGCTGGTGACCTTGGCGCTGTCGGCATAGGCGACCAGGCGGCACACCTCCTCGGCTCTCGGGGTAACGCGGCCATGCACCTCGCCGGCGCGGAACACGGTATGCGACTTGCCGCCCTTGCCGGCACCGCGGTGGATCAGGCCCGGCTCGGGAAGGTTGACGGTGATGCTGCTCGCGACGCAGCCGAGCGTCTTGCTCCACCCGACGATGCCGGCGATCGTCTCTTCGTTCATGCAGTTCTGCAAGGAGACCACGTAGCCGTCGGGTGCCAGATATTGCCGGATGAGCATCGTTGCCCAGCCCGTGTCGTAGGACTTCATGCAGACGAAGGCGATCTCGACCGGCTTCTCCTTGGCGAGCTGCTGCGCGTCTGTCACGTGGAGGGCACGCACCGGCACGCAGAATTCCGGCACGTCCATGGCATGGGTCACGCGCAGACCGTGCTTACGGATGTGGTCGACGTGGGCAGGCCAGGGGTCGATGAAGGTGACCTCCTCGCCGGCCTGCACCATATGGGCGCCGGTATACCCGCCGACCGCACCCGCTCCGACAATCGCTATTTTCCGGCCCATGCTTCCCACCCGCGGCTCTTGCGAGCTCAGGGTAACCGGCGGGCGCGCCAGTCACAACGGTCGAACGGGCCGGAAGGCTCGCGACGCTCCTATGGCAGCGTATCGGCCTCGAATGACATCACCATGAGCCCGCGGACAGTACCGTTGAGCGATCCAGCTCGCAGGGTCCTCCTCGTTGGCTCTTGCCGTTCGGGGTGCTGCGGGGCTAGCGTTACCTGCCGATGAGCCAATCGCCGCAGGTTCCGCTCCCGACCGCAGCGGATGTCGATGCCGCCGCGCAGCGGCTCGCGGGCGTCGCGTTGCGAACGCCGCTCGTAACATCCCCGGTGCTCGATGTGGTAACGCAGGGGCGCATCTTCCTGAAAGCCGAAATCCTTCAACGTACCGGCTCGTTCAAGTTCCGCGGCGCCTACAACAAGCTATCGGCGATTCCGGAACGCGAGCGTGCGCGCGGGGTAGTGGCATTCTCGTCGGGCAATCATGCCCAGGGGGTGGCCGCTGCGGCCAAGCTTCTCGGGATGCCGGCGGTGATCGTCATGCCGTCGGATGCACCCCGGCCAAAGCGCGAGCGCACCGAGGCCCTCGGTGCCGAGGTCGTGCTCTACGACCGTGTGCGGGAGAATCGGCAGGCGATCGCCCAGGAGATCGCAGACAAGCGCGGTGCGGCGCTCGTGCCTCCTTACGACGATCCGCTGGTCATCGCCGGGCAAGGTACCGCCGGCCGTGAGGTCATCGAGGATCTCGCCGCCCTGGGGCTGGCTCCCGAAGCCGTCGTGGTCACCGCCTCCGGCGGGGGCTTGACGGCCGGCATTGCCCTCGCCGTGAAGGCGCGGGTTCCCGCGGCGCGCGTCTACACCGCCGAGCCCGAAGGCTTCGATGATCACGCCCGCTCGTTCAGAAGCGGTGCCCGTGAAAGGAACACGGCTCTCACCGGCACCATCTGCGATGCCCTGATGGCACAGACCCCGGGCGAGCTGACCTTCGCGATCAATCGCACCCTGGTGACGGAGGGTGCGGCGGTAAGCGATGCGGAGGTGGGGGCCGCCGTGGGGTTTGCCTTCCGGGAGCTCAAGCTCGTCGTCGAGCCCGGCGGCGCGGTTGCTCTGGCCGCGTTGCTATCGGGCAAAATCGACGTCAAGGGAAAGGTCGCGGTCGCGGTGCTCTCCGGCGGCAACGTCGATCCCGGGCTGTTCTACAAGCTCGTGGCGTAATCCCCGCCGGCGAGCGCCCGACTCGACTCGCCGCGCCCGGTCAGTGAGCAGAACCGCTGTCCTCGCGTCCGCGCGTCACAGGCGACTTCCGCTGGAAATCATGTTCCAGCGACCATTCCTGCTGCTCAAACGCGTGAACGACAACGGTGCAATATCGATGCGCCAAAACGACTGAGCTGGAGCGTCCATGACATGAATGATAGCTGCTCGTATGATTGTCGAGTGGGTCACGGCGATTGACCGTTGGCCGCGCGCCTGCTCGTCAGCGAGCCAAATCGCAACGCGGCGCACGAGGTCGAGAATAGGCTCGCCGCCGTGCGGTGCGGCTGCCGGATCGCGCAACCACGACTCGGCCGCGTGCGGCTCATCTGCAACGATCTCGCTCAAGGTCCTTCCGGCCCAGCGTCCGTAATCACACTCGCGCAGCATCGGCTGGATGCTCGCGCTCAATGCGAGCGCTTCGGCGGTTTGGCGGGTCCGCAATTCAGGGCTGGTCCAGCAGCGATCGACGCTCGGTAGATGCTCCACGAGCTCCACAGCACGCGCCTTGCCGCGGTCGTCGAGCGGCTCGTCTCGGGGAAAGGCCGCCCTGCGCACGGCATCGGTCGAGCCGTGGCAGATCAAAAGGAGGCGCGCGGTCATCGTGCGCTCCTATGGGCGCAAACTACATCTGCCGGCTATGCACAGCTGCACGCTGCGTCAACGCTCCAAAAAGCAAGCCAAGCGTAGCCCACATGATGAGTTGTGCCCCGATCGATGCGACGCGGAAGTTCCACAGCAGCACAGCCGGAAACTGATCCGGCACTTCATTGACGACGGGCAGGAGCAAGGCGGCAATTCCCGCCACCACCATGTAGCAGGCGGCGACAAAAAGGTTGGCATTCCAGTCTCCAAAACGCGCGACAACCAAGCGCTTCATTGCCAGCGAGGCAATCATCGCGGCGAGCGAAATCGCGATCATCAAGAAATAGAGCGCGGTGCGAATCCCGATGGTCTCAGGCTCACCAACCGACGGCGGGTTGGCCGGATATTTCAAACTGGGCACCAGATAGATCGCAACGAAACCCGTTGCGGCCAGTGCCGCGGAAAGAGCCTGCGGCGTGAGCGCTCCAGGGGTTCGGCCGTATGTGAGCGCATAGGCAAGGCCAAACAGGCCGCCAAAAGCCGTGCTATAGACGAGGACAGCAACGAAAAGGCCGAAGCCGGCCTGTACGGATCGGCTCACAACCTCGTTCTCGTGCTCATCAGACATGTGCATGTGGCCCGCCGCCTTGCCGGCGGCGGGCTTTGCCTCATCCTGCTGAGTCTCGAACGCTACAGCGCGGTGAACTTCCGGCTCGCCGTAGACTTTCAAGAAGGCAAAGGAGAGCAGGCCCGCGACGACGCCGACAAGCATCCCGCGGACGAGAAACGTCCTGACCATGGAAAGCGGGTCATATCAATCAGTGGCAGGGAAAGCCGAGGAGATGGCGCCCATCGTGCACAAACTCGTGCACATACTTGCCGCTTATCAGCGAGGTGGCTCCTTGCTCTGCACCCACAAAATAGATCGCCAGCAAAAGAATAAGCCCGGCAAAAATCGCCCACGGAAGCCACTCACGCAAAGGTATCGCAGTGAGCGGGCCAGCAGGTGCGAATGTGACGTACGTCATGCCTGTCCTCCTGGGATTGCGCGTCCCGTTAGAGCAAACGATCACGAAGAGGGTCTGGCTCTCGACCTGGGCAGGCCGAATACAGTGGCGCGACCGCGCCGGATTCCCACCGGCTTCCTTACCGTTCCCAGAATAGGGACGAATCTGATCTTGTCAAATGCCGCTGCGGGATCGTCCCGCGACTTTATTCGAATGCATTGCTATTGCGATCGGCCCGCCGTCCCCAAGGCGGGCCCGCGGTCGTATGCCGGACGGCCGGATTACCCCCTGGACCGCCCGGGGCGCTGCCCGGGACGTCAAATTGATTATTTCCAAACTCTCAATAGATTGGAGCAATTCAAGCCTGCAGGAGGAGTGAGCGGCATGAGAGGCGATCCTACGGTCATCGAGTATCTCAACAAGGGTCTTCGCAGTGAGCTGACCGCGATCAACCAGTACTGGCTGCATTACCGTTTCCTCGAAAATTGGGGCTACAGGGCGCTCGCCAAAAAGTGGCGAGAAGAATCAATGGAGGAAATGCAGCACGCGGACAAACTTACCGCGCGGATCATCTTTCTCGACGGCATGCCCAACATGCAGGTGCTCGACCCCCTCCATATCGGCCAGACCGTGAAAGAGGTGCTCGACTGCGACCTGCAGTCGGAGATGGCGGCCCGAGCCCTTTACCAGGAGGCCGCTACCCATTGCCATTCCGTCAAGGACTACGTGTCGCGGGACTTGTTCGAGGAGCTGATGCACGACGAGGAGGAGCATATCGACTTCCTGGAGACCCAACTTGATCTCGTCGCCAAGCTTGGACTCGAGCTTTATGCCCAGCACCACATCGGCAAGCCTGGCGAGGACTGACTGTTACCGCGGTCTCACACACTGTTTCTGCCGAGGACGAAGTGGACGAGAAACAGAAAAGGCAGGCACAGCCCGAAGCCGATGTGGATGTCGCTCATCCACGGGCGCAGCAATTCGGATCCTTCGTAGTAGAGCCCTGGCATTGACCAGCCCATAGTCATTTTCATTATAACAATTAAAATTTGGAAAACGCGTTGAATTGTTTGATGCGGGCAGACATGACGTGTCCCCAATGAGCCTTTAACGGCGAGCGCGGTCGAGGCGGCATTTGCAGCGACGGCAAAAGTCCACCGGCTCACGAGCTTCCATGAGCGCGAAAGCGATCTTTGCCGTCTGGATGATCGGGCGTGGGCAATTGAGGGCATTTCGCCCGAAGGCCACTTGCTGAGGCCCAGTGACAGGTCTCGTCGTCCTCAGTGCCAGTCATGACGCAACGTTAAAGCAATTCCAATCTGGATTTGCGAATTGGGCCCATAATCAATGGCCAAGCTTCAAACGATTCCCTATCATTTTCCTTGCATGGATTTTTGCTTGGCCTTTTGGCATGGTGAAGCCACCGTTCGATGGCGCACCTGCGCGCGGGCAGTTTTCATTGCTTTCGCAGCAGGCATCCTGTTGGAAACCTCCTCTTCGGGATGGGCGCAGGATTCCGGCGACGTGGCGATCATTGGGACGGCAACACTGCCGCGAGATCTGAGCCCATGGGGCATGTTTCTCAATGCCGACCCGGTCGTCAAAGGTGTTCTGATCGGGCTCCTCTTGGCCTCGGTTGTGACCTGGACGGTGTGGCTCGCCAAGACGATAGAGATCGTTCTTGCCCGCAGGCGGGTGCGCT
Organism: Xanthobacteraceae bacterium; assembly: GCA_036557665.1. GTDB lineage: Bacteria > Pseudomonadota > Alphaproteobacteria > Rhizobiales > Xanthobacteraceae > VAZQ01. The sequence goes on along the minus strand of DATBHG010000032.1, from coordinate 90,146 downwards.
CTGCGCTCGACCTGTTGCCGAGTGCAGGGGGCTCCGGGTTGCATGGGGACCACCGTCTTTCCACCGCGCGAAGCGAGATCGGCAGGTTTCTGGCGGCCGCGATCACGGAGCTGCGGCTTTCTCCCAACCCCCTCGAGCGCGAGGCCATTAAGGAGCGAATCGCATCCCGGCTGGAGCGCCTCGAGGCGAGCTTCAGCCGGCGCATATCGCGCGGCACGGGAGTGCTGGCCACCATCGGGGCAACCGCGCCCTTCGTCGGGTTGTTCGGCACAGTCTGGGGCATCATGAACAGCTTCATCGGCATCTCGAAGGCGCATACCACCAATCTCGCAGTGGTAGCCCCGGGAATCGCCGAGGCGCTGCTCGCGACCGCTTTCGGGCTGGCCGCCGCCATCCCCGCGGTCGTGATCTACAATCTGTTTGCCCGTTGGACCGCCGGCTATCGGGCGCTGCTCGGCGATGGCTCGGCGGAGGTCGTCCGCCTCGTAAGTCGCGATCTTGATCGGCCTGCGGGGACGTCGGCTTCCCAGAGGCGCAACGTGCTCCTCCCGATGGCTGCCGAGTGAGCCGATTCGCCGGGTCATGAGCGTGCGGCTGGATCACGGCGAGGAGGCCCTCACCGAGGTGCATGAGATCAATGTCACGCCGTTCATCGACGTGATGTTGGTATTACTGATCATCTTCATGGTGGCGGCGCCACTGGCGACCGTTGACATACAGGTTAATCTGCCCGCCTCGACAGCCGAGCCGCAGCAGCGGCCGGACAAGCCGGTCTACTTGACGGTGAAATCCGACCTTACGCTTGCTTTGGGCAATGATTCGGTGCCCCGCGAGCGGTTGGCTGGGACGCTCGATGGCGCCACCAAGGGCGAGAAAGACACGCGCATTTTTTTGCGCGCCGATAGGACGGTGCCTTATGGGGAGCTCATGGAAGTCATGAACCTTCTGCGCGGTGCCGGCTACCTGAAGGTGGCTCTGGTATCGCTGGAGAAAGTTTCCCAGCCATGAGCGAGGTGGCAGCTGAGGGCGGCGCTGACCTGCGGCGCTGGATCATCAGCGCAGCCATTGTGATGCTTGCCCACGGCGCCGTTGCCGGAGCGATGCTGCCTTGGCGGGAGGCGAGCGAGCCCGATGAGCCTGCCGCTGCCATCGTGGTGGACTTCTCCCCCATCCCCGTGGCCCCCGCAACTCTGAAGACGGAAATCCCACCCGGCCCGGAGCAGGTGATGTCGGATGCCTCTCCCGACAAGCCGGTGCAGGCTGTGAAGGAGACCATCGAGCCGAAGCCCGAGCAGAAGCAAGATCCGGCGGAGGAGCCGCCGCCTGAGATCACGCCCGCTCCCAACCCGGATGTCCCGATCCAACCGCCTCAGGAGCTGAAGCAGGAGATCACACCGCAGCAGGAGCCGCGACCGCCGGCCCCGACTACCTCCGCGCCGCAAGCAGCGCCGCTGGAGAGGGCGGCAGTCCCCGCTGCGCCCGCCGTGGGGCGATCTACGCCCAAGCCCTCAAATGTCATACCAAGCTGGGCGACGCGCATTGCTGCGCTGCTCGAGCGCAACAAGCGCTATCCGTCGGCGGCCCAGGCGCGTGGCGAGCACGGTATCGCGCAGGTGTCCTTCAGCCTGGATCGGCAGGGCCATGTGATAGAAAGCCGGATCACCCGGAGCTCGGGTGCGCCGGCTCTCGATGAGGAGGCGCTTGCGTTGTTGCGTCGCTCGCAGCCCTTCCCGGCGCCTCCGAGGGAGTTGGCCGGAGCGCAAGTCAACCTCACCGTCCCGATCCGCTTTAACCTGCGGTGAGATTCCCGCCGACGCAGTTTTTGAATGAGACTGAGACATTGTTATTGTGCATGAGTTGGCCATTTGCCAGCCAGGCGCCTCGAGCATGGGGCTGGCGACGCTCAGGAGCAGCCCCTCTTCCGCTCGCCTGCAGATGATCAATATGCCCGGACGCTAAGGACCAAATCGATAGTTCAAGCCGATCTTGGCCGTGTGAATGCCGCCGAAGTCGGTAGCGAAACAGAACTGCCCGCCAGGAACCGCAGCACCGGTAGAGGTGGTCGCGACGGCGCATTGCGTGAGGGTGTCATGGACGGCAAAGCCTACGTACATGTACTCGGCCTTGACACTCCAATTGTAATTGAATGCCCATTCCAAGCCGCCGCCCAGCGTGGCCGTTGATTTGGTTTGCGAGCCCGAGGTCCCGATCAGCCAGTTGCCGCACCCTCCGCCGCTGCACTGATCGAGGATCGAGGCGCTGGTCGGAACAAAGGCGGCGCCGCCCTTGAAGTAAATCAGCACCGGCCCCCAGGCATACCCCAGCCGCCCAGTGACCATCCCATACCAGTTACCGATCTTGGCGGTGCCGAGCACGTCTGTCGTCGTACGCACCGCCGCAACAGGAAGCACCGAGCTGACCAGCGGGTCGTAACCCGAGCCCTCCAGCTTCACATAGCCCGCTTCGCCTTCGATCCCGAGCACAAGCGCGGTTCCGACCGGCTGCCAGTTGCAGCCCACAGTAGCGCCGAAAGGAAAGCTGCTATCCATGTCCACGTACCAGGAATGTTGGCCCTCGCGTCTCGGGGTTATTATGCCGCCGGAATAGGCCGCAAAGAGTGAGTTGCCGAGGTCGCCGAAACTCGCGTCGCCTCCCTTCCACGCGCCGCCGACGTAACCGCCGAGATAGCATCCGGTCCAGCTGGGGATCGGCGCGTAGGTATGAGGCATTCGAACCGGCAGATCGGCTGCACTGACTGTTCCCGCCAGAGCTGCGGTGAAAAGAACAACACTGCCGAGCTCTGCTCCTCGCACGGGCGTAGAAAGTTTCACTTCTCGCCGCATCCTCTGCTCCACACTCTACGTTACGTTCGCTTATCAGATTAGAAGAATTCAACACTGCGTTATATACGAGAACGATAATGTACGGCGGTCTGTTTTCTGGCTATGACGATTGGGCAACAGCCAATTATTTTCTCGATGACGCTTCCATTCTTTTCTTTATAACAATTAAAAGCTCTCGGAGCTCCCCTCACATTGGTGTCTGATACCATCGAATCGATCGGCTCTAAAATACGCGGCGGGTAAGCCGCGGCGCGGTGCTCATAGGGTGGGCGAAGATGCGCTCTTGCGCGCCGTGTCCACACGCGAGCACGTCGCTGGCGCAAGCGCAGGCTCCTTTGCCCGCGCCACGGTTCTATTTGGTCGGAGCGCGCTGTGGTGTTTCAAAATCAAAAGCGGTGGACGTCAGCACCGACTGTAGCTCCATTGCAACGCTCTTGGAGAAATCCGAATTGCCGTGACGACCCCAACGATGACGAACAAACGTGCAGTGACAGACACTTAATCTGTTGACTCGAATTAGTCTAAACACCAATCGTCATAGTTTTAAATCGATTCCAGAGAGCACGAGCAGACTCGTCGGGCCCTCTCTGTTATGACGATCCGGGAGCGTGCTGTGGGGGCTTGTTGTGGGCAATTGGCGAGTCGCGGTTCGCGCGCGGACAGCACTGGTTTCACTCGGCTGCATTGCGCTTGCCGGCACGATCCCCAATCAGACACGTGCCCAGGCCTCGCCGCCGCCGCAACCCGCGCCGGCGGCAAGCGGACAGGAAACGGGTACCCAGACATCACCGCCTCCTGAGCAAACTGCCCAACCGGAGAGGCCCACGGCGCAGCCCAAGACGCAGCCGGACGCACAAGCGCCCGAACCAACTCCTGCGCAACCGGAAGTCTCCTCCTCGCCCGCGCCAGGAGATACCCAGCCAGGTACAACGCTCGTGCCGCAGGTTACCGTCGAGACCCCGCGATCAAAACCGCGCTCCACATCGCCGGGAGTGCAGGCCGTCGAACGCACTCCTCCGCCGCTCCCGAGCCCGCCACCCCCGAACACCCCGCCGCCGCGTGTGCCACCGACGAATGGGCCTCCGCCAACCGTGCAAAATCCGAGTTCGGCAATCCAGGCGGCTTGGCCGTCCAGCGGAACACAGGATGCGCGCACCGGGACGGTGGGCGTCTATGCGAACAGCACGTCGGCTGCCACCAAGATCAATACTCCGCTGGTCAACATTCCGCAGTCGCTTACCGTCGTGACCAAGGAGTTCATATCAGACACGAGCTTTCAGAACCTCACCGACATCACCCGTTACGTTCCAGGGGTCGACATACACCAGGGCGAAGGCAACCGCGACGAGCTGATCATCCGCGGCGTAGATTCGAGCGCCAATTTCTTCGTCAACGGCTTCCGGGACGACGTGCAGATATTTCGCGACCTCTATAACGCGCAGAGCGTCGAGGTGCTCAAAGGACCGAGCGCCATCACCTTCGGCCGCGGCGTCGGCGGCGGCCTCGTCAACCGCACGCTGAAGGAGGCCGACGGCCAAAAAGTCTACGAGGCGACGGCGCAGACCGGGTCTTTCGGCGACCGTCGCTTCACGCTCGATGCCGGCCAGGCGATCGACGAGAACGTCGCTGCGCGCTTCAACGCCATGTACGAGAAGAGCGACGCTTTCCGGCAATACGGTTGGCTCGAGCGCTATGGCGTCAATCCGACCGTTACGATGAAAGTGGACGAGAGCACCAAGGTCCGGTTGAGCTTCGAAGATTTTCATGATGAGCGCATCGCCGATCGCGGCAACCCTTCTCAGGGCCGCTTCGCGGTCGCGCCGTCATCGACCAGTTTCTATCCGGCGTTTCCGTTTGCTCCCAATGGAGACCTGACTGCCTTCTTCGGCAGCCCGAGCCTGAACGTCGCGCGGGCCAATGTGCAGACCGCCATGGGCTTCATCGATCATGACTTTCAGAACGGCTTGACCGTGAAGAACGGAACGTATTTTGCCGATTACAAGAAATTCTATCAGAACGTATATCCCGGGAACGGCGCGCTGTCCGGGGCGGTGAATCCCACCGACACGTCCTTCAATCTTGCCGCCTACAATCATATGACGAACCGCGATATTACCTTCAACGATACCGACTTCATCTATAAAGGCTACACGGGGGCACTCTTCCACACCATCGGCTTCGGAACGGAGTTCGGCCGGGAGGCCGGTATCGACGTGCGCAACACCGGGGTGTTTCCCACTCGGACCAACACGATCGTGGATAATCCGTTTGCGCCCGCATATTTCGGGCCCGTCTATTTCATCCACCAGTATCCCGGCGCTCTCTTCGGCGGCGTCACTACCCCCGATTCCAACAGCAAATACCAGCTGAAGACGGAATCGGGCTATGCGCGTGATACCGTCGAGATCACCCGCTTTCTGCAAGTGATCGGGGCAGTCCGTTACGATCGCTTTGACCTCGCGGCACTGGACCTGAATACGACCATAAACCGCACCCGCGTCGACCGGTTCGTGTCGCCGCAATACGCCGTGATCGTCAAACCGGTCGAGAGCCTCTCGATCTACTACGCGTATATGGTCTCGTATCTCCCGGCCTCCGGCGATCAGTTCAGCGCGCTCACCGGCGGCACGGTGATCCTCGCGCCGCAGGAATTCATCAACAAGGAGATCGGCCTGAAATGGAACATCCTGCCGCGGCTGCTGTTTTCCGTCGCGGGATACAAGCTGCTGCGAACAAATATTCCTCTGCCCGACCCGAACAATGTCGGCTTTTTCATCCTGTCGGGCAGCAACACCATTACCGGCCTCGAGACCGAGCTCAAGGGCTATATGACCGACAAATGGCAGTCGTGGCTCGGCTATGCCTACACCGATGCCAGGGTTACCGGCCCGACATCGGCGACCATAACGCCAGGCAACCGCGTTCAGCTGGTCCCCTACTCTCAGTTCTCATGGTGGAACAAATATCAGATCACTCCGGTCTGGGCCGCCTCCCTCGGTGTGATCTATTTCTCCGATTCGTATGCCTCTTCCGACGACACTGTTTACCTGCCGGGCTTCGTGCGCTTCGACGCCGGCCTCTATGCGACGATAAACCAGAGCTGGAAGGCGCAGATCACTGTCGAGAACCTCTTCAACAAAGGCTATTGGGCCTCCGCTGATGGGAACAACAACATTTCGCCCGGTCAGGGGCGCACAGCCCGGCTGAAGGTCATCGCTCGCTTTTGAGCCCGTACACGTGTCGGTATGTCCGCTATCGGGATGCCGGAGCACAGCAATGCGATAACTCCCCCAGAGGAACGGCGGCCCCTCTTCGTTAGCTGCGTCGAGCAAATTCAAAGCGTTTGCGCTGGCGTTCTCGACTCGTCCAATTTCTCAACTGGCCTTTGTTCAGGGTCCATCCGGCGACTGATCGCTTCGTTTGGGAATACGAGCGGGCGCGGCCCGGCGAAGGGCCAAACATGGCTACGTTAATGAGAGCCAGTAATCCGACCAGTTACAGCTCTTGCCGAAATGCCACATACTGCGCCGAAATAAAGTTCCGGCATTGACAAAGTGTGCCGGATGGTTTGCGATCGTGCAGTTCAGGTATGTCGGGTCGCTTGACCGGACAAAAGGGAATCCGGTGCGGTTTTCCGTGCTCTGACGGTGAAACCAAATCCGGAGCTGCGCCCGCAACTGTAAGCGGCGAACCCTCCTCCAGGATGCCACTGGGCTTACTAAAAAAGCCCGGGAAGGCGGGGAAGGGTCATGACCCGCGAGCCAGGAGACCTGCCTGAGCGAGTCATCCTTCCGGCGTGCGGTGCGCACGCACGGGGCGGTGTTCCGCAGTGGTGACAATGGATTGGATTGTCACGCGGACGGAGGACCGCCATGTCCGTCTTGTTGCCGATATTTGCGAGTGACCAATCCTGTTGCGTGCGCAATGGGACACTGACTCTTTACCGATCCGCTCGGCAATGTGTCTTTGCGTGGCGGCGAGGTTCTCTGCTTGGCGGTGTCTCGCTCGTTGCGTTGGCGCTGGCGGGGCCGGCGGTCGGCGCCGAGAATGCAGCCAAGAAAGTGCGAAAAGCTCCGTCCAGCAGCGCGACGTACTATTACGATTGGACCGGCCCGTATATCGGCATCAATGCCGGCTACGGCTTCGGCAAATCGCAGACCGACGCCTCCTTCAGCGACGCCGGAATGGGAACGCCGTTGTTTGCGACCGGCGCCTCGTCGAAGCTCGATGGGACAATCATCGGCGCCCAGGCCGGCTACAACTGGCAATCGGGCATTTGGCTCATAGGCATCGAAACGGACATTGCCTCCACTACCCAGCGCGCGACCACGGTCCATTTCTGCCCCGGCACAACCTGCAACCCCGCGCTTGCCGGCTTCAATGCCCCGGCAGGCACCTGGGACTATCAGAAACTGGACTGGTTCTCGACCTTGCGCGGACGCCTGGGCGTGACCGTGACGCCGGGTGCCCTGGTCTATGCAAGCGCAGGCGCAGCAGTTGCCGGGATCTCGCATGTGGGCACGATCTTCGGATGGAGCCTCACCCCGCTGCTCGATGAAAGCGGCAACCCGGTACTCGATGCCAATGGCAATCCGGCCAATACGATCGCTCCCGCAGAGGCGGGCCTCCTGACGCACACAATGAAAGCGGGCTGGGTAGTCGGCGGCGGCCTTGAAGCACGCCTGATCGGGAATTGGACGGGGAAGATCGAATACCTCCACCTGGATTTTGGGCGAGACTCGCTCGATGCCACAAACCTTTTCAACCAGACGCCGCTTGCGATCGGCCTCAAGTCCCGCATCACCGACGACATCGTGCGGGTAGGCCTCAACTACAAACTCGCTTCCAATGGAGTTGCGGTACCCGCCTATGCGATACCGGCTCGCAGCCACAAGGCGCCGGCCGAGGCAATGTGGAATTGGACTGGGCTCTATCTCGGCGTCAATTTCGGTTACGGCATCGGTAAGTCGCAGACCGATGCCTTCTTCACCGACGCTGTCATGGGCACTCCCATTTTCGCTACCAGCTCCTCACCCCGGCTCGATGGTTTCCTCCTCGGTACGCAGGCGGGCTACAACTGGCAGGCGGGCGGCTGGCTTTTCGGATTTGAAGCGGACATTCAAGCCACGAGCCAGCACGCGGCGCCGACCTATGTCTGTCCAGGCGCGATCTGTAATTCGACCATCACGGGTGTCGATGCGCCGGTCACGATCGCTCACGACCAAAGGCTGGACTGGTTCGCAACGGTGCGCGGCCGGCTGGGCGCGGTCGTGACACCGGACACGGTGGTCTATGCAACCGGCGGCGTAGCATTTGCCGGAATTTGGGATCTCGGAACCGTCGTTGTTTCCACAGCCGCGGTCGCACCTCTGTTTGATATCAGCGAGAGGACCAGGGCGGCCTGGACGGCCGGCGCCGGCCTCGAATCGCATCTGGCGGGTAGCTGGACCGGAAAGATCGAGTACCTTCACCTGGATTTTGGCAGCGCTTCGACTGCTACCGCGGACCCGGTAAATGCGACGCCAATCGGGCTCGGGATCGCGACCCGGATCAGAGACGACGTCTTACGGGTCGGCCTCAACTACAAAATCGATGCGAGATCGACTGCTTCGTCCGAGAACGACAAAACCGGCGCCAGCAAATCGGCGAAGCCCTCTAGAACGCCCGCCGAGACGGTTTGGACCTGGACCGGCCTCTACCTTGGCGGCCATGTCGGCTACAGCCGCGGCTCGGTGAGCAATACGCTGGTTGACACCAACCCTATGATCAAAACGATGTCGGCTCCGACCTTCGGCGGCATGTATGGCGGCTTTCAGGTCGGATATAATCATCTGCTCCCATCGAGCATCGTGGTCGGAGCTGAAGCGGACATCTCGTTCCCGAATTTCTTCGAGGATGGACTGGCTGCCGGACTGGGGACGGCGGAAGGCACCGCGGTCACCGACCAGGTCGATTATGTCGCGACGCTGCGCGGGCGCATCGGTTATGCGTTCGGTCATTGGCTCGTCTACGCGACCGGCGGGTACGCCTGGTCTCAGGCCCGCCTGGGTGAAACTCCCGGCCTCCTTGCCGACAAGGATCGGGTCATTCGCACGCATACCGGCTGGGCGGCCGGCGTGGGCACCGAAGCGGCCATCGCCGCGGACTGGACGGCAAAGCTGGAATATCTCTATTACCGTTTCGGAGACGTCGACGGCACATTCCCATCCGGCACGAGCTACGGATCGTCATTCGATCTTCAGACGGTGCGCCTAGGGCTCAACCGCCAGCTCAACTGGGGGGATCCAAGTTCGGTCGGAAGCTGGACCAGCGATTCGCAGCTGCTCGCCTCGGGCAACTGGAATGTCCATGGTCAGCTGACCTTCATCGGGCAGGGCTACGGGAAGTTCCATTCGCCCTACTTCAGCGACAACAGTCTTTTCGGCGGCGGCCAGTACAAGAATACGACGAGCGCCACTGCCTTCATCGGCGTGCGCCCATGGGCGGGGACCGAAATCTACGTCGATCCCGAGTGGATGCAGGGCAATGGTCTGAGCGATACGTTCGGACTGGGCGGCTTTCCCAACGGCGAAGCGCAAAAGTCGGGCTTCCCGATCCCCCGCATGAACATCGGGCGCGTCTTCGTGCGGCAGACCTTCGGGCTCGGCGGCGAGCAGGAGACCATCGAGAACGGCTTCAATCAGCTCGCCGGCAAGCAGGACATCTCCCGCATCACCGTCACCGCCGGCAAGCTCCAGGTGACCGATCTGTTCGACAACAACGCCTATTCGCACGACCCGCGCACGAGCTTCCTCAACTGGAGCCTGCAATGCTGCGGCGCCTACGACTGGACCATGGACAAGGTAGGCTACACGTGGGGCGCCGCGGTCGAGCTCAATCAGAAATACTGGGCGTTTCGTACCGGCTATTTTCTGCTTCCGGTGCTCTCCAACGACAACCGGTTCGATACCCAGGTCACCAAGCACGGGGAGTACATCGGCGAGCTGGAATTGCGATATTCGCTGTTCTCTCGGCCCGGCAAGCTGCGGCTGATCGCATGGGCGAACGTCGGCAATGCGGGCAGCTACTCGGAAGCGTTGGCGGAGCCCCCCGACACTCCCGGCTACCCCGACATCGCGCTCACCCGGAATACACGAACCAATTACGGCTTTCTGGCCAATGTCGAGCAAGCGCTCACGGATCAGCTCGGCCTGTTCTCGCGTGCAAGCTGGAATGCCGGGAAAGCCGAGATCCTCGGCTGGACCGATTGCAATGAAAGCTTCTCGCTGGGTACCGTGCTGAAGGGCAAGGGTTGGGGGCGCCCTGACGACAAGATCGGCGTGGCGGGCGTGATCAACGGGCTTTCGCCCGAGGCCCGCGCCTATTTCGCTGCCGGCGGCCTCGGCATTCTGATCGGCGACGGTGCGCTCAACTACCGGCCGGAGAAGATACTAGAAGCGTACTACGCCTACACTCTCAACACGTGGTCGGTGCTGACCTTCGACTACCAGTTTATCGCCGATCCCGCCTACAACGCCGACCGCGGACCGGTGTCTTTTTACGCCACGCGGTTTCATGCGGAGTTTTAATCGACAAGCTGCTGCGTCCGGTCGCTGTACTCCCCGGCGACATCGTTCGATCCTGGACCGTTCTACAGGCTCACGGCGTAAACCAGGCTAGATGAGTTGTTGCGCCGCTGGTGTGAGGTGAAAACGGCGATCCGTTCGTCATCGGTCAACGCCTTGAAGCCGGAGGAGGCGGGATCGTGCACAGGGCGACGGCTTCTTCCGGCATGGTGTGCGTGTTGGGTATTAACGATCAGCACGACCGCGGACGAATCGCAATCCTGCTCATGCCAACTCATTCCCAGACACCCACAGGCGCGGGGTTTGCGTGGCGACTGGCGTTTTTTTATGCAGCCATCTGCATGGCTCTCGGCGTGCAGATGCCGTTCTTGCCAGTGTGGTTTACCGCCAAAGGCCTGGACCCTGCCGCGATCGGGCTTGCGCTCGCCATACCCTCCGTCGTTCGGCTCATCGCCATTCCCGTCGCAACCCGCATCGCCGACCGCCATGAGGCAACGCGCGCCGTCATAATCATTTGCTCCCTGGCATCCGTCCTGGGTTACGCCAGCATCGGCCTTGCGCCCTCGTCCGGCGCCATCATGGCTGGGGTCGCTCTGGGCGCGGTTTTCTATACGCCGTTGATGACGCTTGCCGATGCTTATGCCCTGCCAGGGCTTCGTCAGCACGGAAGAAGCTATGGGCCGGTGCGCTCGTGGGGGTCGGCAGCTTTCATCGCGGGCACGCTGGGCGGGGGACTGCTGCTCGATCTCATTGCCAAGACCCAGCTGATTTGGGCCGTCGTAGCAGTCCTGATCGTCAACGCGGCAGCGGCCGCGAGCCTGGGTCCGCTCGCCAAGCATCCATCAGGGCCCTCCGCGCAACGCGCGTCGCTGATCGCGCTTCTGCGCGATCTGCGTCTTCTAAGCATGGTGACCGGGGCAGCCCTCATTCAGGCAAGCCACGCAGTCTACTACGGGTTTTCCGCCTTGCAGTGGCAGGCTGCGGGACTGGGCGGCATGACCATCGGCGCGCTCTGGGCGCTCGGGGTGCTCGCCGAGATCATCCTTTTCGCGGTTTCCGGGCGCTTGCCGATGCAGCCGCTTACGCTGCTTATTGCTGGAGCCGCGGGCGCCGTGATGCGCTGGACTGCAATGGCGTTCGATCCGGCACCTGTGCTGCTCCTGCCGTTGCAATGCCTCCACGCGCTCTCGTTCGGCGCAACCCACCTTGGCGCCCTTGGCGCTGTCGCGCGCGCGGCTCCTGCGGGATTGGGCGCCTCGGCTCAGGGATATCTCGCGGTCGTGCTGGGCCTGGCGATGGCAGCTGCAATGGGAGCTTCGGGCGAGCTCTACGCCCGCTGGGCCGCGCATGCCTATGCCGCGATGGCCGTTCTCGCTGCCCTCGGCGCAGCGCCGTTGATGGTGGAGCTGCGTCGCGCTCGCCTTCAGGCTGGCACCGAATGACAGCGGCTATCGCATTTCAGCGGTAATGCACTGAAATGATTTCGGCGACACAGGCCGGGCGCGCGCTGCCTTCGATCTCGACCGTCACCGCATAGGTGACACGCAGGCCGTCCAGGGGCGCATCTTCCGCAGCGGCAATGGCAATCCGGCCACGCAACCGCGAGCCTGCGGGGACCGGGCTCAAGTAGCGGACGCGGTTTGACCCATAGTTCAGGCTGTTCTTCAGAGCGTCCACACGCATGACGGAGCGAAGGAATCCGGGGACCAGCCCCAGGGTCAGCAGCCCATGCGCGATGGTGGTGCCGCCCGGCAGCTCGCGCTCGGCACGCGCGACATCAACGTGGATCCACTGATCGTCGCCGGTCGCCTGAGCGAAGAGATCGATGCGGGCCTGGGTCACCTCGACCCACTTGCTCTCGCCGATTTCGGTCCCGACCGCATCCTTGATCTCGCGGAAATCCTTGAACACTCGCATGCCGCGGTACTCCGATATCGCTCAAGGAGGGTTGGAGAGTGTGCCGTGACTGCAACAGCGGCCAAAATAAGCCTCCCTGAAGCTGGACGCTCGCACCCGAACGCATTTTCGGCCGCAATATCGGTTTAATCTCGCTGGACTAAGACGATTGCTGGGATTTGGCAGCCGTGGCACTGGATTTGGCACATCTTGTAGCGATGTACGGCGTCTGGCTGGTTGCGGCCTTCATCGCGCTCGAGAGCATCGGCTTTCCTCTGCCTGCCGAGGCCAGCTTGATGGCCGCTGCCTTTTTTGCCGCGCGAACACATACCATCGATCTCTGGACATTGATCGCGGCAGGAGTTCCTGCGGCAATCGCCGGCGACATAACCGGCTTCTGGCTGGGCAGGAAATTCGGACACCAACTCCTGAGCGAATATGGCCCGCGCGTGGGATTGACCAGGGAGCGGATCAAAATCGGTCAATGGCTTTTCCGCCAGCACGGCGGGCCATTTGTCTTCGCTGCGCGCTTTCTGCCATTCCTGCGCAATATGGCAGCGGCTCTGGCGGGCGCCAGCAGGATGGCGCAGCGGAGTTTCTATTTCGCGAGCGGTACCGCCGCCGCCTGCTGGGTGACGGTCTATGCGCTGGCCGCCTATTGGCTCGGCGAGGCATTCACGGAGCGGGCATCATCAACGGCAGTTTCGTTGGGCGTGGTCGCCAGCCTCGTGATACTGGGATTGCCGACCCTGATCGTGCGCTATGAGAAGCGGCTTTTGGCGAAAGCCGAGTATCGCCTGCCGGGCCACTCCGAGTAGCTTGACCTTGCAGAGCCCTCAGGGCACAGCTCCGAGATCCGGAAGGCGGCGGGTTGAGCTATCTCAGGCATCGCAGACGGCTCACCGTGGAGTGGGGACATTGCGATCCCGCCGGCATTGTTTTCAACAGCCGCTTCTTTGAGTACTTCGATCACAGCACGTGGCTGCTGTTCGAGCACGCACTTGGGCTCCCCCCGGCCGGGATCGGGGCCGTCTACGCCGTTTCCATGCCGCTGGTCGATGCAAAAGCCCGCTTCATTCTCCCTGCCAGGCTGGGCGATGTGGTCGAGATCGAAAGCGCAATCGCCGAGTTCAGGCGTTCGAGCTTCGACGTGGAGCACCGCTTGTGGAACGCGGGGCGGCTGGCTGTGGAGGGGCAGGAGATCAGGGTCTGGGCGGAGCGCGATCCCAGCGACGCAACGCGCCTGCGCGCGAAGGCGATCCCGGCCGAGGTGAAAGCGCGGATGACGGCACGACCAGCTTGATGCCTGCCCGGCATATGTCCGAACTCTGGGGCTTTGGCGAGAATAGGCCCCTTGAGTTGAGCTGCCCTTGTAAGGCAATACTTAGCCGGTCGGTCGATTGACCGAGGTCAATTACATTCCGGGGCAATTCTGCGACATGCGATGGGAACTGGAGTAGCAGTCATGGCCGGCAAGATAACCGACGGGTCGAATCCAGAAATCGTCAAGATGCAGAAGGATTTGCTGGAGACCTACGAGCAAGCGAGCCGAAGCTGGCTCGCCCGCGTGCAGTCCGAGGTAAATCTCTGGTCGGAGCTCGCAAGCAAGCTGACAAGCTCACACTCGGTGCCGGACGCCCTCGAGGCCTACCAGAAATTTGTTGCCCAGCGGATGCAGATGGCCGCCGAGGATGGGCGACAACTGTTCGAGGAGTGCCAGAAGCTGACGCAAAAGGTCACCCGATCTCTTTCGGGCAATTGGCCGAGCGGCGGCAGCAGCTGAACAGCAAAAGAGGCTATCCCAGTTCCCAAGCTCGATCGCGTTCTCGAAACCTGCCTCTATGTCGACGATCTCGACCGGGCAGCGCGCTTCTACGAGCAGGTGCTTGCGCTTGCGGTTCTCACGCAGGACGCGCGTTTTCGCGCCTACGACGTGGGCGGCCAGAGCGTGCTCCTGCTGTTTCGGCGGGGCGCTACACTCGAGACCGTGCGAATGCCGGGAGGCACCATTCCGCCGCACGACGGTCACGGACCGCTGCATCTCGCGTTTGCGGTTGCTCGTGACGCGCTGCCCCAATGGGAGCAGCGGCTCCGCGAGCACGCAGTTCCTGTTGAAGGCCGCACCAACTGGTCGCGCGGCGGACAGAGCATCTATTTCCGCGACCCCGACGGACATCTTGTCGAGCTGGCCACACCGGGACTGTGGGCGATCTACTGAGCGGCAAGCCCCCGCAAAAGCCTGCAGCCGACCAGCGGCGCGGCCACTTGCCTGTCGCGCGACCTTCACACGGCCAAATTCATTGTTATCTTGGGGACACAGAGTGAATCATCGCTCCCGGGGCCTTGAACCCGGCCAGAGAGGAGACGCCCATGGCCAGCGCGCGGCCGAGACCTCAAGTTGTCCGGCTCACCGAAGCCGCAGCGGAACGCATCAAGTTCGTGATGGCGAACGCGGCCGACCCGGTCGTGGGCGTGCGCGTCGGAGTCAAGAACGGCGGCTGTGCGGGGATGTCCTACACCATGGAATATGCCGAGCGGGTCGAGAAGGCGGACGAGGTGGTAGAGGACAAAGGCGTACGCGTGCTCATTGATCCCAAGGCGGTGCTGTTCCTGCTCGGCACGGAGATGGACTACAAGAGGGACAAGCTCTCCGCCCAATTCGTGTTCAACAATCCCAACCAGACCTCGGCCTGCGGCTGCGGCGAATCGGTGGAGCTCAAGCCGGCGGCGGACGGGCACTCCTCGTGAGCATGGTCTGTTTCAGTAAATGACGAAGCACCTCATTGAAGTTGACGAGCCTGTCGCGGCAATTCTCAAGACGCGAGCGGCCGAACGGGGTGTAAGCGTCTCCGAGCTGGTTTCTGAGCTTGTCAATTCGGATATGGAGGCGGTCCCTCTCGAGCCCGCCGGCATCGCAGAATTGGACCGTACTTGGAATGGCATCAAAAATGGGGCCGCGACTATTCCGAATTCAAAAGTGCTGCGCTGGTTGCGGACGTGGGGAACGTCAGATTTTCGGCCCTGGCCTAAACAATGAACCTCGAATGGTCGGATGCTGCTCTTGCCGACCTTGACAGATTTGCAAGCTTCCTCCGAGAACAACATCCATCGCTCGCCGGTATAGTCGCCGAGGAGATCATCAAAAGGTAGAGCTTCTGTCCGAGCACCCTCTGCTCGGATGCCCCATAAAGGACCACGAAGAATATAGGCAAATCGTGTTGCAGGTCCTCAACAGCGCATATGTCCTCCGCTACCGTTATGAGGCGGAGCGCCTCGTCATTTTGCGAGTGTTTCACGGCCGCGAGAGGCGCGATTGAGCTACCGCTCGCGCAGCAGGCTGCGAATCGTCAATGCTATAGTCACGCCGGCGCAGGCAACTATAACGAACAGGGCAGGCGCGCCGGACCAGCCAAAATGCTCCACCAAAGTCCCGAGCGCGGAGGGGCCGAGGACGTTGCCGAGATGGCTGGCCTGCACCAGGCATCCGACCGTGAGGGCGAGCAATGCCGGCTGCGGCGCGACCCTGGGCGAGGCCGCGTAAACCGCTGCGGGGATAAAGCCGGTCGCGCCGAGACTCGCAATCCCAAGCGCGGCGACCCCGAGAAGGGGCATGGAGCCGTTGAAAATTCCGAAGGTGACGAGACCCATGAAACCGAAGGCCGACGCGATGATCGCCCACAGCGCCACACCTTGTCGCAACAGCAAGCCGGCGGTGACGGCGCCAACTCCGCTCGCCACGATGGCAGCCGCGCCTATCGCTCCTGCCGCGGCAATAGAGAGCTGAAGGCGCTCCACCAGCAGGCTCGGCAGGAGCCCGCTCAGCGCATGATACTGGAGGGAATAGAAGCCGAAGGTCAGCGCCAGCAGGATGGGCCCCGGCGCGCGCACGATCGCTCCAAGGTCGCGTAGCGCGCTGCTTGGAGCGGCGCTGGGTGCGTGCGGAGCGGCCCACCAGGCGACGGCAGCATACGCCACCGAGAGGAGGCCGGTCGCGTACCAGAGGGCCTGCCACCCGAACCGCGCGACCAGCGGTCCGGCCAACATCGCGATCACCGATCCTACCGTGAAATAAATCGCCCACCAGCCAAACACTGCGTCCCGGTCCCGCGGCGCAGTCAGCACCCGCAGCAGCATGGGGGCGGCAATCGCAACCATCAGGAATCCGGTGCCCTCAAGGACACGCGTGACCAGGAGAGTTGGGCCGCTCGTTGCCAAGGCTCCGGCACAGGACGCTGTGCCGATCACGAGCAGCCCGATGACGAGCGAGCGGCGCGCACCGACAAGGGTGATGATCATCCCGGCCGGCAAGCCGGCAACCGCACCGACTATGGCGTAGGCTCCGATGATCCAGGAGGCGAACGCCAGGCTCAGTCCCAGATCCTGCCGCAGCAGGGGGACGGCAATCGGCGCTTTGCCGATGTGAAGTGCGGCAACTATCCCGGCGAGGAAAATGGTCGCGACTCGAGCCCAGCGGGTCCGAGCGTGCCCGGCCTGGGCGCCGCTTTTGTGCCTTTTCTCGATCGTCGTATGATCCGGCGAGGAGGCGTAGTCGCTCATGCGTGCCATGGTGCTCCTGGCGGCCGGAATGCTCATGGCAGCCTGCGCTTCCTCGCAAGTGCAGCAGCTTCTGCCCCAGCCGATCATATGCATCAGCGGTGCGGACTGCGATGCCAAATGGAATCGCGCCGCAACATGGATCGCGGCCAACTCGACTTTCAAGATTCAGGTCCGGACAGGTACGACGCTGCAAACCGCGGGGCCGGTGCCGTCCGAGACCACTCCCGCTTTCACCGTCACGAAAGTGGCGCGAGGCGAAAGTCGATTTGAAATCACGTTCAACGGCGGCTGCGGGAACCCTTACCGCTGCGTTCCGTCGATCGCTGAATCGCGTGCTCGCTTCGCGCAGTACGTTGCAGGGGAGGGGCCCGCCTCCGAGGTTTCACCGGAAGTCGCACCCGCCGGCACTCCACCAGCGGGACGCTGAAGCTTCGACATTGCTGGCGCCGATAGGCTCGGATAAGCTCGCTTTCAATCACTCCGCAAAGGCTGGGCATGTCTCGCCCAACGCATCAGGCAATGCCGTGAGATCGAGGATCGGCGATGAGCGTAGCAACCCGCACCCGGCTTGAGGTCGTTCCGCTGTCCAGGCACATCGGCGCGGAAATTCGCGGCGTCGATCTGCGCATCTCCCTCGATCCCGATACCGTCCACGAGGTCTATCAGGCGTGGCTCGATCACCTCGTGCTGCTGTTTCGCGGCCAGGACCTGACCCAGCAGGATCTCTTGCGGGTGACCGAATATTTCGGCGAGACCGCTCCGCTGACGCGGCCCGCGAAATTCTTTCCCAAGGGATATGCGCGCCTTTTGCCGAACATCATGATGATTTCCAACATCCGCGAGAACGGCGAGACCATCGGCGCGTTGCCTGATGGAGAGATGAACTTTCATCACGATCAGATTCATGCCGATGTGCCGCACAAGGGCACGCTGCTGTATTCACTGGAAGTGCCGAGCCATGGCGGCGACACCTTGTTCGCCAGCGGCTATGCCGCGTATGAGACCCTCGATCCTGCGCTCAAGAGCAAGCTTGCGGGGCGCCGTGCGTTCCATCACTACAATTACGGTGCCACCACGCGAGGGGCGGCGGGAGTCGGAGCCTCGAACGAGGCGGCTCACCCGGTGTTCCGGACGCATGAGGAGACCGGACGCAAGGCGGTCTATGTCAATCGGCTGATGACAGTGCGGATCGAGGGCATCCCGCAAGCCGAAAGCGAGGGGCTGCTGGAGGCGTTGCTCGACCATGCCGAGAAGCCGGAATTCGTCTACCGGCACGGGTGGCGGGTCGGCGATCTGCTCCTGTGGGACAATCGCTGCTCCATGCATGCGCGCGACGATTTTCCCTCCGATCAGCGCAGGCTCATGCTGCGAACGACGGTCAAGGGCACGCAGCGCCCGTATTGATGGAGCTGGCAGGCGGAGGGATCGAGCCGTTTTGCTGCCGCCGACGATGCACGGCCAGTCGTCTGCCAAGGAAAACAAAATGACATTGTCCAGGCGTAGATTTGGCTTGCTGGCCGCCATCGCTGCTTGCACCCCTTATGCGCATGAAGCGCGGGCACAGGCGTATCCGACCCGCGCGGTGCGCGTCATCGTGGCCTATGCGCCGGGAGGCCTGACCGATGTGTTCGGCCGGCTGCTGGCGCAGAAGCTCGGCGAGCGCATGGGCAAGCAATTCTACGTCGAGAATATCACCGGCGCGTCCGGCAATATCGGCATGGCTCAGGCCGCGAAGGCGGCGCCGGACGGCTACACCATCCTTTGCGCCTACAGCTCCTACACGGTCAACCCGAGCCTGTTCGACAAGATTCCCTACGACCCGGAGAAGGATTTCGTCCCCGTTACGCTTGCGGTCACCTCGCCGGCGGTGTTGTCGGTCAACGCGTCCGTCCCGGCCAGGACGGTCGATGAGCTCGTCGCCCTGATCAGGGCCAATCCGGGCAAGTACAGCTTCGCTTCGGCGGGCGCAGGGACGCAGTCTCACCTCACCGCCGAGCAGTTCCGTCTGAAATTCAATCTGGACCTGGTGCACGTGCCCTACAATGGGGGCGGGCCGGCAATCGCGGCGGTCGTCGCGGGCCACGTCCCGATCAGCTTCGTAGCCCCTGCACCGGTTGTGCCGCATCTCAAGGAAGGGCAATTGCGCGCGCTCGCGCTGGCCGGAAAGGCGCGGTCGCAAATCCTGCCGGACCTGCCGACCATGGCGGAGATCGGCTACCCTGACATCGAGGGCGAGAGCTGGGTGGGGATGCTGGTGCCAGCCGGCACGCCGCAGGAGATCGTCGCGACCCTCTACGATGAGACCGCCATGATCATGAAAGAGCAGGACATGCGCGAGAGCCTCGCGACGCTCGGCTACGAGCCGGTCGCCAGCACGCCGCTCGAATTTGCCGAGCGGATCAGGCGCGAGCTTGGTATCTGGGCGAAAGTCATCCGCGCCGCCAACATCAAAGCGAATTGATCTCCTCACCGCCAGCGACGGCGATGCGATAGCGGCGCGGCGGGCGACGGCGGAAGGAGGGAGCGTTCTTCTCAGATCGCTCTAATTCAATTTACGCCTTGACGCGGAAGGGACGCAGCAGAAAAGCCGGCAGATGCCCCTCATCTCCGCTCGGCTTGACCGCACGGCGGGAGCGGGCCTCATCGAGCCGGGTCACGGTGGCGGGAGCCTCCTCGCGCGGCGCTTTGCGGTCGTGCCTCGAATGGGTTCGGGACCGCCGCGGGCCCCCGTTGCGATGCTCACGCGACGGGGCGGCGCGTTCCTCTGAGATCTCGCGGGCGGGCCGCTCCATCCAGGAGATGGACTGTCCGATCAGCTTCTCGATTGCAGCCACGCTCTTCTGCTCCGACGGCGTGACGATCGTAATGGCCGTACCGGACCGTCCCGCGCGACCGGTGCGCCCGATGCGATGGACATAGTCATCGGGATGATGCGGCACGTCGAAATTGAAGATGTGACTGACTGCCGGGATGTCGAGCCCGCGCGCTGCAACGTCGGAAGCAACCAGCAGGGTCACCTCGTTTTTCCGGAACTGATCGAGCGCCGCCATGCGCGAGCTCTGGTCCATGTCGCCGTGCAACGCTATGGCCGAAAATCCATGACGCACGAGCGAGCGATGCAGCGCCGCAACCTCGCGCTTGCGGTTGCAGAAGATGATCGCATTGGTGAGAGCTTCGGCGGAGCGAATGAGCGAGCGCAGCGTGTCGCGCTTTTCATGCGGCTCGCGCCCGGTTTTCACCAGGCGCTGGGTGGTGGTTGCAACCGTGGTCGCCGGCCGCGAAACCTCGACCTTTACCGGATTGTGCAGGAACTGATCGGTGATCCGCCTGATCTCGGGCGGCATGGTGGCAGTAAAAAACAGCGTCTGGCGGGTGAACGGAACAAGCTTGCAGATACGCTCGATGTCGGGAATGAATCCCATGTCGAGCATCCGGTCGGCCTCGTCGATCACGAGAAGCTCGACCCCGGTGAGAAGCAGCCGCCCGCGCTCGAAGTGATCGAGCAGGCGCCCCGGGGTGGCGATCAGCACGTCGACGCCGCGGGTGAGCTTGGTATCCTGATCCTCGAACGAAACCCCGCCGATCAACAGCGCAACATTGAGTTTTTGCCCGGCTCCGTATTTTTCGAAGCTCTCCTGCACCTGTGCTGCAAGCTCGCGTGTCGGCTCGAGGATCAGCGTGCGCGGCATTCTGGCCCGGGCGCGGCCGTGCTCCAGAATGGTGAGCATCGGCAGGGTGAACGCAGCGGTTTTGCCGGTCCCTGTCTGGGCAATGCCGAGCACGTCGCGCCGCGCGAGAACGTGAGGGATGGCTTGTTCTTGGATCGGGGTGGGAGCGGAATAGCCGGCCGCTTTCACGGCGGCGAGAACCTTGGCCGATAGGCCGAGCTTGGAAAAGGGCATATAACCTCAGAATCAAGACCGATCCCAGAGCCTAGCCGCGCCGGATTGCAAGATTATGTCCAGACTTACGCGGGGGAGGAACGGTCGCAGTTTCGAACCGGTTGCGCGCAACATAGTGTCGAGAGGCCGGAAGTCAATCCTGTTGCGCTGCAATAACTCGTGTTCGGGCCTGATTTTTTTCCCGATTCCGAGCCCCGGGCGCGCATGAGCTCCGTCCTCGACCTGATCGGCTCGACTCCCCTCATCGAGGTTACCCGGATCGATTGCGGCCTGTCCCGCCTTTTTCTCAAGCTCGAAAGCGCCAACCCGTCAGGCTCGATCAAGGATCGCCCGGCCCGCAGCATGATCGAGGCGGCGGAGGCGGACGGAACATTGAAGCCCGGCGGCACCATTGTGGAGGCGACCGCCGGCAATACCGGGCTCGGGCTGGCGCTGGTCGGCGGACGCAAGGGCTACCGCACCCTGCTCGTCGTCCCCGACAAGATGGCGCGGGAAAAGATCCTGCATGCGAAGGCGATGGGGGCGGAAGTGGTGATCACGCGCTCCGACGTGGGCAAGGGGCATCCCGACTACTATCAGGATCTCGCCCAATCGATCGCGCAGCGCACGCCCAACGCGGTGTTCATCAACCAGTTTGCCAATCCGGCGAACCCGCTTGCCCACGAGACAACCACCGGACCGGAAATTCTGCGCCAGATGCAAGGCGATCTGGATGCGGTGGCCGTGGGTGTGGGTTCAGGCGGGACGCTGACCGGGGTGGGACGCTTCCTGCGCCGCGCATCGCCGCGGACCGAGATGATCCTCGCCGACCCGCAGGGCTCAGTGCTTGCGCCGGTGGTGGAGACCGGCAGGATGACCCAAGCGGGAAACTGGGCGGTCGAGGGGATCGGCGAGGACTTCATTCCGCCCAACGCGGACCTCTCCCTGGTGCGCAAGGCCTATTCGATCCCCGACGCGGAAAGCTTCGCAACGGCGCGCGATCTTCTGCTGAAAGAAGGAGTGCTTGCCGGCTCCTCCACGGGCACGCTGCTCGCGGCCGCGCTGCGCTACGCGCGGGCGCAAACGCTGCCAAAGCGTGTCGTTACTCTCGTCTGCGATTCCGGCGCGAAATATCTCTCCAAGGTGTTCAACCCCACGTTCCTTGCGCAGGAAGGCTGGACCCATCCGCACGGGCACGGCACGGTGCGCGACGTCGTTGTGAGCAGCTTCAGCGAAGGGACCGCGGTGGTGGTCCGCCCGCAGGACACGGTCAGAACCGTCTTTGCGCGCATGCGCTCCACGGACGTCTCGCAGCTCCCCGTCATAGACGAAAGCGGCGAGGTGGCAGGGCTGGTCGACGAGAGCGACGTTCTCGCCGCGCTTCTCACCGAGAGCGACTCCAACAAGGTGTTTGCACAACCGGTAAAGGACATCATGGTGACGCGGGTCGAGACGATCTCGGCGGACGCCCCCATTGCCGAGCTCGTCCCGCTGTTTCGCAAGGATTACGTCGCCATCGTCATGGACCGCGATGCGTTCCTCGGAGTGGCCACCCGTCTTGACCTGATCAACTATTTCCGCATCACACGGTAGGCATGCAAAGAAACCAGCTCGATTTCGCTACCCGCTGCGTGCACGCGGGGCAGGAGCCCGACCCCACGACCGGCGCGGTCATGACGCCGATCTACACCACCTCCACCTACGTCCAGCAATCGCCCGGGGTGCACAAGGGCTACGACTATGCCCGCACCAAGAACCCGACGCGCATGGCGTTCGAGCGCTGCATCGCAGACCTCGAAGGGGGAACGGCGGCATTTGCATTTGCCTCCGGCATGGCTGCGATCGCGACGACGCTCGATTGCCTCGACGCCGGCTCGCACATCATTGCGGTCGATGATCTCTATGGCGGCTCGCGACGATTATTCGAGCGTGTGCGCCGGCGCTCGGCGGGGCTCGAGGTCACCTATCTCGACCTCGCCGACACCGCGCTCATCGAGGCCGCGATCCGGCCGAAGACGCGTCTTCTCTGGATCGAGACGCCGACCAATCCACTTCTGAAAGTCATCGATCTCGCCCGCGTTGCGGCTCTCGCAAAACCGCGCGGCATCTGGGCGGTGGCCGACAACACCTTTGCCAGCCCTTACGTGCAACGGCCGCTCGAGCACGGCTTCGACCTGGTGATTCACTCCACCACCAAATATCTCAACGGCCATTCGGACATCGTGGGCGGCGTCGCCGTGGTCGGGACCAACGAGGATCTGCGCGAGCGGATGCGGTTCCTGCAGAACGCGGTCGGCGCCATCCAGGGGCCGTTCGACTCCTTCCTTGCGTTGCGCGGGCTCAAGACGCTGGCGCTGCGCATGGAGCGTCATTGCGCCTCCGCCCTCAAGATCGCCACATGGCTGGAAAAACAGCCCGGTGTGCGCCGGGTGCATTATCCGGGGCTTGCGAGTCATCCCCAGCATGCGCTTGCGCGCAAACAGATGCACGCGTTCGGAGGCATGATTTCCGCGGAGCTTGCAGGCTCGCTTGAGTATGCACGCCGGTTCCTCGAGCGCTGCCGCTTGTTCGCGCTGGCTGAAAGCCTCGGCGGGGTCGAAAGCCTCGTCGAGCATCCGGCATTGATGACTCATGCCTCGCTGCCGGCGGAGGTGCGCGCCAAGCTCGGGATTGGCGATACCCTCATTCGGCTGTCGGTCGGCATCGAGGACAGCGACGACCTCATCGCCGATCTCGCCGCGGCCCTTGCCTCCCTGGGCTGAGAGGCATGCGCATGCGCACGCAGGTAGGCATTGTCGGGGCGGGGCCTGCCGGCCTGATGCTCTCGCATCTCCTTCATCGCGCCGGCATCGAGTCGGTCGTTCTGGAGAATCGCAGCCGGGATTATGTGGAAACCCGGATTCGTGCCGGGTTGATCGAGCAATGGGCGAGCGATCTTCTGGTGGAGACCGGAGCCGGCGAGCGGATGCTGCGCGAGGGGATGTTCCACAACGGCGTGTATTTCGCCTTCGCCGGCTCGTTGCACTACATCAATTTTCGCGAGCTCGTGGGAAAGGGCGTCACCGTCTACGGCCAGCAGGAGGTGGTGAAGGACCTGATCGCGCGCCGACTGGCAGACGGCGGCCAGATCCGCTTCGAGGTGGCCGATGTGAGCGTGCACGATTTCAGGGGAAACTCGCCAAAGATCCGGTTTTGGCATTCCGGCCGCGAGCAGGAGCTCGCCTGCGATTTCATCGGTGGTTGCGACGGCTTCCACGGCATCTGCCGGCCGAGCATTCCGGCGAGCGCTCTTACCGTCTACGATCGCGAATATCCTTTCGGCTGGGTCGGGATACTCTCGGCGTCATCACCGCCCGAGCAGGAGCTTATCTACTCCTATCACGAGCGCGGGTTTGCGCTTTACACCATGCGCTCGTCCGCCCTGGCCCGGCTTTATGTGCAGTGCGCGCCGGATGACGACATTGAGAACTGGCCGGATGCGCGCATATGGGAGGAGCTGCACGCGCGCCTTGGCGGGACGCGGGCGCTCGCCGAAGGCGAAATGCTGCAGAAAGGCATCACTGCGATGCGCAGTTTCGTGCTGGAGCCGATGCAGTATGGGCGTCTGTTTCTTGCCGGCGACTCGGCGCACATCCAGCCGCCCACGGGCGCCAAGGGCATGAACCTCGCTCTGGCCGACGTGGTCGCGCTCTCGCGTGCCATCGCCGAGTTCTACCGCTCCGGCAACGGCGATCTCCTGGAGCGCTACTCGAGCACGTGCCTGCGGCGCGTCTGGAAGGCGCAGCGCTTCTCCTGGTGGATGACGCAGCTGTTTCATCTCGATCCCGTGCACAATGCGTTCGATCGCAAGCGCCAGCTGGCCGAGCTCGATTACGTGACCAGCTCGGAGGCGGCTGGACGCTCTCTCGCCGAGAACTACACGGGACTGCCGGTCGAGACGTGAGCGGGCCGGGGCGGATGCAGGTTCTGGTGGTAGGGGCCGGGATCGTCGGCCTTGCGGTCGCGCGCGCGCTCGCGCTCGCGGGGCATGAGGTGGTCGTCGCGGAGGCGGCGAGCACCATCGGAACCGGCGTCTCCTCGCGCAACAGCGAGGTCATTCATGCCGGGCTCTATTATCCGAGCGGCTCGTTGCGCGCCTACCACTGTCCCCGCGGCCGGCGCAGGCTCTATGAGCTCTGCGCCTCGCATGGGGTGCCGCACCGTAAATGCGGGAAGCTTGTCGTGGCCACCAGTCCAGGCGAGCTCGCCCGGCTCGAAGCCCTGCTCAAGCAGGCGCAGCTCAACGGCGTCGAAGGCGTCGAGATCATCGATGCGGCGGCCGCACAGGCCCTCGAGCCGGAGCTCGCCTGCGTCGCGGCTCTGCACTCTCCGGAAACCGGCATCATCGACAGTCATCGCTTCATGGTCGCCCTGCTCGGCGATCTCGAGGACCACGGCGGGGCGGTGGCATTCAACACGCCGATCGAGCGGATCGCGCGGACGCCGGCAGGTTGGGAGGCCTGCTTCGGCGGCAACGATCCGCAATCGGTCTTGTTCGACGGGGTGGTGAATTGTGCGGGGCTGGGCGCACAGAAACTTGCGCGCGCAACGCAGGACTATCCGTCCGACGGCGTGCCTCGCCTCGTTCTGGCCAAGGGGAATTACTTCGGCTTTCTTGGCCGACCCGTGTTTTCGCGCCTCATCTATCCTGTGCCGGTGCCGGGCGGACTCGGGGTCCACGTGACGCTCGACATTGCCGGGCGCATGCGTTTTGGTCCCGACGTGGAATGGATCGAGGAGGAGAGCTACGACGTCGCGCCCGCGCGCGCGGCCGGCTTCTACAAAGGCATCCGGACGTACTGGCCGAAGCTCCCGGACAACTCGCTGGCGCCTGACTATGCCGGGGTGCGGCCCAAGCTGACCGGGCCCGGCGAGCCCGCTGCCGATTTCATGCTGCAAGGACCGCAGCAGCACGGGCTCGAGCGGACGGTGCACATGTTCGGCATCGAATCGCCCGGGCTGACCTGCGCGCTTTCGCTGGCGGACGAGGTCTTGGACTATCTGTCGATCTGAGCCCGTTTGCTCTTGCTGCTGCGCGGTGCTGCGTCAGCTTGCTTGATGGACGGGGGCGGGGGCGCGCGCTCCGTCGCGGGCGCGATCTTGGTTTCGGTCAGCTGGCGCCGGACATCCGCCGGGAGCCCGCCGTAGGACGCGATCGGAGTGAAGGCGGCTTGGCGGCCTGGGGCAGCATCGTAGGCCATCAGACCGCCGTTTGTCGCGACGATGTCGCCGGCCCGCAGCGTCGGATCAGTTGCGATCGGCTGGGTAACGAGGCCGAACGCGTCCTTGCCGTTGCATGTGCAGCCCGGGACCAGCTTGTCCCGATAGGTGAATGCGGTTGCAAGCTCGGTGTAACGCTTGCCGTCAGGGGCCGCCGCATGCTCGATGCTGCCGCCGCTGTAGATCTTGGTGGCACTCGCGGGGCAGAACGAGCTGCACGCCTGGGCGAGGGTTATGCCGGCATGTGGCTGAATGGGAAAATAACGTCCGTCGCAAAGGCGCACGCAATACGCCGTTCCCGTCACCTCGCCTCCGGGCGCCGAGCGCCCGCCGAGCGAATTGAGCTGCGAGGACGGGTCGGCATAGGAGCTGGCTTGCGAGCTCCAAGGCCTTCCAAACAGCATCTCAAAGATGCTCTGCGCAGAAGCCGACTGGATCGAGCCCGCCAACCCCGCGAGCCCCATCGCAACAAACAAGATTTTTCGGCTAAAGCACGACCTTGAGCCCGTCGCGACCACGGCGAACTTTGCCCCCCACCCGCTCTCAATCCCCAGCGCCGCTCTTACATAGTGCCGCGCCCGGGCAGAAATATGTCTTGGCGAAGACCGGACTGCGACCGCTTGCGGGTCGAGGAAGCGCCGAGTGTCGTAGTCAGGCAAATAAGTCGGCACCTCATTTTTGGGCGCGTTCCACGATTGCCTCGTACTGGTGAATCCTCGAGCGAATTTGGTTTTGCTTCGCTGGCGAGATTGGCAATGATCGCCTGAACATCCGGGCTCATGAAGCCTTGGGATAGTCCTCGGAGGCAGCGACTTCGTCCTGACAGAGCTGGACAAATGTACCGGCCGCCGTCACCGCTGCGATGCTCAGGAATTCCCGACGCGTTCGCATGGTTGTTAAAATCACTGCCAAGTCGCAAAGGCCATGCCGCTGCCGGTGCCGGCTTCAGAGCGGTAGCAAGGCACATAGTCGAGAAGCTCCATCCCGAGACCCGTATCCGTCAGCATTCCGGCGACGACCAGCCAGTTCTTGGTTTCCGATGTGCCGGAGCGGAAATGGATCTCGGGCTCCTCGACCAACGCCTTGTAGTCGCGTCGCTGGAGCGCATTGAGCAGCCGCCGGTCGAGCGCCTCGTCGACGACGAAATGACTTACCCCGCCGGATGCGGCCACCGCGACGCGGTCCGCGCCCGGCCACTCCTTGACGGCGCGCGCGACTGCTCGGCCAAACTCGAGGCAGCGCTTGGCCGTCGGCTGGTTGGGCGGATAATAGGTGTTGACCAGGATCGGGATGAGCGGGATCGGGCGGCTCTTGAGAATGCGGCGATAAATGAAGCCGTAGGAATGTCCGAGCTGGCGCGGCAGCCCGGCGTCGTGAGGCTGCTCGCCGAGGGCCGTGGTGTCGAACTCGTCCTTGACGGTGCGCGTGATGATGTGCGCGGCGAGCTTTGACGGGCAGGGATAGGTCTCATCGCGAGGCGGATGATAGATCTTCATCGCGTACGCTCCGCCGTTGGCGATCTTTTCCTGCTCCTCCTGCGGGGTCAGGGCGCGATTGAAGATCTCCTTCCCGTGGAAGATCGAGAACGCCGGCTGGATGTCGTTGAGGAACCATTCGTGATGGTCATCGCCGACGATGATCAGAACATCGGGATCGATGTGGGCGAGCCGCTCGCCCAGCGCGTCGAGCTGATGCTGGCAGCGCGTGTCGCGCTCGCGGCGCACCTCGAGGGTGTTCTGTTTCTCGAAATGCTCGTCCTTTCGCAGATCGTAGAGCTGCTGGAAGTCATATGTGCCCGCCCCGAAGGCCAGCGCCTTGTTCTTGCGGTCCACGTTGGCGCGCAGGTCCCATTCCTGTGGCGGTGTTGCCAGAAGCGGTCCATGGGAGGTCCCGAACCCGAACACGATCTCAGCCATGCCTGCAGTCTCCGCAATCCCGGCGGGCTGCCGCCGCGGCTCCTCGTGAGTTATAGCGTGGGGCGCCGGTGGGCGCAGCGGACCAGGGGTCACGGACCGGGGACCAGCCGTCCGGTCACAAGCTGGTATGCTGGATCCGCCGTCCCGGCGCGAATCAGAGCAGGAGCATGCCATGAGCCGAACGCGTTTCATCAATCCGGAAACACTCTCCAAGCCGCCCGGCTATACCCAGGTGGTGGAGGCGACGGCGCCCGCGAGGATTGTCTATGTCGCCGGCCAGCTCGGGATGGATCGCGAAGGAAAGTTCAGCAGCGATTTTCGTCTGCAAGCCATTCAAACATTCGAGAATATCAAGGCTGCACTCGCGGCCGTGGGCGGGAAATTCCAGCACGTTGTCAAGATGAACAATTACCTCATCGACATGAAATACATGCCGGTATTCCGCCAGGTGCGCGACAGCTATCTCCCCGATGAGAACCGGCCGGCCAGCACCAGCATTGCCATTTCAGGCCTGGCGCGCGAGGGCGCGCTCTTGGAGATCGAGGCGGTCGCGGTGCTGCCGAAATCCGTGGCGAGGACTGCGGCGGGAGGCGCCCGGAAGGCTCGTTCGGCTACCAAAGCTTCGCGACGAAAGAAAAGGTGAGAAGCGCCAGGATCGGCAGCAATATCGCGCCCGCCCAGCCCATGTAGCCGAAGAAGCTCGGCATCTTCACGCCGCGCTCGGTGGCAATGGCATAAATCATCAGATTGGGCGCGTTACCCAGATAGGTGAGCGCGCCCATGTAGACTGCGCCCATGGAGATGGCGGCGAGCGTCGCCGCGAGCGGGCCCATCAGCTCACTCGCTTTGCCGCCTGCAAGCTCGAAGAACACCAGATAGGTGGGAGCATTGTCGAGAAAGGCGGAAAGAATGCCTGTGGCCCAGAAATAAGCGATAGGACGCGGAGATCCGTCGGGCGCGGTCACCATGGCGAGCAACCACGAGAATGCCCCTTCCTTCCCGGCCTGGAGCACTGCGATCACCGGGATGATGCACGTGAAGATCCCGGCGAACAGGATCGCCACTTCTACGATCGGCTCCCAGGTGAAGCCGTTCGCCTCCCGGTGCTCGTTGGGCGTCAGCGCGAGCGACAGGAGGGCGATCAACACCAGTCCCCCGTCACGCGCGAGATTTTCCAGAGCAAGAGCGTTGCCGTACAACTCGAAACTGACGCCCGGCCTCCACGTTGCCGATGCAAGGATGGCGGCGATCACCCCGATGATCAGCACGAGATTGATGGCACCGCTGACCCGCAGGTTGAGGGGAGGCGCGCTTTCGCCGACGGTAGTGACCCGGCGATCCCTGCGGTAGTGCCACAGGTCCACCGCGACAAAGGCGCCGAGGGTGAGGCAGCCGACGAAGGCGGTCTGCCGCCAGAGATTGCGAGCGGTCCAAAAGAAATCGATCCCGTGCAGGAAACCGACCAGCAGCGGTGGATCGCCTAGTGGCGAGAGCGCTCCGCCAATGTTTCCTACGAGAAAGATGAAGAAAACGACTACATGCGCGTTGTTGAGGCGCCATGCATTGGCGCGAATGAGCGGACGAACCAGGATCATGGCCGCGCCGGTGGTGCCGACCACGCTGGCGATGAGGGTGCCGAGCGCGAGTATCGCCGCGTTGACGAGGGGGGTACCCCGTAAATTGCCCGTGACCAGGATGCCGCCGGCGACCACATAGAGTGTAAACAAGAGCACGATGAAGCTCGCGAACTCCGTGAGCATCGTGTGCACGAAGGCCCCAGCGGCAACCGGCACCCCGTGGATGGCCGCGAGCGGCGCAACGGTGAGGGCGCTCCAGATGAAGGCAAGCTTGCCGTAGTGCTTGTGCCAGAGCCGCGGGAACAGGATCGGGCCGCTCGCTATGGTGAGCAGCATGCCGATGAACGGCATGGCCCAGGGCCAGCCTAATGCGGCGCCGTCGAGCGCGGTCGAGGCCCAGGCCCGGTCTGATGCGAGGACGGCTGAAATGGCAATGACAGCAAGCGCCGCCGCCCGCGACACCACCGTAATTATTCCGCCGCCACTCTGACCGGCGGACCTGTGGGAGGCCCGACGAGCTCCATGAGCTCCTTTTCATCGAGCGTCTCTTTTTCTAGGAGGCGCTGGGCGGTGCGTTCGAGCACGTCACGGCGTTCACGCAGTATGGCGAGTGCACGCTCCGTTGCCGCTTGCACGATGCTGCGCACCTCCTTGTCAATGGCGCCTGCCGTCTCTTCCGCGTAGTCGTGCTCGCGCGGCGGAGGCGGCAGATCCGGCCCGGTAAGAAAGCTGCGCGGATCGCGATCATAGGCCACGCTGCCCAACCGCTCCGACATGCCGTACCGCGTCACCATGGAGCGCGCGATGTCGGTCACTCTCCTGAGGTCGTCTGCTGCGCCGGTCGAGAGATGCCCGAACACGGTAAGCTCGGCCGCGCGCCCACCCAGCAGGACGGACATCTTGTTCTCCAGCTCCTCCCGGGTCATCAGGAATCGGTCTTCCGTCGGACGCTGAATGGTGTAGCCGAGAGAGCCTATTCCACGCGGGATGATCGAGACCTTGTGCACGGGATCGGTGCCGGGCAGGCTGAGCGCGACCAGAGCGTGGCCCATCTCGTGATAGGCGACGATCTCGCGTTCCTTCGGATTGAGCAGCCGATTGCGCTTCTCGAGTCCGGCAATCATCCGCTCGATCGCATTGGAGAAATCGATCATGTGCACTTCATCGCCGCCGCGACGCGTCGCCAGAAGCGCTGCCTCGTTGACCAGGTTCGCAAGGTCGGCGCCGGTAAATCCCGGCGTAAGCGCGGCCACCTTTTCCGGGTCCATATCCGCAGCGAGCTTTGTCTTTTTCAGATGCACGCGCAGAATCTCGATCCGGCCCTTCTTGTCGGGCCGGTCAACCAGGACCTGTCGATCGAAGCGCCCCGCCCGCAACAGGGCGGGATCGAGGATCTCGGGTCGGTTCGTTGCGGCAAGAATGACCAGTCCGCTTTTTGAATCGAATCCGTCCATCTCGGCGAGGAGCTGATTGAGCGTCTGCTCCTTCTCATCGTGACCGCCGGCATAAGGACCAATGCCACGGGCGCGTCCCAACGCATCGAGCTCGTCAATAAAGATGATGGCAGGCGCCTTTGCCCGCGCCTGCTCGAAGAGATCGCGCACGCGCGCGGCGCCCACCCCTACGAACATCTCGACGAACTCGGAGCCCGAGATGGAGAAGAACGGCACCTTCGCCTGACCCGCCACGGCCTTGGCGAGCAGCGTCTTGCCGGTCCCGGGAGGGCCGACCAGCAGCACGCCTTTCGGCATGCGACCGCCCAGCCGGCTGTATTGTGCGGGGTTCTTCAGGAAGTCGACGATTTCCCGCAACTCATCCTTGGCCTCGTCAACGCCGGCGACATCGTCGAATCGCACCCCCGTGTCGGACTCCACGTAAATCTTTGCCTTGCTCTTGCCGATCGACATCAGTCCGCCGCCGAGCCCGCGCATGCGCCGAAAGATGAGCGTCCACAGCCCAAAGAACAGCGCAACCGGCACGATCCAGGACAGCAGATCCTGAACGAGCGTGCTCTCGACTTCACCTCGATAGGTCACGCCATATTTCTGCAGCTCCTCGGCGAATTGCGGGTCGACGCGCGTGGTCACGAAATCGCTCTTTCCGTCGGGCAAGGGCTGCTTGAGCTTGCCTTGAATGTAGCGGTCGGACACGCCGATCTCGGCAACCTTGCCGTCGTGCAGCAGCTGCTGAAATTGGCTGTAAGGGATTGCCGCGACCTTTTGCGAGGTGGTGTAGAAATACTGCACCAGGAGCAGTACGAGGGCGGCAGCTATCCAGTAGCCGATATGAAAACGGGTTTGCTTGTTCATGCGAGCGCATTAGCCTGCAAATGCATTCTATAGGGAACAGCGCCAGGGCCTGTAAAGTTTCCCCCTGTCATGCGCCTATGGCAGGGCAGTCACGGCTTGCCGTACATCAAAGATGTGGATGGGCGGACAACGAGATCGCACGCGCGCAAGCGCGACGGAGCGCGCGTGCGGCCATGACGCGTGAGAGAGTGGCAGCTCTCGAGCAGCGCGCTCTCAACAAAGTGAGAGATTTCTTGCCTCCACCGCTCCCCGGCCAGGCAAGCTTGGCCTAGTATATAGTGACATTCGATCAGGGAGAATAACGATGCGACGAGCTGTGTTGCTGTTTGCAGCGATTTTCGCCGCTGCGCTGACAGTTGCCCATGCACGGGACTACAAAGCAGGATCGATCGATGTTGCTGATCCCTGGTCGCGAGCCACTCCCAAGGGCGCGAGCATTGCTGCCGGGTACATGAAAATCACCAACAATGGCACCACGGCCGACCGCCTGGTCGGCGGCTCGTCCGATGTCGCGCCAACATTCGAAGTTCACGAAATGACAATGGAGAATGGAATCGCAAAAATGCGTCCGGTAAAGGGCGGGCTCGAGATCAAGCCGGGCGAGACTGTCGAGCTCAAGCCCGGCTCATACCACCTCATGCTTGTGGGATTGAAGAAGCCGCTCTTGCCGGGCGAGCAGGTCAAGGGCACGCTCGTGTTCGAAAAAGCAGGACCGGTCAGCGTCGAATTCGACGTGCGTGCCATGGGCGCGTCGTCCGGGAACAATATGCCCGGCATGCCGATGCAGCACTGATATTACGAAGCATTAATTCGGCGGAAATGCCGTCGTAAGCGTTATTCCCAAAATAACTGTCATGCCGAGCGCGTTGCCCGCCCCGGGCGGGTGGCCACGGCCATTCAAGAATACAACATGGAGTCTCTGTCATGCCTTTACATACGTCCCCCTCGCCAAGCCACAGAATTCTGCCGCGGCGCCGCCTCGCCCTCATGGCCTCTGCCACCGCCCTGACCGGGGCTCTGCTTTTCGCTGCACCTGGTGCGCAGCTCAATCTCGGTCCCGCCCCGGCGCTAGCGCAGGCGCAAACGGTTCAGGAGCATGGACCGGCTGGATTCGCCGACATCGTCCGGCAGGTAAAGCCGGCCGTCGTCTCCGTTCGGGTCAAGCTCAAGAGCGAAGTCTCCTCATCGGATTCCGGCAGCGGTGACAGCAAGGACCAGGGACGCTCCTTCCCGAAGGGATCGCCTTTTGAGCGTTTTTTCCGTGAATTCGGGTGGCCCAATCTGCCCAACGGGCGGACGCTGCGGCCTTTCACCATGGCGCAAGGTTCAGGGTTCTTCATATCGCCCGACGGTTATGCGGTGACGAACGATCACGTCGTGAACAACGCAGACACTGTCGAGATCAAGACCGATGCCGGAAAGACCTATACCGCTAAGGTCATCGGGACGGATGAGAAGACGGACGTCGCCTTGATCAAGGTGGAGGGCGGGAGCAACTTTCCATACGTGAAATTCGCCGATCATACCCCTGAGACCGGTGACTGGGTGATTGCGGTCGGCAACCCGTTCGGTCTCGGCGGCACGGTCACCGCCGGCATCGTCTCGGCGCGCGGCCGGGATATCGGCGCTGGTCCCTATGACGACTTCCTTCAGATCGATGCACCGGTAAACAAGGGCAATTCGGGCGGACCCGCATTTGACGAGAAAGGCAACGTGATCGGTGTGACGACGGCGATCTACTCGCCCTCCGGCGGGTCGGTCGGCATCGGGTTTGCCATCCCCGCCGACACCGTGAAGTCCGTGGTCGATCAGCTCAAGCAAACCGGAACAGTGACCCGGGGATGGATCGGCGTCCAGGTGCAAACCGTGACGCAGGATATTGCCGACAGCATGGGGCTGAAGAAGGCGGAAGGTGCACTGGTTGCCGAGCCGCAGGCGGGCGGACCTGCAGCCAAGTCGGGAATTGCTTCCGGCGATCTGATCCAGTCCGTCAACGGTCAGGAGGTGAAGGACTCGCGCGATCTTGCCAAGAGGATCGCCGAGATCAAACCCGGCTCGACGGCCAAGCTCGGCCTCTTGCATGACGGCGCCGAAAAGACCGTGTCGTTGACGGTCGAAAAAATGCCGGGACAAAAGCCGGAGCGGCATGCATCCGGGCAGGAGAGCGAGGGTGCTGCCCCGCTTGGGCTCACGCTTGCGCCGGCCGCCAGCGTCCCAGGCGAGGGCAACAAGGGCGTTGTGGTCACCGACGTCAATCCCGCCGGCCCAGCGGCTGAACACGGGGTCCGCGCGGGCGACGTTATCCTCGATGTTGCCGGCAAGCCAGTGAATGCGCCCGCGGAGGTAAGCCAGGCGCTCAAGGCGGCGACCTCGGAGGGCAAGCACACGGTGCTGATGCGCATCAAAACCGGCGACTCCACCCATTTCGTCGCCATGCCCGTTGCTGCGGGCTGACCGCGTGGCTTGATAATACCCTGAAGGGGGAAATTGCGGAGCCTGAAGCAGAGAGGCCGTCCCATCCGGACGGCCCTCTCTCTTTTGAATGCGTCCTGTCTGCTCAGGTGGATTTGCAGGCGTCGATCGTTCCAATGGCCGAGGTGGCTTCCTTCTTGCTTGTATAGGCGGTGCCATCGCCGACCAGGACCACGGTCTTGCTCTTTTCGGACGGCTTTGTCCTCGCGACGGTGCATTTATGGGTCTTGGTGTGTTGGACAACATAGTAGCTTGCGGCAAACGCCGGAGACACCAAGCCGACCGCAAGCGTACAGGCGAGGACAATTTTGATTCGCATGAGTAGACCTCCATTCCGATTGATACGCATGTCTAATCACGGGACCTGGAACAATCAATGGCCAGTCCGTTCATCCGTTGTTCATCTCAATTTGTGGTCGTGTCTCACTTCAATTAAGGCAGGCCTTCCCAGCTAGAGCCGATCAGCGCATATGCTTGAAGCCGCTGAGTGAGAGGGTATAGTCTGGCCTGCAAGATCGGAGGAATACATCTATGAAATTAGCTCTGATCGTAGCCGGGCTGCTGGCGACCACTGGGGTGGTCTATGCGGCCTGCTTGTTCTGCTGAGTAATTGCAGGACCAGAAAGCCCGGCCCGCGCTGCCGGGCTTTTTGTTTGCCACATTCAAAGTGAGACGTTACCCAATTTGTAGAGCGAGCATCTGCGCGCCGGGTTTCCAGGTCGTGTGCTACCCCGCTGCTCCCATCCGGGTCGCCTCGACGAACTTTTCGGTGGCGTCGTCGATGCTGCGTCCCGAGCGGCCGCGGTGCGCATGAATGTAGAGCTGCGCGGCTTTTGCCGCCTGGGGGACTGCTTCCTGCCGAGGCGGCAGCGGCAGCTCGTAATGCACCGGACGTGCATGGTCTGCGAGCATCTTTTCGACGTTATAGACTTTTTTGTAATTCGTGATCCCGCGAATGAAATTTGCCTGCCCGCGCAGAAGATTGCGGGCGAGCGCGCGCGCAAGCCTCGGTCCGGTCCACCAGTTCATGTGCTTGGCGTAGAGCACCTTCTGGGTGTGCAGAAGCTCTCGATAGAACCGGTCGAGTGGGAGCTTGGTCGGGAGCACCGCATGCTGGATGTCGAACAGCCGATAGTCGCGTGTTGCCAGGCGGCGCTGCTCGGTAATCCAGCTCTCGGTGCCGGGATAGGGCGTGTTGATGCTGATGTTCACCACTTCCGGCACGTCCATGCACCAGTCGCGCACCACGCGGAAGCGCTCCTCGTCCCAGTCGGGGTCGGCGATGATGTTGATGGCGACGTTTATGCCCAGCGAGCGGGCGAACTCCAACGCCTCGAAATTGCGGCCCAGCGGGATGCGCTTGCGGAACTTGCGCAAACCCTCCTCGTCGATCGCCTCGATGCCCAGGAAGATGTAGGTGACTCCGAGCTTCTTCCAGAACTTGAACACTTCCTTGTTGCGCAGGAGCACGTCGCCGCGCGTCTCCAGATAGAAATTCTTGCGGATGCCTTTGCGGGCGATTGCCTCGCCGATGGCAAAACCGTGCCGGTCCTGGATGAACGCGACATCGTCCACGATGAAAACGCCCGGCTCCGGGATGGAGAGGAGATCGTCGATGACCCGCTCCGGACTGATGAGCCGATAGCTGCGCCCGTAGAAGGTCCAGGCGCTGCAGAACGAGCAATCCCACGGGCAGCCGCGGGAAAATTCGATCGAGGCGCAGGGATCGAGAACGCCAATGAAATATCTGCGGCGGTGGCGCACGAGATCGCGCGCGGGCCGCACCTCATCCAGGTGTTGCACAAAAGCCGGCGGCGGCCCGTCGTCCCCCGCGGTGACTGCTCCGGGCACCTTGGCGATCGCGCCGCGGTCGCCTTCAACGGCTTCGAGCAGCTTCACGATCGCCGGCTCGCCCTCTCCCTTGAGAACACAGTCGATGGCGCCTGCTCCATGCTCCAGAATGGAGCGCGCTATGAACGAGGCGCTGTGGCCGCCGACGCAAATGAAGGTGTGCCGAAGGGACAATTTCGTCGCTTTTGCGAGATCGACGATCTCGGGGACATTGGCGAGATAGTTGCAGGAGAATGCGATGACGTCGGGGCGCCAGTCCGCCACCATGCTGTGATAATCGGCGTGGCTCTCTGCCTGCAGATCAATCAGCCGTACCGAATGTCCGGCGCGCCGGGCGGCGTCGGCCACAAGCTCGAGACCCAGCGGCTCCAGCCGGAGAAAGACGTTCGTATAGAGCAACGGGCCTGGATGAACGCAAAGAAGCTTCATTGGAACCTGTGGAACATGCGATCGCGATCATGATCGCGCATGTCACAGCCAAGCTACCCCAGGCGGTCGCCAGCAGCAACCGCGCCGGCGCTGGTTTACGCGGACACCGCAAGCGCAGTAATTTTCGACCGGCATAGCATGTGAGGAGTTGCGGCCATGGCGTTCACGGTAAGGAGCAACAGCTTCAAGGACGGCGATTATCTGGGGAAAGAGCATATCTTGTCCGCTGATTTCGGATTTGGCTGCGCGGGAGAGAACAAATCTCCGCATCTGGCGTGGTCGGGCGCGCCCTCCGGCACCAAGAGCTTGGCGGTGACCTGCTTCGATCCCGATGCTCCAACGGGCAGCGGCTTCTGGCATTGGCTGGTCGTCAACATTCCCGCGGACGTTACCGAGCTGGCCGCTGATGCGGGCAATCGCAGCGCGCCGAGCCTGCCCAAGGGCGCTCTGCAAACGCGCACCGATTTCGGGCAACCCGGCTATGGTGGCCCTTGCCCGCCCGAGGGCGATCATCCGCACCGCTATCTCTTCACGGTCTTTGCCGTCGGCGTGGACAAGCTCCAGGTCGCCGCCGACACCTCTGCTGCGGTGATCGGGTTTCAGCTCAATTTCAATACCCTCGCCAAGGCGGCCATCATGGGGCTCTACAAACGCTGAGAGGCAGTTATTCTCCCCGAAGCGCACCTCATAGGCGTGCTCGAAGCTTTACGTTCGGGCAGCGCTCCGGTGCCGACTGACGCCGGTCTCACCGGCATGTGTTCCCGAGCAGCTTGGGCACAGGCTATAACGCCCGTCTTGGCCGAAGCGCAGTCGCTACGGCAACCCAAAGAGGATGTGAGATCGATGATCGCGAGAGTTGGAACTGCCTTCTGTGCGGCGGTGCTGATGGGATGTTTTCCTGCCGCCGTGCAGGCGCAGCAAGCAAGCATGTCGTTCTTCGTCACCAGCGTCGGGAAAGGCCATGGCGCCGATCTCGGCGGTCTCGATGGCGCCGATGCGCATTGTCAGGCGCTCGCTCGCGCGGCGGGGTCAACCTATACCAATTGGCGCGCTTATCTCAGCACGACGCAGCCGGGCGGCGAGGCAGGGGTGAGTGCGCGCGACCGCATCGGCAAGGGTCCGTGGCAGAACGCCAAAGGGGTCGTGGTGGCCAAGAGCATCGAGGATCTCCACTCCGACTCCAACAACATCAACAAGCAGACGGCGCTTACCGAGAAGGGCGAGACGGTCGCTGGGCGCGGCGATCCCGTCAACATGCATGACATGCTGACGGGCTCGGACCCGCAAGGTCGTTTCTCCACGGCTGGCGGAGACACCACCTGCGGCAATTGGACCAAGAGCGGGGAGGGCTCGGCAATTCTCGGACATCACGACCGAACGGGCCTGAAAGACACCTGGCACATGAAGTCCTGGAACTCCTCGCACGGGTCGCGCGGCTGCAGCCAGGATGCGCTCAAGAGCACCGGCGGCGCGGGACTGTTCTACTGCTTCGCCGCGAACTGAGCTCGCGATCGACCCGATCGGGTCGCCCTTCATCGCCCGGCGCGACCGTTGCAGGGGCGAGGCATGCCTCGCCCCCACGCAGCGGCCTTTATTGCTAATGCGCGTCGTCCCAATTGCTTGCGGCGCGAGCGTCGACCCGAATGGGAACCGACAGGGCGAGGGCCGGCATCGGCGCCTCCTCCATGACTTTCTTCACCACCGGGAGCGTCCTTTCGACCTCGGGTTGCGGGGCCTCGAACACGAGCTCGTCGTGCACCTGCAGCAGCATCCGTGCCGAGAGCTTCTCCTTCTGCAAGGCTGCATCCATGCGCACCATCGCGCGCCGGATGATGTCGGCGGCAGTGCCCTGCAGCCGCGCGTTGATCGCGGCTCGCTCGTTGAAAGCGCGCACCGAGGGATTCGGATTGGCGATGTCCGGGTAATGACACTTGCGCCCGAACAGGGTCAGCACGTAGCCGTTCTGCTTGGCGAACGCTTTGCTCGCTTCCATGTAGTCGCGTATGCCGGGAAACCGCTCGAAATATTTTCTGATGTAGGCGGCTGCCTCCTCGCGCTCGATGCCAAGCTGGTTGGCGAGGCCGAAGGCCGAGATCCCATAGATGATCCCGAAATTGATCGCCTTGGCGCGGCGGCGCACCTCCGGCGGCATGCCCTTGATCGGGACCCCGAACATCTCTGATGCGGTCATCGCGTGAATGTCGAGATTGTCGCGAAACGCCGTGCGCAGCTGCTCGATCTGCGCGATCTCCGCCAAGAGACGCAGCTCGATCTGGGAATAGTCGGCGGAGACGAGCTGATGCCCTTCCGCGGCGATGAACGCGCGCCGGATCTTGCGGCCCTCTTCGGTGCGGATCGGAATATTCTGCAGATTCGGCTCGGAGGACGCGAGCCGGCCGGTGGTGGTGGAAGCGAGCGCGTAGGAGGTGTGCACGCGCTGCGTAGCCGGATCGACGTGGTTCGGCAGTGCCTCGGTATAGGTCGAGCGCAGCTTCGCCACCTGCCGCCAATCGAGGATTTTGCGCGGCAGCTCGTGGCCCTGCTCGGCCAGCTCATCGAGGGTCCGCGCGCCCGTGGACCAGGCGCCGGTCTTGGTCTTGGTCCCGCCGGGCAAGCCGAGCTTGCCGAACAGGATGTCGCCCAATTGTTTGGGGCTGCCCGGGTTGAGCGGCTCGCCGGCAAGCTTTTGAATCTCCGCTTCGAGCGCAAAAGCCTTCTGCCCGAATTCATTGGAGAGTTGCAGCAGCGCCTGCCGGTTGATCGAGATGCCGTGCCGCTCCATCCGCGCCAGCACTGCCGGAAGCGGGCGCTCCAGGGTCTCATAGGGACTCGTAACGCGCTCGCTGACGAGACGCGCCTTGAGCACGCGCCACGATCTCAGCGCTATGTCCGCGTCCTCTGCCGCGTATTGTGTGGCCGCGGCGATATCGACGCCGTCGAAGGTGATCCTGGATTTTCCCGATCCTGTGATCTCGCCGGAATCGCGTCGCAGATGATTGAAGCAGCGCTTCGCAAGCGCCTCGAGCCCGTGCTCGGAGCGCCCGGCGTCGAGCACGTACGACATCAGCATCACGTCGTCGTAGGGTGCGAGCGCGATCCCACGCAGAGCGAGCAGCTGGAGGTCGAATTTGACGTTGTGTCCGACTTTGAGGACGCCCGTTTCCTCCAGCAGCGGCTTCATCGCCGCGAGCGCTTGCCGCTCATCGATCTGATCCGGAGCGATTCCGGCGGAGAACAGACCCTCCTTGCCGGCATCGCCGCTTCGCCGATGTGCGAGCGGCACATAGCAAGCCTCATTCGGATTGAGTCCGAGCGAGAACCCGCACATGACCGCCTGCATGGGATCGAGGCCCGTGGCGGCGATATCGAGCGCCACCGTTCCAAGCTCTCTCGCCCGCGCGATCCACGCCTCGAGCCGATCCAGCGTGCGCACGGTCTCGTAACCGGCGGGATCGAACCTCGCGTGCAGTGCGGCTTCCGCACGAGCAGCGGCGAGAGCTTGCGGTGTGAGGTCGACCGTGCCGCCGGCGAGTGTCGCCGGTGCCCGCTGAGGCTTCCTTTCGAGGAGCGCAGGTGCGCGATTGACAGGAGAGGGGAGCGGCGCTTGGGCCGGAGCAGCCGGTTGCGCGCTGAGCTTGTAGTCCGGCTCGATCTCCGCGGCATCGATGCCGGAGAACTCCGCCACGCGCCGGGTCAGGGCGACGAATTCCATCGCCTTGAGGAACCCGACCAGGCGCTTGTAGTCCGGCTCATGCACCGCGAGCTCGGCAAGCGGCACATCGAGAGGCACATGATCGTCCAAGGTGACGAGCTTTTTCGATAAGCGCGCCTTGTCCGCATTCTCGATCAACGCCTGCCGTCGCTTCTCCTGCTTGATCTCGCCAGCGCGCGCCAGCAGCGTATCAAGGTCGCCGTATTCGGAAATGAGCTGCGCCGCGGTCTTGACGCCGATACCGGGGACGCCCGGCACGTTGTCGATGGAATCACCGATGAGCGCCTGCACCTCGACGACCTTGTCCGGCGGTACGCCGAACTTCTCCATCACTTCCGGAATTCCGATCCGCCGATCCTTCATGCTGTCGTACATGAGCACGCAGTCGCGCACGAGCTGCATCAAGTCCTTGTCGGAGGCGACGATCATCGCTGTCGCGCCGGCCTCGCAGGCTTCCCGTACGTAGGTCGCAATCAGATCGTCGGCCTCGAACCCGCCCTGCTCCAGGCAAGGAATGTCGAACGCGCGCACCGCCTCGCGGATGAGGGGGAACTGGGGGCGCAAGTCGTCGGGCGGATCCGGCCGATGCGCCTTGTAGTCGCGATACATCTGCGTGCGGAACGTCTTTTCCGACTTGTCGAACACGACCGCGAGGTGGGTCGGTCGCTCCTGCGGCTTCATCTCGCGCAGCAGCTTCCACAGCATGTTGCAGAAGCCGAGCACCGCATTGACCTGCAGCCCGTCCGATTTTCGGCTGAGCGGGGGCAGCGCGTGATAGGCGCGGAAGATGTAGGACGAGCCGTCGATCAGATAGATGTGGTCGCCTTTCTTGGGCGAGCGGGCAGCGACGGGGGCTATCTTGTTGCTGACTTGCGCGGCTTTGGCTGGCATAGGCCGGAAGTATCACCGCCCGGGCGAATCCGCCACCAGCAGCGCGCCTTGGGCGCCGGCTTTGCTGCGCCAGCGCACCCGTTGTGTGGAGAGCCACTTGCCCCACATTAGCCCGCATGCAACTCGGCGGCCCGCTGCCCATCGACGCCGTCCTGCCGGAGTTGACCGGGGCGTTGACCGCGCACAACGCAGCCGTGCTGGTCGCACCGCCCGGTGCCGGGAAAACGACGCGCGTTCCTCTTGTCCTTGCGGCGCAGCGCTGGGCGCAGGGCAAGAAAATCATCGTGCTCGAGCCGCGACGGATCGCGGCGCGCGCGGCCGCCGCGCGCATGGCGGCGACGCTCGGCGAGACCGTGGGCGCGACGGTAGGCTATCGGGTTCGGTTCGGCTCGCGAATCTCGGAGGCGACCCGCGTCGAGGTGGTGACCGAAGGCGTTTTCACGCGGCTGGTGCTCGAGCGGCCGACTCTGGAAGACGTTGCCGCGATCATTTTCGACGAATTCCACGAGCGCTCCCTTGACGGCGACCTCGGCCTTGCCCTGGCGCGCGACGCTCAGCAGGGGTTACGCGAGGACCTCAAGCTGCTCGTGATGTCGGCGACCCTCGAAGGGACGAGAATCGCCGGCCTCCTTGCCGGCGCTCCGGTCGTCGAGAGCGCAGGACGCAGCTTTCCGGTCGAGACCCGTTATCTCGGCCGGGACGTCCGGATCGGGATCGAGCGAGAGGTGGCGCAGGCGGTTCTACGGGCCCTGCGATCGGAAGCGGGCTCCCTGCTTGTGTTCTTGCCTGGGATTGCTGAGATCCATCGGACGCAAGCGTTACTGCGGGAGTGCATCAGCGAGCCCGGCGTGGATATCGTCGCACTGCACGGCGCGCTCGAGGCCCAGGTTCAGGACCGCGCAATCGCGCCTGCTCCGGCCGGACGGCGCAAGATCGTGCTTGCGACGTCGGTGGCCGAGACTTCTCTCACGATCGAGGGCGTACGCGTGGTGGTCGATTCCGGTCTCGCCCGCGTTCCACGCTATGAGCCCGATCTCGGATTGACCCACCTGCGAACGGTTCGGGTTTCGCGTGCTTCGGCCGACCAGCGGCGCGGGCGGGCGGGACGCACGGAGCCGGGGGTCTGTTATCGGCTCTGGGACGAGCCGCAAACGAGTGCCCTCGAGGCGGCCAATCGGCCGGAAATCCTCGCGGCGGATCTCAGCGGGTTTCTGCTCGACCTTGCGCATTGGGGGATCGCCGATCCATCCATGCTGGCCTTTGTGGACGCTCCACCAGCGCCGGCGCTTGCAGAGGCGAAGAGGCTGCTCATCGAGCTCGACGCAATCGACGGCGATTGGCGCATCACTGAGGCGGGGAGGGGCCTGCGGCGGTTGCCCCTTCCGCCACGACTTGCGCGCATGGTCTTGCGCGGCGCGAGCATGAACGCCGCCGAGCTTGCGACTGAAATTGCCCTGATCCTCACCGAGCCTGGCCTCGGAGGAAAGGAAATCGAGTTGGCCGAACGGCTGGAGGGTTTGCGTCAGGATCAATCGGAGCGGTCCCGCGCCGGGCGGGCCATCGCGCGGCGCTGGGCGCGGCTGGCTCGCTCACTCTCGCCATTTCCCCCCGGGAGCGCGGCGATGATGGCGGGAAAGCAAGAAGCCCTGTCCCCCGGGGCGCTGGTCGCACTCGCCTATCCCGATCGCATTGCCAGAAACCGCGGCGAGGGCGGAACTTTCCTGCTCGCAAACGGCCGGGGAGCGCGCGTCTCAGAGACCTCGGGGCTTGCGCGGACGCCCTTTCTCGCGATCGCTCATGTCACTGGCAGTGCGGCCCAAGGCCGAATCCAATTGGCGGCCCCGATAAGCCAGGCGGAAATCGAGACATTCTTGCGCGATCGCATCGAGAGCCGAAAGGAGATTGGGTTCGATCAAGCAACGGAAAGCCTGCGCGCCAGGCAACTGCGCGTGCTCGGCGCCGTCGTGCTGTCGGAGCAACTCCTTCAAGTCATCCCCAGCGAGGAGAACGCACGTCTGCTGGCCGAGGCCACAGCGCGGCTCGGCATTGACCGATTGCCGTGGACCAACTCGCTGCGGCAATGGCGCGACCGCGTCATGTTCCTGCGGCGTATCGAGGGTCAGGAATGGCCCGATGTTTCGGATGAAGCGCTCGCGCGCAATGCGGGTGAGTGGCTCGCCGCCGCCTTCAGCGGAAAGACGGCACTGGCCGAGCTGCGCGCGGACGAGCTGACGCACGCTGTTCAGAGCTTGCTGCCCTGGGCGCTGCGGGGCCGATTGGAGGCACAATCGCCGACTCATTTCAGGGTGCCCTCCGGCTCGTCCGTGCCGATTGACTATGCGACCCAAGAGGGACCGAAGATCTCGGCTCGGGTGCAGGAGCTGTTTGGCCTCGACCGCCACCCTGCAATCGCGGGCGGCCGCATCCCGCTCCTCGTCGAGCTGCTATCGCCGGCGCGACGGCCCGTGCAGATAACCCGAGACCTCCCAGGGTTCTGGCGCGGCAGCTATGGCGCAGTCAGGGCCGAGATGCGGGGTCGCTATCCGCGTCATCCCTGGCCGGAGGATCCACTGACCGCCTCAGCCACCGCCGGCGCCAAGCCGCGCCCGCGCTGATGCTCCCGCTTGCCGGTTGCTCCAATCCTAGCCATTGGCTTAACCGCGCCTTCATGCTGCGCAGGAAAGGCGAGCACGTGGATACGTTGTTAAGACCGCCTTTCCCGTAAGCGTGATGTGTGTAGGGCAAGTTTAGCGGCCGAGCTCGCCTTGCGAGAGCCGCCGCCTAACCCGCCGTCGTTTGGCGGATTACGCTCGCTATGCTCGCGGACCTGATCCGGCTGCATCTCCAGGAATTCGAGGCATGAACAAGCTTGTCATATTCGCTGCCATGATCCTCGGGGCCGGCGTTGTCGCTGCTCGTGTTGCAGATCGCGCCGTGCCGACTGCGGCGCCTCCCTCCGCAACGGCCGCGGCGCAGCAGTCTGCGGCGGCAGATTCATCCAACTCGCGCACGGTGACCCTTTCCCGCAGCAGCGATGGTCACTTCCGGACCGAAGCCCGCGTCGATGGAAGCCGGCTGGCGCTCATCGTCGATACCGGCGCCTCGCAGATCGCCCTGCGCGCCAGCGATGCCGCGCGACTCGGTATCCATCCCACGGCGCGCGATTACACCGTCAGGGTCACCACCGCCAACGGCATCACCCGTGCGGCGCCGGTCGAGCTTCAGCGGGTCGAAGTGGAGGACATAGTGGTGCACAACGTCCCCGCCCTGGTTCAGCCCGATGAAGCGTTGGGGGTCAATCTGCTTGGCATGTCCTTTCTCTCCCGCATTCGCTGGACGCACGAGCGCGGCAAGCTGATCCTGGAGCAGTAGTCTCGTTTCGATGCAGGGCTGACTGGTCCGGCGGAACAAGGTGCCGGGAAAACGCTTTTCCCGCCGTC
The DNA here is from genome assembly GCA_036557665.1 of Xanthobacteraceae bacterium. Lineage (GTDB taxonomy): Bacteria > Pseudomonadota > Alphaproteobacteria > Rhizobiales > Xanthobacteraceae > VAZQ01. Next base: position 45,548 of record DATBHG010000032.1, on the reverse strand, counting down.
GCACATGCGCTATCCGGCGCAGGCGCGGCGAACGTTCAGGATGAGCATGTTTCCCAAGCCGAAATTCGCGCTTACTCCCAACACCTATGCCTACGAGTCCGAGCCGCTGGTGAAGCCTACCGGGTTTCGCGAATACGATGCGCGCTGGCTGCTCGGAGACGAGATCAATCTGATGGGCGTGCAGGCGCTCGGGATGGGGCTCGGCACCCTGATCCACGAGTTGGGCGCCAAACCGCAGATCGTCACCGGGCATGATTTCCGCGCCTACTCCGCCGCCGTGAAATCCGCCCTCGTCTGCGGGCTCATGGCCGCGGGGTGCGAGGTTCGCGACATCGGCCTTGCTCTCACCCCGATGGCATATTTTGCCCAGTTCGACCTCGATGTCGCCTGCGTCGCGATGGTGACCGCGTCCCATAACGACAACGGATGGACCGGCGTGAAGATGGGTGCGCACCGCCCGCTCACGTTTGGTCCGGACGAGATGGTCAGGCTGAAGGATATCGTCCTTGCAGCACGTTTCGACCTGCGCGGCGGCGGCGCATACGAGTTTGTGCCGGACTTTCCCGCCCGCTACATCGCCGACCTCACCCGCCGGCCTAGGCTCAACCGCAGGCTCAAGGTGGTGTGCGCATGCGGCAACGGCACTGCCGGGGCATTCGCGCCACAAGTGCTCGAATCAGTGGGATGCGAGGTCGTTCGCCTCGACTGCGAGCTTGACCACAGCTTTCCCAAATACAATCCCAATACCGAAGATCTGAAGATGCTGCACGCCATGCGCGACGAGGTGCTGCGCGTGAGGGCAGACATTGCCCTCGGCTTCGATGGCGACGGCGATCGCTGCGGCGTCGTCGACGACGAGGGCGAGGAGATTTTCGCCGACAAGGTCGGCGTCATGCTTGCGCGGGACATCTCGGCGCAGCACCGCAACGCAATATTCGTTGCGGACGTGAAGTCGACCGGACTGTTCATGAGCGATCCGGTGCTGCGCAGGCATGGCGCAAGGACCGAGTACTGGAAGACCGGGCACTCCTACATCAAACGGCGCGTGAACGAGGTGGGCGCGCTTGCCGGTTTCGAGAAATCCGGCCACTTCTTCTTCAATGGGCCGCTGGGACGCGGCTATGACGACGGACTGCGCTTTGCACTTGCGGTCTGCGATATGCTCGATCGCAATCCGGACAAGAGCATGGCCGATCTGAAGAATGCGCTGCCGAGGACCTGGTCCTCGCCTACAATGTCCCCGCACTGCCCCGACGAGGTGAAATACCGGGTGGTGGACGAGGTGGTAAAGGAGATCGAGCGGGCGAGAAGTGCCGGCGAGAAAATAGCAGGAGAGCGGATCCACGACCTCGTCACGGTCAACGGCATACGCGTGACCCTCGAGGATGGCACCTGGGGGCTCGTGCGCGCCTCCTCGAACAAGCCGGAGCTTGTTGTCGTGGTGGAAAGTCCGATATCGCAAGCCCGCATGCACGACATGTTCAAGTCGCTCGACGCGGTGCTGCGCGCCCATCCTGAAGTCGGCGAGTACAATCAGAAGATTTGAATCCGCTACGAGACGACCGCTTCTTCGAAGCTGGCGCGAAAGGGATGTGCGGGATACACGCCGAGGATCTTCATCTCCTTGGAGTAGAATGCCAGCTCCTCGAAAGCGAAGACAAGCCGGCGATCCTCGGGATGGCCCTCTACGTCCGCGTAGAACTGCGTGGCGAAGAAGTTTCCCTCGATCATGTAGCTTTCGAGCTTCGTCATGTTCACGCCGTTCGTAGCGAACCCGCCGAGCGCTTTGTAAAGCGCCGCCGGCACGTTGCGAACGCGGAAAAGAAAGGTGGTGACCACTCTTCCGCCGCTGTTGCTCGCCCACTTTGCCTCGCGGGAGAGCACGAGGAAGCGTGTGGTATTATGCGCCTCGTCCTCGATGTCTTGCGCGAGGATATCGAGGCCGTAGATCTCGGCTGCAAGTCTGGTGGCAATCGCTGCACGCGTCTTGTCGCCGGCCTCGGCGACCTCGCGCGCGGAGCCGGCGGTATCGGCTGCGACGATCGGCGTGACGCCAAGCTTGCGGATGACTCTACGGCATTGGCCGAGTGCATGAATGTGGCTCTCGACGCTCCTTATCCCTTCGAGGGTTGCCCCCTTGGGCGCCAGCAATTGATGCCGCACCGGCATGAAATGCTCACCCACGATATGCAGCCCCGAATGCGGCATCAGGTGGTGGATATCCGCTACCCGACCCGCAACGGAGTTCTCAATCGGAATCATGCCGAGATGCGCTTCACCGGCGGTGATCGCGGAAAACGCGTCCTCGAAAGTCGAGCAAGGCACGGCCTCGAAATCGGGAAATACCTCGCGTGCAGCGAGGTGGGAGTTCGCTCCCGGCTCTCCTTGAAAGACGATCTTCTTGCGGGCAGCCATGCTGGCTCCGGTACGCAGGCCGAACCTTCAAGTCAACACGCGGGCGGCGAGCGCGCTCCCGGCATGGAGCCGGCCACGAGCTCTCGCGCACGCTCCAGGTCCTCCGCCGTATCCACGCCGAGCGGCACACTGGAGACGATGCTGACATCGATCCGCATTCCCGCCTCCAGGGCCCGCAGTTGCTCGAGCCTTTCGCGCTGCTCGAGCGGCGAGGGAGCAAGATGCACGAAACGGGCAAGCGCATCGCGGCGGTAGGCATAAACGCCGATGTGGTGAAAAAGCGGACCCTCGCCCCAGGGCGCGCTGGCGCGGGTGAAATACAGCGCCCGCAGCCTCTCTCTCGCAACCGGCGTGCCGACGACCTTCACCACGTTGGGATCGATACGCTCTTGCGGGCGCGTGATTGCCGCTGCCAGCGTCGCAATGTCCACGGCCTCGTCGTTCAGCGGCTCAACCACCCGAGAGAGGTCCGAGGGTGTGATGGTCGGCAAATCACCCTGGAGATTTATCACGGTGCGCGCGCTGGCCTGTGGATCCGCCGCGTCCAGGGCCTCGAAGATCCGGTCGGACCCGGAGGCATGATCTGCCCGTGTCATCACCGCAAGGCCGCCGGCCTTCTCGATGCACGCGGCTATCGCTTCCGAATCGGTTGCCACGGCAACCGGCCCGAGGCGGGCCGCCTGTGCGCGTCGCATGACCCGGACGATCATGGGTTCGCCGGCAATATCCGCAAGCGGCTTGCCTGGAAGCCGGGATGAAGCCATACGAGCCGGTATCAGGATGAGAACGTTCGGCATGATGTGCCGCCTCCGCTTCCGGAGGATTAGCCACCGCCAACTGCAGCGTGCCCTTATACGGGTTGCCTGGGATCAGGCAAACCGGGTAATTGTGCGCCGCGGGATCGCTCGCCTATCTTGACTTCATTCTTGGCCGGAGCACGGAGCGGATGGATTCGTTCGAGCTGAACAAGATTCTTGGGGCGATCCTGGGCACCTGCCTGATCGTTCTCTCCATCAATATTGCAGCTGGGGCGATTTTTGCACCGAAAAATCCCGCGAAGCCGGGTTATGAGATCGCTGTGCCGCAAAAGGGAGGAGGCGGAGAGGCCAAACCGCAGGAGCAGGAGAAGCAGCCTCCGCTCGCGCAGCTTCTGGCCAAAGCGGACGTCAAACGCGGCGAAAATGACGCCAAAAAATGCGGCGCCTGCCACACGTTCAACAAGGGCGGAAAGCCCCTGGTTGGACCAAACCTGTGGGGTGTAGTCGGTCGCCCCAAAGCCTCGGAGCCGGGGTTCAACTACTCCGCCGCCATCAAGGCGAAGGGCGGCAATTGGACCGTCGAGGATATCAATCACTTCATTACAAATCCGAGAGGTTGGATCCCTGGCACCAACATGACCTTCGCCGGAGTGCCGCGAGCGAGCGAGCGGGCGGACATCATCGACTACCTCAACAGTCTATCGGACAATCCGGCTCCGCTTCCGAATCCTGCGGAGGCCGGGAAAGAACAGAAAGCGCAATAAAGCATACTTTTCGTTGAGTGGCGCTGCTTTAGCCCAGGCCCAGGCCTCGCATGCGCGGCGTGGGCCATGAGCTCGTGCGCGGCCAGGCGTTCCATACCCTCCTGATCGCCTACCCTAAAATTGATGGTTTGTTTTGTCGCACAGCCGTGCCGCGCAATGCGGAGCAATCCTACATTGGGCTACACTCTGAGGGCTAAACATCTGATCCGGTACCCGTCACCGCTGGAGGCTGTCCGTGCATCTGACCCGACGTTTTCTCGTTCGTTCCGGCGCGCTTGCGGTCGGCTTGCCCTTCATCGACCGATTTGGAGTGCCGGCGGTCCCAAGCCCCGCCGCGGCGCAGGAGGCGCCGGCGGAACGCGATTGGCGGCACGGGGTTTCCCTCTTCGGCGAGCTGAAATATCCGGCCGGCTTCGAGCATTTCGACTATGTCAATCCGGGTGCTCCCAAGGGCGGCAGCGTGCGCATGATCGCATTGGGCACCTTCGACAATTTCAACGAGGTGGTGGCCGGGCTGAAGGGGTCTCTGGCGGCGGGCGCGGGGGTGATTTCCGATACTCTCCTCGTCTCAGCGCTCGATGAAGTTTCGACCGATTATGGGCTGATTGCCGAGGCCGTCAGCTACCCGCCGGATTTCGCGACGGCAACCTTTCGGCTGCGCCCTCAAGCTCGCCATCATGACGGGCAGCCGGTCACCGTCGAGGACGTGATCTTCTCGATGGAGGCGTTCAAGAAGTACAGCCCCTCGCATGCGGCCTACTACCGGCACGTCGCGGGAATGAAGCAGAGCGGCGAGCGTGAAATCACCTTCGTGCTCGATGGGCCGGGCAACCGGGAGATGCCGCTCATCCTCGGCCAGCTCAATGTGCTGCCGAAGCACTGGTGGGAGGGGACGGACCATTCCGGCAAGAGGCGCGAAATCGGCGCGACTACGCTCGAGCCGCCGCTCGGCAACGGCGTCTATCGGATCAAGGATTTCGTCGCTGGCCGCACCGTGGTGTACGAGCGCGTGAAGGATTATTGGGGCAAGGACCTCAACGTCAGCATCGGCCGCGACAATTTCGACGAGTTGCGGTTCGAGTACTTTCGCGACGGCACCGTGGCAATCGAGGCGTTCAAGGCCGATCAGGTCGACTGGCGTTCCGAGAACGTCGCGAAGAACTGGGCCACGGCCTACGATTTTCCCGCCGTCAGAGACAAGCGCGTGGTGCTGCAGGAATTCCCGCTGCGCAGCCGGGGAATCATGCAGGCGTTTGCATTCAATACCCGGCGCGAGAAATTCAAGGACCCGCGCCTGCGGCTCGCCTTCAACTATGCCTATGACTTCGAGGAGATGAACAAACAGATCTTCTTCGGCCAGTACAAACGCATCACGAGCTACTTCGACGGAACGGAGTTGGCGTGCTCCGGGCTGCCCGCGGGCAAGGAGCTCGAGATCCTGGAAAAACTCCGGGACAAAGTGCCGCCCGAGGTGTTCACCAAGCCGTTCACAAATCCGGCCGGCGGCAGCCGCGAGAATGTGCGCAACAACTTGCGCGAAGCCATCCGCTTGCTCAAGGAGTCCGGATACGAGGTTCGCAACCAGAGACTGGTGGATGCTCGCACCGGCGAGCCCTTCAGCATGGAGATACTGAGCGAGGATCCGAGCGTGGAGCGGATCATCCTGTTCTATAAGCCGTCGCTGGAGCGGCTGGGGATGACGGTCAACGTCCGCACGATCGACACGCCGCAGTACGAAAATCGGCTGCGGAACTGGGACTTCGACGTGATCGTCGCAGTCTGGCCGGAGTCCTTGTCGCCCGGCAATGAGCAGCGGGACTACTGGGGATCGCAGGCGGCGGACACGGCGGGCTCGCGCAACTACGTCGGGATCAAAAATCCCGCAGTCGACGCGCTGATCGATCGGGTGGTGTTCGCCAAGGATCGGGCGGAGCTGGTAGCTGCAACCAGGGCGCTCGATCGCGTTCTGCTGTGGAATCACTACGTGGTGCCGCAATTCACCATTGATCAGACCCGCACCGCGCGCTGGGATCGTTTCGGCTATCCCGGCACGCTCCCCAAATATGCCGAGCCGGGCTTTCCGACGGTGTGGTGGTGGGATGCCGAAAAAGCCGCGAAAATCGGAACGAGATAGTGACGCAGTTGGGTGAGCTTACCCGACGCTCGACGCTGGTCCTCGGTGTCGGCGGGATCCTCGCGGCGTCGTCCCGTGCTGCGAGGTCCGATGAGGGCACCGATCGTCACGGAATGTCTGCGTTCGGTGAGCTCAAATATCCCGCGGAGTTCCACCATTTCGAGTATGTGAACCCGGACGCGCCAAAAGGCGGCATGTTCTCCCATGTCGGATCGACGCGCGCATTCAATCAGAACTTTCTCACCTTCAACTCGCTCAACAGCTTCATTCTCAAGGGCGACGGCGCGCAGGGAATCGAGCTTACGTTTGCGAGCCTGATGAGCAGAGCGCAGGACGAGCCGGACGCGCTTTATGGGCTCGCCGCGCACAGTGTGCGCATATCTGCGGACGGGCTCACCTATCGCTTCTCGATGCGGCCCGGGATCCGATTCCATGACGGCAGCCCGATGACGGCTCGCGATGTGGTCTTTTCGTTACAGACGCTCAAGGAGAAGGGCCATCCCATCATCCAGCAGCTGTTGCGCGACCTTGCCGGAGCGGACGCTCCGGACGATGCGACGGCGATCGTGCGATTCGCAAAAAGCCGAGGGCGCGATGTCCCATTGTTCGCCGCCGGCCTTCCGATTTTTTCCGCGGCTTATTACGCCGCTCATCCATTCGACGAGACCACCCTCGACCCGCCGCTGGGCGGTGGCCCCTACAAAGTCGGACGTTTTGAGGCTGGTCGCTACATCGAATACGAGCGGGTGAAGGATTGGTGGGGCGCGGATTTGCCGGTTGCGCGCGGCCAGAACAACTTCGATGTGGTCCGCTACGAGTATTACCGGGATCGGGACGTGGCGTTCGAAGGTTTCACCGCGAAGAATTATGTGTTCCGCGAGGAATTCACCTCCCGGACCTGGGCGACGCGCTACGACTTTCCGGCGGTTCGCGACGGACGCGTCAAGCGGGAAATCATCCCCGATAACACGCCGTCGGGCGCCCAGGGGTGGTTCTTCAATACGCGGCGCGAGAAATTCAAGGACAGCCGGTTGCGCGAAGCCTTCATTTGCGCCTTTGACTTCGAGTGGACCAACAAGACCATAATGTACGGCTCATACGAGCGCACCCATTCCGTTTTTCAGAACTCGGACATGATGGCGGTGGGCCAACCGGGCGCGGATGAGGTTGCGCTGCTCGAGCCTTTTCGCAATCGCGTGCCCGACGAGGTGTTCGGGGAGCCCTTCGTTCCGCCGGTATCGGACGGCTCGGGCCAGGACCGCGGCCTGCTGCGCCGGGCGAACGGGCTGTTGCAGCAAGCGGGGTACCCCATCAGGGGCGGCCGGCGCGTCTCCCCCGTGGGCGAGGAGATCAAGGCGGAGTTCCTGATGGACGAGCCGTCGTTCCAGCCGCATCATGCCTCGCTGATCAAGAATCTCGCAACGCTCGGCATCGAGGCCAATCTGCGCATTGTCGATCCGGTGCAGTACCGCAAGCGCGTCGATGACTTCGACTTCGATTTGACGGTGGAGCGTTTCGGGTTTTCGAGCACGCCGGGCGAGTCGCTGCGCAGCTATTTTTCCTCTCGCGCCGCTGCACTGAAGGGCTCGCAGAACCTCGCCGGCATTGCGGATCCGGTCATTGACGAGCTGATCGAGCGGATCGTCGCCGCCGATACACGTTCGGCCCTGGTGACGGCCTGCAAGGCGCTCGATCGGGTGATTCGAAGCGGCCGGTATTGGATCCCGCACTGGTATAAGCCCTCGCATTGGCTTGCATTTTGGGACGTGTTCGGCCGCCCCGCCGCGCAGCCGCGGTTCGGGCGCGGCATACCCGAGACTTGGTGGTATGATCGGGAGAAGGCAGCGAAGCTAGAGGAGCGAGGATAGCGCCCCGGGCATGACGGCTTACCTCATCCGCCGCGTGCTGTTCATGATCCCGACACTGTTCGGAATCATGCTGGTTTCCTTCATAGTCGTGCAGTTTGCACCGGGCGGTCCGGTCGAGCGGATAATCGCCCAGCTTTCCGGCTCGGACACCGGGGCAACCTCGCGCGTCTCGGGATCGCCGGGAGGGGACCTGGGGATGCGCGGTCAAGTGCAAGGACCTGCCGGTATGGAGGGGGTGAATTCCAAATACCGCGGCGCGCAGGGTCTCGACCCTGAGTTCATCAAGAGCCTGGAAAAGCAGTTCGGCTTCGATAAGCCCGCCTACGAGCGCTTCTTTCTGATGCTGTGGAACTACGGCAGGTTCGATTTCGGCAAGAGCTACTTTCGGGATACGACTGTTCTTCAGCTCATCAGGGAGAAGCTGCCGGTCTCGATCTCGCTCGGCATCTGGCTCACCTTGCTGACCTACTTGATCTCGATTCCGCTCGGTATCCGCAAGGCCGTGCGCGACGGCTCGCAGTTCGATGTATGGACATCGGGCGCCATCATCGTGGGCTATGCGATTCCGGGTTTTCTGGTCGCCATCCTGCTGATCATTCTGTTCGCGGGGGGCTCTTTCTTCAACATTTTCCCCCTGCGCGGACTTACGTCGGACAACTGGGCGCAGTTGTCGATTCCGGGCAAGGTCGCCGATTACTTCTGGCATCTGGTACTGCCGATTTTTTCCATGGGGCTCGGCGCGTTTGCCACCATGACGTTGCTGACCAAGAACTCGTTCCTCGACGAGATACGCAAGCAGTATGTGCTCACAGCGCGGGCCAAAGGCTGCACCCAGCGCCAGATGCTGTATGGGCACGTGTTCCGCAATGCGATGTTGATCGTGATTGCGGGGTTCCCCGGCGCGTTCGTGCACGCTTTCTTCTCCGGCTCGCTTCTGATCGAGACGATCTTCTCACTCGACGGAATCGGCCTGCTCGGTTTCGAGAGCGTTCTCAACCGCGATTATGCGGTAGTCTTTGCGACGCTCTACATAATGGCTCTGATCGGATTGATAGTGAATCTGTTGTCTGACCTGACCTATACCTGGGTGGATCCGCGCATCGATTTTGAGACGCGGGAGGTCTGAGGTGGACGAGCGAACCAGCATCGAGGTGCCCGAAACGACGGCGCAGTCCCCGATGGGGCTGGCCGTGCTTCCGGAGAGGCACCAGCTGGCGCTTTCCCCGCTGAACAGGCGGCGCTGGGAAAGCTTCAAGGCCAACCGGCGAGGATACGCCGCTTTCTGGATCTTCCTCGTGCTGTTCGTGATTTCGCTGTTCGCGGAATTCATCGCCAACGACAGGCCTTTCTACGTGCGTTTCGACGGCAAGTCCTATTTTCCGGTTTTCGTCACCTATCCGGAAACGGCGTTCGGCGGCGAGTTCGAGACCGCAGCGGATTACCGCGACCCTTATCTGCAGAAGCTGATTGCGGAGAAGGGCGGCTTCATGCTGTGGCCGCCGATCCGCTACTCGTACAACACGCAGAACCTCGATCTTCCCACTCCGGCGCCCTCCAAGCCGACCTGGCTGCTGACGGAAAAGGAGTGCAAGGCGGTGGTCGAGCGCAAGCGCCTCAGCGGCTGCCGCGACCTCGAATACAACTGGTTGGGCACCGACGATCAGGGCCGTGACGTGCTTGCGCGCGTTATCTACGGCTTCCGGATCTCGGTGCTGTTCGGTCTCGCGCTCACGCTCGTTTCCTCCGTCATCGGAGTGGCAGCCGGAGCCGTGCAGGGGTACTTCGGCGGTTGGACCGATCTGTTGTTTCAGCGGTTCATCGAGATTTGGACCGCGGTCCCGGCGCTCTATCTGTTGTTGATCATCTCATCGGTGCTGGTGCCCGGCTTCTTCGTCCTGCTCGGGATCCTGCTGTTGTTCTCCTGGGTGTCGCTGGTGGGCCTGGTTCGCGCGGAGTTTCTGCGCGGACGCAACTTCGAGTACATCCAGGCTGCGCGCGCGCTCGGCGTCTCGAACAGGACGATCATGTTTCGCCACCTTCTGCCCAACGCCATGGTGGCCACCATGACTTTTCTGCCGTTCATCATGTCCTCGTCCGTGAGTGCGCTGACTTCACTGGATTTTCTCGGCTTCGGTCTGCCGCCGGGCTCGCCCTCGCTCGGCGAGATGCTCTCGCAGGCCAAGGCGAACGTTCAGGCGCCGTGGCTCGGAATTTCCGGGTTCATGACGGTTGCGACCATGCTTTCGCTGCTGATCTTCATTGGCGAGGCGGTACGCGACGCCTTCGATCCCAGAAAGACGCTGGGGTGAGCTGATGGAGGCGAGCTACGACAAATTGCTCGAGGTCAAGGACCTTTCGGTTGCGTTCCGGCACGGCCAAAAAGAGACTCTCGCGGTCGATCGCGTCTCCTTTTGGATCAGGAAGGGCGAGACGGTCGCACTCGTAGGCGAATCGGGATCGGGCAAGTCGGTGACGGCGCTCTCGGTCCTGAAACTTCTGCCGTACCCGACTGCGCGCCACCCTTCCGGCTCCATTCGGTTCAAAAATCAGGAGCTTCTCGGGTTGAGCGAGGCCGAGATTCGCCGCGTGCGGGGCAACGATATCACCGTCATCTTTCAGGAGCCGATGACCTCGCTGAACCCGCTCCACACCGTGGAGAAGCAGATCGGCGAGGCGCTGCTCCTGCATCAGGGACTGACCGGAGAGGCGGCGCGCAGGCGCATCCTCGAGCTGCTCGAGCAGGTCGGGATCCCGGAGCCACGGACGCGCCTGAACAGCTATCCCCACCAGCTATCGGGGGGACAACGTCAGCGTGTGATGATCGCAATCGCGCTCGCCAATGAGCCCGACCTGCTCATCGCGGATGAGCCGACGACCGCGCTCGACGTCACAGTGCAGGCGCAGATCCTGGCGCTGCTCAAGGAGCTGCAGACGCGGCTGGGAATGGCGATGCTGTTCATAACGCACGATCTCGGCATCGTGCGGAAGCTCGCCGACAGGGTTTGCGTGATGAAGGGCGGCAGCATCGTCGAGCAAGGCCTCGCGGAACGCATATTCGAAGCGCCGCAGCATGCCTATACGCGGGCATTGCTGCGAGCCGAGCCGAAGCCCGATCCCGCGCCGATGTGCCCGCATGCGACGGTCGTAGTCGAGGCCAACGATCTCAAAGTCTGGTTTCCGATCAAACGCGGCGTGATGCGCAAGGTCATCGGGCATATCAAGGCCGTGGACGGGGTGAGCATTGCCGTCCGCCAGGGCGAGACGCTCGGCATCGTCGGAGAATCCGGCTCCGGCAAGACGACGTTGGGTCTCGCCATCCTGCGGCTGGTGTCGTCTGATGGGCGCATTGTATTTCTCGGCAGCAACATCGCGGGCCTGACCTTCAAGCGAATGCGCCCATTTCGCCGCCACATGCAGATCGTGTTCCAGGATCCCTACGGCTCGCTCTCCCCTCGCATGTCGGTCTCCGACATCATCGAGGAGGGGCTGTGGGTGCATCATCCGAAAATGAGCAAACAGGCACGCGAGCAGCGGGTGGTGCGCGCGCTCGGCGAGGTCGGCCTCGATCCGGAGACGCGGTTCCGCTACCCGCATGAATTCTCCGGCGGGCAGCGCCAGCGCATCGCGCTCGCCCGGGCGGTCGTGCTCGAGCCTACCTTCATCGTGCTCGACGAGCCGACGAGCGCGCTCGACATGCTGATCCAGGCGCAGATGGTCGACCTTCTGCGCGAATTGCAAAAGCGGTGCAATCTTACTTATCTGTTCATCTCGCATGACCTGCGGGTGGTGGCGGCGCTGGCGAGCCGGCTCCTGGTGATGCGCCACGGCAAGGTCATGGAGGAGGGGCCCGCGGCAGAGCTGTTCAAGGCACCGAAGAGCGACTATACGCGCGCATTGTTCGCGGCGGCGTTCAACTTGGAGACCGCGGCGGAGGGAATAGTGGCGCAGTGAGCTCGCGAGTGACGGCCCCTGCCGACCAGGCGAAAATCGCAGATACGTCCTGTTGCGGCGAGCTCACTGCCGGCAAGCTTATCGGAACGGGTTTTCGCCGGTATGAGCGAATTTCGTTCGTCTCAGGCAGCGAGCCGCAACCGGCTCAGACGCGGGACGTCCTGCGCGCGGGGTGGTCGGTCGCGGTGCTGCCGCTCGACCTCGCCAGCGAGCAGCTCGTTCTGTTGCGGCAGTTTCGCTTGGCGGCACAGCTTGCGAGCGGAAAAGGCAATCTCATTGAAATCGTTGCGGGCCACGTCGACGCGCAGGAGAGCGCGGCTCAAGCCGCGCGACGGGAATGCCGGGAGGAGATCGGCCTTGTCCCAGAGCCGCTGATCGAGCTGCTCACCTATTTCCCATCCCCCGGCATGTTGGAGGAGCAGATAACGCTGTTTCTCGGCATCGTGGATTCTTCCACGATCGCGGAGCGGGGCGGAATGGCAGCCGAGCACGAGGTCATCTCTCTGATGCGGGTGTCGATCGACACCGCGCTTGCGGCCTTGGCGCAACGAGCCATGCATAGCGGCCCTCTCATCATTGCGCTGCAATGGCTTGCGCTCAATCGCAACCGGCTCGCCGACATCGTGGCGGGGGCATGACGGCGGATTCGCTCGATGCGGCCCAGAAGGCCGCAGCCACCGCGACCGGCGCCCATCAGCTGGTTCTGGCCGGGCCCGGGTCCGGCAAGACCACGACGCTCACCGGCCGCTTCGTTCACCTCATGCGGCAAGGCGTAGATCGCAAGCGCATTCTGGCGTTGACGTTCACGAAAAAGGCAGCCGACGAGATGAAGGGCCGGATCGGCCAGGCGCTCGATCTCGCTTCCACGAGCGACCTCACGGTCGCGACTTTTCATGGGTTTGCATTTCGGCAGTTGCGAAGAAATCCGCAGCTCGCCGGCCTCCCGGAACACTTTCAGCTCTGGGATGCGCCGCAGCAGCGGCACGTCTTCAACTCGCGCAAGATGTGGTGGAATGAGGAGACGGACATTCTGGACATCATCATGGGCGCGAAAGAAAGGCTCCTGAGCGCGGAGCGCTTCGCTGCCGAGATAGACCCCGGTGACGAGGTCCTCGCCAGCGCCGTTGCATTTTTCCGCGTGTACGAGGACGCGCTTCAAACTGCCGGCGCAATCGACTTCGCCGACATGGTCCCTCTCCTGGTCAGGGCAATCGACGACCACCCGGGCTATGGAGCTCTCCTCACCGGCGCCTACGCGCATCTGCTCGTCGACGAGTTTCAGGACGTCAACCCCGGACAAGTCGAGCTGATCGATCGTTTCGTGCGCGCCGGCGTTGCGCTCTGGGCGGTAGGGGACGATGACCAGACGCTCTATGCATTCCGCGCCGCGGACGTGCGCTTCATACTCGACTTCCCGCAGAAGTACCGCTCCGCGCAGGTGCACATCCTCGATCGCAACTACCGCTCGGCGCCCGGCATCGTCGAGGCTGCCAAGCGTCTGATCGTTCACACTCGTGCGCGCCGTCACAAAGATTATCACGCGACCACGACAGAGCCGGGCGAGATCGTCATTCGCGGTTATGCAAGTCCCGAGATCGAGGCACGGCAGGTGGCGAAGGCAGTTGCTCAACTCCTGGAGCAATATCGGCCGGAGCAGCTAGCCGTTCTTTACCGGGTGGGCTCCGTCGGGTTGGCCCTTCAGCCCGCGCTGCAGCAACTCGAGATTCCGTATGAAGTGCGCGGTGCCGGCGATCTCTGGCAGGGGGTTGCAGCAAGGCTGGTGGTAGGGTCTCTGTATTACCTCCGCGAAGGAGAGTCCGTGGACGCGATGAGTCGCATGGGCAGCAGCCGGCGCGCGCAGATCGTCCGGCGCAGGCTCGATGAAACCCGGCGCGGCAAGAAGCTCTCGTTCGCGACCGCATGCCAGATGGTGCGCGACGTCGTAGTCTCGGCCGTGCCGGGGCAGGCCTCGGACCGCACCCGGGCAGAGTGGGCCAGCATCGTCGAGGCGGTGATCGCGGTGGCATCGTCGTGCAGCTCCTTGCGCGAGCTCGAAACAAAAATCCTGGAGCAGTCGGCGACGCTGCGCGATCCGCCGGAACATGCCGTTGTCTTGTCGACCATCCATTCAGCCAAAGGCCTCGAATGGGAGGCCGTGCTCATGGTCGGCATGGAGGAAGGTGTACTGCCGCACGCCAGCAACGAGGATCTGGAGGAGGAACGCCGGGTTGCCTACGTTGGTGTGACGCGCGCCAAGCGCATTCTCGGCCTCACCTACGCCAGTTTGCGTTTCGGCCAGGCTTCCGGCCCGTCGCGATTCCTGCGCGAGCTTGCGGGGCCGGAACGACGCAATTGCATATGGACCGGCCCGCGTGCGGACGCAGCGGAGGAGCGTCTGCCGCTGCTGTCCAGCCGGGAGCGCCAGCGATTGAGGGCTCGCGTGTCAGCCCAGGGGAAGGAGAAGCAAGCACCCGCGCACAGGAAGGACGGACTGCCCGCGCGGCATGGTCAGGCGTGGAGTTCCGAGGAGGACAGTCAGTTGGTGGCAACCTTCCGCCAGGGCGTGGCCATTGCCGATATTGCGATCACGCATCAGCGCAAGCGGGGCGCCATAACCTCGCGGCTGATCAGGCTGGGGCTGATCGAGGAGACAGCCGACGCACGCTCGTGATCCCGCTGCCGTCGGCACGCGTGCGCGCTACGGCTTCGCTGATTGGCTCGATCGCGACAGCCATGTGGTAGGCGTTGGCATGGATGAGGGTGGTCTCATCGCGTGCAACCGCCACGTGCCCCTGCCAGAACAACAGGTCGCCTCGCCGCAGCCGGCCGGAGCCGATGCACTCCGGCGCGATCGGCTCCCCGATGGTTTCCTCCTGCAGGTCGCTATCGCGAGGGCAGGGGATGCCGCACGCGGCGAGCGCCAGTTGAAGGAGCCCGGAACAGTCCACACCGAAATTGGTCTTGCCGCCCCACAGGTACGGCGCGCCGAGGAAGCGCTCGGCGACTGCGACAAAGTCCGGCTCGGTTGCGTCAACGGGTGCAAGATGCCGCGCGGGAGCGTAGCCGCCTGACACGGTGATCGCGAACGGCGGCTCGATGCGCGCCACCGCAAGCTGCGCGCCCAACGGAAGGGATTGGATAGGCGCCAGCTTCGTGGATGGGCCGGGGAAAATAAGCGTGCGCAACGCCGATACCTTGTGTGTCATCGGCGCGCCCGGCAGACGCAACGCGTTTGCGGGCAGGAAGCCCACATAGCCGTCGGCTTCGAGCTGTCCCCAGGCCCAGCCCTCCTCGTCCCGGTCGTAGACGGTGACACGCTCGCCCTGGAGCGCTTCGGTATCGAGCAATGCGTCATGGGAGGGCGCCCGGCGCACGGGCGCGTGCGCCTCGGCAACCTCATGGACCCGGCCTTCGACGAAGCGCTTCGCATCGACCTCGCCGGCGAGCCGCTTTGCTGCGACGTCTCCCCGTGCCGGTGTGAGCCGCGGATCAAAGGTCATGGGAGGAGTATCAGCCATACCGCTCTGCGATGAGCGCATAGAGTGCGCGGGCGGCCTGGCACTCGCCGCCTTCGGGGCGGCCGGGCCGGGTGCTTTGATTCCAGGCATAGACGTCGCAGTGGAGCCATGCTTTGGCGCGCGACACGAACCGGCGCAGGAACAGGGCCGCGGTAATGGAGCCCCCGAAATTCACCGAGGAGACATTGTTGATGTCGGCCGTCTTGGAATCGAGCAATTGCGCGTAGGGACGCCATAGCGGCATCCGCCACAATGGGTCGTTCTCGTTCGCCGCGCAACGCGCGAGCGAGACAGCAAGCTCATCGTCATCCGTATAGAACGGCGGCAGCTCGGTGCCGAGCGCAACACGGGCAGCGCCGGTCAGCGTGGCCAAATCCGCGACAAGCTCGGGCTCGTCCTCGTCGGCGAGCGCAAGCGCATCAGCGAGAATGAGGCGCCCCTCCGCATCGGTGTTGCCGATTTCCACTGTAAGCCCCGCGCGCGAGCGGTAGATGTCGCGCGGCCGGAATGCGGAGCCGGAGATCGCGTTCTCGACGGCGGGAATGAGCACGCGCAGCCTGACCTTGGCGCCGCGGTCCATCAGCATATGGGCGAGGCCCAGCATTGCGGCCGCCCCGCCCATATCCTTCTTCATGTTGAGCATGCCGCTTTCGGGCTTGATATCGAGGCCGCCGGTATCGAAGCACACGCCCTTGCCGATCAACGTGATCCGGGGATGCGCCGGATTGCCCCAGCTGAGATCGATCAGCCGCGGCGCGCGAGCCGCCGCGCGGCCGACCGCGTGAATGAGCGGGAAGTTCTGGGCAATCAGATCATCGCCGCTGACGGTGCGAACCGCAGCGCCGTGACCCTCGGCGAACGCTCGCGCCGCCTCTTCCAGCTCCGGCGGGCCCATGTCGTTGGCGGGCGTATTGATGAGGTCGCGCGCCAGAAACACGCCCTCGACGATACGGCTGAGGTCTTCTCCATCGACGTTGCCCGGCAACTCCAGGCGCAGATCCTTCTCCGCCTGCTGGCGATAGCGCGTGAATCGGTAGGAGCCGAGCGCAAAGGCGAGCGCGGCGAGCCGCGAGTCGTGCGGCGCATTTGCGAATCGGTAGGCGCCCGACGGCAACAGATCGACGAGGACACCGGGCCGAAACAAATCCTTGTTGCAATCCGCAACCTCCTCGATGGCGAACAGCACGCGGTCGATCGCGCCTCCCGCTGAAGGGACAACAAGATGGCGGCCGGGGGTCGGCTCGAAGGCGGTGGCATCTGCAAATGCCCGGGCGGGCGCGTCGAGGCTCTCCCGATGCTCCCGCCAATTGCCGGCGTTAACGAACCAGACGGGGATTGTCGATGCAGTCTCTCCGCGGGCCAGAAACGTCCGGTGCATTCTCGATCTTTCCTGAAGGCGGGAGCTAGCATGCCCTCCATGGGCGAATGAAGACCGATCCGAAGGACCAAAGCACTGGCCGCCTTAACATTCCTTCGACACATTAACTGCCTGTTAAGGTTAACGGTTTATTGCCGAGCCTGGTGGGGGCCCCACGAGGCCGGGAATGACTGTCTCAAGCTATGCCAAGCCAGCCGAGCTGATACGGCGGTTCGCCTCGGCCGCACTTGCCGCCGTGCTTTCGATCACCGTGACGGCCTGCCAGACCACTTCCCCCACCGAGACCATGGGCTCGTTCGCGATGGCGTCTGCTCCGGCGGGGGACGCGGATTGGCGCCGCTCGGCGGATGCCTGGGGCGACCGCTATCATGCCAATCCCAGCGATCCGGAGGCTGCCATCAACTATGCGCAGGCCTTGCGCGGCAACGGCCAGCGCGCGCAGGCGGTGGCGGTTCTCGAGCAGGCTTCGCTGCACAACCCCAAGAACATGGCGGTGCTCGGTGCGTACGGCCGAGCGCTTGCCGACGTCGGCAACTACAAGCAGGCGCTCGAAGTCCTCAACCGGGCTCACTTGCCCGATCAGCCTGACTGGCGCATCCTTTCCGTGCAGGGGGCGGTGCTCGACCAGATGGGCCGGCATGAGGAAGCCCAACGCTATTATGCCACGGCTCTGCGGATCGTGCCGGACGAGCCGTCGGTGTTGTCAAATCTCGGGCTCTCCTATGCGCTCTCCAAGGATCTGGTGCGAGCGGAAGCGACCTTGCGGCGAGCGGCGGCGCAGCCTCGGGTCGATCCCCGCGTGCGGCAAAATCTGGCGCTCGTCGTCGGTCTGCAAGGCAGATTCGCCGAAGCGGAAAGCATCGCCCAGGCGGACTTGCCATCCGACGAGGCCGCGGCCAACGTCGCCTATCTCAGGAAAATGCTGGCGCAACAGAACGGCTGGAAAAATTCGGGAACTCCGGATACCCCATCGGGGCGAGCCCGAGGGAGCTAGGACGCTGCCGACAGGCAGCTGAGCGGAGCAAGGCTCTTTCGCCTGATCGATGCCTGTTCGAGCGGGGCCGGCACATAGCGCGCGCATGAAGGTCAGCGAGATGCGGTCGACCGGCTCGGATCTCGCTTATACTCGCTCATCGCGCTACCAATTCACTTTTAGAGGAAAGGCGCAATAGCAGAGCTGCAATGACTTTCCCGGCCGGCCGCCCGCGGCCCGCGGCATTCCTGGACCGCGACGGCGTGCTCAATGTGGACATTGCCTACCTTCACCGACCGCAGGATTTCTGCTGGGTCGAGGGCGCGATAGACGCCGTCAAAACGCTGAACATTGCCGGCTACCTGGTTATCGTCGCCACCAATCAGTCCGGCGTGGCGCGCGGGTTTTATGACGAGGCCGCAGTCGAGGCGCTGCATGCCTGGATGAACGATGATCTGTCCCGCCACGGCGCTCACATCGACGCGTTCTACTACTGTCCGCACCATCCGCAGGGCACAGTGGCGCATTATTCCCGTGTGTGCAGCAGCCGCAAGCCCGGTCCGGGCATGCTCCTGCGCGCCATGCGCGATTTGCCGGTGCGCAAGGAGGGAAGCTTCTCCGTCGGCGACAAGGACAGCGATATGGAAGCGGCGCGCCGCGCCGACGTCCCCGCGTATCTGTTCACCGGGGGCGATCTTCTGGCATTTGTACGACAAATTCTCGATGAGCTCGCAACTCCCGCTGCCTCCGAATCTCCACCGTTTGCGCACTGAGGTGGTTGGCTTGCAAACGGCCTCCTGCAGACCTGCCGCCAGAGCGGCCCTGCCGTGAATGCGGTCGACACATCAGGCAGTGCGGGCAGCGGAGCGCGCGCGCTCGTGCTCTGCGCCGGGATCGCGGTTCTCGATTTTGTGTTTCGCGTCGAGCGCTTTCCGACTGCGAGCGCCAAGTCTCCCATGATCGACTTTGCCATCACCGGCGGCGGCTGCGCCGCGAACGCCGCCATCGCAATCGCGCGCCTTGGCGGGCGGGCGCGCTTTGCCGGTCCGCTCGGGGATGATGAGCACAGCGCGCGCATTCTCGATGGCCTGGATCGTGAGGGTGTCGACATGTGCGGCGTCGCGCGCGTTCCCGGGGCCGATACTTCCGTGTCTGGCATTTTTGTCGATGCGGCAGGCGAGCGGCTTCTTACAACCCGCCGATCGCCCGGGCTCGGATCGACGAAGCCGGCCGATCCCGAGCGTCTGCTGCGCGGCGCCGATCTGGTGCTTGTCGACAGTCACTTTCCCGTCTTCGTTACTCCGGTGTGCGCGGCGGCGCGAGCCCGGGACTTGCCGGTCGTGCTCGATGTGGACAAGCCGGTGGAGCTGAGCGATCCGCTGCTCGGCCTCGCCTCGCATCCGATCTTCTCGGCAGAAGCTTTGCGCGCAGCGACAGGGATCGACGATCCGGCCCGAGCTCTCACCGCTGCGGCCAGGCACTGTCCCGGCTTTGCTGCCGTCACCGATGGCGACAACGGCGCCTATTGGCGCCAACCGGGCGAACAGGCCCTGGTCCTGCATCAGCCGGCCTTCAAGATAAAAGCGGCTGACACGCTCGCCGCAGGCGATGTCTTCCACGCCGGCTTTGCGCTGGCGCTGGCGGAGGGGCGGCCGGAATCCGAGGCGATGCGGTTCGCGAGCGCTGCCGCCGCGCTCAAATGCACCCGTTTCGGCGGCATCGTCGGCTCGCCCACGCGGGCCGAGGTCGAGCATCTGCTGAGCGCGGTGGCGGCAGCGTGACGATCATGCGCCGCTCCGCTGGATCTCTCGCCCTGAGATCTTTGATCGATCTCAATGCGGAACGCGACCCGCTCGCTGACCCTGGGCGGCCGGGCCGATCGGCATGAAGATGCCCAGGATCGTTCTCGTCGCAGCTGTTGCCGCCAACGGGGTCATCGGGCGAGGCGGCCGATTGCCCTGGCGGCTGCGGTCCGACCTTGCTCATTTCCGCAGCGCCACGATCGGCAAGCCCGTGGTCATGGGAAGAAAGACCTATCTCTCGATAGGCAAGCCGCTTCCCGGCAGAACGAACATCGTCGTGAGCCGCACGCCTTCATTCTCAGCCGCTGGCGTCGTTGTAGCGCTGAGCATCGAGACCGCCCTTGCTATCGCGCGCGGCGACGCGCTCCGGCGTGGCGCCGACGAGATCGCCGTGATCGGCGGCGCCGACATCTTCCGCGACACCTTGGACCTTGCGGACCGGCTGTTGATCACGCGGGTCAAGCTGGAGCCGCAGGGCGACACCAGCTTCCCAAGCATCGACGAAGCGGCCTGGGAGGAGATCAGCCGCGTCGAGCATCCTCAGGGCAAGGATGATGATGCCGCGTTCACGGTTTCTCTGTATGCACGCAGAGTGCTGCAGCGGCACTCGTAGCTGGTGGGACACTTCAGCGGCCGAAAGGTACCCCTAATCACGGATGCATGCGCCGAGTTGAACGACTCGGAGACCTATCGGGCTGCTGGCGTGGCAAAGCGGCGATTCGGAGCGGCTATACAGCTTTTTCGTGAGCTGATCATTCATGCGCGCGGGTCCGACGTGCGAAGTGCTGGTGAGGACTAACCCGTAGCTCTCGCGGTGCCCGAGGCCTGACGTGCCCTGCTGCGCATTGCACTACCAGATCCTGATAGCTGCGGCGAAGGTCTCAGATGCGAGTGGCCCCTGGGTGCGGCCGCTCGCTGAAGCAGTCGGTTCCAGCGGCGCTGCAGGTCACGCTGCCGTTCAAGCGGGTATTGCAGAGAGGTAGGCACGGGCAGTCTCCTTTGACTACCCGAGAACCTTTCCGGCCGATGATTGTTCCACTGTCAACGACAACTCCTTGATCAGCTACGAGCGACCAAGCAGTCTGAGCCCTTTCTCAACCTCGGGGCAACACCATGCGTTGTAGGTCCTCCCTTCTTGGCGGTATGGCGTGCGGGAAGATGGCACTACTCTTTCGCCGTGCCCCTATGATGCCGCGGCCCGCCACGCGGTCCAATCCGTAAATCTGCGCCGGCCTGCGATCTTGCACCACGCCCTAGAGTGGGCTTCCCAATACCACAGGATGGTCGGGTTACCCTTCGATGGTGGCCCTGCCGAGCATTTCCGGGATCGACGCGATGTGCCATGAGGAGAGCTGAGCAGGTGCAGCAGCCTGCGTGAAAAAAGTTGTGGCTACTCGATCACCTCGTCTGCGCGCGCGGAGAGGCCGGGCGGCACCTCAAGTCCGAGCGCCTTTGCGGCATTCAGATTAATCACGAACTCGAATTCGGTTGACTGGACGACGGGCAGGTCCGCGGGCTTCTCGCCTTTGAGAATACGGCCGACATAGATGCCGGCTTGACGATAGCCATGGGAAAGGTTGGTACCGTAGCTCATTAATCCGCCTGCCAGCGCGAATTCCCGCTGTTCGTACATTGCAGGCATGCCATGCCGTGCCGCCAGTGCGACGATGTACGCGCGCCGGCTATTGAAGAAAGGATCGGCGGCAACTAGGAGCGCACCGGCCCCCAAATCGGTCATACTCTTGAACGCGGCATCGAGTTCCCGTTCGGTTGTAGCGGTTAAGATGTGGATCCGTTGAGCAACAGAGCTGGCAGCCTCGGGGAGCTCCTTTAAGAAAGTCTGAGCAGTCGGGTTCTTCGAATTGATTAGCGCTGCGATCAACGAAGCGGTCGGGACCATCTCGTGGAGGAGGCCCAGCCGCTTTGCGTTCATTTCAGAGGTGAAGATATTCACGCCGGTGATGTTGCCGCCGGGGCGGTTGAGACTCTCAACAATGCCCAGTTCAACCGGATCCCCACCGATGGTGAAGACAATGGGAATTTTCGTCGTGGCAGCCTTGGCGGCGAGAGTTGTCATAGTGCCCCCGGTCGCCACGAGCACCGCCACTTGCCGCGCCACCAGATCGGCGGCGAGCGCGGGCAGGCGATCGTACCGCCCTTCCGCCCAGCGGAATTCGATGGCGACATTCTGACCCTCGGCAAAACCCTGTGACTTGAGGCCACCGCGAAATGCGTCAACGAAACGTGTCCATGGTCCTGGCGATGTACTGTTGAGAAATCCGACCACCGGCGTCGTCTGTTGTTGCGCGCGTACCGCGACCGGCCACGCCGCTGCGCCGCCGAGCAGCGTGATAAGCTCGCGGCGCTTTACTCGATGGAAATGCATCTGCTGCCCCAGTTAGGGGACCGGCAGCATACCGCACTTGTCAGTATCAAGTCAGGGCCTCGCTGCACTGCGAGATTTCGATCCGGCTTACCGCCGCTCGGGGTCATTCGCGACGATCCCATGCATTCCACCGACTTCCAGTAGGTCCGGAGCACCTCCCATAGCGGGCGTAAAGCTGCATCCAAGCGACCGCTGTTCAGTGCTAACCTGCACAATTGCGGAGTAACGCATCGCAGCAAAAAATCGTCTTATTCAATTACCTCGTCGGCGCGACCGAGCATCGAGATTGGGAACGTAATATCAAGCGCTCTGGCGGTTTTGAGATTAATGACCAATTCGACTTTCGTGACCTGTTGAACCGGCAGGTTCGCCGGCTTTTCACCTTTGAGTATGCGGCCGGTATAGACGCCGGCCAGACGGTACGACTCGGCAATCGAACCACCGAAACTCATAAGTCCGCCGCCGCCGGTGAATTCGCGGTACTGATAGATCGCAGGTAGGTGGTGACGTAGGGTCAGCCCGGCGAGCTCTTCGCTGTGGCTGTTGAAGAACACGTCAGTTCCGATGACCAGTGCCTCGGCCCTCCGGCGGGCCAAGTTCTCGAAAAGTGCACTGAAATCCTGTTCGCTCTTGGCGTGCAAGACATGAAGCTTGAGTCCGAGGCCGGTCGCTGCTGCACTCAGTTCTGCCGATACCGGCTCGGCAAGAGGGTCCGTCGGGTTGAGGAGCAAACCGATATTGGTGGCGCTGGGAATCACCTCGTGGATCAGCTCCAACCGCTTTGGCGCAACCTCCACGTTCAACTGCGAGGCACCCGTGATATTGCCGCCCGGCCGGCTAAGGCTGGCGACAAAGCCGAGCCGCACCGGATCACCGCTAGTCGTGAAGACAATGGGTATAGTGGTCGTCGCCGCTCTTGCAGCAATCGCAGCAGGCGTACTGGTCGCGGCGAGCACATCCACCTTGCGCTCGACCAAATCGGCGACAAATGACGGCAATCGATCATATTGACCTTCCGCCCAACGATATTCAATGACCACGTTTTGGCCTTCGACATAACCAGCTTCGCCCAGACCTTTGAGGAAGGCGGACAAGGGTCGTGCGTAACCCTGGGGAGAAGCGGCATTGACAAACCCAATCACGGGTCTCGACAGCTGCTGTCCGCGCGACACAAGCGGCCACGCGGCTGCCGTGCCGCCTACAAGCGTGATGAATGCGCGTCGTTTCATCGACTTGCCCCACGCCAAGGATCACAGATTGAGTATAGCAGGTCAGGGCCGTGCACCGCAGCAAAAGCGACCCGCGTTTGTCCGGTTGGGGTCATTCGCGTCGATATTGCCATGTCCGCGCTCTCGTCCGCTATTATCCACAATACCGCTGGAAAGCGAGAAGCCTGGCTGCTGCGGCACCGCTGCAAGGCTGCCGAACAAACCAGGGAGCCAGAAGCTGACGCCGCCTTCGTCGGCCGCAGCAAGCGTCGGCGCGGTGATGAGCATGCCAAGAACGGTGAGGATCTGCTGGAAACGCGAACGCGACATGTTTTGCCCCCGGACGTGCATAGCCGCCATAAAAATAATGGCTCGCGTGGGGCAAAACCGATGCCGTACGGCGACACACGCCGATTTTTCCTGTCTGTGACCAATGGATCACTTTAGGTCTACAGATTGATGAACCCCGTCGGAGGCTCGTAAACGCGGCATAGATTTCCGAATTTCATGGTTCACGGCTTCGTGAGCCATACTAGCGCCCGGTACTCAATTGGACGCAGAATGTTGGCGTCTCAGCAATTCACTCGAGATTGTGGGAGCAACCATGAGTATGACTAAAATGATCTGGCTCGCGGTGCTGACATTCTTTGCTACCGTCACGGCGGCGGGTACGGCATCCGCGCAGCAGCAACAACAGCGACCGCAGCAACAGACGCAGCAGCAGAAGAAGCCCAACATCGTCATGCTGATGACTGACGATACTGGTTGGGGCGATTTTGGTGCTTATTCGGGAGGCGGCGCGGCTCTCGGCCATCCGACGCCAAATATCGATCGGATCGCTAGGGAAGGAGTCGTCTTCACAGATTGGTACGGTCAAGCTAGCTGTACGGCAGGCCGTGCCTCGTTCATAACTGGGCGCATTCCGATCCGCTCAGCGCTGTCGATCGTAGTGGCCCCAGGTGACGAAAACCGCCTGCGGAAAGAAACACCGACGATCGCTGAGTTCTTTCAGAAGAACGGATATACGACCTACTTCTCCGGTAAGTGGCATCTAGGTGACAAGCCCGACGCCTATCCTACTGAGCACGGCTTCGACGAGATGAAGCATTTTGCCGCTTACTATGCGGGTGTTTATTCCTACAATGATACCAGCAAATGGTTCCATCCCTGGTTTCCGTCATATAACCCGCAATTCAACAAAATGTATGACGACATCGTCAATCTCGGCGAATGGGAAGGGACCGCTGGGCAGCCAGCCAGAATGGTCGGCACAATCACTTACGATAGTCTGGCTGAATTTGATATCAGGCAGACTGATTCTGCGATCCAGTACATCCAGCAGCATGCAAACGGCACCAAGCCGTTCTTCATGGATATCAACTTCATCAAGATGCACAACCCGACCAATGCGGCGCCCGCGTTTCGCGGCCGGTCTCATCTTGGCGACTATTCCGATTCGCTGATGGAGATGGACGCTGATGTCGGACGGATCATGGATGCAATCCGCGCTAACGCGCCCAACACGATTGTCATCCTGACCGCCGATAACGGCGCGTGGCTAGACGCGTACCCCGATGCTGGGACGACGCCGTTCCGCGGTGAAAAAGGCTCGCCTTTCGAAGGCGGCTGGCGAGTACCGGGCCTAATGTGGTGGCCGGGTCATATCCAAGCCGGCGCCCGTTATGACGAGATGATGTCGCATATCGACTGCTGGGCAACGCTCGCCACGATGGTCGGCTTGACGCCCCCTCCACACGATTGGGTTGGTAACGATGGCAAGCCGATCTATTTCGACAGCATCGACAACAGCGCCTACATTCTCGGCCAAGCGCCGCATTCAGCGCGGACGTCGTGGATCTATATTGACGGCGAGATCTTTGAGGGAGCACGCGCTGACATCGGAGGAGACCCCAAGGAGCCTTGGGTGCATATCGCCTGGAAATATCTCCTCACGGCGAAGGACTCCTGGCTTGGTGCCACAGCGAATCTTGGGTCTATCGGCGCCCTCTACAACCTGACTATGGACCCCTACGAGAAATACGACATGATATTCAACGGGGCGGCACCGGCGCGGGTTCTCACGTCATCGCCTGGGAAATACTCGGGTGAGGACAATGGCTGGGTCCTATCGCTTATCTATCCAGCCATCATCGACTTCGACAAATCACTCATAAAGTATCCGAATATCACGCGCTATGTAGGCGGCGCCTCGACTGATCTTGTCCCAGATTTGCAGCACCCGAACGATCCTGTCCCCTTGTTGAAAGATCAGATCGATAATCTGCATATTGGCGGTGGAGGCGGTTGATCGCGCCAGGCAAGCGAAAGGGACTTTGAAGAGGGGACGGCTTCGGCCGCCCTCTTCTGCGAGAAGGAAAGCCATTCCTATTTCGCCCGATGGCAAGGCAGCTAATGACCGCTTGTGTGCAGGTTTTCGGACGCCGGCAACGAGATCTAACCACGCGCTCGGCTGACCGGCGTCCGAAAACCTGCACAATACCGGACATTACAACGTCAGACCGAGAGTCGTCCGTTTGTCACCTTCCTGAGCCCGGTCCGCAAACAACAGGCACAACGGCCGCAACTCACGCGTCCGACCTTCGGTCGATCCGGCGACACATGATACACGTGCGGCCGGGCCAAAGAGCCGGCATGCCGGCTGCAATGCATCTACACGCAACCCGCTGCCAAGACGCTGGATCTAAGCTTTTGTCTGATCGCAGTCTGGGTTTTTGTCTGATCGCAGTCTGGCGAAGGGTCGCGCAGGAACGGCGAGGCGCGGCACCCCGACCGCCACATGGATAAAAGGCCGCGAGGTGCGGCGCGGTCGGATGGCTGAGGAACGCGGACGCATCCAGCACTTCACACGAGGTGCGAAATAACGCGACAGCCTGCCGATTCGTCCAACCCTTTGAGCCAGCGCCAATTCGCGCACCTCGTGGCAGATGTCACGCGCTTACGCCGAAGCTCACATGGCTTTCCGTTGCGACCGCCGTGTAGGTCCTGGCGTAGCACCGCGCGCATATCGGCCATTCTTTTGGCGGAAGTCCCGTGCGACAGTTCGTGCAGGACGCGCCCGCGCAGATCCAGAGCCCACGACCGCACAGGCGACGAGCCATTCGATGTGTACGACTATGCACATCGGCGCGCACGTCGCCCGCGTCGACTGATGCCGGACGACCCGACCAGCTGGACCGTGACCGACGATTGGCCCGAGGATGTGCCGGTGACTGAGGCCGAGATCGAGGTGTTCGAAGCCTGGCTCGGCGACCTCTTCGACGAGCTGTTTTCGACGCGCCACTGAGGGGAGATCACCATGACCGCTCCGGTTCGTGCCGCGCTTTACTCCGGGTCTTGACCGGCCGGCAGGCGGACAACGACCTCTCCATCCGGTTGCCCGGGTCGCACCGTGCCGATGGATATTGCTCGACCGCGTTGTGGCCGATAACGTCGAGCAGCGCCTGCTGCAACCCAAGTGCCTCGAGCAAATCCTGTCGTCGGTGCTCGAGCGCCGCGAGGAACATGCGGAGCGCAGAACAGTGCACATCGCCGAATTGGCAAGAGAGCCAGCGAAGCAGACGCCAAACTCAAGCGGCTCTACGACGCAAGAACGGCATCGCCGATCTCACCGACCCGATGCTGAAGGACCGAATTGCCGAGCTCAAGGCACCGCAGAATCTAAAATCATTCGCCAGGCAGGCCCGCAAGAGCATGCCAACGGAGGGCGGCGGCTACCGTCGCGATCACCTTCGCGCGCTTGCCCAGCGCGTCGAAGTCGACGCGAAGGAAGTTCGCATCATGGGATCGAAAAGCGTACTTCTTCGCACCCTCGTCGCCGCTTCAGGGGCGAAAACGGCGGGTTTTGGCGTTACCAGTTTTGTACCGAATTGGCGTCCCCTACGGGAATCGAACCCGTGTCTTCACCGTGAAAGGGTGATGTCCTAGGCCGCTAGACGAAGGGGACCGGGAGCGCGGACATATAGAGGCGTCGGGCTGGTGCGGCAAGGAAGCGGCAGTCACAGCCGATCGGCTCGCCCACTGTCAGCGCCGTCATGCGCAGCCGCGATAACGGCAGCCCGCTGTAGAGGCGCCGGGCTCACTGGGGTCGTCGCCCATGCGTGCGCGCGTCCCGCTGATTACCACTTGCCCGCATTCGGCATCGACACCCATGGCTCCTTTGGCGCAAGCGGTGCGCCCTTCTGCAGGAGCTCGATGGAGTGCTTGTCGGGCGAGCGCACGAACGCCATGGTGCCATCGCGGGGAGGGCGGTTGATGGTGATCCCCGAACGCATCAGCTTGTCGCAAACAGCGTAGATGTCGTCCACTTCGTAGGCCAGGTGGCCGAAATGGCGCGCTTCGCCGTAATCTTCGCTGTCCCAATTGTATGTGAGCTCGACCAGCGGAGCCTCGCGTCCGGTCGCCTTGCTCGCCTCGACACGCCCCTCATCGTCAGGCGCGGTCAGAAACACCAGGGTATACCGGTTCTTCTCGTCGACACGCCGGCGCGCCTCCTTGAGCCCCAGCTTGTTGCAGTAGAAATCCAACGCTGCATCGAGGTTGCGTACGCGCAGCATGGTATGCAGATATCGCATTGTGTGACCTCCTGACATCACCCGGCCGAAAAGCGTAAAGATCAGCATACATGATCGCTCCGGATATAGAGACTGCGATTGACGAGCTGCAGAGCCTGGTGGAAGGGGCGCGTGTCATAGCCCCGTTCACCGGAGCCGGCATCTCGACCGAATGCGGCATTCCCGACTTTCGCTCCCCCGGCGGGCTGTGGACCAAGAACAGGCCCATTCCCTTCGACGAGTTCCTGGCGCAGCAGGAGATGCGCGACGAATCCTGGCGGCGCCGGTTCGCAATGGACGCACAGCTCTCGGCGGCCCGGCCGGGCCGCGGCCATCTCGCAGTGGCGAGTCTCTATCGTGCCGGTAAGGTTCCGGCCGTGATCACCCAGAATATCGACAACCTGCATCAAGGGTCCGGGATTCTGGCCGAGCATGTCATCGAGCTGCACGGCAACACCAGCTACGCCCTCTGCCTCGGTTGCGACAAACGCTACGAGCTGGCGTGGGTACGCCTGCGCTTCTCCGAGGCAAGCGAGCGGGCGCCCGATTGCCCCGATTGCGGCGGACATATCAAGACCGCGACCATCTCTTTCGGGCAACCGATGCCGGAGCGCGAGATGCGCCGCGCCGAGGAGCTCACGCTCGGCTGCGATCTCTTCCTGGCAATCGGCTCCTCGCTGGTCGTATGGCCGGCCGCCGGATTTCCCTTGATGGCCAAACGCAATGGCGCTCGGCTCGCGATCATCAATCGCGAGCCGACGGATTTCGACGATACCGCCGATCTGGTCGTGCGCGACGACATCGGAACCGTGTTGTCGCCGTTCATCACCCATTGAATCCAGGACGATCGAGCAAGATGTACACAGGCTTCCACCTATTTGCGTGCATGAATGCATTTTTGACTTTCCCCCCCGCCACTCGGTGATATCTTCGCAGCAGCATTGATTCGCAGCGCACGCAAGAGGCGCCAGGGCTAAGCGGCGGCGTTTGGGGCGTCATGACGTCGGACGGAGTGGGACCGAAGGGGCCGGGCGCCAGTGTGGGGCTGGAGCACGGGTTCGGGGGCGAAATCGGCGACGAAGCCGCGAGCGTGATCGAGCTCAGCGGCGTCATCAAGTGGTTCGATGTCTCCAAAGGTTATGGCTTCATCATTCCGGACAACGGGATGGCGGATATTCTGCTGCACGTGACATGCCTGCGGCGGGACGGCTACCAGGTGGCCTATGAGGGCGCGCGCGTGCTTGTCGAGGTACTGCAGCGCCCGCGCGGGCTGCAGGCTTTCCGCATCATCTCCATGGATGAATCCACCGCGATCCATCCGGCGCAGATGCCTCCGCCGCGCACGCACGTCACGGTTACGGCGGTCAGCGGTCTCGAGCGGGCACAGGTCAAGTGGTTCAATCGGCTGCGCGGCTTCGGTTTTCTCACGCGCGGGGAAGGAACCCCGGATATTTTCGTGCACATGGAGACGTTACGGCGATTTGGCATCGCAGAGTTGCGACCGGGCCAGTTCCTGCTGGTGCGTTATGGCCCCGGCCCCAAGGGCCTGATGGCCGCCGAGGTGCGTGCCGAGGGCGCCCCCATGGGCCCTTCCTCGCACTGATCACGAAAAGTTACCGTCCGGCAAAGCGGATCACTGGTCTGCGCCGCGGTTGCCCCGCTGCGGGCGCTCCCGGTCGGCCCGGAACCACGATCGCGCGCTGTGGATTGGATGCCGCGCTTCCCACCGCACGGCAGGCTCTTCGCAGCTTCCCGGAAGGGGCAGGTTGATACCGGGGAGGCCGAGGTATTAGGCCCAGGTATCACCGAGGTATTGAGCCGCAATTGCATGCCGGCGCAGACCGTCCTATCTCGGCGCCAGGCTGCCCTCGACGCCAAGTTGCCGCCGCTGCAGGGAGACTTGTCCATGCGCCACTGGGTGCAATGCGCGCTCGTCCTCGTTTTCGCGCTCGCTTCTGCCCTGCTCGGCTCTCCCGGCGGTCTGTCGGCCGTTGAGCTTGCCCCGCTCGAGATCGTGAGCAAGACCGGGGTGCATACCTTCGGTGTCGAGATGGCGGTTACTCCCGAGGAGCAAGCCAAAGGCCTGATGTTTCGGCGAGAGTTGCCGGAAGGCCAAGGTATGCTGTTCGACTTTCAACGCGAGCAGCCGGCAGTGTTCTGGATGAAGAATACCTACGTTCCACTCGACATGATCTTCATCCGCGGCGACGGTCGGATTCTGCGGATAGCCGAGCACACGGTGCCGCTTTCGGAAGACCTCGTGAGGTCGGGCGCGCCGGTACGCGCGGTGCTCGAGGTGATTGCGGGCACTGCCCAGAAACTCGGCATTGTACCGGGCGACAGGGTGGCGCATCCGATCTTCAACGGGAAGTAAGCGCCCACTTGCTGGCCAAATCCAAAGCGTGTATCGACCGATGCGGCGTTCGGGGCATAGCGCAGCCTGGTAGCGCGGGAGTTTTGGGTACTCCAGGTCGCAGGTTCAAATCCTGCTGCCCCGACCACACAGCCTGTTTGTCCAGCCCGGACAGCCCTTGATTCCAGAAGGTTTTTCCAAGCGGTTTTGACAGGCGATCCTTGTTTTCAATTGCCGCCCCCGCCTCACTGCACCACTTGCGGTTACGCCGCCTTGGCCACCGCTCGCGCCCAGTCAATGCGAGGCAGCGGAGCGTCATGCGCGGTGCCGAATGAGTGAGATGATCGGAGATCGCCTTGAGGTCCGCGCTGGTCTCATCCGCTTCGGTCGCGCCGCGGCTCGGCTGTCCATCGGCCAGACCTGGTCCGGGATGCCGGCCGCGCGCGGGATCTGCCGGAACCACTTGCGATAGCCCAACTTCCTCAACTGGAGCGCTGAACCGGCTATTTTTGATCTCCAAAAAGGCGAGTCGAAACAAGGGCTGATTATTCGAAAGCGGCTCGTCAGTGGCGATACAGGGGTGCATCATGACCACCACTTTAGTGCTTGGGGTTGCGCTCTTCGCCGTTTGGTGATCGGTCAGGCTGCAGCTAACGGGCCCGCCGAAGCCGCCTGTAATATCTTGCTCGCGCGTTCTATCGCTGTCGCGGCGAGAGGGCGGAATTTTTCTCGGATTTGCAGGCACGAGATTACCTCGTTGAGGACTACGGGATTTTGAGCCGCCAGGGTTTTGATCGCGGTCGCGACCTCGGTCTTATAGGAACGTAATGCGGTGATCACGGATGCGGAGAATTGCTCGCCGGCCGCCGCGATATCAAAGATGTCCCGAGGCTGCAGCCTCGATGCTCGGTGGACGATTTTCTTACTGATGATCTCGGGAACGGTTTCCAACAAGATTTTTTCGCCGTCGATCACGCGGTCAATCGTGGGCTCTGCTGTTTTAGGCAGGTCAACAATGAAGTCAATTTCGCCGATTCCATCGAAGGCCAATTTCAAAAATCGACTACCGTCGCCTCTGTAGTCGCTTGGCCGAATTTCAAATTTGAAGTCACGTGTTTGAGGATCGAGATAAGGAAGCAGTTGCGGGTCTCCTAAAAAAATATCCACGTCGTGGCTTTCCCGATGCCCAATCTGCAGCATGAGCGCAGTGGCGCCGCCGAAGGTCCAACGATCGATGATCGATTGTTCCGAGTTGACTTGTCGAATCAGGTTGCGGGCGATGCGGAACAGGCGGGCCCAGTCGGATTGATTGGGCTGCGCAATCACGTCGCGAGCGGGAAAGACGCCCCCGAATGACTCGCGAAAGCCTTGGCCGCTGTCACGAGCTGCGCATATGTAATGCCATAGTAGGCCGCGAACGCGCACTGCAGCTCGGGTTGGACATCGCCGAGGAACGTGTACATGTGTGCCGGCTCAGCCTTTGCCCTTTCCTGATCCGTCAGGCAATGGGCCAGCTCCGGCCCGCTCAGCTTCTTGCTGTATGGCGCATTGACGGTCGTCAGGACAATAACCGGATTGAGCATGTCAGCTACTACTCCAAGGCAAACATATTGATATTTCGCGCAAAAATCAACTTCGGCCGCCGCAATTTTCACCGCACGGAATCAAGTTAACGTTCATCTGAGCTGAAGAATCACGCCAGCTTGGAAAAATGTAGCAAAAGCAAGGCCAAACGCGCACGCGGACGCTCACCCCCGAAGATGGCGTCCATGATGACAATCGTCATCCATTAGCCCGTTGACGCAGGAGCGGGTGATCTGTCAGAATCAGCGTAAGACATCTCAAAGGGTGGGAGCACAATCAAATCCTGCTGCCCCGACCATAGCTGCATTACGGGCGACGGATGGTGACGGCACGAATCTACAAGCCCGCCAGGACTGCGATGCAGTCGGGCAAGGCGCGCACGAAGGAATGGGTGCTCGATTATGAGCCGGAGGCGCCGCGCGAGATCGAGCCGCTGATGGGTTGGACCGCATCCGGCGACATGCGCCAGCAAGTGCGGCTGCGTTTCGACACCGCCGAGGACGCGATCGCCTATTGTGAGCGCCACAGGATTCCCTATCAGGTCTTCACTCCCAATCCGGCCAAGCCGCGCATCATCTCCTACGCCGATAATTTCTCTTTCAAGCGCTCCGATCCATGGACCCATTGATCCCCCTCGGCGTGAGGCAGGGAACGTAGCAGGCCAGCAGCGCGAGAGCGATCGCTGCCAAGCCGGCAATTGCAGCGATCATGATGAAGAAGTGCGGCTTCGCCATCGTGCTCCAGAATCCCCCGAGAAAGCCGCCGAATATGTCGGCGGGCAGCGTAGCGGCGAACCAGAGGCCCATGAACATGGCAAGTGCCCGCACCGGGGCGATCCTCGAGATCAGCGCAAGGCCCACCGGTGCCAAGTGCAGCTCACCCAGGGTGGCCAGCGCGAAATAACCTACAAGCCACAGGCCGCTTGCCTTGCCGGTCGCGCTCCATGCGGCCGCCGCCATGACCATGTTGGCCAACGCGACGCAGCCGGCACCGAAGGCCATCTTGCGGACTGGCGACGGCTCGCGCTCACCCTGGCGTGCCCACCGCTGCACGATCACGGGCGTCAAGGCGAATATGAACAACGGATTGAGCGCCAGGAACCAAGGCGCGGGGATGTCGCCGCGCCAGAATGCGAGATCGATGGTGCGATCAGTGAAATCCTCCGCCCAGAGCAGGAGCGTATTGCCCTGCTGATCGTAGGCCGCCCAGAAAAGCGCGACTGCCAGGCAGACCGCGACGATTGCAACGGCCGCCCTGCGCTCGATTGGATCCAGCGGCCGGTGAACCGGGCGGGAGGCGAGGCCGGCAGGCTCGTCGTCGCGAGGCAGTGCCTGCCTTCCGTACAGGTAGATGCCCAGGCTCACGAGCATGCCGATGCCGGCGGCGCCGAACCCCCAGTGCCAGCCGAAGGCCGCCGCAAGCGTGCCGCAGACCAGAGGCGCCAGGAGCGCGCCGATATTGATGCCGACGTAGAATATGGAGTAGGCGCGATCGCGCCGGTGATCGCCTGGCGCATAAAGTGCGCCGACCTGCGTCGAGATGTTCGGCTTGAATGCGCCGATGCCGAGGATCAACAGCAACAAAGCGACGAGAAAGAGTGCCTCGAACGCCATGAGGAAATGGCCGAGCGCCATGAGAATGCCACCGAGGACGACCGTACGGCGCGTTCCAAGCCATCGGTCGGCAACAAGTCCGCCCAGGATCGGGGTGCAATAGGCAAGCCCGGTGTAGAGCCCGAAAATCTGCGATGCGAGGGGCTGCGGGTCGAGGTGTCCGAGGATGAATTCGAGTGCTGTTTTGACTGCGCCGAAACCCAACACCGCCTCGATGGCGCCCGGCAAAAGCAGATGCTTGACCATGTAGAGCACGATCAGCGCAGCATTTCCGAAATAGGAGAAACGCTCCCACATCTCGGTCGCAAACAGCACCGCAAGTCCGCGCGGATGGCCGAGGAGCTCTGGTCTGCTCACACGAGCTTTCCTATCTCGCTGCAAAATCGCCCGCTCGGCCTTGGTCCTCCGCGCGGCATCCGAGCGATCTTCCCCCGCAGCCGCGTCGCAACCAGGTCTTGCCGGCGCGGAGGCCGGTGTCGTCCAACTCCGGTGGCAAAGGCGCACTCGAGGTCGAGCAAAGTCGAGGGAGCGTTCAGGCCCTCTCATGCCCTGCGCCCCAACTGCGTAGATATCGCCGGAATTGGCTTCGAGCGGCAGCGTGGACAGCCAGGACCCGATCTCATCGGCGCTCAGCCATTCCCGGTGGACCAGAGAATGGCTTTCGCCGAACGCGGCGTTGTAGCGGCCATAGCCCAGCTCTGCGCAGCGTGCCAGCGCATGGCTGGCCACTTGCGGCTGAATGGTCGTGAACTCGAACGAGAGGGCCGGGACAGGTTGGGTCACTCCAGCCAGCACCTCGGCCTCGAACCCTTCGACGTCGATCTTGATGAAGGCCGGGCATCCATGCCGTTCGATCAGTGTATCAAGGCTCAGGACCGGCACGCAGATGCTCCGCGTCCAACTCTCACCTTGCCATCCTGGCGCGCGGGCAGCGGCGCGCACCAACGCGTCCGAGGCCGTCGAAAGCGTCGGGTTGTCGAGGTTGAGCCTCAACTCGAGGGCGCCGTCCGTGCGGCCGACGGCGACGGGCTCGATCGCAACCGCGCGATCGCGTCCATAGAGCAGCTTGAGAGTCATCACCAGCGCCGGCTGCGGCTCGATCGCGACTACCCGCGCACCGAGGCGGCGGAACGCGGCGATGCGGTCGCCGACATGTGCCCCGATGTCGAAAACCAGGTCGCCGCGTCGGATGAACTGGGCATAAAGACAGTCCATGGCGGTACGGCGCTCGCGGTTGCCATAATAAATGCGCATGGAGCGCAGCACGCCGCGCACCGTTCGCCACAGGAGGGGGCTCTCAATCACGGTGGGGCTGAGAAGCGAGGCCGCTCCGTTGGGTCCGTCTATCTGTCGGAAAGGGCGCCCTCACGACAGCATCGGCGGGGTCCGCGCACCTGCCACGCCGATGTTTGAGGGCCGGCAGATCGAGCGCGAGTAATTCGCGCGGAGGCTGCGTTTCCTCCGGCAGGCGACACAGCCCGGCTGCAATCAGCGCGCGGCCCAACGCCGGCGAGGCGGTTGCGACGGCAAACGGGATGGCGAGCAGCGGCCCCGCCGCAATGAACAGCGCATAGGCAACGGCGGACGGCGCGGCCAGCCAAAGCAAGCACACGGGGGCAAGCCCAAACAGGGTCTGGGGCCACAGCTCAAGCGCTGCCAAGTACCACGGCACCGGATGGTCGTCGCGCGTCTGCTCGCCCCAATGAATCGTTCGACCGGAAAGAAGGCGCACCAGGAAGAGGGTGTGGCTCGCCCATGTGATCGGGGTCAAAAGGATAGTGAAAATGACTGTTGTGGCGAAGCTCGCGACAAACCGGATGCCGCCTCCGAAGTTTCGACGCTCTTGCCGATACGCGAGCACGTCAATCAGGGTTGCGATATTGGGTGCAAACCACATCGTCAGGACGAGGGCGAGAATGGCGAGTCCTGCGTCGGCTCGCATGAAATCGGCAGGCGTGGGCGCCAGCGCCACTGCCACGCTGCCGATCAGCAGGAGACCCATCCAGGCGGGCGAGCCCAGAAACATCAAGATGGCGAGGAGGAGTTGGTACCGGCTCACCGGATGCAATCCCGGGGCACGCAGGAAAGGCAGGTACTGCATGTTGCCTTGGCACCAGCGCAGATCGCGGCGGATGAATTCGACGAGGGTGGGCGGATTCTGCTCGAAACTCTGTCCTTCCTCCGGGAGAACGCGCACTTGGTGACCGGCCTTGCGCATCAGCACCGCCTCGATCTGATCGTGGCTGAGCACATGGCCTTTGACCAACGCCCCCTCATCCAGCACCGGCAGGCTGCAGCAGGCTGTAAACGGCGCAAGCCGCACAATGGCGTTGTGGCCCCAGTAAGGTCCGCAGTCACCCTGCCACCAAGCGCTGCCGATCGTATAGGAGCGCATGCCGAGCCGCATGCCGAGCTGGAATATGCGCGCGAAAGCGCTCGCAGACGGCATGCCGACAACCAACGTCTGCAGGATGCCGATGCGAGGATCGAGCTGCATGATGCGCACAAGCTTCAAGAGCAGGGCGACGCTCATGGCGCTGTCGGCGTCGAGCATGATGGCGAGCTCATGCCTGCCGCTCCAGCGTTCGCAAAAATCGCGGATATTGCCTGCCTTGTAGCCGACGTTGCTGACGCGACGGCGATAAGTCAGGGCGACCCGCCCGTCCCATGCGGTTGCGAGCGCGCTGAAGCGGGCCTCCTCGGCAATGGCGATCGCAGGGACGTCGGTGTCGCTCAGGACATAGACATGAAAGCGCTCACCAACCCCCGATGCCACCAGTCCCTCCAGCATCGGCTCGATCAGGCCTGCAACCCGCTCCGGCAGCTCGTTGCGGATGCAGAGCAGGATTGCGGTCGACGCGGTGATGGGCTCATCGCCTCGCAGGCGGGAAACAATGGGCGTGACGGCCGCGACCGGGTCGGATGCAAACCGCATGACGACCAAGCCGATGGTCGCATTCCAGAAACCGATGACGTACCAAGGCAGCGTCAGCGCGAAGAGGAGGAGGAGGAGAAGATCGATGAGCCCCAAGCCTCCGGGCGACAAAGCGACGACGGCGAGCCAGAGCAATGCCGCCATCGTTCCTGCGACCAAAACCGAGAACAGCGCCGGGCGCCAGACGGTAGTAGCCTGGGCCGGCGCCGAGCTCCCAGCGTCGCGTCTAACCAATGGTTCGGGCATGGAGTGTAGTTTGGGTGGGCCTTTTCGAGGATTTAAGGATAAAGGATTTGTCGGCTTGCGTCATTCCGGATGATGCACGCGCGCAATTTTGATCGGACCAAGCAGGAGGCCGCCATAAATATTCCCAATTGGGAATCGGCCTTGAGCTCGCAATGACTCTGGATGGCAAGCTGAACAGTCGTTCAGCCAAGGCGACTGCGCTCTGGTATGTCGGCAGGAAGCAGGCGGAATTGCGCGAGGAGCGCCTTCCGGCCCCAGGAGCTGGCGAGATTCAGGTGCGGGCGCTGTTCGGGGCTTTGAGCCGCGGCACCGAGCGGCTGGTTTACGCGGGCCGGGTCCCGGCCAGCGAATACCAGCGCATGCGCTCGCCCCACATGGGCGGCGCGTTCCCGTTTCCGGTCAAGTACGGCTATGTGGTGGTTGGACAGGTCGAGAGCGACGCAGGCGAGCTGCGTGATCGCACCGTCTTCTGCCTGCATCCGCACCAGTCTCTTTTCACTTTCCCACTTGCGGCCGCCATTCCGGTCCCTCCCGATGTGCCACCTGCTCGCGCCGTGCTCGCGGCCAATATGGAAACCGCGCTCAACGCGGTCTGGGACGGGGCTCCGGGACCCGCTGACCGGATCGCGGTTGTCGGCGGTGGACTGCTCGGCATGCTCGTTGCGTATCTTTGCACCCGATTGCCGGGCGCGGAGGCGACGGTTGTGGACGTCGTTCCCTCGCGCGCTGTTTTTACCCGCGCAATCGGCGCCCGTTTCACCCAGCCGGACGATGCGCCCGTCGACTGCGATGTTGTTTTCCATGCGAGTGCCACCTCCGCGGGGCTTGCGACGGCGCTGCGGATTGCGGGAGACGAGGCGGCGATCGTGGAGCTGAGTTGGTACGGCAGCGGCGATGTAGCCGCGCCGCTCGGGGAAGGCTTTCACGCGCGACGGCTGTGCATCGTGTCGAGCCAGGTCGGGAAGGTCGCGCCCTCCCGGCGGCCCCGCTGGAGTCCGAGGCGACGGCTGGCGGCTGCGCTTTCGCTGCTGCGGGATCCCGTTCTTGACGGCCTGATTGCATCGCCCATCGCATTTGACGATCTGCCGGCGCAGCTCCCCGCAATTCTCGATGAGCAATCGGACGTAATCTGCCAGCTCATTCGGTATCCGGCAGCTGCCGAGCCACACTGACGAAGAGGCATTCGCGTGTATGCTGTGGAAGTTTCCGATCAGATCATGGTCGCGCATTCCTTTCGCGGGGAAATTTTCGGCCCGGCCCAGAAGGTGCACGGGGCGACCTTCGTCATCCGCGCAGCCTTTCTTGCGGAGACACTTGATTGCCACGGAATCGTCCTCGACATCGCACGCGCGCATGCGGCGCTCAAGGAGGCGCTCCAGGACCTGAACTACCATAACCTCGATGATCTGCCGCAATTCAGGGGCCTGAACACCACGACCGAGTTTCTGACGCGGCACATCTTCGATCGGCTGGCCGAAGCTGCGCGAAAAGGCGACCTCGGCCGGGACGGCCGCGAGCTGCATGGTTTGCGCGTCACCGTCGCCGAGTCTCCGCTTGCCAGGGCGTGGTTCGAGTCGACCTTGTGGTGAAAGACATAGTCTTTGCCGTACCCGGCGATCTGGCAACGCCCACTGGGGGCTATGCTTACGATCGCCGCATTATCGGCGGGCTCAGGGCCCTGGGCTGGAGCATCGAGACCGTCGATCTGGGCGGCGGTTTTCCCGAGCCAACGCCGGAGATTCGCATCACTGCCGCGAATACACTCAAGGCAGTGCGGGCGGAATGCCTCGTCGTCGTTGACGGTCTTGCTTTCGGAGTCCTGCCCGAGGTGGCTGCAGACATGCAGAGAGCTCACCGTCTCGTTGCGCTGGTGCACCATCCGCTTGCACTTGAAACCGGACTGAGCGGCGATAAAGCCGCACTTTTGCATGCAACCGAGCGGAGAGCGCTGAGCTGCGCATTGCATGTGATCGCCACGAGCACACCGACCATGCGCATCCTGGCGCAAGACTTCCAGGTGCCGCTCGATCGCATGAGCGTGGTCGAGCCTGGCACCGACGCAGCCTCCGTCGCGGCGCATCAAGCTGGTGACACGATTGCGCTGCTCTCGGTCGGGACAATCGTGCCCCGCAAGGGCTACGATGTGCTTGTCGCTGCTCTGGATCAGCTAAGGGAGCTGCGCTGGCACCTTGTCATCGTGGGCGACCTCACCCGAAGCGCAAGCAGTGTCGCAGAGCTGCAAGCCCAAATCGCGCGGCTGCGGCTTGGGGATCGCATCGCCCTGGCCGGCGCGCGCCCGCCGGAGGAGGTTGCTGCGCTCTATGCCAGCTCGGATATCTTTGTTTTGCCTTCGCGCTTCGAAGGCTATGGCATGGCATTTACGGAGGCCCTTGCCCATGGTCTGCCGGTCGTCGGCACGCGAGTAGGCGCCGCCGTGCAGAATGTGCCCGAGGATGCGGGCGTGCTGGTGCCCGTCGAGGACGTCGGCGCGCTTGCGGCCGCGCTGCGACGCCTCATTGAGAGCCCGCAAGAGCGCGACCGCCTCGCGGCGGGAGCGCGGAGGATGAGGTTCCCGTCCTGGCGCGAGCAGGCGGAGCGTTTTGCCCGCGTGCTGCAAAATCTGCGATGAGCAGTTTCACCGCGGAATGGCTCGCACTGCGCGAGCCTTACGACAGAAAGGGGCGCAACCCCTCCGTTCTCGCGGCAGTTGCAGCGGCCTTTACCGGCGCGAGCGCGATACGGGTGGTCGATCTGGGTTGCGGCACCGGCGCTACGGTGCGGGCCTTGGCAGCGCACCTGCCACGGCGACAGAGCTGGCAGCTGGTGGATAACGATCTTGGGCTGCTTGGACGCGCAGCGCTGCTGGGACGTCCTCCCGACCTCCACGTTGTCACGACGCCGCTCGACCTCGCGCGCGATCTCGAGCTCGCGCTCGATGGGCCGCGCGATCTTGTTACCGCTTCCGCCCTGCTCGACCTCGTCTCGCCGGAGTGGATCGAGCGGCTGGCGATTGAAGCTGCTGCGCGGCGTCTGCCGGTATATGCGGCGCTGACCTACGATGGGCGCAACATGATCGAGCCAAGCGATCCGTTCGATGCTTCCATTCTTGCGGAAGTCGAGGTGCATCAACGCACGAATAAGGGATTTGGCCCGGCGCTGGGCGCATCGGCTGCGCTACGCGCCGTCGAGTGCTTCGAAGCCGTCGGTTACGATGTCCTGCAGGGACAATCGGATTGGCTGATCGAGCCGAACGATCGAGCAATCCAGAAGCTGATCTTCGCAGGATGGGCAGAGATTGCGGCCAACGCCATGGTTGCGCGCGATCTCGTCGCCGGATGGCTGGTCCGCCGCCACGCGCATCTTGATGAAGGGCGTTCGATGCTGGCCATCGGTCACACCGACGTCTTCGCGCGTCCGACCGCGGTGCGATGAGCGCTGAGATCGCAGTCGAGCAGGAGGTCAGCGCCAGTGCCGATTCCGCAGCCGGCGCCGTGGTGAGCGTCCGCCGGGCGGGGCGAGTCGGCGCTCAGGACATGGACACGCATGGCCACCCGTGGCGCGTGCTCGACCCGCAATATGGGAGGCAAGGTGAGGCTCGATCTGCCCGCGCCGAGGATTACCGGGGCAACCAGGATGTGGATCCTATCGAGACAGCGTGCAGCCAAGAACCGAGAGACCGTATCAGCGCCACCTTCGACGAGGAGGCGCCGAAACCCGCGCTCGGCAAGCGCGCAAAGGATTGCGGCGGGAGCGAGGTCGCCGTTTGAAGCCTCGAGCGCAATCAACTCGACATGTGCGGGAAGCAGCTTCGGTCCCAAGACGGAAGTAACCACCAGCGTGCGCGTGCCGTCGGCACGCAGCAGCCGTGCGCGTGAAGGCAACCGGCCACTGGGGTCGATTACGACGCGCGCCGGGCTCTTTCCCGAGACGCGCCGAACCGTCAGCTGCGGATCGTCGACCACGGCTGTGCCCACCCCGATGACCACTGCGTCAACCAGCGACCGCAAGCGGTGCAGATGGAGGAGTCCGCCTTCGCTGTTGATGTAATGCGAGTCTCCGCTGACAGTGGCGATACGCGCATCGATGGACTGCCCGCATTGGCCGACCACGACGAGATCGTCGACCGCGCCTGCTCGCAATGGTCCGAAAATGTCCTCCCAAGGCTGCGGCAGGGGAATTTCGCCGGCACGAAACCGGCTCGCCAAGTCGTGCCAGGAATCATTTCGGGCGGGTATTCCGACGGGTTTTGGCCCGCGGTCCAGGGTCTCGAAAGCGTCATCAGGCATGCACATACCCGCTATCGCTGCGGCTCGCTGCATGGCATGTTATTTCGCGCCAGGGTGGCTGCACACGGCCATTTGTAAAAAAGCTTGCCGGCGGATGGAATAAAATCCGTGGCGGTGCGTTATGCCCGTTGTGTGCCGTTGTGGAATTAGGCTTCGAATGCCGAATTGATAAAGTGAGGTGATATGCGTCCGGGTGAAACATCTGCACCGTTTGGAACGGCGGGCCAGATCGCGGTCGAGCGCGGTCTTAACGAGCTCCGTGCCGGGCGACCTGTTGTTCTGACCGGGGCGCGGGATTGCGCGCTCTTTCTCCCCGTTGACGGGCTGAGCGACGAGGCGCTTGCCCGCTTCAGGCAGACTTGCGCGCCGGAACGGCCGTATCTCCTCGTAACGGGGCGCCGCGCTCGTGCCCTCGGGCTCGACGGTCGTGGACCCACGGGGCTGGCTCTCGGAGACCTGCATGATGCAGAGGTGATTTTCTCGCTTGCCGCGGAGAGACGGCCGCAACGCCAGCTCGATCTCGTGCCGCCAGGGGAGACCGCAGCCGCCGCAATCGAGCTGACAAAGCTGGCGCAGCGATTGCCGGCGCTCCTGGTCGGCCCCAAGGCAAAATCCGAAGTGCGCATGATCGACCTGCCCCTGATCACCGTCGCGGCCGACGAAATCTTCATGTTTCGCCGGAACGCTACTGCGTCGGTGGCGGTGGTAACGGAGGTCAACATTCCGCTGCATGGCGGCTTCCCGGCGCGGTTCGTCGTCTTTCGTGACGGGCTCGGCGGATCCCCTGTTGGCGTTGTCGTCGGCCGACCCGATCTCAACGAGCCGGTTGCTGTGCGGCTGCACTCCGCGTGTTTGACCGGCGATGTGTTCGGATCGCGACGCTGCGACTGCGGCGATCAGCTCAGAATTGCGCTCACGCAGCTCGCTCAGCACGGCGGCGGCATCATCCTCTATCTGGAGCAGGAGGGACGCGGACTCGGTCTGCCCAACAAGCTGCGGGCCTATCGATTGCAGGACCAGGGCTTGGATACGGTGGATGCGAACACCGTGCTCGGATTCGATGACGACGAGCGGGATTACGGGGTCGCCGTTCGCATGCTGCAGCTGCTCGGATGCACACGGGTCCGGTTGCTGACGAATAACCCCGCAAAGCTGGAAGGCCTGTCCAGGGCCGGCATCGACGTATTCGGTCGCGTTCCGCTGCAGGGTCCGGTCAACGCGGACAACCAGCGCTACCTTGCCGCCAAGGCGGCGCGCGCCGGCCATCAGCTCGATCACCTGCTGGGGAGCATCAGCGAGGTCGGTAAAGATCCGCAGAGCGCCTGATCCGAATGGGGGCAGCAACACCACCGAGCCGATGCCTCGGGGAGCTCACATTTGCCGAGCTGGGAGGGCTGC
Source organism: Xanthobacteraceae bacterium (assembly GCA_036557665.1). Classification (GTDB taxonomy): domain Bacteria; phylum Pseudomonadota; class Alphaproteobacteria; order Rhizobiales; family Xanthobacteraceae; genus VAZQ01. Next base: position 3,407 of record DATBHG010000032.1, on the reverse strand, counting down.
TGCGCGAAAGCTCCATTCTTTGTCTGCCCATGGGCGCCATGGAGCAGCATGGCAGGCACTTGCCGCTCAACACCGATGCGGTGATTGCGGAGGAGCTTGCCCGGCGCATCGTTGCGCGTTGGGGCGACGAATTCGACCTGTGGCTCCTCCCTACGATCTTCGTGGGGCTTTCCCGCGAGCACGATTGGGCGCCGGGAACGCTTTCGCTCAGCATCCAGAGCTTTGCGGCAGTCATGACGGAGCTTGCGCGCGAGATCGTGCGCTCGCTCCCGGCGCGCAATCTTCTGATCGTCAACGGGCACGGGGGCAATCGCGGCGTTCTGGGAGCTCTCATGCTCGAGCTTCATTCGGAGCTGCGCCTCAATGCCTGCGCGATTCATCCCTTCGATCTGTCGCGGGCGGCCTCATCGAGCCCGGACCATGATGTCCATGGCGGCAGCGACGAGACCTCGGTGATGCTGGCCATCGCACCGCATCTGGTGCGGGACCGGTCGATCGCATCGGCGGGCGAAGCAGCAGATCCCACACAGGTCGACAGCATGATCTTCGATCGCGGGGTCAGCTTTCCCTGGCGGACCGACGACGACAGGATTGCAAGGCTCGGGGTGATCGGCGACCCCAAAAGCGCCTCCGCGAAGCTCGGTCACACGATCGTCGAGAGCGTCATCATGCAGACGCGTGCAATTCTCGCGCGTCTCCTGGAGAACCAGCATCGCTCCGGCAGCGTGCGAGCACAGCGGCAGGGAGCCCGGCGAGGGTTGCCAGCACGCACCAGTAGGCGTAGCGGAAGTCGGCGGCAACGCCGAGGGGGAAAAAGCTGATGACGTAGACGGCCCCGCACGATGTGACTGCGACAGCAAAGGCTCCGGACGGCGTGTCCCTGAAGCGCCATGCAAGGACGCCGACAGCGATGCAGCCGAGCAGCCATATCCCGGGACGAAAGAGCAGCGTCTGCTCCAATTTCTCATGCAGCTTCAGCACGGGACGCAAATAGGGACGATGCCCGTAGGTCGAGTCCGGAGCCGACCAATCCCACACCGGTAAAACGAGGTTTGAGCGCGCGAGAAACTGCCACATGAAGGTGGCGCGGTGCGCCAGATATGCGAATGGATGCGTGGCGAGCGCCTGCCACCATGCGCGGGTGAGGCGAGGCGTGCCGAAGATCACGTCGTCGGAGCGTTCGAGCCGGTGCATCACGAAGGGGCAGGGCGGCATGTGCCACAACGTGTCCCAGCGCGCAGGATCGTAGCAGGTGGTTTTCAGAAGCGCGGTTTCGTCCGGGCTCCACTGCACTGGAAATTGGTTCTCTGCACTGAAATGCGTGATGCCGCCGAGATCGAAAACCAGGATCGAGTGCAGCGGGTTTTGCCGCTGCGCGCCGAGCAGGCCGTAATAGACCAGGGGAACGAGCGCGGCGAGAACAGCGGCTGCGGGAAGGTAGACCATCGCCGCGCGTTTGAGCTCGAACCGCGTGGGCCAGGTCGCGTACGTCGCCAACACTGGCGCGGCAATGACTGCGTTTGGACGCAGCAGCACTCCGTAGGCGACGAGGCCGAGCGCAAGTGCCTGCAGGCCGAGACGGACGCGGCGGGCAAATTCTGTCGCGGCAAAGGCGAGCACTGCGGCAAACAGCCAGATCGCCGCAAACTGGACGTCCCGCCAGATCATCCCCGTGAAGAAAAAGGCCGGCGGTGCAAATGCGAGGAGCGGTGTGAGCAATCCAAGCCAAACAGCTTTGCGCAACGCAAGGAGCGCGAGCAGACCGAAGCTCGCCCAGTAGAGGAGGGCGGTGAGCGCAAACATGCTCAACGCCCCGGGTGCCAGCGGGTCGATGAGTCGCCAGAGGATGCCCATGGCCGGGGATTGCCAGTCGCCGAAATGCCAGGCGCGCGCCTCCGCGTAGACGTAGCTCGCGTCAACGGTGATGTAGCCTGGATAGAACACCAGGACGGTGAGAGCGAAGGCTGCCGTCACGATCACGGCGAGCGCGCAGGTCGCATAGCCGCGCGTCTGGCGCACGCGCGTCCTGTGCCATTTCGGATACAATTGGGACGCGGTGACCATCTCAGCTCAGGCGATACGTATCCGCAGCGCAACAGTCGGAATTATAACGAACGCATATGGCGTTCCGGCTGCGCATTATTCCCGACGCAACAAATTTTCGCCACGCTCTCGTCACGGATGGGACAAGGCCGGACTGCCGACGAGTTCTTTTAGCCGGGAGTGATCGAGTGGGTTGGGGGACGAGCAGGGGCTGGGTATTTCGTGTGCTGCTGGCAGCGGCGCTCGCCAGCGCGAGTGCTATTGGCGACGGCCACGCACAAAACATTTGTGGGAACTGCAGACCGGCCACGCCCACCACGTCCGCGCCTCCGGGCAATCTCCCGCCGTTCGTTCCTCCCGAGACATCGCACCATGACAATGCCGGGTGGTATGCGCTCGGCGGGATTCTCACCGCGGTAGTGGTCGGGGCAATAGTCAAGAGCATCAACAACAACAGCACCGTAACGACGCCTTCTCCGCGCATTTGGCCTCACAGGCAGACCGTTACGCAGTTTCAAGGGGATCTGCCGTCCCTGCAGGGTCCCGGGAGTGGCGGTGCAGGCGGGGGCGGTGGCGGAGCAGGCGCTGCGGGTGGAGGTAGTGGCGCTGGTGGTGCCGGGGCAGGCGGTGCGGGCGGCGGTGGCGGCGGTGGTGGCGCCGGGGCGGGCAGCGCTGCGCCCTTGCGTACCGGTTTCAATCTGCCGCCCCCCGGTGTGACTCAGTACCAGAGCGACCGTGTGATCTCCGATATTGCGGCCAGTGTGTCGACAGCGGACCTCGATGCGATCGCTGCGCGCCATGACCTGACTCGGCTCGACAGCGTCACCCTGGCCTTGACCGGTCGCACTCTCCAGCTCTGGCGTATCAACAGCGGTGTTTCGGTCCCCTCCATGATGGCCAGCATGGCAGGAACCGAGCCACAGGTCGTCGGGATGCAGCCGAACTATATCTACCGGTTCGCTCAGGCCGATCAGATTCCCGTGAACTCCGATCAATACGCGCCGCAGAAGCTCGACCTTGCGGACGCTCACCGCCTGGCGCGCGGCAACCGCATTCTGGTCGCGATCATCGACTCCAAAGTCGATGCCTCGCATCCCGATCTTGCCGGCGCGATCACTGCCAGTTTCGATGCTGCCGCCGACAACGAGTCGCCGCACTTGCACGGGACCGGGATGGCGGGCGCAATCGCGGCGCACCGCAACATGCTGGGTACAGCCCCCGGCGTGGGGCTGCTCACGGTGCGCGCGTTCAGCGCGCAGTCGGGCAGCGCCGAAGGCACCACGTTCAACATTCTCAAGGGCCTTGATTGGGCAGCGAGCCAAGGCGCGCGTGTCGTCAACATGAGCTTTGCCGGCCCCCCTGAT
>DATBHG010000031.1:0-164394 GCA_036557665.1 Xanthobacteraceae bacterium | reverse complement strand
TCGCGGGCACGACGCATGAGAAGGAATTGGCGCGCGGAAGGCATCCGCTTCAGCTCTATTCACTGGCGACGCCTAATGGCGTCAAGGTTACAATCATGCTGGAGGAATTGCTGGCCGCCGGTCATAGCGGAGCGGAATACGACGCTTGGCTGATCCGGATCGGTGAGGGCGACCAGTTTGGTAGCGGATTTGTCAGCGTGAATCCGAATTCCAAAATTCCGGCGCTCTTGGACTACAGCGAGCAGACGCCGTGGCGCGTGTTCGAATCCGGCGCGATTCTGCTCTACCTGGCGGATAAGTTCGGCGCCTTCCTGCCAAAGGATCGCGGCAAGCGCACCGAGGCGCTGAACTGGCTGTTCTGGCAGATGGGTTCAACGCCCTATGTGGGCGGCGGCTTCGGGCATTTCTATGCCTATGCTCCGGTGAAGATCAAATACGCCATCGACCGTTTTACAATGGAGCTGAAACGCCAGCTCGACGTGCTCGACCGGCAGCTTGCGGACAATCGTTTCATCGCGGGCGACGAATATACGATTGCCGATATGGCGATCTGGCCGTGGTACGGCAACGGGATGTTGAACGGCGCCTCCTACAACGACCCGCGCAAGTTCCTGCAGACGCAAGAATATAAAAACCTGACGCGCTGGACGAAAGAAATCGGCGAGCGCACCGCGGTCAAGCGCGGGCGGATGGTCAACCGCGCCACCGGACCGCTTGAAGAACAATTGCACGAACGACATGACGCCGGCGATTTCGCCACTAAAACGCAGGACAAGATCGCCGCGCGCGTAACCCCATCGTAATCTCTTATAAATCAAGCCGACGATGCTAACCTCACTTCTGTTGCGTGCCGAATGCAAGCGCTGGCCAAGGAGCTTGTCGGCACGTCGCCTGCGGTTATCGTGGGTGTAACCACGCAGGCTGTCGCGGCGCTGAATAATGAAACAAAAACAATCCCGATCGTGTTACGATATCGAGCGTGTGTTTGGTGACAATCCGAATGCCGGACTGGTCGTAATGCCGGACGTTTTCACCGCAACACGTCGGACTGAGTGACGCCACAACTCGTGACTTTCAACGGCTCGGGTTTGGACCCTCCTGTAATAAGCTATCGGGCGATGATGCATGGTATTTCTGCACCAGGATTGACTGCCCGTCCCTATTCCGCCGCACCGCTTGCGGCGATCCCGGCGCCCGGCCTAGCACCCTCTCGGCTTGAACCGACGTCCTACCCGCCGCAGACTGGCGCTGCCTGAAAAGCGCCGGGAGGAGACCGCCATGGAAGACGCGTCATATTTTGAGCCGATCCCTCGTCCGCCAGGCCACATGTTGGTTGGCAACCTCTTCGACATTGACACTGCCCATCCTATTGAAGGGCTCGCGGAGCTCGCACGCAAATACGGTCCCATCTACGAGCTCGAAGTTCCCGGACTCGGCTCGCGTATCATCGCCTCGAGCTTCGATCTCGTCGACCCGCTGTGCGACGAATCACAGTTCGACAAGAATGTCGGCGGGGGCTTGAGCGCGCTGGCCTCGGGCCCGGTCGGACGCGGCCTTTTCACCTCCGAGACGCAGGACCCGAACTGGAGCAAGGCGCACAATGTGCTTCTGCCCGCTTTCAGCATGGACGCAATGCGCGGCTATCACCCGCGCATGCTCGATATGGCCATGCAACTCATGCTGAAATGGGAGCGGCTGAACGCGGACGACACTGTGGACGTCCCGGCCGACATGACACGGCTGACGCTGGACACGATCGCACTCTGCGGCTTCGACTACCGGTTCAACTCATTCTATCGCGAGACGCCGCACCCGTTCGTCCTCGCCATGCTGAACACGCTGGAAACGGCGCAGGCGGTCGCGCGTGAGCTGCCCATCCAGGCCAAGCTCAAACCGGGGCGGGCGAGGAAGGTTCGCGCCAACCAAGGGTTCATGGTCGAGACCGTGCGTCACATCATTGAAGAGCGGCGCAGCTCGGGCGCACTAGGCAAGGTCAACGACCTCCTCGACAGAATGCTGACCGGCGTCGACCGCCAGTCGGGCGAAAAGCTCGACGAGACCAACATCATCGCGCAATGCATCACCTTCCTCATCGCAGGCCACGAGACGACGAGCGGGCTTCTCTCCTTCGCCCTCTATGCGCTCATCAAGAATTCGAAGGTCCTCGAGCGGGGCTACGAGGAGGTGGACCGGGTGCTAGGCGCGGAAGTCAACGCGCTGCCGACCTACGCCCAAACCCACCAACTGCCCTATGTCTCGCAGATCCTCGAGGAGACGCTGCGGCTCTGGCCGACCGCCCCGGCATTCTCGCGCCGCCCCTACAAGGACACCGTCCTCGGCGGCAGGTACAAGGTCGAGGCGAACAGCGCCGTTGTTGTGCTCACCGGGATGCTGCACCGCGACCCGAAGATCTGGGGCGACAATCCCGAGGCGTTTGACCCCGACCGCTTCAACCCGGAAAACCGGGCGAAGATTCCGCCCAACGCCTACAAGCCATTCGGCACCGGGCAGCGCGCCTGCATCGGCCGACAGTTCGCGCTGCAGGAGGCAACGCTGGTCTTGGCCATGCTCCTGCAGCGCTTCGAGCTCGTCGACTTCGCCAATTATCAGCTCGAGACCAAACAGACGCTGACGATCAAGCCCGAGAATTTTATCATTCGGGTGAAGCCGCGCGCGGGACGCGCGACGATGGGGTTATTCGCGGCGCCTCAGCAGGCGGCCGCTCCAGCCGCCGCGCCGCCCGGGAGCACGCCCGCACCCGCCTCCACCGCGGTGCTGTATCCGGCTGCGGTTGCGGACACGCATGCGACGCCGCTGCTGGTGTTGTTCGGCTCCAATCTCGGCACGGCCGAGGGCATCGCGCACCGCATCGCAGAAGACGCGCGGAGCCGGAGCTTCGCCGCCATGCTCGGGTCGCTCGACGAGCACGCCGATGCGCTGCCCAGGCAAGGTGCCGTTCTCATCGTCACCGCCTCGTACAACGGCCAGCCGCCCGACAACGCCGCGAAATTCTGCCAGAAGCTGCGCGATCCGGCTTTGCCTTCCGACGCGTTTGCCGGCGTCGAGTACAGCGTTTTTGGCTGCGGCAATCGCGACTGGTCGGCGACGTATCAGGCGATCCCGACCCTCATCGACGCCGAGCTGGAGAAACATGGAGCAAAACGCATCTACAAGCGCGGCGAAGGCGACGCGCGCGGCGACTTCGATCGCGACTATCGCGCCTGGTACGGTGAGCTGTTTCCCTCACTCGCCAAGGCGCTAGACCTTCCGGCGGCAACGGCTGAAGCAAAAATGGCCGGGCCGCGCATCTCGGTCAGCTTCGTCAACAGGCTGGCGACGAGCCCGATCATGCGTTCCTACAGCGCCGTCGCGATGACAGTGCGCGCGAACCGGGAATTGCAAAGGCGCGACTGTGAGCGGCCGTCGGAGCGCTCGACGCGGCACATTGAAATCGCGCTTCCCTCCGGCGTCTCTTACAGCGCCGGCGACCATCTTGGGATCGTGCCGCGCAACGGCCTCGAAACGATCAGGCGGGTGCTGATGCGGTTCAAGCTCGACCCGAGCTTGTATGCGACGATCGCGCCGCGCGCCAACGCTGATACGCACCTGCCGGTCAACGAGCCGGTTCCGCTGCTCGGAATTCTCGCCAACCGGATCGAGCTTCAGGACGTGGCGACGCGCGAGCAAATCGCGACCCTGGCCCAGCACGCCAAGGACGGGAAGGAACGGAAGGCGCTGGAGGCGCTCGCCCACGATGACGAGCGCTATGGCAGGCAGGTATTCGCGTCGCGCAAGTCAGCGCTCGATTTTCTCGACGAAAATCCGTCCTGCGCGCCGCCTTTCGAGGTCTTTCTCGATATGACGCCGCCACTGAGACCGCGCTATTTTTCAATCTCCTCATCGCCTCTCGTCAGCCCGGGCATATGCAGCATCACGGTCGGGGTGTTGGAGGGCCCGGCGCTCAGCGGGCGCGGCGAGTTCCGCGGGGTGTGCTCGAGCTATCTCGCCGCGCAGCCGGCGGACGCCACGGTATACGCCTTCGTCCGCAAGCCGACGATCCCGTTCCGCCCCCCCGAGAACCCGCACCTGCCGATGATCATGATCGGGCCGGGCACTGGCGTCGCGCCATTCCGGGGTTTTCTGCTCGAGCGCGCGGAGTTGAAGAAACAGGGCGCGCCGATCGGAGCGTCTCTCCTCTTCTTCGGCTGCCGCGATCCCATGCAGGACTTTCTCTATGAGGACGAGATGCGCGCCTTCGAGGCGGGGGGTGTAACGAAGCTCGTGTGCGCCTTCTCCCGCGAGCCGGGCAAGCCAAAGACGTATGTGCAGCAGGCGATCGCAGTGAATGGCGAGGCAGTGTGGGAGCTTTTGCAGAAAGAGGCGCCGGTGTTCGTATGCGGCGAGGCCGCGCGCATGGCGCCCGACGTCAGGCAGGCGTTCGTCGACCTTTTCTGCAAGCACACCGGCGCCTCCGCCGCTGACGGCAAGGCGTGGCTCGCGGGCCTCATCGCTAGTCACCGATATCTGGAGGACATCTGGGCGTCCTCGGCGCCCGTCAGCGCGTGCGCCGAATCATAAGTCCAACTCACCGCGGGGGTCCGCCTCATGGTCGAGACCGAGTTCCGCTCGTCGGGCGGTCCGCCGGAACAACGAAGCGCTCCCGGTGTTACGAATCGTGCGCCGCGGCCATCGCCGCCGGCGCAAGCGGGAGGATGATGACGGTGAGAAGACGATTATCGTTCCGCCGACTGCGGAAATCGTCACCTACAAGACGGCGTCGGCGGCGGCTCTCAAACCCGGACAGAAGATTTTTGTGGCGGCCGCGAAGAAGCTTCCCGACGGGATCCTTCAGGCGCCGAACGTCGCGTTTGGCGATTACGGCGTGTGGCGCTGAGGCCGGGCTACGCTGAAGCGTGTAGAGACTCAGACCTTCTAGCCGCCGCTCGGGTACAGCCCGCCCACTGCGTGGACTTGGGCACCTTGGCACGATAAGGGTGATCAATCGGCTGTTGCTCAGCGGCCTGGGGGTGCGCGTCAGAACAGAGCTTCATGTATCTATCTGGCGGGTTCGCCTCAGAACGAAAGAGGGGCTTTATCCATGCACTTCTTTGTGATGATCGTAGCGTCTATGCTGCTCGTTTTTGGATTGTCCGCTCGTGGGCTTGCACAGGCCGCCGGCCCCGAGATGGCCTTGATCGGCGGAAAAATTCTCACGCTTGACCGAACCGACAGCGTGGCCGAGGCACTGGCGATCGAGCACGGCAGGATTTCGACTGTTGGCTCGACCGCGCAGGTCCGTGCGCTGTCTGGTCCGCAGACAAAAATCGTCGATCTGGGCGGCCGTACCGTCATTCCCGGCCTCATCGATTCGCATATCCACGCCATCAGGGATGCGCTCTACTACACGACCCTCGTCGATTGGAGCGAGATACGGGACGTCAATGCTGCGCTGGAATCCGTTCGCACGGCGGCGCAGAAGGCCGGACCCGGCGGTTGGATCATCGTCGTGGGCGGATGGGCCAAGGATCAGCTGCGCGAAAGGCGGGCACCCACGCCGCAGGAGCTTGATGCGGCGGCTCCCGACAATCCGGTCTTCATCCAGCACCTGTTCGATTTTGCCGTACTCAACGCTCGGGCCATGAAGGCGCTGGGGATCACTGCGCAAACTAAGCTCCCACCTGCGGGCAACGTGGTCACGGACGCAAATGGGGTGCCGACCGGCGTACTGACGGGCGGCGGCAGTGCGCTGACCTTCGGACAGCTTACCAGCAAGATTCTGCGGCCGACATTTGCGGAGAAGGTCGCGAGCACGCGTGCGTATTTTCGCACGCTCAACAGCCTTGCAATGACCGGGATCATGGATGAAGGGGGGATTCCGCCTTCAGATTACCGGCCCCTATTCACAGTATGGCGGGACGGCAACCTGACACTGCGCGTGCGTTACGACTTCATGGCCGAGCGCCCGAAGCAGGAATTGGCTGATTATCAAAGCCTGTTACGCCTCATGCCGTCCGATTTCGGCGACGACTGGCTCAAGTTCGTCGGCCCGGGCGAGATCGTGGTCTACGGCATGTACGACGGCTCTCTGGTCGCAAAAGACGTGAAGCCGTCGGAAGAATCCAAGAAATCCCTCCTGGAATTTGCAACCTGGGCCGCGCAGAACCGGTACACCATTCACATTCATTCCTCACATAACACGAATGCGGGCGAGATTCTCGATGTCTTCGAGGAAGTCAATCGCTCCTATCCCATCACCAATCTTCGCTGGGCGCTCTCGCATGTCGAGGATGCGAGCGACAGCACGCTACAACGCATGAAGGCCTTGGGGATCGGGTTTGCGGTTCAGGACCGGATGTATTTCGGCGGCGAGGAATACATGAAGACACATGATGCGGCCGTGGTGCATCGTGCGCCGCCTGTCATGAGTGCCATGCGGGCGGGCGTTATTGTGAGCGGGGGCACCGACGCGAATTGGGTGACGCCCTACAATCCGTTCGTATCGCTACGATGGTTGCTCAATGGAAAGACGCTATCGGGCGCAACTACCCGCGCGGAGCAGGAGCTGCCTTCGAGGATGGAAGCGCTGCGAATGTACACTGTCAACAGCGCCTGGATGTCGTTCGATGAGGCGGAACGGGGCTCCCTTGAGCCGAATAAACTGGCCGATCTTGCAGTATTGGACCGGGATTTTATGACTATCCCGATCGACGAGATTGCGGGAACACGGTCACTGCTCACGCTGGTTGGCGGCAAGGTTGTTTATGCCGCGGGCGCCTACGAGCAACTCGGTCCAAAGCATTAGATACCGGCTCGGCCGCAAACCGTGGGCCGAGCACCGCCCTCGCGTCATCATTTGAGCCTGCGCGTTCGACGGGGTGGGTGTAACTGCCCCTTCTGTCCGCACCACCCGTAATCCGGGCCGCACGCTTAAATGGAGCCACGGCTCGTTCTAATGAATGAGCAGCGGATCAACCAGCAGCCCGGTAACCTCATCAGCTTTTCTGACCGAGCATCAGAAGGGTAGATGTTCGAGCCCCCATGGTCCGACGAATAATATCGAAGCCGGTAAACGTGATCAGCATCGGCAGGCCTTTAGGTAGCTCGAACCAGTCCGCCAAACGCGAGCTGGGAATGCGAGAATTGTACTTCGCGAGATGATGAAACGAGTTCATCCACGAGCCATGGCCGGTCTGGTACGCGCAATGCTGAACACTTAGACCGCATTGCTCGAAAAGGCGCCGCAAGCTGTTCGCATCGAACAAGGTCCAATGCCTCGGGATGTGGTAACCGCCCCACCATCGTTGTTTGAACAGTCGCGCATCCCAGGAGTCGAGGTTGGGCGTTTCGACCACCAAGGACCCACCCGGCGATAGCCATTCGACTATCCTGTTCATGACGCCCACGGGGTCGGCGACATGCTCTATGACGTGAAACATTGTGGCAAGATCGATCGATCCGGTGGCGATCTCGGCGCAGTCCTCTACGCGCCCCTGGTATACCTGATACCCGCGCTGTCGTAATCGCCTGACCTGCTTTTCGGAGAAATCAAGTCCATAAATGCGGTCTTTGGAAAGGCCCCATCCTTCAAAAAGATCGAGATACCGGCCGTCGCCGCATCCGATGTCGAGAAACGAGCTCGGGAACCCCGTTCGCCTCAAAAAATTGTTGAATTTGATTCGATCTAAGACGTCCTTGCCCTTGCGGACCATCCAAGGGGTCTTGTTTCTGTTATATGCGTAATAGGTACGCGGATAGATAACATCGAGTGCGGTCGTAGTCGGCCGGGGGTCCAGCCATACTGCGTTACATGCGGCGCAGCGCCAGAAATGCCATTCGTTGCTGCAGGTCTGCAGTTCATAATCATGCCCGCTGGCAAAGTGGGTGCGCTTCAGAGATTTGCATACTGGGCAGGAGGGAGCCTGCTCCGTCGATAATTCGAGAGTGTCTCTACGGAATCCAGGAGGCAGTGAATGGCCTGACTCGACGTCTTGGCCGTCGTAAACTTCCGTTGCCGCAGTCGCCATACCATTCCCGGCCGTCAATTTTTGGCGGCTGCATTATGACGCAAGTCCTTAAACAACCGTAAGTAGTCACGATTTGTTGATGGAAGGGATAGGGCCGCAGTTTGCTGTGGCCACGAGTGATACAGCCGGCCGATGCTGCGGTGTACGAGTCCGCAGTTGCGACGAAGTGAGCACGATGTGTGGCCGCTGTCAGGACTGCTGCCGATGGAGGAGCGGACCGAAGGCGGACGAAGTGTTGAGGCGTCCAGGGCTCAAAATGACCGCAAACGCCCCGACCATGAGTTGCCAAACTGGAGCTTCCGGACCTCCCTTCTACTGAGAACCGAAGCAGTAGAGTAAGCCGTCTCCGCCGGTGCTCCGCAGGTCGGCCTGGCTGCACCCCCCATCCGGCCCACGCGAAGGATGCGAGGAATTCCAGGAGTGGGAGGCAGCATCATCACGCAGGCCTTTGCGATCGATATGTCCTAGCATCGCGGCGCCCTGGGTGCTGCTCGTCCAGTTGCGGCAGGTTCTGTCCTCGCCGGGCGGAAATGCGCGGCCGTCCATCTGTGATCCGGTGAGCACGTCATGGCGGTTGGGGGAATAGCCTACACCCGGTATCATGGTGCCCCGCTCGGTAAGGGATGCTTGCATTCCAAGTTTATTATTATCGCTATGAAGATCATCGATGTTCTGCGCGATCACCTCGCCTTTGAAGTTCTGCCACGGCCCCTTACCGATCCGATCACGTGCATTGACGGCTTGGGCACTCCCTTGGGCCTGGGTGCTCAGATACGCATGCCACGCTTTCCCACCAGCGCCGGCGCCTTGCGCCAGGGTTTGACAGTGGCGATCCGCGCCCTCCAGTCCCCCAAGATCAGCGCCTTTGCCCGGCCCCACGCTCGTTACAAAGAACGTCATGTTCGGCGATTGGGGCGGCGGCTGTTGTGCCTGTGCATTGAAACAGCATCCGAGAGGAAGGACCGTAGCCGCACACCATATCCCAAATCGGCTCAGCTTCATTTCGCATCTCCATTGCATACGTGTCTGAACTCTATGCTTTCCTCGCAAGGAAAGCGGCTCATTGAGCGATCCATAATGTTCAGCCGCACCAGGACGGAAGCGATGTCGGCGACCAATGAGCGTCTGGGTGCTTCTCGTCGGCAGTTTATTACGTATCGGACAGCATGCCAGCGGCTCACGCGCTCAGATACGGCGCATCACGCTGCTTTCTTCTCCAACTCGCGCTGCCATTCTCCGCGTGAGGCGAGGCCGTTCATCGTTGCCCGATGGGCAAAGGCGCGCTGGGCAGCGGCGACGTTCTCGGGCTTGCCGGACCAGACCTTCTGCGGCGCGGCTTGAAGGGCACGGCCATAGCTGAAGGTCAATTGCCACGGCAGGTTGTCGATACGGTTCATGGCGTCGAGATGTGCCGTCGCCTCCTCGTCGGATTGCCCGCCCGACAGAAACGCGATTCCGGGGACCGCAGCGGGCACGCACGCGCGCATCAGCCGCACCGTCTTCTCCGCTACCTCGTCGACTCCGGAGCGGTTTTTTGCCTTCTTGCCGGCAATCGCCATGTTCGGCTTGAGCACCATCCCTTCGAGCGCGACCTTTTGATAATAGAGCTGCTCGAACACGGTGTTGAGCACCTGCTCGGTGATCGAATAACAACGATCCGCGTCGTGATCGCCGTCCATCAGGACCTCGGGCTCGACGATCGGCACGATCTCCGCTTCCTGGCAGAGCGCTGCATATCGAGCCAGCGCATGCGCGTTGGCCATGATTGCCGTGTAGCTCGGAATGCCTGGACCGATATCGATGACCGCGCGCCACTTGGCAAATTTTGCGCCGAGCGAGCGATACTCCGACAGCCGCTCACGCAGGCCGTCGAGACCCTCGGTGACGACCTCGCCCGCCAAGAAGGGGAGAGGTTTCGTCCCGGTGTCGACCTTGATGCCGGGGAGCGCTCCCGTCCTCTCGATGACCTTGACGAGCGGGGTGCCGTCCTTGGCATTCTGGCGAATGGTCTCGTCGTAGAGGATGACGCCTGAGATGTTTTTGGACATGGCTTGGGTCGAGCGGAAGAGCAACTCCCGGTAATCGCGGCGACTATCGGGCGTGGATACTATCCCAAGCGCATCGAAACGCTTTGTGAGCGTTCCGGAGGATTCGTCAGCCGCAAGAATGCCGCGGCCGGGGGCAACCATGGCTCGAGCTGTCTTGTTGAGTTGATCGAGGTTCATCGCATGCTCCTTCCTCGTGCGCCGGATGCGGGCCGATTTCGCCGCCCCGACCGACGAGGCCGGCGGCCTTGGAGGTCCTCGAGCGGATTCATGTGCACGGGCTCCTTCCAACCTGGTCCTTGGCCATTTCCAGGATTCTGTCCGCAGTAAAGCCGAATTTCTTGAGCACATCTTTCACCGGTGCCGACGCGCCGAATCGATGCATGGCGATGATGGCCCCGGAGCTGCCGGCGTAGCGATCCCAACCGAGCGCTGAAGCCGCTTCGACAGTAACGCGCGCACGCACATTCGTGGGCAGCACGCTCTCGCGATACCGCGCGTCCTGCTCCTCGAACAGCTCCCATGACGGCATGCTTACCACCCGGGAGCGAATGCCTTCACGGACAAGCCGTTCATGCGCGGCGATGCAAAGCTGCACCTCGCTGCCGGTCCCGATGAGGATGATCTGCGGCTCGTCGCCGATCGTATCCGCCATCACATATGCGCCGCGTGCGACCCCTTGCGCCGAGGCGTATCGACTGCGGTCGAAGATGGGCAGCGCCTGCCTGCTCAGGATGAGACAGGCGGGCCGGTGTTTCTGCCCGAGGATCACGCGGTAGGCTTCCGTGACCTCGTTGGCGTCGGCCGGCCGCAACACGATCATGCCCGGGATCGAGCGCAGACCGGCGAGCTGCTCGATGGGCTGATGCGTCGGCCCATCCTCGCCCACCCCGATCGAATCGTGCGTGAACACGTGGAGCGCGGGTAGGTCCATCAACGCCGCAAGCCGCAGGGGCGGGCGCATGTAGTCACTGAACACCAGGAAGGTGGCGCCGTAGGCGCGCAGATTCGAGAGCACGAGGCCGTTCACGACGGCACCCATGGCGTGCTCGCGCACGCCAAAATGCATGTTGCGGCCGGCGGGCTTGCCGGGGGCAAGCGTCCCCGCGCCCTCGAAGGCCAGCTTGGTCTTGGTCGAGGGGGCGAGATCGGCGGCGCCGCCGATGAGCCACGGCACGCGCTCGGCAATGGCGTTGAGAACCTTGCCGGAAGCCTCGCGCGTAGCAATGCCCTTCTCGCTCGCAACGAACGTCGGAAGCTCCGCGGCCCAGTTTGCGGGCAGATCGCGCGCCAACTGTTGCGCGATCTCGGTCGCCGCTCGCGGATGCTCGCGCCGATATGCGGCAAAGTCGGTGCGCCATCGGGCGCTGAGTGCCGCGCCTCGCTTGCCAATGCCCTCCGCGAACCGGCCATAGACGCCGTCCGGGACCAGGAAATTCGCATCCTCCGGCCAACCGTAGAAGCGCTTGGCGAGCCGCACTTCCTCCTCGCCCAAGGCGTCGCTGTGCGCCGCCGCCGTGTTCTGCTTGTGCGGCGCGCCGTATCCGATGATGCTGTCGACGATGATCAGCGTCGGTCGATCTTGCGTGCGACGGAAGCCTTCCAGTGCGCTGCGAGCTTGCTGCCGGTCGTTGGCGTCGCTCACCCGCAGCACGTTCCAGTGATAGCCTTTGAACCGGCTCTCCACATTCTCGGCGAACGCAAGATCGGTGTGCCCCTCGATGGTGACGGTGTTGCTGTCGTAGATCCAGCACAGGTTGGAAAGCCCGAGATAGCCGGCGAGGGACGCGGCTTCGCTCGACACGCCTTCCATGAGGTCTCCGTCGCTGCAGATCACATAGACGGCATAGTCGAAGATCGTGAAATTCGGGCGGTTGTAATGCGCTGCGAGCCAGCGCCCGGCAATCGCCATGCCGACGCTTGCGCCGCAGCCTTGCCCCAGCGGCCCGGTCGTTACCTCGACCCCGGTGGTGAGCCCGAATTCCGGGTGACCCGGGGTGACGCTGTCGATCTGACGAAAACGCTTGATGTCCTCCAGTCCGACCGCCGGCTTCGCGGTTACCGAGTTGCCCTCCACGCGCCGCACGCCGGAGAGATGCAACAATGCATAGTGGAGAAGGCACGCATGCCCGGCGGACAGCACGAAACGGTCGCGGCCGGGCCACAGCGGGTCGGCAGGGTCATAGCGGAGGAATTCCTGCCAGAGCGTGTAGGCGACCGGAGCCAATGCCATTGGGGCACCTGGATGTCCGGAGTTTGCCTGCTGCACGGCATCCATGGCCAAGGTGCGCATGGTGTCGACGCACGCGCTGTCGTCCGCGTGCCTGATCTCGGTCGCGGGGGCTTTTGTGCCGAGCTGGGTCAAGGGGCGGCCCTGATATTCATGCGCCTGGCCAATGGGAGCTCTTGCGACACGTTTGCAGCCCCGCCCTAAATGCTTTCGACTTTGGAGGTCGGAAGCAGACCGGCCTGCCTAAGGGCGCGAGCTTGTCAGTCCGTGCGGATGTGTGCCGACTGACGTCCTCAATTCGAAATCCTCGTACTGTGGCGGCGGTCTCACCTGGCTTTTCAGCTGGCGCAACCCCGACGAGCTTGCGGATGAGGGCTGCGCGCGAATCGCGCATATCGGACTCGCGATGACGCGCGCCGGAATGGATCCGGAATGAACGCCATGCTGCCTGATCCTGAATGGGTCTTCCACCTGAGGCTCGTGTTTCGCTTGCACGCCGCACGGAACCTTCATTACGCGGTCCGTTACATAAATTCTATTTAAATAATGTTATGTATTCCATAATGGAATCGAATGCTGCACCCGTCAAGCCGAGCAATCATCGCGCAACTTGCCATCTTCGACGCATGCTCATCGCGAGCCAGCAGCGCCGCGCGCAAGCGGAGCGCGCCATGAACGTCGAGCTGCGCAGCTCATGGCACGCGGCTCGTCGAAAGACAGGTCTGGAGAAATGCGAGGTCGACGATACCGTTCATCGGCTTCGCGCCGCGCAGGCATTGAGCGGGTTTGTCGCGCTCGCCGAGATGCGAGAGCACGGCGCACGCGCCTGTAAAATCCTCCTTCGCCGTGTAGTCGCTAAATGTAACGACGGTCATCAAGCGCGCGGCGAGCGCCGCGCGCAGCCCGATGCTCGAATCCTCGACCGCCACGCAATCGTCTGCCGCCAGTCCCAAGCGGTCAAGCGCCCACAGATAAACGTCGGGGGCTGGTTTCTTGCGCCCTACCTCCTCGTTGCCTGCAATCACGGCGATCATGGCGGGCAACTTCTCGTGCTGGCGGAGGACTGCCTCGACGCCGGCCTTCGATCCCGTTGTTGCGATCGCAACCGCGATGCCCGCCGCATGCGCCTCTTGCACGAGTCGGAGTAATCCCGGCCTGAACGGTATCGCCGATGCCATTCTCGCAAAGTGCCCGACCTTCGCTCGATATATTTTCTCGATGAGACCGTCGGCGATCGCATCGTCGCGCAACCGAGGGCGGTATTGCGTGAGATAATGCAGCAGCCGCTCCTTGCCGCCGGCCACGGAAAGGAGTGCCCCGTACAGCTCCTCATCCCAGCTCCAATCGAGCCCAAGCTCGGCAAAGGCAAGATTGTAGGAAACGCGATGACCGAAGCGTTCGGTGTCCGCGATGGTTCCGTCGAAATCGAGGATGAGGCCGCGAAGGCGATCGCTCATGCGGCACGTCTTGCGCCAAGCAAGCAGGAAACTCTCTCGGCTATAGGTTTCATGCGATCCCCGCGAAATCCTATGATGATCTCCCTGCCGCGTCGGGGCGTATGGCACGTTCGATGAGCCCTGCCCCTTCCGCCACCAGATAGTCCTTGAATGCTGCTGCCGCGGGCGAAAGCCGCTTGCGCTGCCGATAGATGACGCACCAGTCGCGCATGACCGGCATGCCATCCACCTTGAGCACGGCGAGCTGCCTGGTCGCAAGCTCGAGGCCGGTGGTGTGCAGCGAGAGGAAGCTCACGCCCATGCCGACCATCACAGCCTGTTTGATCGTCTCGTTCGATCCGATCTCGACGGTCTCTTGCGGCCGGAAGCTGTGCGAGGAAAAGGCGCGCTCCATGGCGGTACGTGTGCCGGACCCCGGCTCGCGGATCAGAAATGTCTCCTCGGCAAGCTGCTCCAGCCGCACGCGACGCTTGCGCGCCAACGGATGGTCGAGTGAGGCAATGATCGCAAGCGGGTTCTTTGCAAACGCGACGGAGGTAATATCGAGGCCGGATGGAGCAGCGCCCATCACGACGAGATCGACCGTATTCTCGACAAGGTCTCGAACGACGAGGTCGCGATTCTTCACGGTGAGCCGGACCTTCAGTCTTGGACGATCGTGCCTGAAGGCCGCGAGGAGGCGCGGAACGAAGTACACGGCAGTCGTGGTAGAGGCGATATGAAGCTCACCGGCCGATATACCCCTTAACCCATCGATCGCATCGTCCGCTTCCCGCAGCCTCGCCAGTATTGCGCGCGCATGTCCGGCAAGCTCCATCCCGGCGCGTGTCAAATTCATCCGGCGCCCCATCTGCTCGAACAGGGGCAGTTGTACATCGGCCTCGAGTTGCTTGAGTTGGATTGAGACCGCCGGCTGGGAGAGGTGCAGCTCGGCGGCAGCCCGGCCGAAATGGAGATGCCTTGCGGCAGCCTCGAAGATACGGAGCTGCCTGAGGGTCGCGCGCTGCAATGAGGCCATGTTTTCGATTCCTTTATCGAAGGCATAAAATCATTTAAGTAGTATTTATGCAATGACCTCTCTATTGTAATGCTTCCCGCTGCAACCAGGGAGCCGAGCGATGGCCGATGCCACGAAGCCCAGAAAC
This sequence comes from Xanthobacteraceae bacterium, assembly GCA_036557665.1. GTDB lineage: Bacteria > Pseudomonadota > Alphaproteobacteria > Rhizobiales > Xanthobacteraceae > VAZQ01. The sequence continues at coordinate 149,493 of DATBHG010000031.1, read as the reverse complement.
CTCAAGAATGCTGCTGATCGCTACCGCGCCGGGGTCATCAAGTATGCCCAGATGGGCTACTGGCAGCCGGACTACGAGCCCAAGGACACCGACATTCTCGCGCTCTTCCGCATCACGCCGCAGGAGGGTGTCGATCCGGTTGAAGCCGCCGCGGCGGTCGCGGGCGAGTCCTCGACCGCGACCTGGACGGTGGTGTGGACCGACCGGCTCACGGCCTGCGACCTCTACCGCGCCAAGGCCTATCGCGTCGATCCGGTCCCGGGCACGCAGGACCAATATTTCGCATATATAGCCTACGATCTCGATCTGTTCGAACCCGGCTCGATCGCCAACCTCACCGCCTCCATCATCGGCAACGTCTTCGGCTTCAAGCCGCTCAAGGCGATGCGCCTAGAGGACATGCGCATCCCGGTCGCCTACGTGAAGACCTTCGATGGCCCACCGACCGGCATCGTGGCGGAGCGCGAGCGACTCGATAAGTTCGGCCGGCCGCTGCTTGGCGCAACGGTCAAGCCCAAGCTCGGGCTTTCCGGAAAGAACTATGGCCGCGTCGTATATGAAGCGCTCAAGGGCGGTTTGGACTTCACCAAGGACGACGAGAACATCAACAGCCAGCCTTTCATGCACTGGCGCGACCGCTATCTCTACTGCATGGAGGCCGTCAACCGCGCCCAGGCCGCAACCGGCGAGGTCAAGGGAACCTATCTCAACGTCACCGCCGGCACGATGGAGGACATGTACCAGCGCGCCGAGTTCGCCAAGGAGCTCGGCAGCGTCGTTGTCATGATCGATCTGGTGATCGGCTACACCGCGATTCAATCCATGGCCAAATGGGCGCGCAGGAACGACATGATCCTCCACCTGCACCGGGCCGGCCACTCGACGTATACCCGGCAGAAGACGCATGGTGTCTCCTTTCGCGTGATTGCGAAATGGATGCGCCTTGCCGGCGTGGACCACATCCACGCGGGAACGGTGGTGGGAAAGCTCGAGGGCGATCCGAACACCGTGCAGGGCTTCTACAATGTGTTGCGCGAGCCGCATAATCCGGTCGATCTGCAGCGCGGCGTATTCTTCGAGCAGCCCTGGGCAGGTCTGCGCAAGGTGATGCCGGTGGCGTCCGGGGGCATCCATGCCGGGCAGATGCATCAGCTCCTCACCTATCTCGGGGAGGACGTCGTGCTGCAGTTCGGCGGCGGCACGATCGGCCACCCGATGGGCATCCAAGCCGGCGCGATCGCCAACCGCGTGGCGCTGGAGGCGATGGTGCTGGCACGCAACGAGGGACGCGATATCTGGAACGAAGGCCCGGACATCCTCGCAGCAGCCGCCAAGCATTGCCAGCCCCTCAAGGCGGCGCTCGATACCTGGGGCGACATCACCTTCAACTATACGTCAACCGATACGCCGGATTTCGTTCCCACCGCGACCGCGGCGTGAGGAGAAGCAGCATGCGCATCACCCAGGGAACCTTCTCGTTTTTGCCCGATCTCACCGACGCGCAGATACGCGCGCAGATCGAGTACTGCCTCGTCAACGGCTGGGCGGTCTCCGTCGAGTTCACCGACGATCCGCATCCCCGCAACACGTTCTGGGAGATGTGGGGTCTGCCGATGTTCGATCTCAAGGACGCGGCAGGCGTCATGTCGGAGGTGACGGCTTGCCGGAAGGCTTATCCAAATCATTACGTCAAGGTGAATGCATTCGACTCTACGCGCGGCTGGGAGTGCCTGCGGCTTTCGTTCATCGTCAACCGGCCGAAGGAGGAGCCGGGATTCGCGCTGGAGCGCCAGGAAACGCAGGGCCGCAACATCAGCTACGCGACGCGCTCCTATGCGGCCCGCAAGCCGGAAGGCGATCGCTACGCATGATCGCCATGCGGGGGGCATGATGTTGGCTCCGGCTGAACCAACGCTTGATCTCGACGCGCTCTACCGCGAGTCGAACGTCGGCGAGCTGCTCGAGGGCCTTGATCGCGAGCTCGTAGGCCTCGCGCCGGTGAAGCTCCGCGTGCGCGAGGTTGCCGCCCTCCTTCTTGTCGAGAAGCTTCGACGGTCGATCGGTCTGCAAGCCGAGCCGCCACCCCTCCACATGAGCTTCACCGGCAATCCGGGAACCGGCAAGACGACGGTGGCGATGCGCATGGCGTCGATCCTGCATGCGCTCGGCTACGTGCGAAAGGGCCAGCTCGTCGCGGTGACGCGTGACGACCTGGTCGGCCAATATATCGGTCACACCGCGCCGAAGACAAAGGAGGTTCTCAAGCGCGCCATGGGCGGGGTCTTGTTCATCGACGAGGCCTACTACCTTTATCGCCCGGAGAATGAGCGCGACTACGGCCAGGAGGCGATCGAGATCCTGTTGCAAGTCATGGAAAGCCAGCGCGACGACCTGGTTGTGATCCTCGCCGGATACAAGGATCGGATGGATCGGTTCTTCTCGTCCAATCCCGGAATGATGTCACGCGTCGCCCATCATATCGATTTTCCCGACTACTCGGAGGACGAGCTGATGGCGATCGCGGACCTGATGCTCCGGCGCATGCAGTATGCCTTGAGTGACACCGCCGCGGTGGCATTGCGTGAATACGTTGCGTTGCGCAGGACGCAGCCGCGGTTCTCCAACGCCCGCTCGATCCGAAATGCGCTCGATCGAGCGCGTCTGCGGCAAGCCAGCCGGTTGTTCGAAGGTCGGGATCGGCAACTTTCACCGGAAGCGTTGTCAACGATCGAAGCCGAGGATATCCGCGCAAGTCGCGTATTCAACATCGGAGCGGCGGGACCGTGCATTGAAGAAGATGGAGGCGGCGTATGAAGCTGGAAGCCTTGCTCTTCGATGTTGACGGAACCCTTGTCGATACTGAAGAGCTCCATCGGCAAGCTTTCAACCAGGCCTTTCTCGAGTTCGATCTCGGTTGGGATTGGGACCCCGGGCTCTATATCGATTTGCTCGCGGTTTCGGGCGGCGTGCATCGCATCGCGCACTACATCGATACCCTCGGTCTGCCGCCAGCCGAAAAGGTGCGCTTGCGTGGCCAAATTCCGGCCATTCATCGCGCCAAGACGCGCAATTACGGAGAGCTCCTCGGCAGCACCGCTGCGCGACTGCGGCCCGGGATCGCGCGGCTGATTAAAGAGGCGCGGCAAGCCGGATTGGCCGTCGGGCTAGCATCGACCTCCTCCTCGATGAATCTCGACAAATTGCTCGCAACGGTCTTCGGCGATGAAGAGCGCACTTTGATCGATGTTTGGGTCTCTGCCGACCAGGTCGCGCGCAAGAAGCCCGCACCCGACATATACGAGCTCCTGCTTTCCATGCTCAGGGTTCCGGCGACTGCCTGCGTTGCGTTCGAGGACTCGGCAAATGGGCTTGCGGCCGCGAAGGCCGCTGGGCTCTTCACGGTAGTTACCCCGAGCCGTTGGACGAAAGCGCAGAAATTCAATGACGCAGACCTTGTAATTCCGAGCATCGGAGACCCCGATCAACCGCTCGATCCGGCGCACGCGATGGTCGCCGGCGCTCCCTATCTTGCATTGGCACGGCTCAGGGCGTTACGCTCGGTAGCCAGCTTGGTCATGACGGCACGCGAAGCCGAATCGTGATCGGCGCGTGCGAGCTCGTGGGGGAATGCGATGCTGGCCGAACGGACCACGCTCAATCAGTTTCTGATCGAGGAGCGCCGTAATCACCCGGAAGCTACGGGCGATCTCAATTCCCTTGTCAACGACGTGGCACTCGCCTGCAAGGCGATCGCGAAGCGCGTCGCCTACGGCGCCGTCGAAAATGTCCTGGGACCCACCACAACGGTGAACGTCCAAGGGGAAAAGCAGCACAAGCTCGACGTGCTCGCCAACGACTTGTTCCTTCGCGCCAACGAGTGGGGCGGTCATCTCGCCGGGATGGTGTCGGAGGAAATGGACGTGCCGTTTGTCATCCCTGCGAGATTTCCAAAGGGCCGCTATCTGCTCGTATTCGATCCGCTGGACGGATCGTCCAATGTCGATGTCAACGTGTCCGTAGGCAGCATATTCTCGATCTTGCGCGCGACCACACCCGGGACCGACGCAGCCCCGGGTGATTTCCTCCAGTCGGGATCAAAGCAGGTCTGCGCAGGCTATGCGATCTATGGTCCTTCGACGATGCTGGTAATCACGGTCGGCACCGGCACGCACGGTTTCACCCTTGATCCGCAGCTCGGCGAGTTCATTTTGACGCATCCGGCGCTCTCCATCCCGGCCGCGGCCGTTGAGTTTGCGATCAACGCCTCCAATAGCCGCTTTTGGGAGCCCGCGGTGAAGCGCTACGTCGACGAGTGCCTTGCCGGCAAGTCGGGGCCGCGCGACAAGGACTTCAATATGCGCTGGATCGCGTCGCTGGTTGCGGAAACACACCGCATACTTGTACGTGGCGGCGTTTTTCTGTACCCGCGCGACAACAAGGAGCCGGCCAAGGCGGGTCGTCTGCGGCTCCTTTACGAGGCTAATCCGATGGCTCTCATAGTCGAGCAGGCGGGGGGACTCGCGAGCACCGGGCGCGAGCGTATCCTGGAGATCTCACCGAGCGGCCTGCATCAACGCGTACCGCTGATCTTCGGCGCGCGTGAGGAAGTGGAGCGCATCGAAGCTTATCATCGCGAGCAGAATCTCGACGATTATGATGCCCCGCTGTTCGGTACGCGCGGCCTTTACCGGGCGACGGCCTGAACAGATGGACCGGGACCGTGTCAGCAAAGCATCCGATCATCGCAATCACCGGCTCTTCGGGCGCGGGGACGACCTCGGTGATGCGGACCTTCGAGCAGATCTTTCGCCGTGAGTCCGTGAAAGCCGCATTCGTCGAGGGCGACAGCTTTCATCGCTACGACCGAGCGGAGATGAAGCGGCAGATGGCTCTGAGCCTCAAAGCGGCACATGAGCGTTTCAGCCACTTCGGCCCGGAAGCCAACCTGTTCAAGGAATTGGAGTCGCTGTTCCGGGATTATGGCGAGAGCGGCAGCGCGCGTACGCGCAAGTATCTGCACAACGAGGAGGAAGCCGCCGCTTTTGGGCAGGCCGCAGGTACGTTCACATCTTGGGAGAATCTGCCGCCGGATACGGATCTCCTGTTCTATGAGGGGCTCCATGGGGCCGTGGCCGACGGCGATATTGATATCGCTGCGCACGTCGATCTGCGGATCGGCGTCGTTCCGGTGATCAACCTTGAATGGATACAGAAGCTTCATCGCGACCGGGCGGACCGCGGCTACACGACCGAAGCCGTCACGGATGTCATCCTTCGGCGGATGCACGATTATGTGCATTATATCTGCCCGCAATTCTCGCGCACGCATATCAATTTTCAGCGCGTCCCGGTCGTCGACACCTCAAATCCGTTCATTTCGCGCCATATCCCGACGCTGGACGAGAGCATGCTCGTGATTCGCTTTGCCGACCCGCGGGGCATCGATTTTCCTTATCTGCTTTCGATGCTGCACGATTCCTTCATGTCGCGTCCCAATACTATCGTTTGCCCCGGGGGTAAGATGGATCTCGCCATGCAGCTCATCTTCACACCCATGATCTGGCGCCTGATGGAACGCCGCAAAAAATCGCTCCACGGTTGAAAGAGACCTGGCCGAGACTTTGTCTTGGGGAGCGGGATGGGCGGGACTGGCCAAACAGAGGGCGAGCCAATTCGTTTGATACAAGTCCTGTGGCTGCGCCCCGGCGAGGGCCTTGCCAACGATGCGACGGTGAACAACACTTGGGCGCGATGTACCAACGAGCGCGTAATACAGGGGGGATGGGGGGCAGGTATTCGTTCAGAGCTTCCAGCGGCTTTGAACCGGAACGGGTTGGCAGAGCTCTGAAAACCCAGGAAAGCGGCGCACAGTGGCGTCCAATTAAGTCCGAACATGCGCAGCCCTGCCGGAGCCCTACTTTTGGCGCTTTTCTTTTCAGTCCTCCGTGCTGTTTGCCCGACCGAGCCGGCGAGTGCGGCGGAACCTGGCGAGATGGGCGCGGCCCGAGACAACGTCCAAGACAACGTCCAAGACAACGTCCAAGACAACGGGAGGCCATCAGAGCCGATATCGACCGATACCATCTGCAACGCGCTGGCGGCGGCTGCAACACAAAATGACCTGCCGACCGATTTCTTCGCCCGGTTGATCTGGCAGGAGAGCCGGTTCGATCCAGCGGCTGTAAGCAGAGCCGGGGCACAAGGCGTGGCGCAGTTTATGCCTGCCACCGCGAGCCGGCGCGGCCTTTCCAATCCCTTTGATCCGCTCGAAGCGATTACCCAGTCCGCAAAGCTCTTGCGCGATCTGCGTCGCGAATTCGGAAATCTCGGGCTTGCAGCGGCCGCCTACAATGCCGGCTCCGGCCGAGTGCGCGACTGGCTCGCCGGCAGGCGCGCCCTGCCGGCGGAGACGATCGCCTATGTGCGCATCGTGACCGGCTATTCACCGGAGCGATGGGCCGGCGCGAGCGCAAGCATCGGCGAGATACAGGCGCAAACTCCCGTCCCCTGTCGCGAGATCGCCGGGCTCGTCGCACGCTCGACCCCGGCTGCAAGCAAACCGAGGCCGGTCTGGGGCGTAGAATTAGTGGGAGGCCCAACTGACGAGACGGCCCTTGCCGCCTATCGTCGATTGGAGCAGAAGCACGCATCCATGCTGAACGGTCGCGAGGCCTACGTCGTTCACCATGGAGTGGGGCGCGGCACCATGGGTTGGGCCCACGTCCGGGTTGGGGCTGATAACCGTGCGAGCGCGCAAAAATTATGTGCGGAGCTGCTTGGCGCGGGCGTAAGCTGGTGTGAGGTGCAACGCACGGGGTCGGCTCGTTGAGAAGGCGGATTTGGCCACGATGCCAGATACGAGACAGTTCGGCGCTGGTCAGCATCGATGCCAATTCAGCATCAGGTTGACGGGGTCAAGGTTGCAAGATTAGACGGCCTGCCCGCGACCCATAGAATCGGCCGCCTCACGCGTCGGCCGGCCATTGGCAAGCGGCAGCGCCACCTCGGGGCGGTGCACGCCTCGCGGTTGGTATCCGAGGTGTTCCGAGATGCCGATGAGATCAGCCGCAAGCCAGAGTATGGAGAGCCACATCTCGGTGCCTTGCAAAGATGGAGCGCACGCGGTCTGGAGCTCGAAGCTGAAGCCAGCTTCCGGTTGCCAGCCCGCCACGATACGCCGAACCTGGGCCGCCGCCCACCGTTCCGCCTCGTCGCGACGATGATTGGTCTGCCGGAGGCAAAGCCAGAGCGGGTGAATCACGTCGAGCACATTGCAGGCCGTGCCGCAGTCCTCCCGAAAGAAACCCGTGTCACGGCTGTGTGAAAGCACGCTGTCAATGGCATCGAGAGGCCGCGGAACGTCGATGCCGAATTGCGCGTAGCTGCCGCGGGTCAGCCGGTAGAAACCATTGACCGGCTGCAACCGGCGCTCCTGCGGTGTCGGCCTGCCCCATAGTCCGGTGAGCGGATCGACATTGAGCAACAGCCAACCGAAAAGCGCTTCCAGCGGCGCCTTCAGCTGGAAGTGTCGCGCGTTCAAGTAGAACGCGGTGCAGACACAATCGATCCAATCGCCGCCGTGCCAGGCATGCGTGGTCCAGGGGAGTTGATCGAGCCGCGCGGTGAGGTCCCTGGCATCGAGCATGGCCACGGCGCGTACCGGGTGCTGCGGTGCCGAGCCCAGAATTTCCAGCGCGTAACCGACAGCCAGGACGTTATAGAGCGAGCGGTGATCACGCAGCGCACGAATTTTGGGCCAGTTGATGAGCTGCGGGACGCCCGTCTCGTGAAACAAGCCGGTCGCCCGGTCTTGCATGGCGTGCAGGCGCTCGATCAGCGCTTCCCGCGATAGCTGGCTCGGCACTGCCGAAAAAAAACCCGGCGATTTCCACGGCATCGCACCAGGCGCGGTTCGTCGGCCTGTGCCCGGGCGTGTTGCGGAAAATCAATCCGTCCCAATATCGCTCGAGCACCGCGGGCCACTCGGCGAGGACACGCATGCCGAGCTTGGCCAGCAGCGTGCGCAGCTCCTCCCGTTCCTCACACCGCGCATCCTCCCTCGGCCTTGCGTGTCGGCTCGCCGCAGTCGACCGCGGCCGAAGGACCGGGACACGCCGGTCTCGCAGCACACGGGCCGGATTCCCGGCGACGATCGCGTATGCGGGCACGTCCTTGGTGACCACGGAGCCAGCACCGACGACGACGTGATCACCGATGGTCACTCGGACGTTGCCGAGACTCATTTTTGCAGCGCACCTTGCCGCATTGCCCCCCATTTCGCTCGATACCCTTTCGTGTTTTGATGGCCAAAATCGAAAGCCAGCCACGGGCGTGGGGGCGCAATGCGACGACGCGATTTCGTCATGCTGCTCGGCAGTGCGGCAGAGCACTGGGCGCCGTCACCACCCTCGTCGCTGCCGCAGCCGCGTCGATTTGGGCCGCCGTCCCCTCGAACGCAATTCGCCGCACTTGCAGAACTCTGCTCCAGAGGCGGTCGTCATCACCGCGATACGCCTGGGGGGCGCGTACAAAAGGCTGTGGAGAACACAATACGGGAAAAGGCAGTCTTGCGGCCCGCATCCTCTCTTTGTTTAGTACTGTAACCCAACGGCCACAATTAACCATAAACTGCCTGAGAGCGGATTAAACCATTGAAAAGCCGTTTCGGCCCCGGAATTGAACAGCTTTATTGGCTCCCTTGAAGGGAAGAACGGTCATGCGCCGGAATCTTTGTCTGCGGTCCATTACGCTTGTCGCAGCGACCTTTCTACGGGTCTCGTTGTCGGCTACGCTTGCAGTTGCAAGCTCCTCATCGGTAAGCCAAGTCAGCTCCACGGAACGAGCAATTCCTTCGAAAGGGGCTCCGGATCAGGTAGTTTCAGGTCAGGAGGCAATGCCGCTCGACGCTTTCGGGTATCTTGGTGGGCTGTCTGAAGCTCGGTTCTATGAACCGCATTCGACCACGGGCGATCCACGCGACGAGATCGGACAGGCGGCATCTTTGTATAACGTGGACTTGGCAATGATGCTGTCCATCGCCAAGGTCGAGAGCAACTTCAATCCTCGCGCAAGAACGGGATCATACAAAGGTCTCTTCCAGCTTAGCGACACCGAGTTCGAAAAGTACGGCGATGGAAGCATCTGGGACGCGAGGGATAATGCTCGCGCTGCAGCGCACATGTTTCTGGTACAAGCCGAGAAATTCAAATGGGCGCTTGGTCACTATCCGGATTACGCCGAGAGATATGTGGTGCATCAGCAGGGTATCCAAGGCGCGATTGAGCACTACACACACCCGGAGCGCGTCGCGTGGCAGTCCATGTGTGCGACCGACGAGGGTGTACTGAAGGGGGAGAAATGGTGCAGGAAGTGCATCTGGCGAAATCTTTCGCCGCAATGGAAGCGGACTTTCGGAAGTGTGGAGAAGATATCGAGCGGAGACTTCATCAGTCTGTGGACAGGACGAATCGACAACCTCGCCAACAGATTCAGCCTGGCCCAGGGTGGCGCGTCGCCAAGCGTGTCGCCAAGTCCACACCGCAAAGGCCGGGTATCGCATCGGGTGATGCGCTGACCGCCGCGCGATTGACCCAAACCGGCCGGTCTTTTCATCCACCAAATATGGGGGCTCGCCGCCGGCGTCGTCTTGTCCCTCAGGACAGGCACCGACCTGCGATGCTCGCCAGTGAGGAACGAGAAAGAGAGCTGGCCAGCGGTTCACAACCTTCGGCCAATTCCTGGTCACGCGGCAATGCGCGAACGGTCTCAATTGTCACCGGCTGCTTCGCGGGAGGCCGATGCAATACCTGGACTACCGGCAAACGGTCGCCCTTTCCATTGTGATTCACCATTTCCCCGGCAGTCGCCCCGCTGTCGGCCGTACAGTTGAAGGGGGTGCAGGAGTGCTCCGACATGCGCTGGGCAATGCCGCTTGTCGAGGCAGCGGCGAATATAAGAGCTGCAAACAAGACGGCTTTCATGACTATCCCCCTAAATCCCAAATGCCACCAGCTCAACGATGCCAAGTCCAATTATCAGCACAGCGAGTGCTACGTGATCGTAATCGAGCCAATGCCGTCCGATCATGCTGCTCTCCCTGCTTGAACGCCCAGTTTTTCTCGGCCCGCAGAGTGTGTTTACCTCACCCCTGTTTCAGAGCTATTTCGATGCAAAGCTTTTTGGTTTCGTGGTTTTAGGCGAAAACCAGGCCAACGTTTCGCGATTTGTGGCGAAAATGCGTGCAGCCTCTCCGTATGCGCGCACCGGCCAGGCCGCCAGACCAGGATGAGCGCCGGCCAGACCTAGGGGACGGTGAATACGATCTGAGTGTTACGCTGCCCCCAAGCTGGCGCAGGCTCCTGCCAGGTTTTGGTTGGGATAAAGGAGTGACCTGAAGTGAGATGCGGCGGCGGCAGGAACGTCGTCATCGCGCTCGCGCTCTCGACGAGTGCGGCCCGGTCCGGCAACCCCGACCGATGTGGCCGATCAGAGTGCGAACGTTGCGTCGTCGTGCGTGTGACTCCGAGCTGATCCTCGCGATCGTGGTGTCCGACAGAAACGTTGACGACGTGCGGACGGCTGCCATCCTACAGCCAAGGACATTACTCGATTCCAAGTCCGGTTTGAGGTGAACCGGCCGTCGCTGTTGCGTTGCAGTAGTGCGTGCTTTTTGACCCAGAGCTGACATTCCGCCCGCGGATTTTCTGTGATGCACAATGGACTATCCCCCGGAACTTGAACAAAGTTCCGGGCGTTGTCCCGGAAGACAATTTTGACCTGTCCGTCGCACTCCAACGCGGCATTGAGAGCCTGCGCGAACCTTTACCGGGCGGGACGGGACCACGAGGAGCAATCCAATGAGTGCGATGTCACAAACCGATCGGCCTGCCGAGCGCGTTTCCGACGCGACCCGTTGGAGCCAATTGGTTATCGGCATCATCTGCATGGTGATGATCGCCAACCTCCAATATGGCTGGACACTTTTCACGATTCCCATCAGCCAAAAATTTGGTTGGAGCTTGGCGTCGATCCAGGTGGCGTTCACGCTATTCGTGTTGTTTGAAACCTGGCTGGTGCCCGCCGAGGGCTACCTCGTCGATCGCTTCGGGCCGAGGATTATCGTATTTGTGGGTGGGTGCCTCACCGGGCTCGCTTGGGTTCTCAACGCCTTCGCAAGCTCGCTTGCAATGTTGTACATTGCTCAGATCATAGGGGGCCTTGGCGCTGGCGCTGTTTACGGCACCTGCGTCGGCAACGCACTCAAATGGTTTCCCGACCGCCGCGGGCTCGCGACAGGATTGACGGCCGCAGGCTTCGGCATTGGCTCGGCGCTCACGATCATTCCCATTCAAAAGATGATTTCAACTAATGGCTACGAAAATACATTTTTCACCTTCGGTATCGGCCAAGGCTTAGTCGTGGTCGTCTTGTCATTGTTGCTGTTCGCACCACGGCCGGGTCAAGCACCCGAAGCCTCGACCAGCAGGCTCGTGCAGCAAGGTCGCGTTCAATACGAACCGCTGCAGGTGCTCAAAGAGCCGACGTTCTGGGTTATGTATGTGATGTTTGTGCTGATGGCGGCGGGTGGACTGATGGCGACGGCGCAACTCAAGCCCATCGCCAGGGACTTTCATCTCGATACGACGCCGGTCACGTTAATCGGCATCACCCTGCCGGCGTTGACGTTTGCGTTGACGATCGATCGAGTTCTCAACGGACTTACGCGACCGTTCTTTGGCTGGGTCTCCGATTTTCTCGGCCGCGAGAACACCATGTTTGTTGCCTTCCTGTTGGAGGGCGTCGGCATATGGGCCCTGTACGTGTATGGGCAAAACCCGATGGGGTTTGTGATTCTGAGCGGGGTTGTGTTCTTCGCCTGGGGTGAGATTTACAGCCTCTTTCCCGTCACCTGCACCGACTGCTTTGGTGTCAAGTACGCCACGACCAATGCCGGCTTTCTCTACACGGCGAAGGGAACGGCCTCACTACTTGTGCCGCTCGCCAACGTGTTGGTGGTGGAGACCGGCGGCTGGAAGGGTGCCTTTATCATCGCCGCCGTCTTCAATGTCATTGCCGCGTTGATGGCCATCTTTGTTCTCAAGCCGATGCGACGGAGGTTATTGGCGAGCCTAAACGGAGGGGCTGCGTGGGCTGCTGGGGCGCAGCCTACCTGACGCGGCACCTGGCCGTTTGGGAGCTTGGGGGGTACGCCCCCAGACATGGGAACAGTGGAAGCCAGGCATCAGGCTCGCCCTCGAGGCGCTTGGCCTCCCCGTACCTACGACGCTGCTCGCGCTCGCTGAGGAGGTGATTGCGTGGGGACCTTTGCTGCAATGCATGAGCCGTCTTTTAAAGGCACCCGCACGACTTCACGATGAGTCAAACTTTTACATTGCAGTGAGACCCTGACTCCATCCTCGACATCCGTTATGCTGCCGCGGACTGCTACGGTCGGACCCGGATGCAATCTGGTCAACTGAGACGCCGCGAGCTCATTACGCTGCTTGGCGGCGCAGCGGTAGCGTGCCCGTTGAGAGGGCACGCGCAACAATCATCAAAGCTGCCGACAATCGGCTTCCTTGGACCGAGCACGCCGGAGGCCGGAAGCGAGCGCATGGCAGTGTTTGAAGAGCGGCTGCAAGAGCTAGGATGGGTGCGGAACCGGAATGTCTTCATCAATTATCAATGGGCGGACGGCAACGCTGAACGATTCAAGGAAATTGCTGCCGAGTTTGTACGCGAGCGGGTCGCCGTAATCGCCACTTATGGAACAGCAACTGCAATTGCCGCAAAGGACGCGACATCGGTTATCCCCATTGTTTTCACAATCGTCAGCGACCCCGTCGGGAGCGGCCTGGTCACGAGTCTGGCGAGGCCCAGCGGCAACGTAACCGGCCTCTCTACCGAGCAAGTAGATATCGCAGGCAAGCGGCTTGAGATGCTCCGTGAGCTCCTTCCTTATCTCAATCGACTGGCCGTTCTTGCCAATGCTACCAACCTGGGCACCATCAGGGAGATGGACGAAGCGCAAAGAGCTGCCAAACAACTGGGTTTGCAAGTTGTCGCTCTAACGGTTCGAAACCGGGAGGACCTCGCGCACGCCATCGAGCTGGCAGGTCACGAATCTCAGGCGCTATTTATCACCTCCGATGCTTTCTTGAACAACAATCGCGTTTTTATCAACAAAACCGCAATCGATGCACGTATTCCTACAATCTACGGCTATCGGGGGCCGACACAATCCGGTGGCTTAATATCATATGGACCGAATTATGCTGATTTGCTTCGTCGCGCGGCGGATTATGTTGACAAGATTCTCCGCGGTACCAAGCCCGCCGATCTGCCGATCGAGCAGCCTACGAAATTCGAGCTGGTGATCAATCTCAAGACCGCTCGGGCGCTCGGTATCACCGTCCCGCCGACGCTACTTGCTCGCGCGGACGACGTCATCGAATAAGCATCCGATTCGACACCACATGTCGCCAACTCCACATTGACGTTTCCCATGCCCCTTCCTCGCATCGTTGTCGTCCCGCCCACCTTCGCCGAGATCGCCGAGCTTGCCCGCACGCTCGCACCGTCCGGGTTCGAGCTCGTCATCGTGCGCAACGAGCACACCGAGCTCGAAGCCGCCCTCGCAACCGCCGAATATCTCGTCTGCTACCCCAATGTGCGCGCCGGCGAGGCCTTCTATCGTGCCGCGCCCGGCCTGCGTCTGCACCAGCTGCTCAGCGCCGGCTACGACGACGTCGATCTCGAGGCTGCGCGCCGCGCCAAGGTGCCGGTTTCCAATAACGGCGGCGCCAACGCCATCTCGGTAGCAGAGCACGCCATGATGCTGATGCTCACGGTGTCGCGGCGCGTGATCTGTCAGCATGCCAATGTTTCGGGCGGACGTTGGCGCGGCAACGGCCCGGCACCGCGCATGTACGAAATCCACGGCAAGGCTCTCGGCATCATCGGTCTCGGCACCATCGGCAAGAAGGTGGCGCGGCTGGCGCGCGCCTTCGGCATGCGGGTGCAATATTACGATATTGTGCGCATGACCGAGGATGCCGAGGACGCGCTCGGCGTGCGCTTCCGCCTGATGGGCGAGCTGCTGGCTATCTCCGACATCGTCACCCTGCACGTGCCGCTCAACTCGACGACCCGCCACATGATCGGCGCGCACGAGCTTGCCTCGATGAAACCCGAGGCGATCATCGTCAACACCAGCCGCGGCCCGGTGATCGACGAGGCCGCACTCGCCCGCGCCCTCGCAGACAACAAGCTGTTTGGCGCCGGCCTGGATGTGTTCGACCAGGAGCCACCGCCACCGGACAATCCGCTGTTGGCACTCGAGAATGTAGTGCTCACTTCGCATTTTGCCGGCCCCACCTGGGACAATCAAATCGCGCGCCTCCGCAACGCCTACGATAACGTGCAGCGCGTCGCCCGCGGCGAGCCGCCGCTGTGGGTGGTACCGGAGCTGTCGGATTTGGTGATGTAATAAGTGACGACGCGGGGCAAAGCTGGCGCGAGCAGCCGGTGCAAGCTCGTGCCTCCCAACTTTTCGGCCACTCTGCCCTTAAGAAGGCGATGTCCCTGCGGTAGTCTCCATTAGGGCGTTGAGCAGGGCTCCTCATTGTAATTGCGCATGTTCTCGGCGGTGTCGAGAACGCTGCGGCGCCGTGGCCGGTGCGCGGACTGGCCGATCGTGTCCCTTGATTTGAAAGCAAATACGATAATAGGCTCATCGGATCCCGGGGCCTCAGGAGGACAATATGCATGCCTTTATTCTGATTGCCGCATTGCTCGGCGCTACGACCTGGACGGCAGCGGCGGCAAACGAGACGCTGAGAATTGGCGTGATCGGGCCGATGTCGGGACCGGCGGCACAATGGGGCGTCGAGCTGGCACGCGGCGCCGAGATGAAAGCCGACGAGATCAATGCCGCGGGCGGTCTCAAGATCGGAAACGTCACCTATGACATCCAGATCATTCCCTATGACCACAAGGCCAATGCCGCCGAGGCCACGACGGTCGTCAACAGGCTCGTGTATCAAGACAAGGTCAACTACATCGTGGGCAACGCTGTCGGCGCGACGACGACGGCGGCGCAGACAATCACCGAGCCGAGCAAGGTGTTGTTTCTCTTCGTCTCGTGGGGAAAGCAATCGCTTGGACCGAAATACCCCTTCTCGTTTCGGGAGACCTTCAGCGACGTCGAGGTCGTCGAGCCGTTTTATCGCTGGCTCAAAGAGCACAAGAAAATCAATACCGTTGCATTGCTCGATGTGAACGACCAAAGCGGGAAGGCGACCGGCGCTTCGATGGTAGAGGCTGCCAAGACGTTGGAGCTGAAGATCCTCGCTGACGAATACTTCGATCGCGCAACGACGGATTTCTACCCCTTGCTCAATCGTATTCTCGCGATGAAGCCCGATTACGTCGATCTCGGCTCCGTGCCTCCGGGGACGGCAGGGCTGCTGATGAAGCAGCTGCACGAGATGGGTTATCGAGGCCCCAAAGGCTGGGTCTCGGGCGCGCTCCTGGAGCCGGCGATCAAGATAGCGGGCGGCGAGGCCTCCGACGGACTGCTGGCGCCGTGGTCGGCAAACCTGGAAGGCAAGAATGTACCGCCCGCGGTGAAGGAGATCGTCGCGAGATATCAGAAGAAATACGGCGAGCTGGCCGGCAATTATGTGGTCGACAACTACGTGGGCCTCGATATCGCGACCAGGGCGATGAAGGCGGCAGGCACGATCGATACCGAAAAGGTCGCTCCGCAACTTGCCGGCAAGAAATTCGATTCGGCATGGGGTCCGGTCGTCGTGGGCGGCAAGGGCACCTATGGCGTCGACCACCAATTCCTGCGCCCGATCACCATCACCCAGTACCAGAAAGGTCAGATGGTGGACGTCGGGAGTGCAATGCCGCGCGACTTGATGCCGAACTAAAGCCCCCGCACGCGCGGCGATGTTCCAGGCGACGCTGGCGCTCCAGGCCTTGATCAATGGAGCGAGCGTCGCGCTCGTTTACATCCTAGTTGCACTTGGATTGACCCTGATCTTTTCGATCATGGGGATCATCAATTTTGCGCACGGCGAATTCTACATGCTGGGCGGCTTCGCAGCCTATTACCTGGCCGAGGTCGCGGGGATGAATTACGTCCTCATGCTGGCGGTGACATTCGTGGCCGTGTGCGCTTTCGGGTTCTGCCTGGAGCGGCTCCTGTTCGAGCCGTTGCGGTTCCAGCCGCTGAGCGGCTTCATCGCCTCGCTTGGTCTGCTCCTGGTGCTGCAGGCGGGCGCATCGATCCTGTTCGGCGTGACTGACAAGCGTGTGAATTCGCCGTTGCCCGGGGTCCTGCATGGCTACGGCCTGGTCATCTCCCGCGAGCGGATGTTTGTCATGATGGTGTCGGCCGTGCTGATCGGCCTGCTTTATGCGTTTCTGCGCTGGAGCAAGCAGGGCCTGGCGCTGCGGGCCGCGGCTCAGGAATCCGAGGCGGCTTCGCTTCTCGGCATCAACGTCAACCGCGTCTCCGGGCTGGCGTTCGGGATGGGATGCGCGCTGGCCGCGGCCGCGGGCGCGCTGCTGGCTCCGGTGTTCTACGTCGCTCCGACAATGGGCGCACAGCCGCTGGTGAAGGCCTTCATCATCGTGATCATCGGCGGCATGGGAAGCCTGCCGGGCGCGGTCGCGGGGGGCGCCTTGCTGGGTCTGCTCGAAAGCATCGGGCCGATGTTCTTTTCGGCAGCCACCGTCGATCTGCTCGGCTTCGGCGCCATCGTCGCCCTGCTCCTGGTGCGGCCAACGGGACTGGTCAAGTCATGACGTGGACCGGCCAGGCGCGGTCCATCGCCGCCTTCCTGCTGCTGGCGCTCGGCGCGAGCCTGATCCCGCTCGTCACGGAGGATTTCTACAAGCTCGAAGTGGCGACGACGACCCTGCAGGACCTGATCCTGGCGATGAGCCTGCGCGTGGTCATGAACCTCGGCCTGCTCAACCTCGCTCACGTATCCCTGATGGGGATCGGCGCCTACGTCTCCGCCGCATTGGCGATGCGATCGGGCACGTCGTTCTGGCTGACCTTGCCGATCGCTGCCGGTACCTCAGCGGTCATGGCCCTGGCGCTCGGCATGCTCACCTTGCGGCTGCACGGTCCCTATTTCTTCCTTGTTACGTTCGCCGTGATGTCGATGATCCAGCTCTTCTTTCATTCCTATCTCGAGGACATCTTCGGCGGCGCGACCGGGTTGATCGGCGTCCCCCGGCCTGATCCGATCGGGTTGGGCAGCCTCACGCTGCCGCTCGCCAGCAAGGTCTCGCTCTATTACCTCATCCTGACGTTCTGGATCGTCGCGGCGACCGTCCTGTTCCGGCTCGAATACTCGCGGCTCGGCCTGCAATGCGCCGCGATCAAGCAATCCGAGGCGGTGGCGCGTGCGGTCGGAATTCACACCATCCGCTGCAAGCTCCTGGTCCTGACCCTTTCCGGCTTCCTTGCCGGAGCGGCCGGCGTGTTTTTTGCGCATTCGCGCGGCGTGATCAACTCGTCGGATTTCGGAATTGACCCGATGCTCAAGCTCCTCGTCTATGTCGTAGTCGGCGGAGTATCCAACGTCTGGGGACCCGTGGTCGGAACGATCGGCTTTTCCATCGTATCCGAACTTCTGCGCGGTTTTCATTTTCTGGAAACGCTGATGTACGGCGCGGTGCTGATTGCCGTCATGCGTCTCTTTCCGGAAGGCATTACCGGCGCATTGGAGCGGATTTTCGCCGCTCCGAGGCCGATCGCGGTACCGTCGCATGCCGCTGCTGGCGCTTGAGAACGTGACGCACTTCTTCGGCGGGCTGGCGGCTGTGAGAAATCTCAGCTTCACCGTCGAGGGCGGCGCCATCCGGGGACTGATCGGTCCGAACGGTTCCGGCAAAAGCACCGTGTTCAATATCATCTCCGGATATCTTCCGCTGTTCAGCGGACGCATCCGGTTCGAGACGCGCGACATCACGAATCGCAGCACGCCGAGCCTCGTCGAGACCGGCATCGCGCGCACCTTCCAGGCGACGCAAATATTCGACGACCTGACGGTCGAGGAAAATGTTACGGTATCGTCTCAAGTCATTCATCGCGAAAGCCTTGCAAAATCGTTTCTGCGCCGGGCCCTGCTCGGCCGCGGCGAGGTGCATCTGAGAGCTCGCGCCGAGGAAATTCTCGAGCTGGCGGGGCTTTCCGGCACGGCAAGGCACGTCGCGCGCGATCTGCCCTATCGCGACCAGAAAATGCTCGCACTCGCAAACGCAATGGCGACCGGCGCGAAGCTGCTCATGCTCGACGAGCCGATGGCGGGCCTTACCATGCAGGAGACGCGGGCGGCCATGGATGTCGTGCGCTGGGCCAGGGACAGAGGCACAACGATCCTGCTGATCGAGCATGACATGCGCTGCGTCATGGAATTGTGCGATTCGATCGTCGTTCTCGATCATGGCGAGAAGATCTGCGATGGGACGCCAAGCGAGGTTCGCCGCAATCCGCAAGTCATCGAGATCTACCTGGGAGCCGACGAGTGCTCGACGTAGAGGACCTGCGGGTCTGGTACCACAAGGCGGAAGCCGTCAAGGGCGTCTCGTTCAAGGTCGCAGAGGGTGAAATCGTCGGAATGCTCGGTCCCAACGGTGCCGGCAAGAGCACGACCCTGCGCGCGATATCAGGGCTGATCGCGAAATGCTCAGGAAGCATCGTTTTTTGTGGACGCATGATCTCCGGACTCGCGCCGCACGAGATCGCCAAGCTTGGTCTGATCCATGCTCTCGAGGGACGCCGTCTGTTTCCGCGTCTGACGGTGGAGGAGAATTTGCGCGCCGGCGCCTATGCCAGCCGTGCCGATTTTGCGGCCTCGATCGCCGAGGTGTTCGACCTCTTCCCACGCCTCAAAGAGCGCCGTGCGCAATTTGCCGGAACCATGAGCGGCGGCGAGCAGCAGATGCTCAACATCGGGCGCGCGCTGATGGCAGCGCCCCGCCTGCTGATGCTGGACGAGCCGTCATGGGGACTGGCGCCGCTCATCGTCAAGGAAATCGGAAGGTCGATCGTGGAAATCAATCGGCGCCGCGGACTCACTATCCTCCTGGTCGAGCAGAATGCGCGCCTGGCGCTGGCGATCTCGCGGCGCGCCTATGTCATGGAGAACGGCCGGATCGCCGTGAGCGGACCAGCCGAGGATCTCAGGAGAAACCCGCAGGTGATGGAGGCCTATGTCGGCAGCGCCGCGGCAGCGCAAGGCGCTTAGCCGTCGCCACCGTTCCCTCGTTTCGTAGGGGCGAGGCACTGCCTCGCCCTCCTTCGGAGGACGCCGTTGCCGAACCAGGGCCGCCCCTACGGACACTCTGCCCAACCGAAAAAAACCTGTCCGATCACACCGGTTTTTCGCCGAGCACGATGATGCGGCGCAGGAGACGGCGCTCGTTTGCAGGAAAATCCGTGCGTGCGTGGGTCGTGCACCGGTTGTCCCAGAGCAGGTAATCACCCTTGCGCCAGGCATGCTCGTAGCAGAAGCTGCGCTGCTCCTGATGATCGAAAAGATGGTTGAGCAGCGAATCGCTTTCATCAGCTGGAAGTCCCTCGATATAGGCCGTCATCAGACGATTGACGTAGAGGGCCTTGCGCCCGGTTTCCGGATGCGTGCGCACCACCGGATGAGCGTAGCGCGGGGCCTCGCTACCGGGCTGACCTGTCCGCGAGGTCGAGTTCACCTGGTAGTCATAGATGTTCATTGCCTGAAGGCCGGTCAGGCGCGATTTCATCGCCTCGGGTAACGTCTCATACGCAGTGTACATGTTGCCGAAAATCGTGTTGCCGCCGCGGCTCGGGACCTCGATGGCGTAAAGCATCGTCCCGGCGCAGGGTTTCTCGATGTAACACTGGTCCGAGTGGAACCACATCTCGCCATCGGGAAGCTCCCCGATCGGCTTGCCGTCCTTGCGGATATTGGACACCAGCATGATCGGACTTGGAGTCTTGCCCGTGGTCGTGAAAATCGAGCTGGTCAACGGCCCGAAGTAGCTTGCGAAGCGAATCTGCGACTCCTCGGAAACATCCTGATTGCGAAACAGCAGGATGTTGTGCGCGAGCCATGCCTCCTTCACGGCAGCAAAGGTAGATGGATCCAACGGTTGTGACAGATCGACCCCCTGGATTTCAGCTCCGAGAGCCTCGGACAGCGGCCGCCTGGTGAAAGCAGGAGCCGTGTATCCTGCCTTTGGTCGAGCGACTTGAGCCGAAGCTTCCATGATCGAACCTCCTTGAATGCGCGCACGCTCGCAGCCCCGGCGGCATCGAGCCCTCACCTCGCGACTATGGTTGCACAGAAGTCACTTAGCCGAAAGCATTTTATGGAACGCTCGCCGGCACGCGGGTTTCGCCGGCGAGAGCCTGCGCAGCGGGAAGCTCGCGTCCGCGAATGAGATCGGCCGCCTTCTCCGCGATCATGATGACTACGGCGTTGATGTTTCCGCCGATCAGATCCGGAAACACGGATGCGTCGATGACGCGGAGTCCTTCGAGCCCGCGGACGCGCAATCTCTCGTCCACTACTGCGAGGCCGTCGTCATCACCGCCCATTCGACAGGTACCGCACGGATGGTGCGCCGTGACCAGGCTGCTGCGAATGTGCGAATTGAGAGCGTCATCGGACGTCTCATCCGGCCGGGGGGCCAGCTCCTTATCGACAAACGGCGAGAGAGCGCGTTGCCGGCCAAGCTCCCGGATGAGCCGCAGACCGGCCCGCAGCGCGCGCCAATCGGCTTCCGCGGCCAGCGGATTGAAATGGATACGGATGGGGTCGCGAGGATAAGCTGAAGCGAGCCGAACCCTGCCGGTGCTTTCCGGCCGCAGGAGCGCGGCACGGGTGAGAAAGCCATCCGCAAAAGCAGGCTTGAACGGCGGAAGGTAGACGTCGCCGCCCGGAGGCCCCGCCCTGATGATGAGCTGCAGGTCGGGCAGCTTCTGCTCCGGTCCGCTTTTCAGAAAAGCGGTCCAGCCGCTCGGCAGGTCGGTGGCATAGCCGGTGCCGAAAAAGTATGCCTGCGCCATGCAAAGCGCAGTACGGTCGAGCCGCATGTGATGGCGGAACGGGCCGGGCTCCCGGCGCCGATATTCGATCGCGGTGGTGAAATGGTCGCGTAAGTTGCGGCCGACACCGGTCAACGATACTTGCGTGCGGATGCTGAATCGCGCGAGCTCTTCCGGATCGCCAATGCCGGAGAGCATCATGATCTGCGGCGAGTTGATAGCTCCGGCGCAAAGAAGCACCTCCCGGTTGGCATGCACGGTGCGGGTCTGACCACCTTGCTCATAGACGAGCCCCACGACGCGCGACCTTTCAATGAGCAGATGCGAGACCAGCGCTCCGGTTTCGACGCGAAGGCCCTTGCGGTCGAGTGAAGGCCGCAGATAAGCGACCGCGGCGCTGCATCGCCGCCCCTTTCGGACCGTTATTTGCCCGAGACAAAAGCCTTCCTGCTGCGCCCCGTTATAGTCGTCGGTTGCCGGTGGCCCGACTGCCTGCCGGCTTCGAGATAGGCCTCGACCAAAGGGTCCGAATAGCGCGAATATTGCGTCGACAGCGGTCCCGAGCCGCCGCGATAGGCGCTCGCTCCTCCTTCCCAGGTTTCCTGCCGCTTGAAATAGGGAAGCACATGCGGGTACGACCAGGACGGCAGCCCCCTCGAAGCCCATCGCTCGTAGTCGCCGCGATGGCCGCGCACATAGAAGAGCGCATTTACCGAGGATGAGCCGCCGATCACCTTGCCGCGCGCACATTCCACGGCCCTGCCGTTGAGCGCCGGCTCCGGCTCCGCAAAGTACCCCCAGTCGTACAGCCGATCCTGAAATATCTTTCCCCAGCCGAGCGGGATATGGAGCAACGGATTGCGATCCCAGCCGCCGGCTTCCAGCAGCAGCACCCTCGTCCCAGCCTCCTCCGTGAGGCGACTTGCGAGCGTGCATCCAGCCGACCCGGCGCCGACGATGATATAGTCGTACGTCGTGGTATTCCTCATTGTCGTTCTCTCACGCTAAAGGAATCTGGATTGGCGCCGCAAGGGTCGCCGAACCAGGACCATTGCATTCCTGGGGGACAATCTTGAACTCTTGCTGCACCGGGCGGCAAGATCGCCGGAGCGATATTGCTTTCGCAGGGCGGGTTAGATTAGCGAGACAAGTCGGCTTGGCCGAGTTGGCGAGCATAACCCATCTCGATGCTGCGATATATCTGAAGCAGCGTGGCGGGTTACGCCGGCAAGCCGGCATGAAGCCGCTTGCAGCCTAACCCGCCTGCGGAGCTTCGGGGATGGGAGGAGCCAGTGACCGACATGGAGACTCAGCTGCCGATCTATCACAAAGCCATCGATTGGGACGCGTTTTTCTCGGCCTATCCGGTACCGGACATATTCGAGCGCACCGTATATCGCTGGCCGCGCGACCGGTTGCGTGCGTTCCAGAACAAGCGGTTCATGCGGTTGATGGAGATCGGCTGGAGCAACCAGTTCTATCGGCGGCACTGGGCTGCCGCCGGCATCGAGCCCGGCGATATCAAGTCGATCAACGACATCGCGAAACTGCCGGCTTACACGTCCGACGACGTCAAGAAGGACCAGCAGGAGCACCCCCCGTTCGGCGACTTTCATGGAGAGGGGAAGAAGCTTCTGAGCAGAATGCCCATGAAGGTGCAAACCAGCGGCGGCACCACCGGCAAGCCGCGCTCGACGCTCTATGGCGTGACCGATTGGGAGATGAATGGCCTCACACAGGCACGCCTGATGTACATACAAGGTGTACGGCCGGGAGACGTGGTGCAGATTCCGGCAACCTGCTCGTTGGCGAACCTGGGGTGGTGCGTATACAAGGCGTGTCACGATTATCTGGGCGTGCTTCCGGTCACTACCGGAAGCGGCGTGGTAACCTCTTCACGCCGCCAACTGGAAACAGCATTCGACTGGGGCACGAATGTGTGGTGCAGCTTCCCCGAGTACCTGACCCACTTGGCCAAAGTCTGTCGCGAGGAGCTAGGCCGCGACATTCGCGAGCTCAATACCAAGTCTATTCACAGCTTCCTCGGTCCCGATACGGACAATTCACTGCGCCGGCAGCTCGAGGAGCTGTGGGGATGCCCGGTCTACGACGAATACGGCACGAACGAGATGGGCGGCGTGTGCTTCGAATGCGGGCAGAAGCAAGGCCTGCACGTCATGGAAGACTGCATCTTTCTGGAAATCGAGGACGTCGAGACCGGACGCCCGGTACCGGACGGGGCAACGGGCAACATGGTCGTCAGCATCCTGCACCGGGAGCTGCCGCCCGTCATTCGGTACAACGTCCGCGATCTGACACGCATCGTATCGAATGAGCCCTGCCGGTGCGGTGGCCGCTTCCGCCGCATGGACAAGTTCCTCGGTCGCAGCGACGACATGGTCAAGCTGCGGGGAGTCAATGTTTATCCGATGGCCTGCCTGCGTGCGATCAAAAGCGATGACCGAACGACCGGCGAATGGATCTGCGTCGTCGATCGGCTCGAGCGCGATGGTGTAATCCGGGACGAGATGACGGTGCGGATCGAAGTGCAACGTTCGGTCGCCAATATCGAAGGCTTGAAGGACCATCTCGAGAAGCGATTGCGGGAGGACCTCGGTGTGAAGGTTGCCGTCGAGCTTGCCGATGAGGGCAGCCTGGCGGATGTTGCCAACCTCGGCCGCGAGGGAAAGGCAAAACGGCTCCTCGACCGCCGGTTCCAGAAGCAGGTCTGACCTCGAAAAAGCCCGGCCGGCCGGAGAAGGACAAATGCGAATCTTCGACTGCCATTCTCATTGGAGCACGCGCACAGGGTACGTCTTTCAAACCGGCGAGGAGCTGAAAAACCAGGAAAGGATCTGGGGGACCAAGGCCGACTTCCAGACCGAGGACGAGATGGCAGACACGTTCCGGCGCAACGGCGTGCGGGTGATGCTGGATCTGGCCACTACAGTTCTTTATCCCATGACTTTGGATGAGATTCAGGCCCTCCACGACTACACGTTCGCGGTTGCGCGCAAGCACAAGGACGTCATCTTCGGTCACTGGCTGTCGCTCGACCCGCGGCTGGGCAAGGATGCCATCAAGGAATACGAGCGCGCGGTCGCGGCGAAAGCGGGTTTCATCGGCTTTGGCATCATCGGGCAGGTCAAAGGAGGGTTCCCCGCCAGCGATCCCATCTGGGATCGATTCTACAAGACTTCAATCGATGCCGGAGTACCCGTGCTGATCCACACCGGGCTCACCGGTATCGGCCAGGGCTTGCCGGGCGGCCGGGGGATCATCCTGGACCACGGCCATCCGCGCCACATCGATATCGTGGCCGCAAGGTTTCCCGAGCTCAAGATCCTGGCGGCTCGGCCTGCCTATCCCTGGCAGGACGAGATGATCGCGGTGCTCCTGCACAAAGGAAACGTAAGCTATGAGCTGCACGGCTGGTCGCCGAAAGCCTTCTCCCCCGCGCTCAAGCGCGAGATCGGTGGCCGATTGCAGGATCGGATCATGTTCGGATGCGACTACCCGGTGTTGAAATACGAGATGATGGTGGAACGCTGGCGAGGATTGGGCTTACCCCAAGCCGCACTGGAAAAGATATTTCATCGAAACGCAGAATCCTACTTTCCCGGCGCTGAGCCCAACTGACGGTAACAGACGGCCGCCCTCGACATGCCGATCATTGTTGAATTCCGGGGACGCTCGCCGCGCATTGCCGCCAGCGCGTTCATTGCACCTAATGCGGTTCTGGTAGGGGACGTGGAGATAGGGGAGGGCACCAGCGTCTGGTTTGGAGCGGTATTGCGAGCGGATTGTGGGTCGATTCGAATAGGAGAGAGCTGCAACATTCAAGACAATGTCGTGGCCCACGCAGAATCCCCGGCCGAGGGACTTGTCGTCGAGGCGCGAGTGACGGTCGGCCATTGCGCGATTCTGCATGGTGCACACATCGGCAGGGAGTGCTTGATCGGGATGGGAGCAATTCTCCTCAGCGGGTCGCGCATCGGCGCAGGCTCCTTCATTGCTGCCGGCAGCGTCGTGCGCGAGGGAGCGATCATTCCGGCGCGAACGCTGGCAGCCGGCAACCCTGCGGTAAGCAAGAAGAAGCTCGACGGGAGAGCAGCGGAGTGGGTTGCGCTCGGCGCCGACTCCTACCTCGCTCTCGTGCAGAAGTATCGTGAGAGCGCGCTCGAGGCATCGCCTGATACAGCTGTGTGAGCGGTGCGGCCTCGGTGATCTGCGAGTCGGCCATTCAGCCGTCGAATGTCGCGCCACCTCGATCCATAGCCGGCTGCGCCGAGCGCCCCAGCCCACCACGCTGGCACAACGGTCAACTCTAAAGTACATTCCACCTCGTCGCGTGGGGCTGATCAGGGTGGAAACGACATGGCTCGCTGGAATCCGGTCAGGGCAGCTCACTGGATATTGGTAGCGGGCGCGATTCTGCTGGGGGATTCCGCCGGTCATGTTCAGGCGGGAACGCGTCCCGCGATCCAGAGCCCGGGTGACGCCGAGACAATTACGATCCTGCTGCGCACGACGCTTGTGGCGCTGCACCAGGCAAACCTCTCCGGCAACTATACCGTGTTGCGCGACATTTCCGCGCCCGGTTTCCAGGCAAAGAACTCGGCAGCCGATCTCTCGATGATCTTTGCGTCGCTGCGTCACCAAAAAATCGACCTTTCTACGGTGGTTCTGCTGGAGCCGAATTTCTCCCCACCTCCGTCGATCGACGACCAGAACATGCTGCGGCTGACCGGCACGCTGCCGACCAGACCGGCGCCGGTCGCATACGATCTCCTGTTCCAGCCGGTGAACGGACTTTGGCGGGTGTTCGGAATTTCGCTCCGACCGTTGCCGGCGGGAGAAACCCCAGTGGCCGCGGCTCCGGCTGCCGCAGCCAAACAACAGCCGCAGCAGAAAGCGGCGCCGAAGAGATGATCGGATCAATCGCGCCGAGCTACGTAGCTTCGGCCTGCGATCCCCTGCCCGTCGTTGGCGAGCTTACAGCCGCACGCATGCCGCGCCATGTCCGTGCACTGGAAAACGAGCTCCGCTGATAATGTCCACGCCGGCGCTTGCGTCGAAATCGCGAAATTTCCCGGTGCAATTCTGAAGTGTGGCCGTGGTGCCACGCCCTCCGATAATCACGACTTGAGAATGGCGAATAGCGAGCAAATTCATGGCAAGCCGTCGAAAAGTTCCATAGAGTGAGCTTCGCGGAGAGTGGAACAAAAAAATTACCGAGGGTGGTTGTGCGTTTCAGGTCGGTAGTGTCGGTGCGGCGTAGCATAGACAAAAGTGCAGGTCGGGAGCCGTGAAATGGACAACCCGCCTCATCCTCGCGCCAGCGTGCGTGCGCGCCAACAGTTGGCGGTCGCCGTACCGGCGGCCTGCGCCCGATGGTATTACGCTGATAATGAGCAATCCGTTGGTCCGTTCAGCCTTGCGGACTTGACAGCCAAGTTACAAAAGATTCCGAGTTGGAAAGATTTGCTTGTGTGGGGGCCAGATTCCGGCATGTGGCAAAGAGCCGGAAGCTGCCAAGAGATTTTGGCACATTTGGCGACTCCACCAGCACCTCAAAATGATATCGCGATCGAGCACCCGTCAGAGGCGCCGGCTGCGGCAAAAAAATCAAGCAGCTGGTCGGTTGGAAGGGTTGTTGGCAAAATTGCTCTGATCGCATTTGGTATCGCCGTCGGAGCGTCCTGGATGATCATGGACGATGGCGCGTATGAGCTCGGCAAAGGCGCTTATGGGTTGGTGACGAAGCCGCTGTCGGCAAGAGCTTCCAGCGACATTGAACAAGAGAATGCGAAGGCATTGGCCAAGCTGCGAGCCGAGCTGCCAAAGAGGATAGACGAGACAACTACACTGACGGGGGTGAAAAGCGAAGGAGCTAAATTGATCTTTGAAGATCGTGTTGCGATTGACGGCGGCAAAGTCGATGACGCGACGAAAGCCAAACTGCGCCATACGGTCATCAAAAGTGTGTGTGACACGACCGACACTCGAAGGATTTTGGCTCTCGGCGGCTCATTTGAATATGTGTACACGGACATCGCAGCAAAGCCGCTGATAACGATAGACGTCGGAAAAACCGATTGCACTTGATGTAGATCATGCGGAGAGGGGTTGTGTGATGTCAAAAGTGCATTCGCCCAGGCCATTTCGGGAGGACACGCTTGTGCCGGTGAAGGCGCGACCCGGACAGTCGGGCAAGGTGCAACGCCGGATACGCTTAATTACCCGCCTGATCGCTACGACGGCTGCCTTTAGCCTTGTTATCTATCCGATGCAGGCGACTTATGCCGCGAACATAAGCACCACTACTCCGACAGAGAATGGCCAAACAAACACTACTACCGCGCCCCAAAGCCTGACCTACCCGACCAGCGTCCACAATTTGGCGGGCCAAGGCGGATGCCAATCCGAGTACCTCGATGCGCTTAACAATCTTAACATCGGTGCCGCGGCCAACAACTTTGTGGGCCAGACCGCGAACGTCGCGTCGTGGGGGGCAGCCGCCGTATGGGCGGGAACCTCGGGCGGTGAGTTCACCACAGCTGCTACTGGGTTCGCGGTTGCAGACGGCAGTTTGGCGGGTGCTGGCGCCGCGATGGGGACCACGTCCGGCGGGTTAGCGGACGCGGCGGCCGGGGTGGCATTAGGAACCCCCTTCCTTGCCACTCCCATCGATGACGCTCCCGCCATTCCGGGGTTTACAGATGCGGCCGCGGGCCTATCCGTTGCAGCTGGGGGCGCGGGCGGTGCAGCTGGAAGCCTGGGGGGTGCAGCTGGCGGCCTGACTGACGCATCGGCGGCCATAGGCACTGCGGCTGCCACGTCCACGGCAGCGGCCGTGGCGCTCGGCGCCCAAGCCGTAGGTGTCGCTAGCGGCGTTGCCGGTGCCGTGCTCCAGCAACAGCAAGCGTCACTCGGCCAGTATGTCAGCTATTTGCCGAGCTGCGACAACGTGTTCAACGGCACAATCACCGCCAACGCCAATATCGTTGGGGGCCAGGGTATCGCGGCCGACAACGGCGCGATCAACCTCGGCAATCCCGACGGCACCACCTATCAGCCGGGAATCACGATCGGCGGCGGCGCGATCTCCGGGGCGGGCAGCAGCGATCCGGCAACCATGGGCGGTCCGCTTGCCACCACCGACAATGTGAACGCCATCGCCATCGGCAACGGCGCCAGCGCGACGAACGGCGCCAGCACGGCGCTCGGCATGGGCGCCACCGCGTCCGGCTTCCAGTCGATGGCGGTCGGCACCAACGCCGTGGCCGCGGGCGCCCATAGCTACGCCTCCGGTACCGGGGCGCAGGCCCTCGCCGACTCGTCGGTTGCGATCGGTTTCGGCGCTCTGGTTGCGGCAGCCGCGGGCCCGGGCTCGTTCGCGGGAGGCACGTCCAGTGTCCTCAGCGGCACCGGCGCAGTCTCGATCGGCAACTCGAATACGGCAGCCGGCGATGGCGCGGTTGCGACCGGAGACTCCAACACTGCCACCGGCCAGGGTGCGCTTGCGACCGGCTTCTTCAATGCGGCTAACGGCCAAGGCGCGGTTGCGAGCGGCGGTAGCAATACCGCGACCGGCCAGGGCGCGGTTGCGACCGGCAACCTCAACACGGCTAGCGGCCAGGGCGCGGTCGGTTTCGGCAACCAGAACACCGTCACCGGCCAGGGCGCAGTTGCCATCGGCGATCAAAATACCGCCAGCGGAAATGCGGCGGTCGCGCTCGGGCAGGGATCGACCGCAACCGCGGCGGGCGCAATAGCCGTTGGCCAGACTGCAAACGCCGGCGCGCTCAATACGGTCGCGATCGGCACCACAGCGACCGCCACGGGCGTCAGCGCGACCGCGGTCGGCGACGGGTCGCAAGCGCTCGCGGGCTCATCGGTTGCGATCGGTTTCGGAGCTCTGGTCGCGGCCGCTGCGGGCCCGGGCTCGTTCGCAGGAGGCACGTCCAGCGTGCTCGGCGGTACCGGCGCAGTCTCGATCGGCAACTTGAATACCGCATCCGGCAACGGCGCTGTCGCAATCGGCGACCCCAATGTTGCGACAGGCACGGGCGCCATGGCGGTCGGTGCCAACAACACCGCCACCGGTCAGGGCGCGGTTGCGGCGGGCGACTTGAATACCGTCACCGGCCAGGGCGGCGTCGCTTTCGGCAACCAGAATAGCGTCAACGGTCAGGGCGGGGTCGGTTTCGGCAACCTCAACACCGCCACTGGCCAGGGCGCGGTTGCACTCGGCGATCAAAATACTGCCAGCGGAAAAGCGGCGATCGCGCTCGGGCAGGGATCGACGGCAACCGCGGCCGGCTCGGTCGCTCTCGGCCAGACTGCGAACGCTGGCGCCCTCAATACGGTCGCAATCGGCACGACCGCGACCGCCACGGCCGCCGACGCGACTGCGGTCGGCAATGGCTCGCAAGCCCTCACTGCCGCATCGGTTGCCATCGGTTCTGGCGCTTCGGTGCTGGCTGCCGCGGGTCCGGGCTCGTTCGCGGGCGGCACGTCAACGGTGCTCGGCGGCACCGGCGCTGTCTCGATCGGCAACTTGAATATGGCAACCGGCAACGGCGCCGTGGCGATCGGCGAGCCCAACATTGCAATCGGCACGGGCGCCCTGGCCATAGGCGCCAACAATACGGCCATGGGTCAGGGCGGTGTCGGTTTCGGCAACCAAAACACCGTCACCGGTCAGGGCGCGGTTGCTCTCGGCGATCAGAACATTGCCAACGGGAATGCGGCGATCGCGCTGGGGCAGGGGTCGACCGCCGGTGCGGCCGGCTCAGTCGCTCTTGGCCAGACTGCAACCGCCGTCGCCCTGAATGCGGTTTCGATCGGCACGACATCGATCGCCTCGGGCGTCAACTCGACGGCGGTCGGCAATGGGTCGGAGGCGCTCTCCGGCGCAACGGTCGCGATCGGTTCCGGAGCTCTGGTCGCGGCGGCTGCGGGCCCGGGCTCGTTCGCAGGAGGCACTTCCAGTGTTCTCGGCGGTACCGGCGCCGTCTCGATCGGCAACTTGAATGTGGCATCCGGCAATGGCGCTGTCGCGATCGGCGATCCCAACCTTGCAATGGGCACGGGTGCCCTGGCCGGCGGCGCCAACAATACCGCCCTCGGGCAGGGCGCGATCGCCGCCGGCAATCAAAATACCGCAATCGGCCAGGGCGCGGTCGCCCTCGGCGACCAAAATACTGCCATCGGGAATGCAGCGTTCGCGCTGGGACAGGGATCGACCTCCGCTGCGGCCAATTCGCTCGCTATGGGCCAGAATGCAACTGCCAGCGGCATCAACTCGGTCGCGATCGGCACGTCCGCTACCGCAACCGGCGTCAACTCCACGGCGATCGGCGTCGGCGCGACGGCAACGCTCGCCAATCAAATGGTATTCGGCACCACTTACCAGAGCTACACCATGCCCGGCATGGACAGCGACCAGAGCAGGGCGCGCCAATCCGGACCGCTTGGGGTCGTGACTTCAGATGCAGCGGGCAACCTCGCGTCCGACAACGGTAAACTGTTCTACGACGTGGCCGGCATCAAGGCTGGCGTTGCTTCCGCCATGGCCATGGCGGACCCGGACCTGACCGGTACCGAGCGGTTCGGGATCAAGATGAATTACGCCAACTTTTCCGGCGCCAACGCGGTCGGGCTTAGCGCCGCCGGTGTCCTGGGCAGAGGTCTGTTGTTCAAGGGCGATCGCCTGACCCTCTCGGCCGCCGGCGCCTTCGGGCAGGCAACCGAATATGGTTACACCAAGAGGGAGACCGGTGGTCGCGCAAGCGCCCAGTTCAGCTGGTAGTGAATGCGGCTCCGGCGCGGCACGAGCGCCATGGCAACGGAGTCCATCGCCCTTCCTGCATGCGTTGAAGCCCGGTTTTGTTGGTAGCAGTTTCCGCCGCGGGGTTGTCTCGGGTGAGGTTGGGGACAACTCGATCCTCAAGACAGGCCGCTTTCCCTGCTGCCTATCATCTCTTCCTGGGAATAATGTTAAGCCGTTGGCAGGGCGCTCGGGCCGCTTGCCATCGCGCAGCGATTAGCGCTTTGGCACTTCGCGACAGAGCTGACAGCTTGCCGTCATGGTCGCTATTGGAGGTACTGCGGGACGCGGACGGCTGAGCTTCGAATGAGTCGAGCCGACGCGAATGACCCATCTGCGACATCGGAACGCAATTTTGCGGTAATGCACAACGCGGCGGCAGTTCGGATGCGTGGTAGGCTGTGCCGGCTCAGCCCATAGGGTGGTCCATGCGACGGCGCGAGTTTATCACAGCTATAGGCGGCATGCTCTCCTGGTCGCTCGCTGCCTACGCGCAACAAATCACCGCTCCGCTCCGCCGGATCGGAATACTCGCTCAGGACCTGCAGCCCGGTTTGCTCGAGGCATTCCGCAACGAGCTTCACAAGCTCGGCTATGTTGAAGGAACAAATATCAGCATAGCGCTACGGAATGCAGCGGGACAAAATGAACGGCTTCCGGAGCTTGCGGAAGAGCTACTACGTCTCAAGGTGGAAGTGGTCGTCGCCGTCAATACCCCGGCCGTACAGGCGGCCAAGAAAGCCACCCGAACCGTTCCTATTGTTATGATGCGCGTGGCCGATCCTGTGAAATCGGGACTTGTCGCCAGTCTGCGTCGGCCGGGTGGAAACGTTACAGGCTTGAGCTTCATGCCAGACGCCCTTGGTCCGAAAGGGGTCGAGCTGCTCCACGAGGTACTCCCAAGCGTCACACGAATGGCCGCGCTCTATCAGGGAAATAACGCCGGAGCAGTCGTGATCGTGGACGAAGTTGTCAAGAAAGGTGGACAACTGGGGCTGAATTTTGTGCGGGTACCCGTGCATGATTCGAATGAATACGCAAACGCCTTTGAGGTCGCTACCACTGCAAAATCTGAGGCGCTTTTTGTCATGGACGATGGAGCCATTACGGCGCACCGCCAAGAAATTCTTGATCTCGCGGCAAAGCGCGTGCTGCCCGTAATGTCGATCTACAAGGACTTCGCAAGGTCCGGCGGCCTTATCGCCTACGGCCCGAACCTGGACATTGTTTATCGACGTGCTGCGCATGTCGTCGATAAGCTCATAAAGGGCGAGCAGGCGAGCGATCTTCCTGTCGAGCAGCCGGTGATCTTCGATCTTGTAATTAATCAGAGAACGGCAAAGGCTCTCGGGATCATCATTCCCCAATCCGTTCTTATCCGCGCCGACGAGGTCATCGAATAGAGATGCGTGTGCTGAACTGCATTAGTCGGCTTGTGGCACATCGCGACAGAGCCCGAGTCTAACATCGACAATCTGCTGAAAGCGATCTGCAAACAAACCAACTCCGGCCATACCGGTGTGTAAGCCGCATTTCCTGATGTGGCACACTCGAAGATACCGCATCGCAGTTTCGCGGCCGGGTTTTTCGAACCCAGAGAAGCCTCGACCGGCTGCCCCATGGGTCATTCATCTCCGAGCTCCCGCTTCGACTTCCCGGTGGCCTCCTCCAGGAAAGTGTAATCGAATACCCGGTCCACGGCCGCTGTTGCATCGATGCTCGTGATGCCGGCCTCGTGAATCATTCGCATCAACGCCTTGGCCTGCTTGCGGCGCAGGCGGTAATCCAGCTTCCCATGGGGGATCGATTCGCGCACGACCTCCGGTGATGCTCCGGTTCCCCTTTGCGCCACTTCCGCAAACAGCGCAGGGTCGGCATTCAGGGCGTCTGTCGCTTCTACCAACGCCTTGACGACCGCCGCGACAGCAGCGTGGTTCCTCGCAGCAAACTCGGCATTGACGGCGAGCGCACCATTGATGTGGCCGGTGGGATTGTCGCCGATATCCAGGGTGCTGTAGTTGCCGATGCCTTGCAGGGCGGCCTCGGCGTTGTTCGGCTCCCAGAACACGAACCCGTCAATGTCGCCCGAACGCATCGCGACAAACAGGGGCGTGCCTCCGGGCGGCGCAAAGCTCACGATATTGATCTTCGCCAGGTCAGCGCCGCCGAGCTTGGCCGATGATTTGAAGAGCAGGTCTGCATAGCTGTTCGGCGCCGTGCCGATCCTCTTGCCTTCCAGATCCTTCCAGGTCTTTGCAACGACGCCGTTCCGCAGGGTCAGACTCTGAGCGCCCGAGAATACGCCGCTTATGACCTTGCTGCCGCGGAATCCCTTTTCCTCCATCAGGCCGATATTGACGAAGCCGAGCACGGCCATGTCGAGCTCGTTCGTGGTCAGCGCCAGCTGGATGTTGGGGTAGCCGCGCATCACGCTAAGGTCGACGTCTACACCGTTCTTTCTGGCACGATCAGCCACCTGCATCACGCCGGCGGTGTGGACCTGCACCGGGTAGCCGAGCCTGACCCTGACCTCGGCCCGTGCATCCGCTTGGAGCAGCCCGAGCGCACAGAGGGCGGCTGCCAGGCTCGCAAATAATCGTTGCATCTGTCCTTCCTCCATCAGCGTGGCTCAGCGGGCCGGCCGATTACATTACGCCGCTCTTCTTGCAGTGTGCCGGCGCTTGCGCCCTTTACGCTCCGCGATCACCGCTTTCAAGCGCTTCATCGCGAACAAGCCTCTTGGTTGTCCGACATAATACATGACCTGGAAAATAAGCTCCTTGATCTGCGCGTCAGTGATGCCGAGCTTGTGAGCATGCCGAAGGTGGATGTCCATGCCTTCGGTGCCGAACGCGATCAGAACCGCGAGGACGGCGATCTCGCGCTCCCGCAGACTTAGTCCGGGCCGAGACCAGACCTCTCCAAAAACGAAATCCGTGGTGAGAGCCCAGAGGTCCTGATCCAGGTCGTGGAGATCCTGGTTGGCGCCCCATCCCATCCGGTCATAGATCCGTAGCCCGCGCTTTCGGCGGTCTTTCTGGGGCAGCATCACGGCTGGTCCTCTCATTTCTGCGCTATCGGAGGGGGGCTCGCCTCCTGCATCGAACAGGGACGGAGACGGCGATGGAGCATCGGGAAAATGATCTCCCAGTCCCGATTTGCGCTCTGCTTATCGTAGACATCCCGGTCGGGCAGCGCATATCCGTGCTCGGCACCTTTATGCACCTCGTACCGGTAGCGCACGCCGTTGGTCGGTAGCGTTCGCGCGAGAGTGTCCACCGTGGCGGTGGGCGTATGCCGGTCCCTTTCACCGAACCCGCAATAGACTTCGCCTCTGGCTTTCAACACGCTCAGGTGCGGGGAATCGACCGCAGCTACGAGATCCGTGCCGTGCAGACTGGCCGACGCCAGGAAACGGGTGGGATAATGCCCAGTCACGCGAAAGGCGTGTCGTCCGCCCATGCAGTAGCCGATGCAGCCGAGGGGAGCGCCGTTTCGGGCGGCAGGATCCGCGTCAATGAACGCAAGGAGCGTCGCGGTATCCTCAATCACCATTGCATCGGTCAGCTGCCGCAGCGGCGCGAGAACCCGCTTGCGGGTTTGCTCATCCAGCCTGTCCAGGGTGATCATCCGGTTCCTGTCGTTGCGAAACTCATGCCTGATCTTTCCCTGGCGATAGTAGAAGTTCGGGACGGCGCAGTAATAGCCGACAGCAGCGACACGGCGCGCGATGTCGAACAGCTCCTCGCGCAGACCCCACACGTCCATGTAAATGATGACCGCGGCGTAGGTGCCGGGGTCGCTGGGACAGGCGATGAAGGTGTCCATGGCACCGCTCGCCATTGCAATCTCGATCAGGCGCTCTTTCACTGTTGCGGCTCGGCGCTGGCGTATTGCTGTGGCTTAGGGGATGAGCTGCGTGATGAGGCCGTAGGTGTCGGGCCGCCGATCCC
This sequence comes from Xanthobacteraceae bacterium, assembly GCA_036557665.1. Taxonomy (GTDB): domain Bacteria; phylum Pseudomonadota; class Alphaproteobacteria; order Rhizobiales; family Xanthobacteraceae; genus VAZQ01. The sequence goes on along the minus strand of DATBHG010000031.1, from coordinate 114,650 downwards.
GATAGAACTGCCAGGCACGCCGGCGTTCCGTTACCTGGTCGAGGTCGCATTCTGCGACCAGAATCTCCTGCTCCGAGCCCGCCTGCGCGAGAATGTCGCCGACCGGATCGATGATGACGCTGCGCCCGTAATAGGTGTAGGCGCCCTCCTGGCCGACGCGGTTGAGCCCGGCTACAAACAGCTCGTTGAAGATGGCATGCCCCATCAGCTCCTTCTCCCAGACCTTCACCGACAGGCTCGCTTTCGGCGTGGCGCTCGGGATCAGGAGGATCTCGGCGCCGTTCAGCGCGGAGCAGCGCGCTCCTTCCGGATAATGCCGATCATGGCAGATGATGATGCCGATCTTTCCGAATTGCGTGTCGAAGGCGGGATAACCGAGATTGCCGGGCTTGAAATAAAGCTTCTCGAAGAAAATCGTGTTCAGCGGAATGTGATTCTTGCGGTAGACTCCGAGCAGCCTGCCGTCGGCATCGATCATGGCCGCGGAGTTGTAGTAGACGCTGCGCCCGACGCGCTCATAGATCGGCGCGCAGATGACCACGCCGAGCTCCTTGGCGAGCGCCTGCACCATGTCGGTGATCGGACCCGGAATGGTCTCCGAGGCCTCCATGTGTTTGAGATCGAGATCGGTAATGAAGAACAGCTCATGGAAAACCTCCGGCAGCAGCAGTATCTGCGCGCCGTGCTTCCTGGCTGCGTCCCTGATGAACTGCTCCGCCTTCGCCAAGTTCTGCGCGCGGCTTCCCGAGCAGTCCATCTGCAGAAGAGCGAGCTTGACCTTCATCCGTATGTCTCCTCCTGGCGGCTAAGCCGCGGGCGAGGGCTCGGCGATGCTGAGCGCCACGACCAGATCGGCGAAAAGCTCATTGCTCAAGCTGACGTGGTCGATCAGGAGCCTGCGCGCCTCGTCACTGTTGCCCGCGATGATCGCCTCGATTATCGCCTCATGCTCCTCCGATGCACGGCGAAGAGCGTCCCGCTGCTTGAGCTGATAAGCTCGGTACGGTGCAAGGCGGTCGTATAACGAGCCTGCCTGCTGTCTCAGATATTGGTTGTGTGCGCCGGCGTAGATCAGCTCGTGAAACGATTTGTTCAAGGCGTGATAGCCTTCCCGATCGCCGGCTTTCAGATGAGGCCGGAAGCGCTTATGAACGGCGACGAGAGCGGTGTGCTCGGCAGGTGTCATCCGTCGCGCTGCCAGGTGCCCGCAGAAGCCTTCCAGCTCCGCCATCACCTCGAACATCTCGACCATGCTGGCAGCTGTAATCTTGGCAACGACCGGACTCTGATGCGGCCGCCACTCGATGAGATTTGCGGCGGCAAGCTGCCGCAGCGCTTCCCGTACCGGCGTCCGCGATACCTCGAACGCCTGCGCGAGGCTCTTCTCGTCCAGCTCCTGACCCGGCCGTAGCTCGCCCGATATGATCCGGTCGGCAATCTCGCGGCGCACCCGGTCCGACCGGATCACCGGCACATCGAAGCCCCTGGATCCGGGGGAAGTATCGCGTTTTGCCGCCGCTCTCATGATCCCACCCGACCTGTCGCGATCTTCAGGGCTGCAGGTGCCGTTTGTGCCGGACCTTCACCTTCGAGCCGAAGTTGTATACCTCACACATGGTATTGTATATTACCTGGACAAAACCCGAAAGAATCGTGCATCGTGAGCCAAAGGTCGGCCGGCTTACCGCCGGCAGGCGATCGCAGCGCGCGAGCCGCCGGCGGGTGCGCGACCGTTTCCGCCGAGCAGGCTCTGTTTACGGCATGCTTTACCGCGCTCGTGCCGTAAGGATACCCGATCATGAAAGCAGTGCGGTCGAGCTGGAGGGGATATGCGTAAACTGGCAGTGGCAGCGCTTTTGCTCAGCGGGCTTGCAACCGCCCCGGCGGTGCAAGCGGCGGACAAAGTCCGGTTCGCTTACACGGTTCAAGTTCATCAGGCCAACATGATGGTCCTGCAGGACTATGCCAAGAAGTACAACGTAGAGATCGAGCCCGTGCCGATGCGGCGCTACGCCGATCAGCAGCTGGCGCTGATGACCAATCAGGTCGACGTTGCTGTCATCGGGTATATCAATGTCGGCCTGATGGAAGAAAAGAGCTTCCGGGATTACCGGGCAATCGAGGGCGTGTTCACCGGCGGGCAGAGCTTGACGCTGGCCAAAGGAGTGACCGCAAAGCAGTGGAAGGATCTGGAAGGGCTGAAGCTGGGAACAGCCCCGAACAGCTATTCCGAGCTGCTGTTCAAGGCCAGCGCCACTCTCGGCGGCGCCGATGTCGCCAAGATCCAGACCGTCAGCTTTGCCGCTGGCGGACCGCCGCTCTTGTCGGCGCTCAAGGAGCATCAAATAAACGGGTTTGTCTCCTGGGAGCCGAACAACGCCGACGCTGCGATCGCGGGGGACGGGTACTACAGCTCGCTCGACATCGGGGCCAATCCGACCCACCACATCAATGGCTTGATCGCCGTCAATTCCGGCTTTCTGCAATCGCACAGAGCGGCCGTGTTGGGCCTCGTCCGCGCTGCCATCGATGCGACCAACGCGCTCAACGCCGACCCGAGCAAGTACGCCGAGGTCGCAATGAAGGGTACCGGCTCATCTGCCGCCGTGATCAAGGAAGCGATACCCCGCGGTAAGCTCGACTATAAGCTTTATGCCAAAGAGACCAGGGCGCTGCTGAAAATGGTCTATGACGCAAAGCTCACCAAGACCGACACCTCTGGCGCCGTCGACAAGCAATTTGACTACACCCTGCTCAGCGAAGCCACCGGAAAACCGAAAGACCAGCTCGGCGGTGAATAACCGCACGAGTCGAAAGTGACCGCATTCCCGGTCACGGCTGCGCCGGAAGGATTCAATGCCGCTCGCGTCCTTACGAGCGCGCAGCTCGTGCTGCGCCGAATTGCGGGCCCCGTCATCGTTCTTGTCATCTGGTACCTGGCCTCGACGCGCGGCTGGGTTGATCCGCGGTTTGTCCCCTCGCCGCTCACCGTCACGCGGGCGCTCCAGGAATGGATGTTCGGGCCAATCGGCGCCAATCCCTATTCCGGCACCTGGTTCGCGCATGCGGGCAATAGCGCCTACCGGGTCCTGATCGGGTTTCTGATCGCCGCCGCGACCGGGGTCACTATTGGATGTCTGATCGGGTGGTTTCGGCTTGTCTCCGATCTGGTCGATCCGGTGATTCAGGTGCTGCGCCCGATCCCGATCACGGCATGGGTTCCCTTTGCGGTGATCTTCTTCGGGATTCGGGACGGCTCCGCGTTCTTTCTGATCGCGCTCGGCGCCTTTTTCCCGATCGTGGTGAACACCGCGGTCGGTGTTGCGGGCACGCCAAAGCTTCTGGTGCGCGCTGCCCGGATGCTGGGAATCCGCCCCTACATGCTGTTGCCGAGAGTGATCCTGCCTGCTGCCATGCCGTTCATCTTCACCGGACTGCGTCTCGGAATAGGATTGGCATGGGTTCTGGTCATCGTTGCGGAAATGATGGCCGTAAAGTCCGGCCTCGGTTTTGCGATGTGGGATGCCTACTATTTCTTACGCCTCGACATCATCATTGCCGCGATGCTCAGCGTAGGTGCGCTCGGTTTCGTCAGCGACCTGATCATCCGGCTCATCGGGCGGCACTTCCTGCGGTGGAGCCGGGGGCTGTGAACCAGCTTCCGCCGGAGCAGCCGCCCCCGCGGCGGGCCGGGCGCATCGCGATCCGCGGGCTGCGCAAGCAGTTTCGCGACATTGCGCGCCAGGAAGAGGTCATTGCGCTCGACGGCATCGATCTCGACATAGCGGATGACGAGTTTCTGACCGTTCTCGGTCCGAGCGGTTGTGGAAAAACGACGCTGCTCAACATCGTCGCGAGCTTCGAGATCGCTACCATTGGCGAGGTGCTGCTCGATGGCGAGCCGGTGCGAAAGCCGGGACCGGATCGGGGCGTTGTTTTCCAGGAATACGCGCTGTTTCCCTGGCTTACGGTCCGGCAGAACATCGAGTTCGGCTTGCGCGAGCGCGGAACGCCGAAGCTGGAACGGCGGGAGCGTGTGCGCCGGCAGATCGCCTCCGTGGGTCTCTCCGGGTTTGAGCAAAGATATCCGCAGGAGCTGTCGGGAGGCATGCGCCAGCGGGTTGCGCTCGCCCGCGTCCTCATCAATGACCCGAAGATCCTGTTGATGGACGAGCCGTTTGCCGCGCTTGATGCACAGACGCGCTCGATGATGCAGCAGGAATTGTTGGGAGTCTGGAGCGCCGAGCGCCGTACCGCAATATTCATCACTCACAATATCGAAGAGGCCATCCTGCTGGGCGATAGGGTTGTGGTGATGACGGCGCGTCCTGGCCGCATAAAGGAGATTGTCGCGATCGACCTTCCCCGGCCCCGCGATGTGACATCGGCCGAGTTCAATGAGATCCGGCGGCGGGTGACGGCTCTGCTCGAAAACGAGGTGCAGGCGGCATTTGCTGCTACACGCATGGGGGGTCCACTGCAGTGACGAAGATCCTCCGAAATCCGCGTTCGTCATTCCGGCCGAGCGAGCCGGGCTCTTCGCACGGCGAGCGAGAGCCGGAACCCGGTCATCAAAGCCATTCGTGCATTCACGTCGGTCGTCGTTTACTGGGTCCGGCTCGGCACTCGTCCGCTTGAAGCGGGCTCGCTTGGCCGGTGACGATGTGCATAGGCAATTGTCGGGTGAGACGCGGGAGGAGATGTGGCTGGATGAATGATGAGCTGATCGTCGAGCGTCATGGGCCCGTATCATGGCTGACCGTCAATCGCCCCGAGGTGCGAAACGCGCTCAGCCTGGAAATCACACAACGCATCGCGGGGACGCTGCGCGACCTGTCGCGGGATCGCGCAGTGCGTGTTTTCGTGCTGACCGGTGCCGGTGACCGTGTCTTCGTATCGGGTGCCGACGTGCGCGAATTCAGGGAGCAGCTATCGACGCCCGAGACCGCCTTGCGATACGACGCTGCCGCCGAGGAGCTGCAGTCGGCGCTGCGTGAAATTCCACAGCCGGTGATCGCGATGATCCAAGGGCATGCGGTCGGCAGCGGCACGATAGTTGCCGCTTCCTGCGATTTCCGGATCGCGGTGCGTACCGCGAAGCTCGGCATACCGGTCGCAAAGTTCGGGTTTGTTGCTCCTGTGCCGGACACGCTGCGATTGGTGCAACTCATCGGACCCGCCAAGACTAAGTGGCTGCTGATGACCGGACAGCTGATCGGAGCGCCAGAAGCTCGAGCAATCGGCCTCATCGACGAGGTCGTGGAGCCGGAGCAGCTCAAGCCTCGAGTCGAGGCATTGGCAGCGACGCTGGCGGCGAATGCCCCCCTTACCATAAAGGCAACCAAGCAGATCATAGAGACGTTGACGGCGCCGAGGGCGACGGTCGCATCCGGCGCGCCCTGGTATGCAGAGATCTTCCGCAGTCATGATTTCAAGGCGGGCCTGGACGCGTTCTTCGACAAGCGCAAGCCGGAGTTCAAGGGTGAATGAGGCAGCGGAGGTGGGCGGGGGAGCCGCCGAAGGTCACACCACGTCTCGCACTCGCGCCGGGCCGCTGGACGGCATCAGGGTGCTCGACCTCACGCACATGCTGGCGGGCCCCTATTGCACCTGGGTGCTCGGCTCCTTGGGTGCCGAGGTGACAAAGGTGGAAATGCCGAGGTCCGGCGACTTCACTCGCGGCATTGCGCCATTCGTCGACGATGAAAGTATCTACTTTGCCAGCGTGAATCGCAACAAGCGCAGCATCACCCTTGATCTCAAGCAGCCGTCCGGCCGCGCGGCTTTGCTGCGGATCGCCGAGCGCGCGGATATTTTCGTCGAGAACAATCGTCCTGGGGTCATGCGCCGCCTCGGGCTCGATTATGAGTCGCTGGCAAAGATCAACCCGCGATTGATCTACGCATCCATATCCGGCTTCGGCCAAACCGGCCCCTACAGCCAACGGCCCGCATTCGATGCGGTCATTCAGGCGATGTCGGGCATGATGAGCATCACCGGCAGTGAAAATGGTCCACCCGCTCGCGTCGGCGTTTCCATCGGGGACATCGGGGGAAGCCTCTTCGGCACGATCGGCATTTTGGCCGCTTTGGCCGACCGGTCGGTAACCGGACGAGGTGCGCAGATCGATGTTGCGATGCTCGATGCGCAAATCTCGCTTCTCGAGAATGCGGTTGCGCGCTATCTCAACACAGGGGAGTGCCCAAAACGGTTGGGCTCGCGACATCCGCTGATAGCGCCTTTTCAGGCATTCCCGACGAGGGACGAGCCGATTGTGGTGTGCGTCGACACCGAGGCACAGTGGAAACGCTTTTGTGACGCGATCGACCGCGGTGACCTGATCGCACATCCATTGTTTCCGGATGGCAGTGCACGCGCGCGGCATCATGCCGCCCTCGAGCCGGAGCTGATTTCCGCGTTATCGAAGCGCACACGCGCGGAGTGGCTCTCGATCCTCGAATTGGCAGAGGTGCCAGCCGGACCGATCAACGACATTCCGGCGGCAGTGACCGATCCGCAAATCATGGCGCGCGGCATGATCCGCCCATCGGGGGAGTGCACCTTCGTCAATCAACCTATCCATTTCTCGACCTATCCGGAAGCACCCGACGGGCCGGCTCCAGCACTGGGAGAGCATACACGAGCGGTGCTCACGGACTACGGATATTCAAACGAGGAGATCCTGGCGATGCACGCCGAAGGGGCGATTTGACGCCTGGCACGCCGCCAGGTGACCCCCAGAACGAGGAGACGCGAGAGCCGATGCCGTACCTGACGACAAATGACGGAGTGAAGCTTTATTACGAGGACAGCGGCGCCGGCCGGGCAATTCTGTTCATCCATGAATTCTCCGGCGATTATCGCGCCTGGGAGCTTCAAGTGCGGTATTTTGCTCGCCGCTACCGGTGCGTCACATACAACGCACGGGGGTATCCTCCCTCCGAGGTGCCGGATTCCGTCGAGAAATACTCTCAGCGGCGCGCAATCGACGATGCGGTCGATGTGCTGGACTGCCTCAAGATCGAGAAGGCGCATATCGTCGGGCTTTCCATGGGAGGTTTTGCCGCGCTTCATTTCGGCATTCATTATCCGCATCGCGCGACGTCAATTGTCGTCGGCGCTGCCGGAATGGGCGCCGAGCCGGACAAGCAGAGCCAGTTTCGCCAAGAGGTGGAGGTCGTGGCGAAGCGCTGGGAGACCGAAGGCGCTGAGAAGTTCGCGCCGATCTACGGCTCGGGGCCTGGACGCGAGCAGCTCGAGCTCAAGGATCCTCGCGGCTTCAAGGAGTTCATTGCCCAGCTGTCGGAGCACTCGCCGAAGGGGGCGGCCCTGACGCTGCGCGGCGTCCAGGCGCGGCGCCCTTCGCCTTTCGAGCTGGTGGCGCAGCTGGAAAAGATGACGGTGCCCGCATTGATCATCCATGGCGACGAGGATCGCTCGTGCCTCGGCACCGGCGCATTTCTGAAGCGGACAACTCCTTCCGCCGGGCTGATGGTGTTTCCCAAGACGGGGCATACGATCAATCTCGAGGAGCCCGCCCTGTTCAATTTCGCCCTGCAGGACTTCTTCACGCAGGTGGAAAGCGGCCGCTGGCTCATGCGCGACAAGCGAACCGAAACCGTGGCGGTGTTGCTGGATGCGAAGGCGTAGCGCACGTCATTCCGGCCGAGCGAGCCGGGCTTGCTTGGCCGGGACGCCGCCGGATGAGATAGCTAAAACAGCTCGGGGATGTCGTTGAGGCCGCGCGCGGCAACGACAGCGTCAGGCAGCTCGCGGCAAAATGCGTCCGCCCACTCGGTCGGGACCGTTGTGCTGACCTTGACGAAGCGGGAGCCAAATCGTGGCGTATGATACGAGCCCTGGCGGATCATGATGCCGCGTTGGGCGAAGACAGCGGCCAAAGCCTCGGGGCTGAGCCCGAGTGCGGCGCATTCTATGATGACGAAGTTTCCCTGGGACGGATAAACCGGGATGAATAGGCCCGGAATGCTGTCGACTGTTTTCTTGATCGCCGCCTGGTTGCGCCGCTGAATGCGTTGCACGCCGCTCATCCACTCCTTTTTCACGGCGAGCCCTGCCTGGGCAGCGCGCTGGGCAATGACGCTGCTTCCCAGCGTTGCGGTGGAATAGGCGGCAAGCCGTTCGATGATCGCTTTGCTCGCGACGACCGCACCGATGCGCAGACCCGCCAAACCGAGCCACTTGGAGAAGCTGTAGATCGTGACAGCGCCTTCAGGATAGAACCGCGCAGCCAGGACATGGTCGTCGGCAAAGTCCCGATAGGTGCAATCGTGCAGGATCAGGGCGCCGGTGCTGCGGGCAGTGTCGCAGAAGGCACGGATCTCCTCGCGCGTGTAGCAGATCCCGAGAGGATTGTTCGGGTCCACCAGATAGATAATGCGCGTGCTCCGATCGACGTTTTGGTTCAGTTGTTGCGGAGCCAGCCGATACCCCTGGTCAGGATCGTAGATTGCAATTTCACGTATCTCCGCTCCGGCTTGGCGTGCGAATTGCAGAGGCCATTTCCAACCGGGATCGGTGGTCACAAAGCTCGTGTGCGGCTCGCAGTAGGCGCGGCATACCGTTGCAAGCGCGGCAACGGCTCCGTCCGTGATGAGGCCGGCAGTGGTCTCATGCGGCAGCCCCAAGTCATCGACGATTCCATGCAGGACCGAGGTGAATCCACCGGGCGGTGCGTAGGCGTGAAACTCCTCCGCCGCGATCGACTGGGAGAGCGCCTCGCGCACCTGCGGGTGCATCGGCAGATGATTGGTATTCTGACCAAGCCAGAGTAGATTTTTGTTGGCGAAGAGACGGTCGAAATGAGCGTTGCGCTGCGCGAACGTGCTCATTGTCGCTTGGGCCGCGGTTTTATGACCGAGCCGTATCCTGCAACCCCTCCGTCGACCGTGACGACGGTGCCGGTGATATAGCCGGCGCGGGACGAGGCGAGAAACACGATCACATCGGCAACCTCCTGGTCGGTGCCCATGCGCCCGCCCGGATAGTCGCTCATGTATTCCTGCCAGCGCGATTCATCACCCAGATTGTCGCGGGCGCGCCGCTTCATGATGCGCAGCATGCGATCCGTCGCGATCGGCCCGGGATTGACGCCGACGACCCGTATTCCATAGTCGAGGCTCACTCCCCCGACTGCCTTGGTGAAGGACATCAGCGCCGCATTGCCGGTGCTGCCCGCGACGTAATTGTAATCCCAGTTCTCGCCTGAATTGCCGATGTTGTTGATGATGACACCGGAACCGCGTTTCTTCATTCTCACATAGATTTCGCGAGTCAGATTGACATAGCCGAAAAGCTTGAGATCGAAGCCGCGGCGCCAATCCGCATCGGTAAGCGCCTCGACCGTTCCGGCAGGAATATCGCCTGCATTGTTGATGAGGATATCGATGTCGCCCACCCCGTCGGCGAGAGCAAGCATGCTCTTGGTGCTCGACAGATCGCCGGGATGAAGATCCACGGTAACTTTGTGCTTTCCCAGGATTTGCGTTCTCAACTCCTCCAGAGCATCGCCCGACCGTGCAGCGAGGTGAACCGAGCATCCTTCTGCTGCCAGGGTGAGCGCCGTCGCCCGGCCGATCCCTTTGGAAGCGCCCGTTATCAGCGCCGATTTTCCCTGCAACTGAAGATCCAACGATCCCTCCTGTCGTGCGGCGAAGCCTGGACATGGATTGTATACAACTGCGGTCTTCCGTAATACAAGAAGCCGAGCAATCGGCCTGAAGGACGCGACCCGGTGACTACGCCCGTTCCGCACGGCAAGGGTGCAATCGCCCGTCATGTGAACGGCGAAAGACTGTGGCATCGGCTGATGGCCCTTGCAGAATTCGGCGCATCGGAGCATGGCGGCATCAACCGCCAAGCGTTGTCCGATGAGGAGGTCGCCGCGCGTGCCTGCCTTGTGAGCTGGGCGCGAGCGATGGGTCTCGAGCCGTCGACCGATCCGGTCGCCAATCTTTTTCTCAGGTATCGAGGCACTGACCCCGAGCTGCCGCCGGTGCTTGCTGGGTCGCATATCGATTCGCAACCGACCGGCGGTAAGTTCGACGGTGCATTCGGGGTGCTGGCCGCGTTGGAGAGTGTCGAGGCGATCATCGCCAGCGGGCTGCGCCCGCGCCGTACAATCGACGTCGTTGCGTGGATGAACGAGGAGGGATCGCGCTTCGCACCGGGGATGATGGGGTCCGCCGTCTTTTCCGGCGCGCGGCAGCTCCAGGACATCCTGGGCATACGCGACAAGGCCGGGATCACCGTTGAGGCCGAGCTCCGCAAGGTGCTTGCCGCGCAACCGCAGCTGCCGCAGCGTTCGCTGCAGACCAAAACCGCCGCGTTCCTCGAGGCTCACATCGAGCAAGGACCCATTCTGGAGCGACACGGAAGGACGATCGGCATCGTCACCGGGATTCAAGGGAAGCGGACATTTCGAGTCCAGGTTGATGGCGAGGAGAACCACGCCGGCACCTCTCCGCGCAGCGCCCGCCGGGATGCGCTCGTCTCCGCAATCGACATCGTGCGCGCGCTCGAGGATGCGATCTGGGACCGCGAGGACGTCACCAGGCTCACCGTCGGCATGTTCACGGTGAGTCCCAATGCACCTTCCGTCGTCCCGGCCCGCGTTGTCTTCTCGCTCGATCTGAGACATCCCGACGCGGAAAGGCTGCGAGACCTGGGCGACCGGATCACGCCTATCTGCCATGCCTCTGCCGGACGATGCGTGGCGACCGTCACCGAGCTCCTGCACGATCCGCCGCTCGAGTTCCCGCGCTCGATCCGAGAGACTATCCGTTCGATCGCGTCCGAGCTGAAAATTGCCTGGATGGATCTGCCTTCGGGCGCCGGGCACGATGCACGTCATCTTCATTACGTTTGCCCGACGGGGATGATCTTCATTCCCTGCAAGGATGGGATCAGCCATAGCCCGGCCGAGAGCGTGCTCGAGCAAGATGCCGCCGCCGGGACACGGATCCTCGCGGAGGCGGTCTTTGTCATCGCCAATGCGGATTGAGATGGAGGAGAGAATTGAGTGCCGACAGCGTCGCGGACCCCGCTTCCGGGCTGGCCATTGGTCCGCTCATCGATGCCTCGCCTGCAAGGCGGCCGCAGCGCGCTGCTCTGCGCGGCCGCTGGGCGACGGTTGCTCCGCTCGATCCCGGGAAGGACGAGGAGAGCCTGTTTGCAGGCATGCACGGTCCGGACAAGCAGAAGCTGTGGCTTTACCTGGCTGAAGGGCCGTTTCCCGATCGCGACTCGTTTCGCGCCTATCTTGAAAAACGCGCCAAATCGGAGGACCCGCTGTCCTTTGCGATTGTGCAGAACGCGTCGGGGAAGGCCCTCGGGCATGCCGCCTATATGCGTATCGTGCCGGAGCACCGGGTGATCGAGGTCGGTAACATCTTCTACACACCCATGATCGCCCGTTCGACCGGAGCAACCGAGGCCATGTATCTGATGGCCAAGCACGTGTTCGAGGATCTTGGTTATCGGCGCTACGAATGGAAATGCAACGCGCTGAACGAGGCCTCACGACGCGCCGCCCTGCGGCTGGGGTTTTCGTTCGAAGGCGTGTTCCGAAAACACATGATCCAGAAGAATCGCAGTCGCGATACGGCATGGTATGCAATGACGGATGAGGAGTGGCCGCTGCGCAAGGCGAGGTTCGAGCGCTGGCTCGCGCTCGACAACTTCGACGAGGCCGGGCGCCAGCGTTTGCCGCTTTCCGCGCTGACGGACTGAATGTTGCGCAGAGAAGACGCTCGCCTTCTGCGCGGGCGCGCCCGCTTCGTCGATGATATTCGCCTCGATCGGATGGTTCATGGCGCGTTCGTGCGCAGTCCTTTGCCGCATGCCGACATAATCTCGATCGATGCGTCGCGTGCCATGGCAGCTGGCGCGGTGGCGATTTTGACCGCACGGGATTTGCCGTTCAATGATCGGCCATGGGTAGTGCGCTATTGGCATCCGAGCATCCGCAACGGACTGCCGAAATTTCTTGCGCCGGACCGAGCTCGGTTCGTCGGCGAGCCGGTCGCCTTTGTCGTTGCAACCGATCGCTACCGCGCGGAGGATCTCGCCCGGCTCGTCGACGTTCGGTATCGGCCGTTGGCGGCAATCACGACTGTCGATGAGGCAACCGCTCCTGAATCGCCGCGCCTGCACTCCGAATGGAGCGGAAACATCGCCGCGACGTTCGAGCATCGGCATGGTGACGCCGCGCGCGCCCTTGCGAGCTCGAAACACTGCGCCTGCCGGCGATTCAGCTTTGCGCGCCAGGCGCCGGTTCCGCTCGAGACGCGGGGCGTCGTTGCGGATTTCGACCTGGGGCGCAACGCCCTGACAATTCGGCTCTCGACCCAGCCGCATTACAATATACGACAAAATATCTCGGCTCTCCTCGGACTCTCGGAAGAGAATGTGCGGGTGATCGCCGAGGATGTCGGCGGCGGATTCGGCTCCAAATCGCGTCCCTATCCCGAGGAGATGATCGTCGCCCATGCTAGCCGCGTTTTGCATCGGCCGGTGAAATGGATCGAAGATCGGCTGGAGAACCTGCAGGCGACCACTCACTCGCGCGCCATCATCGTCGTGATCGAGATCGGTTGCGACGGGCAGGGCGATTTCACTGCGCTGAACGCCGAGATCTCGGTCGATATCGGCGCCTATGTCTTCACCAGCGGCATCGCCACCGCCGAAGTTGCCGCCGCGCATATCGCAGGCGCCTATCGATTTCCCGGCATCGCGATTGCCGTTCGCTGCATCGGAACCAACAAGACTCCGATCGGCACCTATCGCGGGGCCGGGCAGCCGGAGGCCGCGTTCGCATTGGAGTGCGTTCTTGACGTGCTCGCAAAGGAGACCGGAGCGAGCGCCCGGGACCTGCGCGCGCGCAACCTGGTGCGCCGCCAGGAGATGCCTTACCGCACCGGCACCTCGCTGTTCGGCAATGGGCTGGTTTACGAGAGCAGCGATTTTACTGGAACGTTCGCGACTGCGCTGAGGGAGAGTGGCTACAGCGAGCAGATCGAGATTGCACCCAACGGAGATCGCATTGCCTACGGCATCGGCTGTGGGGTGGAGACCGGAGGACTGGTCAATTTCGAATCTGCCAGCGTGCGCCTGGATCCCGACGGCAGCGTGGCGATCACATCAGGGATGTCGTCGCAAGGCCAGGGTCAGCTCACAACCTACGCGCAGGTCTGTGCGCAGGCGCTTGGGGTGGCTTTCGAGAGCGTGTCGGTCCGTCTCGGCGACACTCATCTGATCCCGTTCGGTCGCGGCGCGTTTGCCGCGCGTGGCGCGGTCATGGGCGCCAATGCCGTGCTCGGGGCGGCGCAACGCCTGCGCGCGAAGGTCATCGAGCATGCAGCCACGCTGCTCCAATGCCCCGCTTCCGCGCTGGATATCCGCGAAGGCGAGATTACGCACGGCGATGGCCGGCCCACCGATCTGACGGTCGGCAAGATCGCACGCGCGGTGGCTCCGGGTGGTGCATTGTTCGCGGGAGAGGCCGCGCTGGAAGCATCCTTCGTCTACGAGGCGAAGCAGGCTCTCACCAGCGCCTTTTCCGTGCATGTCGCGAAAATCCGGCTCGACCCCGAGACCGGATTCTTTCGCATCCAGGATTATCTGGTCACGCACGATGCCGGGCGGGCGCTCAACCGCATGATCGTCGACGGGCAGGTCGTCGGCGGGGTGGGGGACGGCATCGGCGGGGCGGTCCTCTCAGAGATGATCTACGATCCCAATGGGCAGCCGCTGACCGGGTCGCTTGCCGATTACCTTGTTGCAACTGCCCCGGAGATTCCCGCCATCAGGGTAGTGCATGCCGATTCCCCTTCGAGCACGAACCCGTTGGGCGTTCGTGCCGCAGGGGAAGGCGGCATCATTCCCGTTGCAGCCGCCCTTACCAACGCGGTTGCGCGCGCCATCGACCCGGTCCGCGCCGGCCACGAAACCCTTCTGTTCTCGCTGCCTTTGCGACCCGAACGGGTCCTGGCCGCCTGCCAGCGAGCGGGACTTGTGGCCCGCAGAAGCGCTTAGGCGGGCGTCGATGAACCGAATGACGGTTCCACACGGGGTCACGCGAAATAGGCCTGGCGGATTTCCTCGTTGCTGGTCGCATCGCGGGTCGAGCCGCGCCAAACGACTCTCCCCGCCGCCAGGACGACACAAGTGTCCGCCAGCGCAGCCGCGATTTCCAGATTCTGCTCGACGAGCAACATTGCAACTCCGCTGTCGCGTATGCGCCTGAGCGCGTTCACGAAGGCGCGAACGATTCCTACCGCCAGACCTGCCGAGGGCTCATCCAGCAGCATGGCCTTCGGGTTGCTGACGAGGGCGCGCCCGATCGCGAGCATCTGCTGCTCGCCGCCGGAGAGCGAGCCGGCAAGCTGGTCGCGCCGTTCCGCCAAGCGAGGAAACAGATCGTAGATCGTTTCGAAGGGGATCGCCGGACGGCCGCGCGCCGCGTGGCTACCCGCGAGCAAGGTCTCGTGCACCGAAAAATTCGGAAACAGCTCGCGCAGCTGAGGAACCAGCGCCATCCCACGGCCGACGATTCTGCTGGCCGGAAGATGCGTGATGTCGGTGCCGTCGAAGATCACCCTTCCGGCGGCTTTGCGCAACAATCCGCTGATGGCTTCGACGCTCGCGGTCTTTCCGGCTCCATTTGGTCCCAAAAGAGCGATGCAGCCGCGCTCCGGCAATGAAAGATCCAGACCATCGACGCGGATCATCGCGCCGTTGGCAACTCGCAGCGCGGAGACTTCCAACATCACGCGGCGGCTTCCTGCTCGCCGAAATAGGCGTGCCGCACACGCGGGTCGGTGATGATCTTCGCGGCATCGTCCTCGGCCAGGATACGCCCCTGGCTCATGACCGAGATCCGCCGGCAGAGCGAGGACAAAAACCCGATATTGTGCTCGATCACCACCATGGCGATGCCGAGCTCGCCATTGATCGCGAGCAGCAGCTCCCGCAGTTTTCGCGCTTCCTCGACCGATACGCCGGAGACGGGCTCATCAAGCAGGATGATTCGTGGCCGCGACACGATTGCGCGCGCGATCTCCAACCGGCGCTGGTCGCCGAGCGGCAGCGAGCCCGCAAGCTCATCGCTGCGCGCGGCGAGGCCCACCGCCGCGAGTGCGGCCTGCGCGGCCCTCCGCTCGCTCCGGTTGTCTGCATTGCCGCACGCCCGGCCAACGCAGCGAGCGATGCCCTGACCGATCGAGTTGCGTCCAAGACCGATGATCGCGTTATCGAGGCAGGACAGTCTTTCGAATACCGCCGAGTGTTGAAACGTTCTTGTCATCCCGAGCCCGATGCGACCCTCGAGCGGGATGTGGTCCAGCAGGGCTCCGGAGACGCGGACGTTTCCCCGGTCAGCAACCACGAAGCCGGACACGATGTTGAACAGCGTCGTCTTACCGGCGCCGTTCGGCCCCATGAGTCCGTGCAGAGCTCCGGGTTCGACCGTGAGCGACACGTCGTCGACCGCCCGCAGGGCTCCGTACGATTTCGATACCCCTGCCACTGCAACTATCGGTTCGGACCCGCGCGGTCGCGTAACGGCCGGTCCGAGGGCTTCGGTGGCGGCCAAGAGCTCGGCTATGGGGGCACGCACCGATTCGCCCGGTTTGATGATTGGACGATGGTGCGTTCTTCCCGTCCAAAAGACCGAAGCAAGCCCATCGGGGAAGAACGTCAGGGTCGCGACAACCAATACGCAGAAGATGAGCTCGATGTAATCCGCGAGGGGACGCAGCAGCTCGGGAATGACACGCAGGATGCCGCCTCCGGCAAGCCCGCCCCAGATCGATCCCATCCCGCCGATGATCGGATAGGCCAGCGTGAAGATCGAGGTGAAGATTCCATAGCTGTCCGGATCGATGATGCGAAAGCGCGGCGCAGAGACTGCGCCCGCGAACGCGATCAGGGCCGAGCTGAAGACGAAGGCCGCAATCAGGTGCCGATTCACGTCGATGCCGAACGCCCGCGCAGCGTTCTCGTTGAACGCAAGCGCGCGCAAGTTCTTGCCGAAGGCCCCGGCAAGCAGGATTGTCATGGGGATCACGGCCAGCGCATACAGCGCCCCGCTGAGCAGGAGGAAATCGGCGTCCTTGGCGAATGAGATGCCCAGAATGACCGGCGGCGGCACATGCATGCCTTCCGCCCCCCCGGTGAGGCTCTTGCTTTCGCGCAACACGATGATCACGACCGCCTGGAACACAAGCGTGATCATCGCGAGATTGTGGCTGCGAAACCGCACCCCGGGAACAGCGAGCACCCAGCCTGCGCATGCGCCGAGCGCGGTCGCAACCACGACTGCCGCCAGAAACGGCATGCTTCCATGCACGATCGGAATGGCGGCTCCATAGGCGCCAATGGCCAGCATGGCCCCCGTTGCAATGGTGATGCATCGGGCATAGCCGACGAGCATGGCGAGCGCGCTGCCGATGACGGCCGCGGCGATCGAGATGGCGAAAACGTACTGCCAGTACGTATCGAACAGGAGCCCGATTATCGCGACTGCGAGAAGGACGGCGCTCGGCGCCAGGGCCGCCATCATGGCGCGGAGGCGGCCGTTAGACATCCCGGATCTTTGCCTCGGGAAAGAGACCCTCCGGCCGCCATAACAGCACAAGAAACAGCAACAGGAAGCTCACGGCGTTTTTCATCGCACTCGATACGTAGGCCGCTGCAAGGGTCTCGGCCACTCCGAGAATGAGCCCGCCAAAGAGCGCGCCGCGCAAGGAGTCGATTCCGCCGATCACCGCCGCGACAAAACCCACAGTGATCATGGAGATTGCAAGCTCCGGCGAGATACCTTTGCTGGGCGCGGCAAATATCCCGGCTAAGCCCGCAAGCGCGCCGCCGAGGAACCACGCCATGGCATTCATGCCGTCGTTCGAATAGCCGCAGAGCGCGGCTCCGCGCGCATTTGCCGCCATGGCGCGAAGCCCGCGGCCGATCGGCGCATAGCCGAATATGGCGAGCCCGGTCAGCGCACTGATGATGGCCCCGGCAAATACCCAGATTTGCTCTTTGGTGATGATCACATCCCCGAGGAAAATCGGCGGCCCGGGCAGGGGATTACGCACACCGAGCATTTCGGTGTTCTGGACGAGCCTGTAGATCTCGGCAAGGCCGATGCCGATGAAGATGGTCGAGGTTATCAGGGCGAACATGTCCGCCTGGCGTATCGGGCGGAGCATTCCGAACTCGACTGCCGCCGCGAGCAGGCCGGTCACGATCGGGACCAGCACGTAGGCGGGCCAGTACCCGGTATGCAGTCCCTCGACGATGCCATAGGTGGCATAGGCGCCTGCAAGCACGAACGCGCCATGGGCAAAGTTCACGATCCGCGTGGCCTTGTAGATGACCACGATGCCGAGCGCCGCGAGGGAGTAGATGGCCCCGAACTTCAGGCCACCCACGACGATCATTGCGAATTCGCTGATCACCTCGGGTGGCCGCCTCAGGAGGCCAGACCGACCACCTTCCAACTCCCGTTGACGATGCGCGCGCTCGCGACCTTCTTGTTTCCCTGGTGATCCGTTGGCGTGACGGTTTCCGGGAAGATCACATCATAGCCGCCCATGTCGGAAGGCTTGGCATCGTGCAGCGTCTCCCAGGCTTCGATGAGGCGCTGCCAGCTCAGGTCGCGACCTGTCCTCTTGAGCACCTGGGCGAGAATGTAGGTGGACCCATAGCCGATCAGGTCATAGATGTTGGGCCGGCCTTGCGGCAGGGTGCCGTATTTCTCGATCAGCTGGCGGCGATAGCCTGCAATCGGCGGGTCATCCTGGGTCGGGAAATAGGGAGCGTTGAAATATCCCCACACATTCTTTGTGTTTTCCGCTCCGATGATCGGAATGATCGCGTTGTTCACCGCCGAGCCGTCGACGACGTAGTGCACGTCGGTGAGGCCTTTCTCCGGCGCCTGCTTGATGGCGAAACCGGCTTCCGTGAAGCTGCCGAGGATCAACACGAGCTGGGCCCGGCGGCGCGCGAACGCGACGAGCTGAGCCGTGAAGTCGCTTGCCGCAGCGTCGAACTGCTCGATCACCACCTCGAGACCGCCCCGTTTCTCGAGCCGCGGTTTTATCTCGGCGAGGTGCGACTGCGGGAACGCATAGGTACCGGCGAGGACGCCGATCTTGGTTGCATTCGCGGCCGCCTGAAAGCCGATGTCGATCATGGCTTGGCCGGTGACGCTCGCCGGCGGGATCGTGCCGTGAAAGACATTGCGCGCGAATGGCTCGCGGATGATCGGCGTCGCGCCCACGGTATTGTAGGTCGGAATCCGGGCGCTGCGTACATAATCGGCCGCGGCCGCGGCCCCTGTGCTCCCGGTCGCGATGACGAGGACGAACACCTTGTCGTTCTCGACGAGCTTCTTCGCGGCGGCAACCGACTCGGCGGGCGCCGAGGCGTGCTCGAACAGGAGCCGCAACTTGCGGCCATTGATGCCGCCGGCATCGTTCAGTTTCTCCACGGCCATTTGCATATTGTCGCGTCCGGGCGCGCCGATGAAGGCGAACGGACCGGTGAGCTGTCCAAGCGCCCCGATCAGGATTTCGCTGTCGGTCACTCCCGGCACCGCCTGCGCGAGCGCCCGTCGGGATCGCAGTCCGGAGATCCCGGCGGCCGCCAAAGCTGCCGCTCCCTTGATAACGGTGCGCCGGCGAAGAAGGTTTTTCTCGAACATGAGCGCCTCATCTGCTGCAACCAGGACCACGTACCCGCATGGCATGGGCCGGGGCCCTGCTGCAGGCCATAACATCGCGAAAGCATTATACCTTTCCGCGCTACTGGTATACAACATTTGCCCGCTCGAGGGCTCGCGTCACGTTGTTTGGGAATCGATATTGATCAGCGCAGCACTTCTTTTGCAGCGGGGTCGGGTGCTCCGGTCCGGTGCGAGGGCGCTGGAGCGACTCGATATCGCCGTGGGCAGGGATGGCCGTATCGTCGCGATGGATCGCGGGATCGCGGACGAGCGCGCGGAAAGAAAGGTCGATCTCGCAAACAAGCTTGTCGTAGCGGGACTGGTGGATGCGCATCAGCACCTCGACAAGTCGCGCACGCGGCGTCTCGTCGAAAATCCGACAGCTACGCTCGAGGGTGCCTCGGCGGCCTATCGCAGGTTTGCCAGCGCGGCGACCCGCGAGGACATCATGGCGCGCGCCGAGCGCACCCTCGACATTTGTCTTGCCCGCGGGACGGTGGCTATCCGCAACCATACGAATATCGAGTCCGACAGCGGCCTTCGTGCCTTCGAGGCCATGATCGAGCTTCGCGAGCGCTGCCGCGAGCGAATGACCTTGCAGGTGGTGGCGCACCTGACGGGGGACGCTCCGCGCAAGCTCGATTCCGCCAGGCAATGGCTGGCAGCCGCAATCGCCGGAGGCGCCGATGCGATCGGAGGCGTCCCGCAATACGCCGACGAGCCGCTTCGCTTTCTGGATCTTCTGTTCGAGGCCGCCGAGCGGAGCGGGTTGCCGCTGGATATGCATATCGACGAGCATCTCGATACCCGTCGGCTTCTGTTCGACCCGCTGATCGAGCGCACGCGCGCGCACGGAATGCAAGGACGAGTCACAGCCGGTCATTGCTGTGCCCTGAGCGCCGTCGCGCCTGATGCGGCAAGACGCATCATGAATGGTCTCGCCGAGGCGGGAATTTCCGTCATCACGCTGCCTGCCGCCAATCTTTTTCTGCAAGGCCGCGACGCGGACCAGTTGGCGCCCCGCGGCGTCACCCGGGTGCGCGAGCTCCTCGCCGCGGGAGTTCGGGTTGCAGCGGCCTCCGACAACATCCAGGATCCGTTTGTACCGATCGGCTCCGGGGATCTTCTGGAAATCGCGCGCTGGACGCTCACTGCCGGACATCTTGGATTGGCCGATCTTCACACTGCCTTCGAGCTGGTTTCGACCGCGCCTGCCGGTGTTCTCGGCCTCGGCAAGGACTGGGGAGTTCAGGTCGGCGCGCGCGCCGACCTGCTCATTACGGACTGCGATGACGTAGACGACCTCGTCGCGACGGGCGCGACGAATCGCGCAGTCTTCGTCCGCGGTCATCTGGTCGCGGGTGCGCTCTGAATAAGGAGAGAACCATGAATGTTACGGTGCGCGAGAAGCTCGCGTCCTCGCGGGCAACCGAGATCGCCATCGATTTCACTCAGGAGATGGTGCGCACCGACAGCACGAACGGGAGGGAGGATGCGCTCGCGCGCCAGCTCGAGGCGAGGCTGGCCTCGCTCGGGGTCGGCAAAGTCTGGTGCGAAAAAACCTATGAGGGGCGCCTCAACACATTGTGGGAAGTGGACAGCGGAAGGCCGGGCCCTCGCCTGCTGTTTACGGGACATCTGGACACCAAACCAGTGTGCGAGGGATGGCAGCGCGATCCATTCGACGGTGCGATCGAGAATGGCCGACTCTACGGCCATGGCGTCATGGACATGAAGGCTGGGCTCGGCTCGTTGATCGGAGGCATCATGACCCTCCTCGAGAGCGGGACGGACTTTGGAGGCAAGATCACGTTTGCCGCAGTTGCCGATCACATGGGCCAGCAGACCGGCAGCATCGACCTGTTCCGCCGCCATCAGTTCGACCACTGCGTTCTGGCCGAGCTGACCGATATGCAGATCTATGTCGCGCATCGCGGCCGTTATTATTTCGACATCTCGACGATCGGCCGTTCCGCTCACACCTGTCACAAGCACCTGGCGATAAATGCGATCGAAAAGATCCTCCCCGTGATCGAGGAGATCTCCAGGCTCAAATATTTTCCCGAGATCCCGCAGGAGATGAAGGAGCTCGTTGGTCCCGAGCTCTTTACGGCGGTCGGCCGCATCTACGGTGGCCTGTTTCCCGGAGGCCCCTCCATGATTCCCGACCGGTGCACCATTCGGGTGGATTCCCGTCCGCAACCCGGTGTTCCGATCGAGGAGGTGCGTGCTCTCATGCAAGGCGCGATCGATCGTGCCAAAGCGCGCGACCCCGAGATCGCCGTTGAAATGGTCGACGCGGACATCAAGGATTCCTTCATGGTGGATCCGGCCGCCCCGATCGTGGTCGCGCTCAAGGCCGCATGGGAGGCGACCATGGGCAAACCCGCGAGGTTTCATGGCGGCTCCTGGCTCGGAGATACGGCGAGCTTCGGGCGCCTGTGCGAGACTGTGATCTTCGGACCGGGAGGCGAGCCGGTGTATCAGCCGAACGAATCCCTGGCGCTTGCCGACATCGAGGCCGCAACGCGCATCTACGCGTTGACCGCCGCTGCAATTCTGCGTGCATGCTGATCAGCGCCTCCGATGGGATCAAGCTTGAGGCTCGCTCAGTCGGCAGCGGGGCGCCGCTTGTGCTCGCGCACGAGTTTTCCAGCGACGCGCGCAGTTGGGAGGCTCAGGTCGGATACTTTTCCCGCTATTACCGTTGCACCGCCTACTGTGCGCGCGGCTATCCCCCCTCCGATGTGCCGCCGGCGGCAGGCGCCTACGGTCAAATCCGCGCGGCCGAGGACCTGGCCGATGTGGTGCGCGCTGTCTGCGACGGCCCGGCACACGTAATCGGGCTGTCGATGGGCGGCTTTGCCGCCCTGCATCTCGGCTTGCGTCATCCGCAACTTGTCCGCTCACTTGTTGTTGCGGGGGTCGGTTACGGGGCCAAGCCGGAGCAGCAGGCCGAGCATGGCATCTCCTCACGGCGCGAGGCCGATCACGCCGAAACCGTCGGCATGATCGCCTTTGCCCGTGCTCTCGCGTTCAGCAGCTATGCGCAATGTCTGCGTGCCAAGGACGAGAGCGGCTGGTCGCAGTTTGCACAACGGTTGAGCGAGCATTCGGTGACCGGGATGGCGATGACGTTACGCGGCGTGCTCGCCACGCGGCCGTCACTGTGGCATCTCGCCGATGCATTGCGCGGTCTTGATCGTCCGCTCCTGCTCGTTGTCGGCGATGAGGACACGCCCTGTCTCGAGCCCAATCTTTTTCTCAAGAGCGTCCTTCCCGATGCCGCCCTGTGCGTCATGCCGCGTACCGGCCATCTCATAAACCTGGAGGAGCCGTCGCTGTTCAACGCCATCGTGTTCAGCTTCCTTGCAGCCGTCGAGCGTGGCTGCTGGCGCGAGTGGAAGGGCGGCTCGCCGGCTCGAGGTTGAGGACCAAAACGGAGGGCCAAGGATGGGCAAGGGAAGATTGACGGGCAAGGTTGCGGTCATCACCGGAGCGAGCCGCGGTCTTGGCCGCGGCATCGCCGAAGGGTTCGGCGCCGAGGGCGCCAAGGTCGTCGTGAGCTATGCGCAAGACGAGCAGGCCGCCCGCGAGGTCGCCGACGCGATCAGGAAGAGCGGCAGCGACGCCATCACGGTGCGCGCCGATGTGGGCGAGGTAGACGATGTCCGCGCGATGATCGACACCGCCGTCAAGGAGCTCGGCGGCATCGACATTCTCGTCAACAATGCGGGCATCCTCAATTCCTTCAGGCTTGCCGACATGTCGGTAGAGACATGGGACAACATGATCAAGGTGCATTTGCGCGGGATGTTCCTGTGCACGCGTTTTGCCATACCGCACATGCTCAGGCAGAGGAGCGGCAAGATCATCAATATGAGCGGCACCTTCGGCGTGAGCGGCGGAGCCGAGTTCACCCACATGTCCGCGGCCAAGGCTGGAATGATCGGGTTCACCCGCGCGCTCGCCCGAGAGGTCGGGCACGACGGCATCAACGTGAACTGCATCGCGCCTGCGATCATCCGCACCGACCTGTACAATTTCATGCCGGATGACGTGCGCGACTCAATCGTGGGCGCCTACCCCCTCGGGCGGGTTGGCGAGGTTCGCGATGTCGTCGCCACGGCTCTGTTCCTTGCGACGGAGGACGGCAGCTATTTCACCGGCCAGACGCTCTGCCCGGCGGGGGGCGATGTCATGGTCTGAGGTCATGATCGAAACGGTGCAACGCCGGCAGCTGTGGATAGGGAAGATCAATGATTGTTGAAGAGCGGTGCTACACCGTCAAGCCGGGAGCCGTTGCGCTCTATTATCAGGATTACGACCCCCGGGGTCTGCGCATCCAAACGCGAATACTCGGCAATCTCATCGGGTATTTTCATACCGAGATCGGCGAGCTCAATCAGATCGTCCATCTCTGGGGCTACGAGTCGCTTGCCGAGCGCGAGCGGCGGCGCGCTCTGCTTGCCGCCGACTCGGAATGGCAGGAATACCTCAAACAATCACCAGACATCATCGTGAGGATGGAAACGCGCATACTTGTTCCCGCGCCGTTCTCGCCGATAAGGTAGGAAAAAATCACCACCCGTCCGCGACAGAGAAGCGCTGTCGTGCAGGCAAGCCGAGGAAAGCATGGAGAGCGTGGACGTACTGGTTGAGCGCGGCACTTTGCTCACCCTCAATCAGAGCCGAGAGATCGTCACCGATGGCGCCGTTGCGATTCGCAAGGATCGAATTATCGCTGTTGGCAAGGCGGCGAGCCTTCGGCAGCGGTTCAAGGCGGGCAAAACCATCGACGCATCGATGCGGCTCGTCATGCCGGGGCTGGTCGACGGGCATGCACACCTCGGCGAGATCGCCCGCGGCCTGATCCCGGACACGCTGCGCACCAGCGATTGGCTGAAGTTCTGGTGCTACCCATACATGGCGGCGATCACCGAGGAGGATGAATACTGGTACGCCAAGTGCCTGATGGCGGAGATGATCCGGTCCGGCACGACATGCTTTGTCGAGCCGGGCTGCATGTGGCTCGACACCACGATAAAGGCGATCGAGGAGACCGGGATGCGGGCGACGACCGGCAGCTGGGTATGGGATCATGCCGGCCCGGACGGTCACAAGTGCCCTCATTACTTCAAGAGGATGACGCTGCAACAGGCGCTCGATCTCACCGAGAGGAATATCAAGGCGTATGACGGGCTGTCGGATGGGCGTATCAAGTGCTTTGCGACCATCGAAGGCGTAGGTACCTGCTCCGACGAGCTGATGCTTGGGGCAAAGGCGCTCGCCGACGAGCACGGTACGTTTACGCTGATGCACAAGGCGAGCTCGCGCGAGGAGGTAGCAAGCGAGCTCAAGGCGACCGGACACCGGCCGGTCGAGCACATGTATCGCATCGGCGCCCTTGGGCCGAACGTTTATCTCAACCACATGACCGCGGTCGAAGGTTTCGAGGTCGACATGCTGGCGCAAACCGGTGCCAAGGTGTGCCAGAACCCGCCCGCAGCGTTGAAGCTGGCCAAGGGCACCACGCAGATGAGCCGCTTTCTGGAGATGCGAAAGAAGGGCGTCACGGTCTGCCTCGGCTGCGACGGCGTCAATTCCGCCGACCACAAGGACATGTTCCGCTCGATGTACCTCGCGGCTACGCTTCCCAAGGACGCCAAGCTCGACCCCGAGGCGATTACCGCGGAGGAGGTGGTCGAGATGGCGACCCTTGCCGGCTATCGTGCGATCGCGTGGGAGAACGATCTCGGATCGATCGAGCCGGGCAAGAAAGCGGATCTGATCGTGATCAACACCGATCGGCCGGAATGGGTGCCGACCTACAATTACGTCTACAGCCTGGTGTACACGGCGAGCGGGGACAGCGTCGAAACAGTGATGGTCGACGGCAAGATCCTCATGGAAAACCGTCAGCTCACCACCATCGATCTTGCCGAGGTGCACGCGCGCTGCCGAGAGCTCGCCCCGAAGCTGGCCGCCCGCGCCAACGTCAAGCCGAAGCCGCGATGGCCGGTCGTGTGAAAGTGGCCCGCGATTGACCGGCGCGCGAGGCCCATTGTAGGCTGCGCGAGCACGCCACGCGTTCTCTCGAGCTGCGGCGCTTCACCGCGACAAGTCCGAGCAACCTCTACCTGAGCCGGGTTTCGCACGAAAGTGTGCAGCCCACGACCGAGCGAGCAACACGATGGCCGCCATCACTCCTGCACGATTATCGACTCTGGCGTGTGCAACTCTGACCGCGCTTCTGCTCGGTATGGCCATTGCATCGGCCGAGACCACCCTGGAAAAAATCAAGCGAACCGGAGTCATGACCTCTGCGAATACCTTCAGCTATCCACCCTTCGGTTTCATCGAGGACGGCAAGCAAGTCGGATTCGATGTCGATCTCGGCAACGAGATCGCCCGGCGCATGGGCGTGAAGCTGACCTTCGAGGCGATCGACTTTCGGGGAATTATCGCCGCTCTCACGTCGGGCCGGGTAGATCTGCTCATCACCGGAATGGTCTACACGCCGGACCGCGCACAACAGATCGATTTCTCCGAGCCGTATTTTGACGGAGGGGTGGCGGCAGCTTTCAGGCCGGACAGACCCGTCAGCAAGCCTGACGATATCATTGGCAAGCGCGTCGGGGTGGAGATAGGCAGTGCCGGCGACAAATATGTTCGGGAGAAATACGAGTCGCGGGTCGAGATCAAGACGTACGATACGGTCTTCCTGGCTCTCAAGGATCTTGAAAACGGACGGCTGGATGTCTTTGTCGGCTCGGTTGCTCCCATGCGATACATCATGCGCAACATGCCGAGCCTGAAAGCGTCCGAGACGTGGGATAGCCGAATCCAGGCAGCCAACACCCGCAGGCAGGACAAGGACCTTCTGGAGGAGATCAACAAACATCTGATTGCGATGAAAAAAGACGGAGCTTACGACAAGCTGGTCAGAAAATGGTTTGGATCCTCGTGAGCCGACGGTGAGGAGCCGGGGAAGGAGCTCTCCTCTGCGATTCCTCCATGGATTTCAACTGGAACATATTCGTCTATTCGCTCGGGCCTTTGTTGAAAGGTTGCGTCATCACGGCTGAGCTGTCGGTGATCTCGATTGCGATTGGGATCATGATCGGCACGCTGGGGGGCGTAGCCCGCCTGTCGAAGCTGAAAATCATATCGGGCTTGATGCGGCTCTACGTGACCATTCTCCGCGGCGTGCCGCTTCTGGTCACTCTGCTTTTCCTCTATTACGGTCTGCCTGCGGCCGGCGTCCAGCTTGATGCATTCACCGTCGCGATCATCGCACTATCCGTGACCAACGGAGCCTACATTACCGAGATCGTGCGCGGCAGCATCGAATCGCTGGATTCCGGCCAGATGCGGGCGGCCCGCTCGCTGGGAATGTCGTACGCACTGGCGATGCGCCGGATCGTCCTGCCGCAGGCGCTTCGCCGCTCCCTTGCGCCGATCACGAACGAGTCGATCACGCTGCTGAAGAATACCTCGCTGGTGTCGACCATCGCCCTCGCTGACCTGCTGCGCGCAGGGCTCGAGGTAATGACCTCGAAGGCAAATACCTTCAGTCCGTTTGCCGGTGTTGCACTTTGCTACCTTGCGCTCACACTGCCGCTGCTGGCGCTCAATAATTTTCTGGAGAGACACTATCGGGTGACCTGAATTCATCATGGTCGAGAGGAGCTGCCCAATGTCTCGGATCTTTGATGACCTCGGAGGTTGAGATCAGGGGCCTGGTGAAAAGCTTCGGTGCGCATACGGTGCTGCGGGGCATAGACCTCGACGTGCCGTCAGGCGATGTCGTAGTCGTTATTGGCCCGTCCGGATCCGGCAAAAGCACGTTGTTGAACTGCATCAATTTCCTCGAGCCGTTCGAGGAGGGCAGCATCCGGGTCGGCGGCCAATGGGTTGGTTATAAGATCGACGCCGCCACAGGCCGGCGCATTCGCCAGACCGAGCGCGAATTGAACGCCCTGCGGTCTCGGATCGGCATGGTTTTTCAGCATTTCAATTTGTTTCCGCACATGACCGTTATCGGCAACATCGTTGAAGCGCCGATACGGGTTCGCGGGCAGCAACGGGATGCCGCGATTGCAAGCGCACGCGCGCTTCTGGCTCGCGTCGGACTTGCAGCCAAGGAAGCTGCCTATCCGTCCGAGCTCTCCGGCGGCCAGCAGCAGCGTGTGGCAATCGCCAGGGCTCTTGCGATGAGCCCCGAGGTCATGCTTTTTGACGAGGTTACTTCCGCGCTCGATCCCGAGCTTGTAGGCGAGGTGCTCGCCGTCATGCGCGACCTCGCAAAGGACGGAATGACCATGGTTGTGGTGACCCACGAGATGAGCTTTGCACGTGACGTGTCCGACCGGGTCGTGTTCATGGACGAGGGGCTCATCGTGGAGCAGGGCGAGCCGGAAAGCTTCTTCAAGCGGCCGCAAACCGAGCGGGCTCGCGAGTTCCTGCGCCGTCTGCTCGAGAAGTGACGCCTTCGGGTCGATCAGAGCTCTTTCGCTGCAGTTTTCCGGGGAAACAGATGCGCACCAAGGGATTGGCAGGAGCCGAGGTTTTCCTGCGGGTTCTGTTCGAAATGCAGGTCGAGCGGATATTCGCCTCGCCGGGCTCCGAATGGGCGCCGGTATGGGAGTTTCTGGCCAACCCTGATCTCAACAGCAAGCCGCTCTATCTGTCCTCCCGGCATGAGGAGATCGCGGTGGCCATGGCGAGCGGGTATGCGAAGGCGAGCGGAAGGCTCCCCGCAGTCATGCTGCACACCACGGTGGGTGCCCTGCACGGATCCATGGCGCTGAGAGGTGCGCTCCATGAAAATATTCCCATGGTCGTGTTTGCCGGTGAATCAATCGCGTTCGGGGAAGGAGAAGGCCCGGATCCGGGAGGTCACTGGCTGTCGCAGCTGGCGGACGTCGGAGGCCCTGCTCGCCTGGTCGAGCGCTGCGTGAAATGGAGCTTCGCGGTCAATACGCCGGTAATCCTGCCCGCCACGATCGAGCGGGCCTGCCAGCTCGCGATGACCTCGCCGAAAGGGCCGGTATTCGTTTCGCTGCCGCTCGAATTTCTCACCGCAGCGGTGCCCAGGGATGCTGCGGCACGCGCCGTCTATCCGGAGCCGCCGGCGGCCGATGATGGCGGCCTGGATAAGCTCGTGACGATGCTTCTCGAGGCACGGCATCCGGTGATTGTCACGCAAGCCTGTGGTCGCAGCGTTGCCGCCGCGGAGCGCCTGGTCGAGCTCGCAGAGCTTCTCTGTATTCCGGTGATAGAGCCGCGTGCGGCAGGCTACGCGAGCTTCCCCCGCGACCATCCTCTCCACGCCGGCTTCGATGCGGCTCCGGTTCTCGCCGATGCGGACTTCGTGCTTGTTTTGGAGGCAAAGGGGCCCTGGCATCCACCGTCGGCTAACCCGAAGCCGGGGGCTCGGGTCACTGTTTTGAGCGAAAACCCGTTGCGGCCCGAGCTTCCCTATTTGGGGTATCAAGCCGATCTTTGGCTTACCGGTGCGGTTGCGGATGCACTTACCCGAATGCTCGAGAAAGCGAGGAAGCAAGTCCAACCGGCTGATCCGATGCGTTCCGCCCGATCGAGGCATTGGGACGCCCGTCATCGGGAGCAAAGACGCACGAAAGAGGAGGAAGGCCTTGGCTGCAAAGACCGCAAACCGCTCGATCAGCACTGGGTATTGCACGCGTTGAATGAAATCCTTCCCTCGGATGCGATTGTTGTCGAGGAAACGATCACGCATCGGTCCGCCATTGACCGCCACCTCGATCGTCTCAAGCCGGGACATTTCTTCTCCGGCGCGATTGGCGGGCTTGGGACCGGTCTCGGAACAGCGCTTGGGGTCAAATGTGCAGCCGCGCAAAGCCCGGTTGTCCTGCTCATCGGCGATGGGTCTTTCAACTACAACCCGGTGCTTGCAGGTTTGGGTTTCTGTCAGGAATTTCAGATGCCCATCATGATCATCATTCTGAACAATCAGGGTTATCTCTCACAGAAACTTGCAATCCCGCTTTATTACCCGGAAGGTTGGAGCACAAAAACCAATACGTTCGTCGGGACATCGATCGCGCCCTCTCCCGAATACGCGGCGTTGGCGCAAGCCTTTGGGATCCATGGCGAGAAGGTTGAAGAGCCGAGCGAGGTGCACCCGGCACTCGAACGAGGTCTGAAAGCTCTCGGCTCGGGGAAGGCGGCGCTCATCGACATGCGGCTGGTATCGGTGAGCTGAGAGCCTCGGACCACAACGAGGGCGTTCGCATTTACCACGGCATTATACGCACGGGAGCTGACGACGACGGCGGCTCGCTTTTTTGCCTGATTCGTGAAAGGGAACCGTACGAGCACCACATCGCCGAGATCAAAGCTCATCGTACACGTCGTCTTCCGGATTGCTCCAGATTTTGTTGAAAACGGCTGCGCTCGTCGCGGCAGCAGCGCGCGCCAGCGAGCGCTCTTGTGCGCGTGAGCTGATGAAATCGACGAAATCCTCGACGTCATCGAGGTGCTCTGCAGAGAGAGCTTTTATTTTATCGATCAATGACTGAGGGTTTGACACAAGTTGCTCTTCGCAAAGGTAGAGACAGCCCGTGTGAAGTAGACCAAGATGAAAGGGCCTCAAGAGGAGTGAGTTGCTCGCTTTTCGCGATGTTCGCGCGCAAGCGCAATCCGGCTACAGCGCAAACGCGCCGAGCGCCGCAGACAGGCGCGTCCAGGCTTCCTCGCCGGCCGGGAGGCCGAACCGCACCCGGCTCGGCTGCTCGGTGAATCGGCGCACCCAGATGCCGCGATTGCCGAGGTGACGGAACAGCGCGTCTGCGGCTGGCGCGGCGGCGAGCCGGAATAACGAGGTGCCGCCGGCGATCTCGAGGCCGCAACTCCTCAGCAAGTCGTCGAGCCGTTGCGCGTCGCGTTCAAGCGAAAGGCGCGTTGCCTTCGCCCAGCCGGGATCGTCCAGACCCGCCCGACCGGCAGCAATGGCCCCGCTCGATACCGCCCATGGCCCAAGCCAGGCGGCGAGACGTGCGACCAGCTCCGGCGCGGCGAGCGCAAATCCGAGCCGCAGTCCGGCAAGCCCGAAGAACTTGCCGAACGAGCGCAGCACCACGATGCTGCCGCGGTCGACCTCGGGCGCGAGGCTGCTGCCGTCCGGGGCGACCTCCATGAATGCTTCGTCGACGACGAGCAGACCCGCGCGCGAGCGCAGCTCCTTGGCGAGGGCAAGCAGGTCGCCTCTCGCAGAGAGCCGCCCATCGGGGTTGTTGGGGTTCACGACGATGGCAAGATTTGCCTGGGGATTTACCCGTGCGAGCTCGCCGACTTGATGGACTTCTTTAATGGCATGACCTGCCAGCGCACACGCCCGCGCATGCTCGGCATAGGTGGGCCCGAGGATCGCCGCTGCTCCCGCGGGTACGAGGGACGCCACCAGGGGAAGAAGAAGCTGCGTGCCCGGTGCCGCCAGAACGCAGTCGCGCGACGGCGCGCCGTAAAACGCCGCAGCGGCGGCGCAAAGGCGGTCGACCTCGGCCGACTGCGGCAGGCGGGCAAGCAGCTCGGAGGATATTTGCGGGATCGGGTATGGGCGAGGGTTGATCCCGGTCGAGAGATCGAGGAACGGTTCGGGCGCATGGGGAAACTGCCGCCGCGCTTCGGTGAGATCCCCGCCATGGCGCAGCGGAGCCGAGGTTTCGCAAATCATGACGCTGACGCTGCTCGCGCTCCTGATCGAGGTCACGTTCGGTTATCCCGGCTGGCTCACTCGCACAATCGGCCATCCCGTGACCTGGGTGGGGCGACTGATCGATGCGCTCGATCGCGGTTTGAACCGGGAGGACATGAATACCTCCCGGCGACGAGCCGCGGGGGCGGTCGCTCTCGTCGTGACCGTCGCAGCCGCCGCCGTCGCCGGCGGTATTCTCGCGCTCGCGTGTCGTGAGCTGGCCTTCGGCATCGCTATTGCCGCGCTTGCCGCGAGCACGCTGTTTGCCCAGCGCAGCCTCTATGCGCACGTCGAGCGCGTCGCAATCGCGCTTGAGACCAAGGGGCTGACGGTTGCCCGGCAAGCCGTGTCGCATATTGTCGGGCGCGATCCCGAGTCGCTCGACGAGGCCGGCGTTGCACGCGCCGCGATCGAGAGCCTTGCTGAAAATTTCTCCGATGGAGTGGTAGCTCCCGCGTTCTGGCTGGCGGCGGCGGGGCTTGCCGGAGGCGCCGCCTACAAGGCCATAAATACCGCCGACAGCATGATCGGCCATCGGACGCAGCGCCATGGCGCCTTCGGGTGGGCCGCCGCGCGTCTCGATGATCTGGTCAATCTCCCGGCGTCGCGGCTTTCCGCCGTCCTGATCGTGGCCGCCGCCGCGGTGACGCCGGGCGCGTCTTGGCGCAAGGCGTGGCGCGCGATGGCGCGCGATGCCCGACATCACCGTTCGCCCAACGCGGGCTATCCGGAGGCGGCAATGGCCGGCGCGCTCGATCTCGCGCTTGCAGGGCCGCGCAGCTACGGCGGGATCGAGATTGCGGATGCCCTGATGGGCAATGGCCGCCGCTGCGCGACGGCAGCGGACATTCGTGCCGCGCTCTCTCTTTATATCCGCGCCGACGCGATCCTGATCGCGGGCGTTGCGGCGCTGGCGCTGCTCGCTGCGGCGCTTTCCGGTGGGGCGTGATCCGCTGTGCCACCCTCACGGTCTGCTGCGTCTCGCGGGGGCCGAACAGTTTCGTAGTAGCCCGGATTGCGCTTGCGCAATCCGGGTACCACCCTCTCGGATCGCGCAATGGCGCGATCCGGGCTGCGAGGCCACGGAGACGCAAGCCCCGCCACTACCGCGCGAGGCCGAGGATGCGGTCGAGATCGACGTGGGCTGCAAGGTGCGCCGCGAGACGGTCGAGCGTATTATCGATCAGCGGCTCGAATGCGATGGCCGATGTGCCCGCAGCAAGCCGCGCGAGCCATGCGGAACGCTGGCGATCATCACTGAACAGGCCGTGGATATAGGTGCCGGACACGCGTCCATCGGCCGAGACTGCGCCCTCGGGCGAGCCATCGGAACGGTGCGCAAACGGCCGCGAGCAAGCCGGACCGCGTGTCACTCCCACATGCATCTCGTAACCGGAGAACGGCGCGCCGCCGAAAGTCATGCTGCGAACGCCGCAAGTCGCGCCGCTGACCGGATCGAGGCTCTTCTCACCGGTCAGCGTGGTCTCGACCTCGAGCAATCCGAGCCCCTCGACGCGACCGGGAGGCCCTTCGATGCCTTCCGGATCATCGATCGTGCGCCCCAGCATCTGGTACCCTCCGCACAGGCCGAGCACGGTGCCGCCGCGGCGTAGATGCGCGGCGATGTCGATGTGGAAGCCGTTGCTTCGCAGCGCGGCAAGGTCTGCAATCGAGGCTTTCGATCCTGGAAGAATGACGAGGCTGGCATCGCCGGGCAGCGCCTCGCCCGGCCGGATGCGGACGACGTCCACGGAGGGTTCAGCCTCCAGCGGATCGAGGTCGTCGAAATTGGCGATGTGCGGCAGGATCGGAACCGCGATGCGAGCGCGGGCCTGTTTTTTTTCCACGCGCGGCGCTTCGAGCGCGAGCGCATCTTCCGGCGGCAGCAGCCTGGCATCCTGAAAGAATGGAATGAGCCCGAGCGCCTGCCAGCCGGTCAGGCGGGCAATGGTTTGCATGCCCTCTGCGAACAGCCCGGGGTCGCCGCGAAATTTGTTCACCAGGAACCCGCGGATGAGTGCGGCATCCTCGTGAGCGATCACCGCCTTGGTGCCGACGAGGCTCGCAATTACACCGCCCCGCTCGATGTCGCCGATCAGCGCCACCGGCACCTGCGCCGCGCGTGCAAATCCCATATTGGCGATGTCGTTTGCCCGCAGGTTTGTTTCCGACGCGCTGCCCGCGCCTTCGACCAGCACGAGATCGGACTCGCGCCGCAGACGCGCGAAGCTGTCGAGAACGCGCGGCAGCAGGCGGGGCTTCATGGCCTGATACTCGGCAGCTTTCGCGCTGCCATGCACGCGACCCTGCACCACGATCTGCGCTCCGATCTCGCTTTGCGGTTTCAACAGCACGGGATTCATGTCGACGGTGGGGGATGTGCGGGCCGCGCGCGCCTGCAGCGCCTGGGCGCGACCGATCTCGCCGCCGTCGACCGTCACTGCCGCATTGTTGGACATGTTCTGCGGCTTGAATGGCCGCACCTTGAGGCCGCGCAGGGTGAATGCGCGCGCCAGACCGGCAACGATCAGCGACTTGCCGGCGTCGGATGCGCAGCCCTGGAACATGATTGCGCGGGCGGACAACTCAGAGCTCGATCGCGTCAAACCGTCGTCCCGCCCGAGTGAGCGCGGCCGTGCCGCGCGGCTGCGAGTCGGGATCCGGCAGCTTGCGGCCGGCGCGCATGCACGAGCAGCGCCGTTGAATGGATTCCGGCTCTGGCTCGCCGGGCGAAGCCCGGCTTGCTCGACCGGAATGACGGGCACGGATGTCGCGCATGTGATGGACGCCTGCGTCAGAACTCGATCCCGGGCTGGGCCTTAACTCCGGCGGCAAAATGGTGCTTCACCAGGTTCATCTCGGTAACGAGGTCGGCCGCGGCGACCAGCTCCGGCTTGGCGTTGCGGCCTGTGACGGCGACATGCAGGTCGGGCCGCCGCCCGTTCAGGGCGGCGACGACCGCGGTGAGATCGAGGTAATCGTATCGCAGCGCGATGTTGAGCTCGTCGAGGATGACGAGACTGAATTGCGGGTCGGTCATCAGCTCGGTTGCTTTCGCCCAGGCGCGCTCGGCGGCTGCGATATCGCGCGCGCGGTCCTGCGTCTCCCAGGTGAAGCCCTCGCCCATGGTGTGCCAGGACACCTGGTCGCCAAAACGCGCGAGCGCATCGCGCTCGGCACTGTGCCAGGCTCCCTTGATGAACTGCACCACGCCGACGCGCTTGCCGCGCCCGAGCATGCGAAGCGCAAGGCCGAATGCGGCAGTGGATTTGCCTTTGCCCGTGCCGGTATGGACGATGAGAAGACCCTTCTCGATCTTCTTCTGCGCCACCTCGGCATCCTGCACCGCCTTGCGCTTGGCCATTTTTGCACGGTGACGCTCGCCTTCGGCGTCATTGACGGTTTTTGTCATGCCCCTCCTTTCACGGTGACCGGCAGCCCGGCGACGATGAGGACCACTTGCTCCACATGCGCGGCAATGCGCTGGTTGAGTTGACCTTGCAGGTCGCGAAAGCGCCGCGCAAGCGCGTTCTCGGGGACGATCCCGCAGCCGACCTCATTCGAGACCAGCACGATGGGGCCGGTGCGGCGATCGAGGGCCGCCTCGAGCGCAAGCGCCTCGCCGGCAATGTCACCATTCGCGAGCATGCGATTGCTCAGCCAGAGCGTGAGGCAGTCGATCAGAAGCGGGCACGCCGGCGCCGCATTTGCGATCGCCTGCGCGAGCGCATGCGGCGCCTCGACGGTCTTCCAGCCCTTGTCGCGCTCGGCACGGTGGCTGGCGATGCGCTGCGCCATCTCCGCATCCCGCGCCTCGGCGGTCGCCAGATAAATCCAGGGCGGGGGGAGGGCGGTGATCAGCGTCTCGGCATAGCGGCTCTTGCCCGACCGCGCGCCACCGAGAACCAGCGTGCGCCGGAAGTCTCCGGGGATAGCCGCGTCGCTCATACGGTCATGGCACGGCTTTGGCGGCAAGCAGCAGTTGCGGCCCCTGCTCGCGATTGGAGCGAGCCGCTTGCACGTCGAAGCCGATTCCTGCCGCCCGCAGCGCCTGCAACACCAGCGATTCCGGCGGAGACGGTCGCGCCGGATCGCCGACCACGACCGCCAGTCCCTGCGGCGGCCGCTCCCGCAGGCCGATCATCACCCGATGATTTACCAGCCATCCCGGAATGCTGCGAAACGCGTCGTCGAGGTCAGCCGCGTATTGCGGACAGTCCCAGCATTCGCCCTCGTACACGATGGTGACGGCATATTGGGTGCCGCTCGGGACCTTGGATTTCTCGGTGATGATCTGGCGCTGCTGCGCATTGACCCGGCGCGGCTGCAGTTGCGCCTGCAGCGCGCTCACCTCGTCTGCAAGGGCATCGAGCGCGGTCTTGGCTTCATCCGCCGACGCGCCGTGCAGCTTCTCCCGATACTCCGTAACCTGCGCGCGCCACAGATTTGCCTCTCCGCGATAGCTCCAGGAGCGCCATATGGCAGCGCACGAGATCAGCGCCGCGGCGGCCACGATGGCAGCGAACGTGAGGGGAGCGCGGGCGACCGCGCGACACTCCCGCGTCAGGCGGTCGAGGGCGGCTTCCAGCAACAGCCTGTGGCGGGGTTGGCGCATCTGCGAAAGTTCAAGAATTGTTAACCGACTCGCAAGGAGTCTGTTGTACGAACAAGGCAGCATCGGGACGCGTAACGACACTTGCGCTTCCTTGTTTCCGTGCGTGAAATGCTTGCGAGGTCTCCATGAATTTGCGCGCCCCGAATATCGCTCTGTTCGTCATTGCGGGATGCCTGGCCATGGTCGGTGTGCTCTCCGCGCTGCCGATCGAGCTGCCGATCCCGGGCCTGACCCAGGACAACGCCGCCTGGTACATTTTCCTGGGCTGGTTCCTGCTCGCAGCCGGCAGTGTCCTGCCGGAGCGCTCAGGCGAGCGCACGGCCTCCGCCGCCGGGCAGTAATCCGGGCTCGGCCACCCACCGGCCTCCGATCAGGAGTGGACATTGCAGGGCGGGTGAGCTGCAAATCGGCTGCGCCGATTGGCAGCTGATCCATCCTTGTCCTCGCTGTTCGATTTTGCGCCAGGCGGCGCCGGTCACCCCATGCCCGAGGCGGAGGCCGGCTCGATCTCGCACATCACCCGCACCTCTCCGGGTGCGGCATTGGGATATTTGTCCTTCCCGAGATATTTTTTGGAGAGCGAGTCGATGTGCGCATTCGCCCCCTCCTCGGAGCAACGCCGGACCCGCCCGCGGATCTGGATATAACGATAGGGGTTCTCCGGGTCGACGACCGCGAGCGCGACCGCGGCGCCCTGTCTCAGATTGCGTGCCTTCACCCGGCCTTTGGCGGTATTCACCCGAACGATTCCGTCCTTGTAGTCGAACCACACC
This sequence comes from Xanthobacteraceae bacterium, assembly GCA_036557665.1. Classification (GTDB taxonomy): domain Bacteria; phylum Pseudomonadota; class Alphaproteobacteria; order Rhizobiales; family Xanthobacteraceae; genus VAZQ01. Next base: position 78,777 of record DATBHG010000031.1, on the reverse strand, counting down.
GGCGTAACTTGCGGCGATCCGTCCGGCATCGTGGTTGCGAGCGCGGCAAACGCCTTTTTCCTTTGCAACAGATCGAGGTACTTGTCGGGGATGGCCGTCATGTCTTCCTCCTGCTACCTGTGCTCCCGCTGCTGCGGAGCATTTCGGCCGACATCGTAACCGGTGCCGGGCCGGATTGTGAAGCTGACGGAACCGTTCATGCGCTGTCTTTGGATCGGGCGCTTCGGCCTGCTGCTTGCCGCGGTTCTGGCGGCGCCCACGCTCCTGCGCGCCGCGCTGCCGGGCCCCGCAGAGCCATCGCCGCGCGCTTCGCTCGCGGGGCAGCTTCTGGTCGCTTCGCCTTCCATTACCGATCCGCGGTTTTACCGGGCCGTGATACTGATGGTCAGGCACGACCCGCGGGGCGCGCTCGGGATCGCAATCAATCGGCCGATCGAGGAGAGGCCGTTGGCGGCTCTGCTCGAGGCAACGGGCGAGAAGAATGCCTCGGTGACGGGCAGCGCCCTCGTTTTCGCCGGCGGCCCGGTGCAGCCCGAGCTCGGCTTTGTGCTCCACAGTGCGGAGTATCGCCGCCCCGAGACCATGGAGATCGACGGGCGTGTCGCCATGACCAACAGTCGAGAAATCCTGCGTGACATCGCCAACCATCAGGGTCCGGCAAAGGTCCTGATCGCCTTCGGGTATGCGGGGTGGGGAGCCGGCCAGCTCGAGCACGAGCTCGAGCAGGGATTCTGGATCGCGGTCCCGGAGGATCCCGCTCTCGTGTTCGACCACGATCGCGGCAAGCTCTGGGACGACGCCATGAAACGGCGCACGCAGGATCTCTGAGCGTACTTTCGTCGACATTTCGCAGGGCGAGGCACTGCCTCGCCCTGCTTGCGGCGCGGTGCTGCGAATGAGGGCGGCGCAATGAGTCGCCCGTACGAGATAGGAACCGGCCATCGCCAGCTTCGTTGTCTCGACGCGAGCAGGTCGCTGAAGCAAAAAAGGTGCCCTCAGATGCGGGTTTCACGATGAAACTTGATCGGGAGGTCCGCCACAAGTCGGAGGACATCGACGATGCGGTCCTGCTGGATGTCGTGCAGGCGATCCGTCGCCGAATCCGGATCGTCAACCGGGAGTACGACATCCCTTACATTGCCGGCTACAGCGTGGACGGGCACACCGTCTTTATCGACCGGCATCTTCCAAAGTCGTTCCGTTGGCTCACGAGGAAGGTGCGCGTGGATCCCTTCCTACTGACCCACGAGATTGTCGAGAAGGCCCTGCTTGACGAATTGCGCCTTCATTATGTCCACGCGCATCAGGTCGCCGTGCGGGCTGAACGCGACGCGGTCAAAGCTGCGGGCGTGTCCTGGTGGGTCTATCAGCGCTTCATGAAAAAATACGAAAAGCCGATTGAGGCGGAAAGACTGGTCCGCGTCCCGTCCAGTCTCGATTTGACGCCGTACCGGGATGAAAAAGATTTCGGGGTGCTGCGGCGGCTGGTTCGCAATGCAGGCTGAGCAAGATCATTTCTGGCCATCGTCCTCTCCCTGTTGTCGAGGAACCTGCCGGCTGCTGCCGCGTTCCTGCGCTATGCGCCGGCACCTGAAAAGGCTTCCTCCGCGAGCGGCACGCACCAGGCGGCTGCGCATCCGTCACGAGGCCGAGGACGAGGAGGAGCCTGACGTCCTCTTTCTTGGCTGCGTCGAAAAGCAGACCGTAATGGCCGGCCACGGTTGAGGCGGCTGACGGCTATCTGCTCGCTCTCTATCTTCGCGGACGCAATTGTGAGCGGCTGGCGGAACAAGATCGAAGCAGCCGCTGCCCATTCGTTTCCCGGCAACGGCAGGGAGCGTGATGTCGCCGATCGCCTGACTGGCGAGCAGGCTCGGCGGAGAACGGCTGGCGCTCGTGAGAGGCACGAGCGTCGGAATAAAATGGCCGCTGAGCCGGAACAAAAATCAATATCTACCGGTTGGATTTCGACAATGGCGAAAGAAACGTCGGCCGCGGTTGGCCTGACGCACGGGTCCATGCAACTGCCCAGCGTCGAGGTTGTAAGCTACAATGTAAAATTGACGGACGACGAAGGGTTCGTCGGCGACCGCGCCAGCAAGAAGGCGTTTCGACAATTCATCGAGAGCTGGCGCAAGCCGATGCGCGAGATCGGCGAGGATCCTTTCGGCGAGGTCCCGTCCACGAAGCTTGCAAAAAGCCGTCTGGACGCGCTGCTCGCCAAGGGGGAGCCCGAAACAGCCGGGGTCATCCAAAGTGCCATCGAATCGTTTGCGCTGGAGCTCGCGGCGGTGATGCGTCGATTCTTGAAGCTCAAGAGCTGGAAAGACGCCGAACGGATCGTCGTCGGCGGTGGTTTCAGCCGCAGCCGGGTCGGCGAGTTGGCCATCGGGCGCACCTCGGTTCTGTTGAAGACGGACAAGGTGAAAACGGAAATCGCGATCATCCGCAACGATCCGCACGAGGCGGGCCTGATCGGCGCGGTGCACCTCGCACCTGCCTGGATGTTCGAGGCTCACGACGCCATTCTCGCCGTCGATATAGGCGGCACGAACATCCGCGCCGGGGTCGTCCGCTTCGGCATGCGGAGCCCTCCCGACATGGCGAAAGCAAAAGTATGGAAATTCGAGCTGTGGCGCCATGGCGACGAGAAATTGAACCGCGATGAAGCTGTCGATGGGCTGCTCAAAATGTTGCGCCGCCTGCTGAGCCGGGCAAAAAGAGCGGACCTCAAGCTTGCGCCCTTCATCGGCATAGGGTGCCCCGGCAGCATCGAGCCTGATGGGTCGATCGAGACCGGCGCACAGAATCTTCCGGGCAATTGGGAAAGCAGCCGCTTCAATTTGCCGGATACCATACGGCAGGCCATTCCCAGGATCGGCGAGCATGAGACGGTGGCCTTGATGCACAATGATGCGGTCGTGCAAGGCTTGAGTGAAGCGCCATTCATGCAGGACGTTGCTGCTTGGGGAATCTTCACGATCGGCACGGGACTCGGGAACGCGGTTTTCAGCAACCGGTAGTTTTTACTTTCGTCGCCTCCGCCGCTGCTCGATGGTCGCGGCGGCCGGAAAGAGAGCACGCCTCGAATGCACGTCATCTTTCTGGATATCGACGGTGTCCTCAATTGCAGGACTACGTCGAACCCGCGCAGATTGCCCTACATCGTCGATCCCGTCCTGCTCGAGCGCTTCAGGCGTCTGATCGATCACACGGGAGCGAAGGTGGTTCTCTCGTCAACCTGGCGCTATGATCCCGCCGGCCTCTTCAGCGCACGCCATTGGGGCATTCCGTTCATCGATGTGATACCCGATCTGCCGGAGCAGCCCAGGCGGGACGAGATTCTCGCCTGGTTGAAAGAGCATCCCGAGGTGAAACGCTTTGCAGTCGTCGATGATGAGGACGATGAGCTCGACCGGCTCCCGCTGTTTCAGCCAAGCTCGGCGGACGGCCTGACCGACGACATTGTCGAAGGTCTCGAAGCCTATTTGTCAGGCAGGACGAATGACGACATGCGGCACAACAGGCTCGGGCGCCTGTTTCAAAATCTCCATTCGATTCTGAAAGGTCATGAAGGCTGATCGCGGCGGCCGGCAGCGCGCGCCCCGCTTGCACTCCTTGCGGTGCAACTACGCAAAAAAGGGCCGCCGTGCGCCGGCCGAGGGTACGCTCACCCTCGGTCATTTTTGGTATGGCGCAGCCGCTTATTTGGCATCCTGCGCGTCACGGTGACCTTCCACCAGCTTCTTCACGTCCTGCGGCGTCAGCTTCGGTCGCTCGATGCTGAGGGTCAGCTGGTCAGCTTACCGGTGAGCTTGAATGGCATTTGGCAGTCCTTATTCAGCACACGGTGCGCTATACTGAGCTTGCACCTGCCGGTTCCAAAATCTTTGGACGACCGACGGCAGCCGGAAAGGCACCAAACGAAGGAGAAGGTCTATGGACATCAAGCGCGGTGGCTCGCAGCCATCCAACAAGGGGCCCGCTGACTGGTTCACCGGCTCCGTTCGGATCGACCCCGTATTTCAGGCGCCGGAGCCGGCGCGCGCTTCTGGCGCGAGCGTCACGTTCGAGCCGGGCGCGCGGACGGCGTGGCATACGCATCCCCTTGGCCAAACTCTGATCGTCACGTTTGGCTGCGGTTGGGTTCAACGGGAGGGTGGGCCAGTCGAAGAAATTCGGTCCGGCGACGTGGTCTGGTTCCCGCCCGGCGAGAAGCATTGGCACGGGGCCACGCCCACTACAGCTATGACTCACATTGCCATTCAGGAAATGCTGAATGGCAAAGCTGTCGAGTGGCTGGAGCACGTCAGTGATGAAAAGTACCGCCGTTGACGCACACGTCTTCACGAAAGGTCATGAAGGCTGATCGCGACTGGCAGCGCGTCGCAGCTCAGCGAGGGCATCTTCTTGTCGGCCGAGCCAGCCCCATGTATATGACCACCATGGTCATATACAGGATGTCATGCGAAAGATTCAATTGAAGGATGCCAAGGCGAGCCTGTCGGCCGTAGTAGATCAGGCTACCCGAGGCAAGCCATCCGTCATCACGCGGCACGGGAAGCCCGAGGCGGTGGTGCTTGGCTTCGCGGACTGGGAACGGCTATCGCGCGTACCTTCTTTCGGTCGTCTTTTGATGTCGGCACCGATTGAAGGGGAGGATGTTCCGAAGCGCAATCGTACACCGATGCGCGATGCGGGCCTGTGACGCGCTACCTGGTCGATACCAACGTCATCTCGGCCACCGCACCCACTGCCGCCGTGACGCGTCCCGAGATCATTCAGTGGATGCACGCACACTCCGACGACCTTTTCCTGTCAGCGGTCGCCATCGCGGAGATCGCCGGCGGCATCGCGAAGGCCAAGCGCGAGGGTGCCAAACGGAAAGCCTCTGATTTATCAGCTTGGCTGCAAACCGTGCTGCATCTTTACGGCGATCGGGTGCTGCCATTCGATACCGCAACGGCCGAGATTGCCGGTGTCCTGGCGCATCTCGCCCGCGGCCGCGGTCATTCTCCTGGCTTTGCAGATGTCGCTATTGCTGCAACGGCCCGTCGCCACGGCTTGACGATCCTTTCGCGCAATGAGCGCCATTTCACGCCAATGGACGTAGCCGTAATCGATCCATTCCGAAAGTTGCCGGCCGGCAAATGAAGCTCACGACAAAGAATGCGGAGGGTTGTCGAGACGACCGCGTGGCGAGCCGGGACTGTCCGGGCCGAACCCCTGGGCAACGGACAAGTCGCGCCACCAGGCAGGTTGGCGCCAGACCGCTGAAGGGATGGGAATGGGCACGCCCCGGAATGGCCGGGAGTGCGCGGCAGGTCATTCGGCCAAGGTGGAGGAGGATGAACGAGACCCCACCGTAAGGCCCGCCCCTTTCGTCGAACAAGGACGACAAGGGTAGCTTTTAAGCTACAAAACCACCATGTTCCAACTGCTGCGATACCGGCGCGAGGACGTCCGCGAGCCTTTCTGTGAGTGGCTGAACGGCTTGCGCGACCTGAAAGCGCAGGCGCGCATCCGGGTGCGTCTCAATCACTTGGCGCTCGGCAATTTCGGGGATTGCAAGCCGGTAGGCGAAGGCGTCCCGGAATTGCGCATCCATGTCGGGCCTGGCCATCGCGTTTATTGCGCCCGGCGTGGCACGGTGGTGGTGCTGCTGCTCACAGGCGGTGACAAGTCAAGCCAACAGGCGGATATCAAGCGGGCCAAGGAATTGTGGGCGGAATGGAAGCGGAGGCAGCGATGAAAAAATTCAAGGCATCGCGTTCTCACCATGCGGCGGAGATCGCCGAGCTCGCCGCCAACCGCGAGCTCGCGATGGAATATTTGAAGGCGGCGCTGCAATCTCTCGACGATCCAGACGACCGCGCCGCGGGCCTCTTGGCTCTGCGCACGGTGGCGGAAGCCTATGGCGGTCTCGGCGCGGTGGCGGCCGAGGCGGGGATCAGCCGCGAGTCGCTCTACCGCGCGCTCTCGCCCAAAGGCAACCCGACGCTCAAGACCTTGCTCGCCGTGCTCAAGACCGTGGGGTTGCGGCTGTCGGTTGAACCCGAAACGCGCATCCACGCGTGAGCACGTGCACATCCTTAGCTCGAGGCCTACGCGCGTCCGAACTGATCGCCTTGCGTTGCGACCAGGTCGATTTCCGCCGTGCCGTTCTGCACGTCCGCCGGGTCAAGGGAGGCACCCCAAGCGTTCACCCCCTGACCGGCATGGAGCTACGCGCTTTGCGCCGCTTGCAGCGCGAGAGCGCGGCCAGCCCGCTCGTGTTCGTAAGCGAGCGGGGCATACCGTTCACCGCTGCTGGTTTCGCCCGGATGATGACGGGCGGGCACGGCTGCCGTTGGCTTAAAGGTCCATCCGCACCTGACATGCCTGTAGGTACGCGCTGGCGAACGCAGGACGCGACACCCGTTCGCTGCAAGCCTTGGGCACAGCAACATTCAGCCCACGTCCCGTATACGGACTGGCGCCGGACCGGCTCAGCGATTTCTGGAAGGACCAACAGCGGGAATGATATTGCTGGACGAAGTCGCGTGGCTATCCTTATCGCGAGGCGACGCGCGGTTTGACCGTGCCCCCGCTCGTCTCTGCTCGGCTTGATATTTAAGATTATCGAGCGCCTTTTCGGCGGGCTCGTCCAGATGGCCTCCGATCTGCAGCATCGCTTCCGCAAGCTTTGGCTCGCGCTGACGCTTCGGGTCCCTGATGCGGGCCTTGGCAGCTTCGATAATGTCCGGGGTTACTTCGGGAAGCTCGAGCAGTATGGCCTCAATGGCGCGAATGCGCCCTTCCAGTTTCTCATTGCTCATGTTGGGGGTTCCCTCGTCGCGTCACCGACATAGCAACGAACCGGCGGAAGTCAAATCAGCCCAACTCGCACCGGAAACGTGGTGCGAACAGACGACCGCATTTCAGTGCCGATCATGCGACATGGACGCGACGAAAAAGCATTGATTTTCATGGCATTTCTGCGCATTAACGCTTTTCGCGCACAACCCAGCGATTTTTTCAGATGAAAAAACCCGCCAACGCATTGACGCGGCGGGCTTGTTGTTTGGTTGCGGGGGTAGGATTTGAACCTACGACCTTCAGGTTATGAGCCTGACGAGCTACCGGGCTGCTCCACCCCGCGCCAAGTTGAGAGAAAGCAAAAGCGAGGGCCGACCTCGCGTCCATCCATGTAGCAATTGTGACGGTGCTTGAAAAGCCTGCCACAACGCGATCTGCCGCAACGCGACCCTGTCGGACGGCGGATCGCCGAAAGGAAGCGCAGTGCGGGCTCCGGTCTGGTGAAACCCGCGCTGGCGCGAAACGCCCTGGCCTCTTTCCTGGGCGCAACCGCAGGGCTCGGACCATAACCGAACCGGTAGCGCCGGCTAGGGCCTGACCCCTCTGTTCCCTCTATTCCCGAACCCTCCGCGTCCGTACCCCTCTGCGCCCGGCGACAGGGCGGGGAAACCGAGCCTATATTAATGCGTGTGGGGCCGCTGCGCTGCCCACGGCAACAGCGCTATACTTGTTCGGATGGACGACAGGACCGCCTTCACCTTGCATGAAAGCGGTGCCGCAGGCGAGGGACTGCGCGCTGCTGCGCGCCGTTGCCTCGCGGAGGCGCGCGCCGCGACGTCCGATCCTGCGCGCTCCGATGCCGAGGCGGTGCACGATTTCCGGCGCGCAATGAAGCGCTGGCGGGCGCTGCTGCGCCTGCTCGCGCCGTTCGCGGGGCCTCAGGCAAAAGCGCTGCGCGATGAAGGGCGCGACCTCGCCCGCGCACTGGCGGGGGCGCGTGACGGGCAATCCGCCCTCGATGCCTTCGCCGACCTGGAAAAGCACGGCCTTGCCCTCTCCGCGCGCTCGATTTCCGGCCTGCGCGGGCGCATCGAGGCGCTGCGGCAGGCCGCCGAGACCACGCTCGATGCAGACATGCGCCTGCGCGTTGCGAGCGCCCTCGACAGCGCGGAAGCGATGCTGGAGCGCTGGCCGCTCTCAGCGATCACGTCGGAAGCGCTCGCCGCCGAGCTTGCGCGCTGCTACCGGCGCGCGCGCCGGCAGATTCCCGCCGACTGGGGCGCTGCGAGCGCGGAGGAGCTCCACGAGCTGCGCAAAGGCGTGGTCATCCACCGTTATCAGATCGAGCTTGCCGAGCCGTTGTGGCCGCGCTTCGTCAAGATGTGGACCGGCGAGGCGCAGCGCCTGCGCGAGCGCCTCGGCAAGCACCACGATCTGCTCGTGCTTGCCAATCTTACCGGTCCGCATCAGCCGCTGGCCCGCTGGCGCTCCAGGCTGATGCCGGCCATCGCCGCGCGCCAGGCCGCGCATGTCGTGGCAGCCGAGCGCATCGCCGCGCGGATCTTCCTCGACAGGCCCAAGACCATCGAGCGCCGCCTCGCGGCGATGTGGCGGATGCAGAAGGAAGCGGCGTAACAGGGAACGTCGTAGGGCGGATTAGATTAGCCGAGCGACGCGGGCAAGTCGCTCAGGCGATTTGCCCGCTAACCCGCCCTACGCAGAGTTACCAATGATCGCGAGCAGGCGCGTGATGAACTCGCGCTGGCCCGCAAGAATGCGCCGCTGCGCCTCCTGCGGAGAGAACCACGCCGCGCGATCGACTTCCGGGAACGACTGCTTGCGGCCGCTCCGCGGCGGCCATTCCAGCTCGAACGCATTGCTGCGCAGCTGCGCAGGGTCGAGCTCGCCTGCGAGTGCAAAGGCGGTGACGACCTTGCGTCCGGGCTGAAGGATTTCTCCCAGCGCCAGCGCCTCGCCCTCGGCAGGGTGGCCCGTCTCCTCCTCGAATTCGCGCCGCGCGACCGCGAGCGGCTCCTCGCCGGGCAGATATTCCCCTTTTGGAATCGACCAGGCGCCGAGATCTTTCTTGGCCCAGAACGGCCCGCCGGGATGGACGAGAAGAATCTCCAGATGCGGCTTGCGCCGATACATCAGAATGCCCGCACTGCGTTTCGGCATCGCTTCACATCCGGCATGGCTGCGTCCGGTGGGCCGGCGCAGCGAGGGTTTGATCCGCTCCGCAAAGGTCCGTGAACGAAAGCCGCTGTCACAGACGGTTGTTGCGGGCGATGGCGCGTGTCACCTCGACGGGGACCGCGGCATCGGCGGCCGTCCGCAGCGCGAGCGCCTCCCGCGCCGCCGGCCGCTCGAGGCAGCGCCGCAGCCAGGCGCCGAGCTGCGGCGTCGCCGCAAGGTCCATGTCGATCGCCCGGCAGATCACCGCGGCAACGTTGAGATCGGCGATGGTGAAGTCCTCGCCCAGGAGATAGCCGCCGCCCGAGAGCGCGCCGTCAAGCACCTTGAACGGCGCCGCCAGCACGTTGAGCGCTTCCTCGCGGCGCGCCGGATCGCGCTCGCCCGCGGGCAGACGCACCGCGTGCAACGACCAGATGTTGACGCCGCGGTCGACCTCCTGCACCGACCACAGGCTCCATTGCCACGCCTTGGCCTCGCCCCGGAGCGTCGCCGGATAGAGCCGTCCGGCGGAATGTTTCTTCGCGAGATAAAGCGTGATCGCCAGCGATTCCCATAGCGTAAAGCCGTCGTCCTCGATTGCCGGCAGCCGGCCGTTGGGATTGATCGCCAGGTATTCAGGCTGGCGCGCGCCAGCCGTCGCGATCTCGACCGGGATGTGCTCGTAGGAGAGGCCGAGCTCCTTGGCGGCCCAGAGCACGCGAAACGCGCGGGTGCGGGCAATGCCGTAGATGCGCAGGGCCATGCCCGAGGCGATCAGTGCGTTTGCGAGGTCTGCTCGTTCGCGGCAGCCGGGGTAACCGCAACCGGCTTGGCCGCTGTCTTCTTTTTCGGCTTCGGCTTTGCGGCGGGAGCATCGTCTGCGGGCGATGCTGCGCCATCGTGCGTCGTGTCCGCGGCCGGCTTCGCCTTCCTCCCCTTCGGCTTCGGCGCGGGAGCTTCGGCTGCGGGCGATGCCGCGCCATCCTGCGCCGCGTCAGCGGCCGGCTTCGCCGCGGCGGTTTTCTTCCTCCCGGACTTCTTTTTCTCCGCCCCAATGTTGGAATCGGCCGTCGCGCTGCCCGGCGCCGGCGGTTTTGTCCCGGTAAACACGAGGACCGGCTCGCCGATGTTCACGTCCTGCAACAGCGCCCCCTTGGTCTTGGGTCGCAGACTCGAAAGGAAAATTCCATAAGGCGAATCCGGGCCGGTATTTGCCGGCGTTATCTCGTCCTCGTCCTCGCTCGCGGGCCGTTTGCGATGCGGGCCGCAGATCTCGTCGCGCAGGTTCGGCGGATCGACACGGATCGGCTCTATGGTCTCCACGGTTCCCTGGGACGGCATCAGCCAATTGAGCCCGCCCGTGCTGCCGAAGCCGCGCTCCAGGAGCTGCGCAGCCTTCAGCGCGCGGACCGCCGAGGAAGGAGCGCCGAGCACGACCGCGATCAGCCGCTTGCCGTTGCGCGTCGCGGAGGCGACGAGGTTGAAGCCCGCGGCACAGATGAAGCCGGTCTTCATGCCGTCCGCGCCGGGATAACGGCCGAGCAGCGTATTGTAGTTGCGCTGCACCATCTTTCCCATGCGGATGCCGGGCAGGTGCCAGTAGTAGTCGTACTCCGGGAACTCGCGGATGAGGGCGCGGGCGAGAATGGCGAGGTCGCGCGCGGAGGAGACCTGATCGTCCGCAGGCAGGCCGTTGGGATTGACGAAAGTCGATTCCACCATGCCGAGATGGCGGGCATGCCAGTTCATCAGATCGGCGAACCCCTCGATCGACCCGCCCACGCCTTCGGCCAGGACCACGGCGATGTCGTTTGCCGATTTCACCATCATCATCTTCAGGGCATTGTCGACGGTGACCTGCGTGCCGACACGAAAGCCCATCTTCACCGGCGACTGCGCCACGGCGTTGGCCGAGACGGTCAATAGCTGGTCGAGCGTGATCCTTCCGTCCTTGATCGCGTGCAGGGTCACATAGGCGGTCATCAGCTTCGTCACCGAAGCCGGATACCAGGGATATCCCGCGTTCTGGGCGAACAGCACCTTGCCGGTATCGGCCTCGATGACCAGCAACGCTTCGGCGGACGCGCGTGTCGGCGCCAATCCCGTTGCGGCCCACAGCAAGGCCACCCACATGAGAGCTCGTGCAAGGCGGAATGCGGTCGATGTCTGCACGTCGCGGGGTCCGTTGCTCGAGGCGTGCCTCGGAAAGCTGCCGGCGTCGGATGAATTCTGTCTAGGCCGGCGACATATGAAAGGCAAAACCGAAAAGCCCCCGTAGCTCTGCGCGTGCCGCCAGCCCACTGTTAATGCTAAAGGAAAGCGTCCAAATTTCGGCATGGATGCCCCGGCCACTGGGGCGCCAAGAAGGAGAGGGAGCAGACCGCGGAAAATGGAGGAGGGAAGACAGTGACGGCTTGTATCGTGGGTTGGGCGCATACTCCCTTCGGCCGGCTGGAAGGCGAGACGGTGGAGAGCCTCATCGTGAGGGTGGCCGGCGAGGCGCTCGCGGATGCGGGGGTGGCTGCGCGCGACGTGGACGAGATCGTGCTTGGCCATTTCAATGCCGGTTTCTCGCCGCAGGATTTTACCGCTTCGCTGGTGCTCCAGGCATCGCCGGATTTGCGCTTCAAGCGAGCGAGCCGGGTGGAGAATGCCTGCGCTACCGGATCGGCGGCGGTGCATCAGGGGCTCAAGGCGATCGCGGCGCGATCCGCGCGGATCGTGCTTGTCGTCGGCGCCGAGCAGATGACGACGACACCTGCGGCCGAGATCGGGCGAAACCTGCTCAAGGCCTCCTACGTCCGCGAGGAGGCGGACATCGAGGGCGGCTTCGCCGGCGTCTTCGGCAAGATCGCAGCGCTCTATTTTCAGCGCTGGGGCGATCAGTCCGATGCGCTTGCGCGCATCGCAGCGAAGAACCACAAGAACGGTGTCGCCAACCCGTACGCGCAGATCCGCAAGGACCTCGGCTACGACTTCTGCCGTGCCGAGAGCGAGAAAAACCCGCGCGTGGCCGGCCCGCTCAAGCGCACGGACTGCTCACTGGTCTCCGACGGCGCCGCCGCGGTCGTGCTGGCCGACGTCGCGACCGCATTGCGGCTGGGCAAGGCGGTCGCCTTCCGCTCCGCCGAGCACGTGCAGGATTTCCTGCCGATGTCGAAGCGCGACGTGCTCAAGCTCGAAGGCTGCGCCGAGGCGTGGAGACGCGCGCTCGATGCCGCGGGGACGCGGCTTGCCGATCTTTCATTCATCGAAACGCATGACTGCTTCACCATCGCCGAGCTGATCGAGTACGAGGCCATGGGGCTCGTGCCCGAAGGTCAGGGTGCGCGGGTGCTGGCGGAGGGTCTCACCGAAAAGAACGGGCCGCTGCCGGTCAATCCTTCGGGCGGCCTCAAATCCAAGGGCCATCCCATCGGGGCGACCGGCGTATCGATGCACGCGCTCGCGGCCATGCAGCTCACCGACGCAGCCGGCGGCATGCAGGTCAAGGACGCGAGCCTCGGCGGCATCTTCAACATGGGCGGCACCGCCGTTGCGAATTACGTGAGCATCCTCGAGCGGATCAAATAGCGCTTGGCGGCCGTATTGTTCTGCCTCGCTGTACGCGCCGACACCTCTCCCCTTTCAGGCCCTTTCAGGGGAGAGGTAAAAGCCGTCAAAGCACCTGAATCGGCTGTAGTTTTCCGAACTGGTCGCGCAAGCGCGTGCGCGCCGGCCGCTCCACCGCGTAAAACAGCAGCGCTGCGAGCGCGATCACCAGGGCGATTGTTGCGGCGTAGGCTGCGATCCTCGCCGGGCCGGTCCATCCGTCCAGTCCGATCCGCTCCCACACCCGGCGCATGACGATAAGGACGGGAAAGTGGACCATGTAGATGGAATAGGAAATCTCGCCCATCCATACGAGCGGACGGCTGCCGAGAATCTGCGCCCATAAGGATTGCGCCGTTCCCGTTCCGAGGATGGTAATTGCCAGCAGCGCAACCAGCCCCAGATCGGCCCAGCCGCCGGAGGCTCCGAGCAGAAACGACAGGAACGAGGCCGCGGCGAGCCAGTCGCCGCCGGGGGAGGGCAGGCACGAGCCCAGAGCCACGGCGCGGCAGAGCGCCGCTCCGCACAGGAACTCGCCGGACACGCGGATCAGCGCGGGCGCGCCGACCCATGAATTGAAGCTCCAGCCCGCGAGCGAGAAGACGAGCGCGGTAGCGGCAAGCGCGGCAGTTGCGATCAGGAGTGCGGTCAAGCCATCGCGGACCCGCAGCAGCATCGGAGCAAGCAGCGGGAACAGGAGATAGGCGAACCATTCGGCGCTGATCGACCACGAAGGTGCGTTCCAGCCCGGCGTCGCGGTTGCGCCCCAGGCATGCAGCAATGTGAGCTGCCAGGGAATGTCGGCGAAACGCCACTCCTCCGGATGGTTGAGGGGAACGTGAGTGAGGCGAGCGAGGCCGACGAGCACGAGCATGGCGGCGAGCACCGTCAGATGTACGGGGTAGAGGCGAATGAGCCGGTGCCAGAAAAATATCCCGACGGCGCTGCGCATCGGGCGCGCGAGGCTGGTGAAATAGACGTGGGTGATGATGAAGCCGGAGAGTACGAAGAACAAGTCCACGCCGAGATATCCGCGTGCGAGAAAAGGCAGGACTGCACTCACGCCCGCCGGCACGTTCTGCTCGGCATGCAATCCCAGCACCAGCAGAGCCGCGAGCGCGCGAATGCCGGTGAGCGCGGGGACAAATTTTGCGGGTGGTAGAGGTTGGCCGGGCATCCTCGCGCCCTTTACCTCCCCCGGCCGGCGAGCGCTATCGCCTGGGGCGTTTGCATCCTACCGGGCCGGCGCTTCTTCCAGCACGCGGGTTCCCGTTGTCTCGGCCGCCATGAACTGACTCCTTGCCAGCTCGGCCAGGTGCCCTGCCGCTTGCACCAGCTCGTCGAACTTGCCCGTTTCGATGATGCGGCCGTCCTGGAACACGAGAATGCGGTCGGCATTGCGCACGGTCGCGAGCCTGTGGGCGATCACGAAAGTCGTGCGTCCCTTCATCACCTCGGCGAGCGCGCTGTGCACCCTTGCCTCGGTGAGCGCGTCAAGGGCGCTCGTTGCCTCGTCGAGGATGAGGATGGGCGGATCCTTGAGCAGCGCGCGCGCAATCGACAGACGCTGGCGCTCGCCGCCGGAGAACAAGCGCCCGCGCTCTCCTGCGTTCGTCGCAAATCCGTCCGGCAGCCGCTCGATCACGTCGAGAACCTGAGCGCGCGCACAAGCTTCGCGCAGCTCGTCGTCGGTCGCATCCGGCTTGCCGACGCGCAGGTTCTCGGCGATCGAGCGGTTGAACAGCAACACTTCCTGGAACACGACGCCGATGTTGCGGCGCAGCCCCGTAAGCGTGAGCCCGCGGATATCCATGCCGTCGATCTTGACTGCTCCGGATTGCGGGTCGAACGCCCGGTGCAGCAATGCGAGCGCGGTGGATTTGCCGGCCCCGGTCGCCCCGACCAGCGCCACGGTCTTCCCGGGCAGCGCCGTGAAGCCCAGATCTGCGACTGCGGGCCGCTTGCCGTCGTAGGAGAACGAGACGTCCACGAATTCGACCATGCCGTGCAGGCGGCCGGGATCGATCGCGCCCGGACGGTCGCGCACGGCAGGCTCGGTGTCGAGCACGTCGAAGAACTCGGCCACCCGGGGGGCGTCCATCACCATTCGATTGGCAAAATGCACCGCCTGCTCGAGCCTCGCGATGAGCAGCGTCGCAAAGCTCATGAACATCACGATCTCGCCGACCGTGGTGCGGTCGTCGGCGTAAAACCACACGCCGAGGATGAGAATTGCCAGCATGGTCAGGGTGGTGGACGTGCGTGTGATCACGCTGGTGACCGCCCACCACGAGAGCACGGGAAGCTGTGCGCTGAGCACCTCCTCGCCCAGCTGCTTCATCCCGGACACTTCCGTCTCGATGCGCGCGAAGCTCTGCACCAGCGCGATGTTTCCCAGCGTGTCGGTGGTCCGCTCGATGACGTCGGTAAAGTGCCCCTCGACCTTGCTCTGCAGCTGCTCGCTCTTGCGGATCACGACCGCGATCGCCGCGCCGAAGGTGGCACATAGTCCCAGGAGGAGGAGGCCGTAACGCCAGTTGATGAACAGCGTGAGAGGCAGCAGCACGATCAAAGAGACGAAGCTGGCGAGGTGCTCCCGGAAGAACGAGAGCCACAAGCCCCACAGCGTGCTGGTGCCGCTCATCATGACTTTCACCAGCCGCCCGGAATGGGACCCCGTGTAGTAGCTCAGCGGAAGCTGCAGCACGTGCTCGAAATACATCGTTCGCACCGCCTGGTATTGGCGGTGGGCGAGGCGATCGGCATGCAGCGAAACGAGGGTGCTGCAGATGATGATGAACAGCCCGAAGGCGACCCAGGCGCCCACGAGCAGCATCAGCTCAGACCATGACAGTTGGGTGAGGTGCCCTTGCGCGTTGGCAAGCGTGTCCACGATGCGCCCGAACAGGATGGGCTCGACGAACATCGCGCAGGCGAGCGCGAGATTCGCGAAAGCAAGCGTCCAGCCCAGCGTCGCCTCGCGGCCGAGCAATTCGAGCACGCGCAGATAGAGGCGAACGAACTTCATGGCTTCCGGATCAGTCGACCTTGCGCTCGGCAACGGGGGGCAGAAACGCGTCGTCGAACACCGTTGTGGCGCTCGGCTTGCTCTTGAAGCTGTAGACAAGCCCGATCTGCTCGATCGATCGCTGCAACCGTGCCGGATCAACCCCGCCGAGCCCATTGGCTATCACTTCGGGCGTGACGATGTTTTCGTGGATGGCCATGCGCAGGCGCTCGATCTCCACCTCCTTGCGGGTGGTATCATCGCGCTTGAGGATGGATTGCACCGCCTCCTCGGGGCGGCGGATCGTCTCCTTCAGGCTTCTGGTAAAGGCGCTCAGGAACGACCTCACCGCTTCCGGCTTCTCTGCGGCAAATTTCGAGTTCGCCACGATGACGTTGCCGTACAGTTGCAAGCCGTAATTGGCCATGGGCATGAGCACGATGTCGTCCACCGGCACGCCCCGGTCCTTCAGATCGATATAGAGGAAGAACGAAGCGCCGAGCGCGCCGTCGATCTGACCGGCCGCGAGCATCGGAGCGCGCACGGCAATGGCAATGTTCTCGATACTGACCTTGGCCGGGTCGATCTCGTTGAGCTTGGCAAACAGCGGCCATTCCGCATACGTCGATCCGGCAGTGGGGGCGCCGAGCTTCTTGTTCTCCAGATCTTTCGGCTGGACTATGCCCCGGCTGCGCCGAGCCACGATGGAGTAGGACGGCTTGTTGTAGACCACGAATATCGGCTTCACCGGCGCCGACGGATGCTGGTCGCGATACCTGATCAGCCGGTTGAGATCGGCGAATCCAAGCTCGTAGGCTCCGGAGGCAAGCCGGTTGATGGGGTCGAGCGGAGAGCTGGCCTCGTCGATCGCCACATTGAGCCCCTCTGCCTTGAAGTACCCCTTGTCCTGAGGCAGCAGGAACAGGACCTCGGGTCCCTCAGCCGGCCCGTCCAGGCTGAATTTTATCGCGGTCTGCGCGCCGGCTCGCGAGGCCGCCAGCACCACGAGCGCTGCCGCGAACATATGAGCCGCATGAAAGGGCATGCGCTGCCGTACTCCGAGCATGGCTACGGGTCCCGCGGGCGCCCGCCGCCGCCGCAGACGACCACGTCCGCAACAAAGTACAGGACGCCGCAAAGAGCAAGGCGGGACTGCGCTCTCATCGCGAACAAAGGTTAAGCGCGCCGGGGACCCTTGTCCGGCGCCATCGATGAACCATTGTTTATGAAGAGCGGTCCGCAACGAGATCCCGGCGCCTGATGACTCTCACCAGCGACAGTTCCGTCATCCGGGGAGGGCGCCCGCCGACCAGCTTTGCCGCGCCTTATGCAGCGCCGGACGAGGCGATCGCTGCCGAATTCCTGCATCAGGCTTCCCGCCCCGCCGCTGCGGAGCGCAGAATCGACCAATACGCAACACGCCTGATCGAAGGCATCCGTGCCCGGACCGGCGGGTTGGGGGGCATCGAGGATTTCCTGCATGCGTATTCCTTGTCCACCAAGGAAGGCCTTGCGCTCATGGTGCTCGCCGAGGCGCTGCTGCGGGTGCCTGACGCCGCGACCGCCGACCGGCTCATCGAGGACAAGCTGGCGAGTGGCGATTGGTCGCATGACGTAAAATCGGACGCCCTCCTTGTCTCCGCCTCGGCGTGGACGCTCGGCATCACCGCGCGCATCATCCATCCCGGAGAGACCCCGGACCGCATCCTTGACGCCCTCCTCAAGCGTCTTGGATTGCCGGCGGTGCGCGCCGCCACGCGGCAGGCCATGCGGCTTCTTGGCTCGCATTTCGTGCTGGGACAGACGATCGAGGAAGCGCTCCAACGCTCGCGCGGCCACGCGGAGCTGCGCTATTCGTTCGACATGCTCGGGGAGGGGGCGCGCACCGCCGCCGACGCTCATCGCTATTTTGCAGCGTACTCCGAAGCCATCGCGGCTATTGCCAGATCGGCCACGCAAGCAGAGCTGAGTGCGCGGCCCGGCATCTCGGTCAAGCTCTCGGCGCTGCATCCACGGTTCGAGGCGCCCGCGCGCGAGCGTGTTCTCGCCGAGCTTGCTCCCAAGCTCCTGGAGCTCGCGCGCACCGCCCGCGCGCACGACCTCAATTTCACCATCGACGCGGAAGAGGCGGACAGGCTCGAGCTTACCCTCGATGTGATCGGCAGGGTCGCTGCGGACCGGTCGCTGGGCGGTTGGGACGGATTCGGGCTCGCGGTGCAGGCCTATCAGAAGCGAGCCCCGGCGGTGATCGATTGGCTCGCCGAGACCGCGGCGGCGCTTGGCCGGCGTATGACCGTCCGTCTGGTCAAGGGCGCCTACTGGGACACGGAGATCAAGCGTGCGCAGGAGCGCGGGCTCGCCGATTATCCCGTCTTCACCCGCAAGCCCATGACCGATCTTTGCTATCTCGTGTGCGCGCGCAGGCTCCTGGGCTTTCGTGCGCGGCTCTATCCGCAATTCGCCACCCATAACGCCCTCACGGTTGCCAGCATCATCGAGGACGCGGGTGGGGTCGAGGGATACGAATTCCAACGCCTGCATGGCATGGGCGAGGTCCTCTACGAGCTCGTCCGCGCCGATTATCCGGCCGCCGGTGTGCGGGTCTACGCTCCGGTCGGGGGCCATCGTGATCTCCTCGCGTATCTGGTGCGCCGTCTGCTTGAAAACGGCGCGAACTCGTCCTTCGTCTCCGTCGCCGCTGACCGTTCGGTCCCGATCGCCTCGCTTCTGCAACGGCCGCGGACCCGTATCGGTGATGCGCGGCGCGCGCGTCACTCCAAGATCTCGCTCCCGCGCGACCTCTATGCTCCTCTGCGCCGCAACTCGGCGGGCGTGGAGCTCGGAGACCGCGCCGGCCTTGCTCTTCTGCTTCGTGAGATCCGCCCATCGTACATCCCGCACCACGCGGCGCCTTGCGTCGATGGCAAGGTGCGCGAGGGCGTCCGGCGGCCCGTGCATTCCCCTGTTGACGGGAGCGTTATCGGCGAGGTGAGCGAAGCGGACGAAGGCATCGCCTCGGCGGCGATGCTGGCGGCGCAGACCGGATTTGCAGCGTGGAGCGCGGTTCCCATCGAGAGCCGCGCCGCCAAGCTTGAACGTGCAAGCGACATCCTGGAAAGCCGCCGCGGCCAGCTCATTGCCCTGTTGCAGATGGAAGGCGGCAAAACCCTGGAGGATGCGCTGGCCGAGGTGCGGGAGGCGGTTGACCTGTGCCGCTACTACGCCGTCCAAGCGAGACTTGCGCTGCGGCCGGAGCCATTGCCGGGCCCGACCGGCGAAGCGAACGAGCTGCGCTATCGCGCGCGTGGCGTTTTCGTATGCATCAGCCCGTGGAATTTTCCGCTCGCCATATTCCTTGGCCAAGCCAGCGCCGCCCTGGTCGCGGGCAACGTGGTGGTCGCCAAGCCGGCCGAGCAGACGCCGCTCGTTGCCGCGCAAGCCGTGCGCATTCTGCATGAGGCCGGCATCCCTGCGAGCGCCCTCCACCTCGTGCCTGGAGACGGCAAGGTGGGCGCCGCGCTTGTTGTGAATTGCCACGTTGCAGGCGTGGCGTTCACCGGCTCGACCGAGGTCGCGCGCTCGATCTCCCGCACCCTCGCTGACAAGGATGCGGCAATCGTGCCTCTGATCGCGGAGACCGGCGGCATAAACCCGATGATCGTCGACGCAACCGCACTGCCCGAGCAGGTCACCGACGATGTCCTCAGCTCCGTATTCCGTTCGGCCGGCCAGCGCTGCTCGGCATTACGGCTCCTGTGCCTGCAAGAGGACGTAGCGGATCGGCTGATCGAGATGATCGCGGGCGCTGCCGATGAATTGATAGTTGGCGATCCGCGGGATCCCGCGACGCATGTGGGGCCGGTGATCGATGCCGGCGCCAAGGACAGTCTGAACCGGTGGATTGCCATGATGGAGCGGCAAAAGCGGGTGCGTTTCCGCTGGGATGCATCGAGACGCTTGCCGCCGGCTGGCACTTTTGTGCCTCCGGCCGTCGTCATGCTCGACCGCGCAAGAGACCTGCAACAGGAGGTGTTCGGGCCGATTCTTCACGTCGTGCGCTGGCAGGCCGATGAGCTCGACGCATTGCTCGAGGAGATTGCTGCCAACGGCTATGGGCTCACTCTCGGCATCCATTCCCGTATCGACTCGACTGTCGAGCACATCGCTCGTCGGCTCGCAAACGGGAATGTCTATGTCAACCGCAACATGATCGGCGCCGTGGTCGGCACCCAGCCGTTCGGCGGCACCGGCCTCTCCGGAACGGGCCCCAAGGCCGGTGGTCCCAACTATCTCAGGCGGTTTGCGACTGAGCAGGTGGTCGCCATCAATACCGCGGCTACGGGAGGGAATGCGTCCCTGCTGGCAGCAACCGACGACTGCGCCTGACCGGCTGTTCCTGGTTTTCATTTATTTCATCAGCGTTGATGCACTCTCGTGCGATTGCGGTATTCTGATTCGAAATGAGTGATTCGCTCGCTCGCCTTTACCAGGCTGTGCTTGACGCCAAGACCGCGGATCCGGCGCACTCGCGCACGTCGCGGCTGTTGCGCGCGGGCCGTGCCAAGATGGCAAAGAAGCTCGCCGAGGAAGCGGTCGAGGTGGTGATCGATGCGATGCACGGCGACTCGGAGGCGGTCATCCGAGAAAGCGCCGATCTCTTCTACAACCTCGTGGTGCTGTGGGTGGCTTCCGGCGTGCATCCCGATGAAGTCTGGTCGGAGATGCAAAGGCGCGAGCGGCTCCTCGGCATTGCCGAGAAGCTGCCAAAGGCCGCGCTCGAATCATTGCCGCGGCGCAAGGTGGTCGCGCTCGAGCGCAGCCGCGCCCGCAAGCGGCACTGACGCAACTTGAGCGCACACAGCAGAACGGGCAAAGGCTCGGCCGCTCTCGCCCACTCTGCGGCACTGCCCTTACCCGATGGCGTCGCATGGACAACTGCGAGCCTCACGGGTAAAGAGCCGCGCCATGTTGCGTCGTCTCTATGACTGGTGCATTGCCGCTGCGGAGAAGCCGTATGCGACATGGCTGATGGGCGTTGTCTCATTCGTGGAAAGCTCGTTCTTTCCCGTCCCGCCCGACGCCATGCTCATTCCGATGTCGCTCGCGCGACCGGACCGTGCCTGGTTTTACGCCAGCGTCTGCACCGTCACTTCCGTCGCCGGCGGGATGCTCGGTTATCTGATCGGCGCAACTCTTTACGATTCGGTCGGCCTGTGGCTGGTCAAGCTGTATGGGCTGAGCGACAAGGTCGAGGCGTTTCGCGAAGCTTATGCGCAATGGGGCAGTTGGATCATCCTCATCAAGGGGGTGACGCCCATACCTTACAAGCTGGTGACCATTGCCTCCGGGTTTGCCGGATACAGCTTCGTCATGTTTGTTCTACTGTCCTTCGTCGCGCGCGGGATGCGCTTTTATTTGGTTGCCTTCCTGCTCAACCGATATGGGGCGCAGGCTCGCGCCATTCTCGAGGAACGCCTCGAGCTCTGGGTTGGGGTCGCGGCGGTCTTGCTGGTCGGCGGCATTGCCGCCGCGGTCTATTTGTTTTGATCTTTGCACCTAGCTTGCGGGTTTCCATCGGTCCTCATTTTCGCCATGCGGCGCCTGCATGGTCGTTTTCTCCGCCTCATGAACAGGGACCGATGACCGAGCGCTTGCGCCGAATACTTCATCTTGGTCTGGGGGCGCAGGGCGTCGCGGGCGCCTGCGCGCTTCTGCTCGCGGGTTCCGCAATTGCACAGGAAGCTGGACCCGCGCTGCAATCGGCGCCGCCTGCGCCGGTGGGCGCTTCCCCCAATCAGCCGGGTTTCATGGACGCTTTTGGGCGTTGGGTGGAACAAGGGGCGAAGAATCTGAAGTCCAATCTGGAGGATGCCCAGAGCAGGCTCGAGAAACTGGGTAGCGATGCGAGCGCCGCGACCAAGGACGCCGCCGGCGCTGTCGTCGGGCTGCCGAATGCGCGCATGCTGACGGCGCACGAGCCGTGCACGCCCGCGCAGAACGGCGCAGCCGATTGTCAGACCGCGGCCGCAGCGTTTTGCCGCGGCAAGGGCTTTCAGACGGGTAAGAGTCTCGATACGCAATCGGAGCAGAAATGCACGTCCGGACGGTTCCTGATCGAGGGCCGTGCGCCGACCAACGCCGAATGCCCGACCCGCACCTTCGTCACCCGCGCAATGTGTCAATGATGCTGCGGCGCCGCGGCCCGAGATCGGCACCGTGAATCTTCACCGGCTGCTGCAGCAGCGCCAGGCTGCCGGGCGGCCGGTGACCGTCGGCGTGATCGGAGCCGGCAAGTTCGGCACGATGTTTCTCGCCCAGGCGCGGTTCACTCCCGGTATGCACGTCATCGGCATCGCCGATCTGGATGTGGGGCGGGCGAAGCGGCAGCTCGAGGTTTGCGGCTGGCCGAACGAGGCCATGACCGCTGGCTCGCTCGCCGAGGCACGCAGGAACGCCAGCACGCACATCACTGATGATGCCGCAGCGCTGATTGCGTTCCCCGAGATCGAGGTAATCGTCGAGGCAACGGGAGTGCCCGCCGCGGGGATCCGCCATGCATTGAGCGCGATCGGGCATGGCAAGCACATCGTCATGGTCAACGTGGAGGCCGATGCGCTCGCAGGCCCCTTGCTGGCGCGCAAGGCCCGGAGTGCCGGGGTGGTCTACAGCCTTGCGTGGGGTGACCAGCCGGCGCTGATTTGCGAGCACGTCGATTGGGCGCGCGCCTGCGGGTTCACGGTTGTCGCCGCCGGCAAAGGCACCCGCTACGAGCCGCATTATCACGGCTCGACCCCGGATACGTTGTGGGAGATCCTCGACAAATATCTGCAGATCGCCGATCGAGCCTCGATCAATCCGAAGATGTTCAACAGTTTCATCGACGGCACGAAATCGGCCATCGAGATGACGGCGGTCTGCAACGCCACCGGCCTCGTGCCGCAAAGCACCGGGCTGGGGTTTCCTCCGGCAAGCCGCTTTGAGCTCGCCGACATATGCAAGCCCAGAGCGGCAGGTGGAACGCTGGAGAAGGCCGGAGTGACCGAGGTCGTATCCTCGGTTGACCGCGAGGGTCGCAATGTCCCGCACCATCTCGCGCTGGGAACGTATGTCGTGTTCGAAAGTGAGAGCGACTACGCGCGGGGCTGTTTCAAGGAATACGCGATGCTGCCGGATCGAACCGGCCGCTACGCCGCCCTTTACCGCCCGATCCACTTGATTGGGCTCGAGCTTGGGGTGTCGGTGGCAAGCGCCGCCTTGCGGCGGGAATCCACCGGCTCACCCACCGGGTTTCGGTCCGATGTGGTCGCCACAGCAAAGCGGGCGCTAAAATCCGAGGAGCAGCTCGATGGGGAAGGCGGGTACTGCGTGTGGGGAAAGCAGGTTCCTGCCGAGCTCTCGGTCGGTGCGGGATTATTGCCGCTGGGACTGTCACACGGGGTGCGTCTCAACCGCGCTGTTGCGGAAGGCGAGTGCCTCAAATGGACCGATGTGGCGTATGACGCGAGCGATCTCGCGGTAAGGGTACGCCGGGAAATGGAAGTGACGTTCGTACCCAGCCGCGCGGAGCCGCTGCCGGCATAACCGCCGTCCTGCCTGCGCGCACGTAAATCGGCTTGATTATTTCGGGCCGGTGATGCGGATGCCTGCTCCGGCGACCTTGTAGCGCCGGTTGATGGTGATGAGCACGGAGGTCAGCGCCTCGGCTGCGGCGGAATTCTCGATCGGACCGGCATAGAAGCCTCGCAGCCCGATATCCGCGCACAACCCGATCACCACGTCACATGCTTCTCGGTCGTTGCCGCAGACCAGGACGTCGCAATCCACCTCATGATCGAGCTCGCTGAGGTGTTGCGCCGAGACGTTCTGAAACGCGGAGACGACCCGTACGTTGTCACCCGCGAGCTGCTGGATCGCGGCAACGGCGGATCGGCCCCGGGGCAGCTGCACGGTTCCGACCTTGGGGGGGACGAGCGGGGCGGTGGCATCCACCAGGAGCTTGCCCTTCAACTCGCTCAGGAGAGGCTCGACCGTCGCGCGCTGAACGGAGTAGGGAACAGTGAGAATTGCCATATCGGCCGCGGTCGCTGCAGCGCGATTCTCGTTGCCCTTGATGGCACTGCCGGAGCGGCGGCTCAGCTCGGCCGCGGCGGCTTGGGCGCGCTCCTTGTCGCGCGAGCCGAGCGTGACCCCGTGCCCCGCAGCCGCGAGGCGCAGGGCAAGCCCACTCCCCTGTGCCCCCGTGCCTCCGAGCACCGCGATGTTGTAGCGCCGCCTCTCCATGATGATCATTCACTATGATGCTTACTCGGCAGATCGAGCCTGGTCCCAGCGCCGAGATAGCATCACTCCACAGTGCTCGTTGACGCTCGAGCGGCGCCGCTTGTACTATCGCAGCAAAACAAGTCGGGATTGGGGAGTGACATGCGCTTGCTCGTTTCGGCTCTGCTCGCCGCAGCGTCAACGTGTTTGCTCGCCGGCGCGCCAGTGCAGGCGCAGGATGCCGCAATGTTCGTTGTGAGCTACATCGAGACTGCGCCGGATGCTGCTTCTACGGCGGCCGGCTTGTTGCGACAATATGCCGATTCAGTGCGCAAGCAGCCCGGCAATGTGCGCTTCGAGCCGCTGCAGCGTGTTGCGCGTTCCGGCCAGTTTGCAATCGTCGCTGGCTGGAAGGACAGGAGCGCCTACGATACGCATGTTGCGGCTTCGGACAGCATCGCGTTCCGTGACAAGATCAAGCCGCACCTCATCAGTGCGATCGACGACCGCCTGCACAGCGGCATGGATGTCGTGGGTGCGGCAACCGCAAACGCGGCGGGTGCGGTTCATGTGGTCACCCATGTGGACGTACCGCCGCCGAGCAAGGATGATTGCATATCCCTGCTCAGAGCCTTGGCCGGGGAGAGTCGAAAGGAGGCAGGTGTGGCCCGCTTCGAGGTGCTGCAACAGAGCAGCCGCCCGAACCACTTCACCGTCGTCGAAATCTGGAGGGATGAGGACGCCTATAACAGGCACATCACTGCGGCGCACACCAAGAATTTTCGTGAGAGACTCACGCCGATGAGCGGCGCTTTGTATGACGAGCGCCTCTATAAACCGCTGTGAGCAAGCTGCTTCGGGTTCGCCGCCGCTCTTGAGTGTCGGAGGGGACCGCGAGAGCGGTCTGCGATGATGCGCGTGCTTCCGCCTGGCATCAGGCGCCGAACCGGTTCGGACCGGCCGCGTTTGAACGAGCCGGGCCCCAAGCGGAAAGCAGGGCATGTGTGCGGGTTCGTGCACGCTCGCGCATCAGCAGCGCCAAATCATCGGGCGTGTCGATATCGAGCGCGATCCGCGGCAGCTTCACCACCGCGGGAGTGATACCGCGTTCTTTTGCGACGGCGAGGTGGGGAAAAAAACTGTCCTCACCAAATCGGAGTGGGATCGCGCGCGGCGGCGAGCAGAGGATCGCGTTCGACCCACGCTCGTCCCGCGCCGGCACGATGCTGAAAGCCCGCGAGCTCCCTGACGCCGCCGTCTGGTGAACATGCATCAACCGAGCAATGTCCTCGGACTGCACGAGCGGAATGTCAGCGGGCAGGGCCAGCATATCGCAACCCGAAGCGTCGAGCCTGACCGCTGCCGCTGCTACTGCTGCCGAATGTCCTTCATTTGCCGCTTCCTCGAAAACGTCCGCGCCGTAGCGGGCGGCAACAGCTGCGATTTGCCGATCGGCGGTAGCGACAACGATCGCCGCAATACCGCTCGTCTGCGTCAAAGCGGTCAGCACGTCCTCGAGCATTGCTTGCACGAGCAGCGTGCGCTGCTGGCGGCTGAGGATTCCCGCGAGCCGCTGCTTGCCACGCCCTGTTTGTTTGACCGGCACTACCGCACAAAGGTTTCTGGCATGTTGCATGTCTGTCCGGCTCAGTCCGCGGCTCTTCCTATCGCATCGGCATGCGCGAGCACGGCGTGCGCGAGGGCTTCGCGATCCTCGAGCGTAAGCATGAGGGTCTTCGTTGCGGTCACGGCGATGTCAAGCTCGCTCCCTTCGCTCGCATCGGCATGGTCCAGAACGTATCCGTCGAGCAGAGGTCCATAGCGGCGCGCCACCGCAGCGGCCGTGACCGGAACTCCAAGCTCAGCCATCATCTTCGCGGTCGGACCTTTTACGGCATGCCCACCGATGATGGGAGACACGCCGATGACCGGAGCTGCGCAGCCGGCAATGGCGTTCCGGATGCCGGACAGCGCAAGCACCGGCTCGATGCTCAGCAGCGGATTGGAGGGACAGATCACCACGGCGCGCAGCCGCGTATCCTGCAAGGCTGCGACCGCAGCCGGGTGTGCGTGCGCGCCTGTCGCACCCGCATATGCCACTTTCAGGACGACCGGCGCGCAGCGCTGACGCACGAAATAATCCTGGAAGTCCAGCAAGCCGCGGTCGGTCTCGAGCCGGGTCCGCACCCTGTCGTCGCTCATCGGTACGAGCCGCGTCGCTATACCGAGCCGGCGACAGAAATCGGCAGTGATGTTCGAGAGGGTGTCGCCCGCGCGCAGCCGGCGGGTCCGCTCGATGTGGGTCGCCAGATCGGCATCTCCGAGGGCGAACCAGGTCTCGCCGCCCAACGCTGCGAGCGCGGCCATGCAGGTCCACGTTTCGTTTCGCCTGCCCCAACCGCGTTGCGGATCGTCGAGGCCGGCAAGGGTGTACATGACCGTGTCGAGGTCGGGCGAGATCGCCAATCCGAGATGCTCGAAGTCGTCGGCGGTGTTGACGATGACCACGAGGTCCTCGGGCGGCATGATGCGACTGAGTCCAAGCACGAGCTTGGCCCCGCCGATCCCCCCGGAGATGGCGACCACCCGTCTCCGATCCGCGCTCATCGAAACAGGTCTTCCTCCGCTGGGCGGAGCAAAGCGCTTGCCGGCGTGGGCGGACCCGACCATAAGAGTCCGGTTACGAGCACCGCCGGCATGGCCTCGGCCCCCTGGCCCATCAGCAGCGAGGCGGCGCTGGCGATCTCGTCCGCAAATCCCGTCTGGGTGACACGCAGCTCGTGGCCGAACAGATCGGGACGGCCGCGCAGGTCCAACACCGCCGGGAGGCCGGCCGCTCCGAGCGCAACGCCCACCGTGCCGTGCCGCCACGCGCGACCCCAACTGTCGCTGACGATCACGGCCAACGCCTTGTCGAAATGCGCCGAGAGGCGCGCGAGCAGATGCGCAGCGGCGCGGTCCGGGTTGCTCGGCAACAGCAGCACCGGCTCTGCCCCCGTCGTGGGGTCGACGTTCGAGCGGTCGACGCCGGCATTCGCCATGACGCAACCGAGTCGGTGCTCGACTATCAGAACGCCGGGCCGCTGGCGCACAACCCGTCGCGACTCTCCCAGGATTACCTCGACCAGCCGCGGGTCCTTCTGTACTTCTGCGGCGAGGCTTTGGGCGCGCGCAGACGGCATCACTGTCGCGAGGTCGACGTAGCGTCCCTCGGCCTTCGATACCACTTTCTGCGCAACCACCAGAACGGCTCCCTGCTCGGGTGAGATTGCATGGCGCTCGCACGCGCGAATCAACAGCTCAGCGAGATCGTCGCCCGGGCGCACCAGTGGAATACCGGGGATCGGCCTCAACGTTACAACCATTGGGGGCTTCTCCCTCCTAATTACTGAGTCGGCTGGGCCCGGCATGACTTATGGGCCAAGCCGAGGATTCCTGGAACTCGCTTGGAACTCGCTTTCAGAAACTCGGCGGTCTTGAGGCTGCCTTAGTCTTGGCTTGTTCTGTTCAGATCGTGTTCAGCGGTTTTGCTGCGTAATGGCAGCACGCTCGCGAGCTTTCGCCCGCTTTGATGGAGCTCTCATGCCTCGCACTCGCACGACCATGGCTGCCCTGCTCGCGCTTCTCGCGTTGGGGCTTTCCGCCATGCCGGGTACGGCACACGCGGAAAAGCGCATTGCGCTGGTGATCGGAAACGCAGGCTACCAGGCCGGGGCGCTCAACACGCCGGCAAACGATGCGGGCCTGATCGCTCAGACGCTGCAGGCCGCCGGCTTTGACGTGGCCGGCGCCCGCGATCTCGATCAGGATTCGTTGCGTCACGCGTTTCGCGACTTTGTCGAGAAGGCGACGAGCTCCGGGCCCGACACGGTCGCTTTCATCTATGTCGGCGGTTATGGCTTGCAGCTCGAAGGCGAGAACTATTTCGTTCCCGTGGACGCGCGCATACCGAGCGATGTCGACATCGCCTCCGAGGCGATCAGGATCTCCGATTTCAGCCGGCCCCTCGCCGCGTTGAAGCTCAAGGCCAGCGTCATTGTCCTGGACGCCGCGCGCGCCAATCCCTACGCCAAATCCGGACAGCCGATCGCGGGCGGGCTCGCGCTGGTCGATCCGGACCCGGGTGTCCTTGTCGCTTTCAATGCCGCGCCCGGTACGGTTGCTCCGGAAGGACAAGGTCCCTACGGGCCTTATGCGCAAGCCCTGGCCGAAATGATCCGCGAAGGCGGGCTGCCGCTCGATGGCGTGTTCGAGCGCGCGCGGCTGCGGGTCAACGACATGACCGGCGGCGCCGAGGTGCCGTGGCACGCCTCCAAGGTGCAGGACCAGGTTGTATTCTTCGAGCGTGGGCCCGATGCGCCTCCGGCTGCGGTTTCGGCCGAGCAGACGGCTGAAATTCGCGCCAAGCCGATCCGCGAGCTGGGCGCTCCGGACGCCTACATGGTGGCTCTGGAGCGGGACACGCTCGACGGCTACACAGAGTTTCTTGCCGATTATCCCGGCGATCCCATGGTACCGCGCGTGCGGGCGATCGTTGCCGCACGCCGCGAGGCGATCACCTGGCGGCGTACGCGCATTATCGATACGCCGCCGGGATATTGGTCGTATCTGCGGCGCTATCCCGAGGGGCCGCACTCCTGGGATGCCCGCCGGCGTCTCGGCTACTTGCGCGCCGCATTCGAGCCGCCGCCGCGATTTGCGGTGGTCGACTACGACGTTCCGCCGCCGCCGCCCGACGAGATCGTCTACATCCGCCGGCCGGTTCTCGTCTTTGACGACCCGGTATTCGGGTTTGCGCCGCCGCCGCCGGCGCCGATCGTTTTCCTCGCGCCGCCACCGCCGGAGTTCCTCGTGCTGCCGCCGCCGCCACCTCCGGTTGCGCTCTTCGTGCTGCCCATGCCGGTCTACCGGCCAGTCCCGGTATGGGTGCAGCCGCCCCGATACGTCGCCCCGCCGCCGGCGAACAACGTCATCTACAACAACATCCACAATACTGTCGTGGTCAACAACGTGACCAATACGGTCACCGTGACCAACCAGGCAGGCCAGACCAGGACCATTCAGCCGCCAGTGCAGGCCGCTGCACCTGGAGCGAAGGGTGGAGCAAGTGTGCAGCCGGCCGCCGCAATCGGACCCACACTGCCGCCGTCGGTGGCGCACAAGGCCGCCTTGCAGACCCAGACGCCTCCCGGCGCCGCCGGCACAACCGCTCCAACCGGGGCACCTCTTCCGGGCATGCAGGGTCATCCGCTCCCACCTGCGACCACCGCTCCTGGGGGTGGGAAGCCGCCCGGCGCAGGTGCGCCTCCAGCGCCTTCAGCCGCCGTACATCCCGCGGCCACACCTCCACCGGGAACGGGTGCGAAGCCCGCTCCGGGAGCGGCTGCACCTCCTCCCGGCTCCGCGGCCAAGCCGGCCATCGCGCCGGCTGCGAAACTCACACCGCCTGCCCATGGTGCAGCGCCTGCGGGAAGACCTCCCCATCCTGCACCGGGCGCAACGTCGACAACCGCGCCCACGGTGACGCCCTCGACAGCAGTGCCACCCCCGGCCGGCGTATCAAAGCCCGCACCCCACCCAGGGACGCCCGCGGCCAAGCCGGCGCCAATCTCTCCAGCGCCGGCTGCTCATCTGCCCCCGCCCGCTGCACCGCACGTGCCGCCGAAACCGCAGGTGCCTCATCCGTCCGCGAGCATTGCTCCACCGGCCGGGCCGCCGCCCGCACCACCAAGACCCGCAGCACCCCCGCCGCCCCACTTGGTGGCACCAGCACCCCCGCCGCCCCACGTGGTGGCACCTGCACCACCGCCACCGCCCCGGGTAGCGGCGCCGGCACCGCCGCCTGTCATGAGACCTCCGCCTGCACCGGCAGCTGCGGCAGCGCGGCCGGCTCCCGGCTGTCCCCCCGGAAAAACCGCTGCGGTGGTCAACGGGCAGCACGTCTGCAAATAAGATTTTAGCCGGCCCGGCTCGTCCGTTGCGCTTGGGCATTTCGCTTGGGCGTTTCGCTTGGGCTCACTTGCCCGACCAATGGACGAACCGGCGCTCGATCACGAGAAAGAGCAGGTTGAGACCGTAGCCGAGCGCGCCCGCGGCAAAGATCGCGGCGTACATATCGGGCATTGCAAACAGCTGCTGTGCCTCGAAGACGCGGTGGCCAAGCCCGTCGGTCGAGCCGATGAACATCTCGGCGACGACGACGATGACCAGTGCGAGCGAGACGCCGTTGCGCAGGCCGACAAAGGTCTGCGGCAATGACTCCAGCAGCATGACGTCGGTGAGGACGCGAAACCGCGATGCCCCCATCACCTTGGCGGCGAGCAGCCGGGTCTTGCGCGCATTCATGACTCCGTAGGCGACGTTGAACAGGATCACCAGCGCGGCCCCAAATGCCGCTACCGAGATCTTCGTCTCGTCGCCCACCCCGAACAGCACCAGGAAGAGTGGAAACATCGCCGAGGCGGGCGTGGAGCGGAAGAAGTCGATGACGAATTCGACGGAATGGTAAAGCTTCTCGGAAGCACCGAGGAAGATGCCGAGCGGAATAGCAAACGCGGCGGCGATCAGTGTGGCGAGGGTCGTCCGCTCTACCGTGCGCCAGAAATCGAAGCCGAGCTGGCCGCCGTTCATCCCCTTCCAGAGTGCCCGGAACGTCTCGGTGGGGGAGGGCAGAAGAACCCGGTCCACCACTTCGTACCAGACCGCCAGATACCAGACCAGGATGAGCGCGATCACCCCGAGGACGGGTAGATAGGGATCGACGCGGACCGTTCGCATTTCAGGCCCTGTGAACCTCGCGCTGGAAAACATCGAGGCAATGCGCCTTCACCCCGACGAAATCCTGCTGCGACAGCGTCGCATCGGTGCGCGGACGCACGGCATCATAATGCACATAGTCGGCTATCGATGCGGGCCGCCGCGACAGCAACAGGATACGATCGGCAAGATAGACGGCCTCCTCCAGGTCGTGCGAGACGAGAACGGTAGTGGTGCCGGTCTCGACGAAGATGCGCTGCAGTTGATCCCGCATGAACAGAGTCATCTCGTAATCCAGCGCGGAGAACGGCTCGTCAAGAAACAGAATTTCCGGCTCGACCACGAGCGCGCGCATGATGGACACGAGCTGCTGCTGCCCGCCCGAAAGCTCATACGGATAACGGCTGAGGTCGATCTTGACTCCCAGATTGGCAACGAGCCGCCGGGTGCGCACGCGGCGCTCGGCTTTCGGCAATTTCATCAGCCTGAGCGGATATTCGATATTGTCTATCGCCCGCAGCCAGGGAAAGAGCGCTTCGCGGTAATTCTGGAACACGTAACCGAACTTTATCTCGCGCAGCGGCTTGCCGGCGAACAGGATCTCGCCGTCGTCCGGCGGGATCAGCCCGGCGATCATGTTGATGAGCGTGCTCTTGCCGCACCCGTTCGGACCGAAGATCGAGACGAGCTTCCCGCGTGGGATGTCAAGATCGAAACGATGGTAAACGACGGCATCGTTGAAACGCTTGCACAGGCCGCGGATGGTGACGTGAGCGGCACTATCGGCGACGGCAGCGCCGTTTCGGCCAGCTGCGCCATTGCGGTGCAGGACGCTTGCCACCCGCTCGGTGTTCCTTGGCTCAGAACACCTGCAGATATTTCGCTACGTCGACGTGGTGCTCCAGCGTTCCGGTCTTCACCGAAAAATCGATGAATTTCTGAAAATCGGCCTTGTCCTTGTCCGAAAGGTCCTTGGCCATGAAGTACCGGATCATCGGGACCGTATCGACCACGTCTTCCGGAGTGAAGGTATTTTTGACGAGATGCTTGCGTGCTTCCGCAGGGTTCTCATTGATGAAGCGCACCGCCTTCTCCCATGCGGCCGCGAATCGCCTGGCGACATCGGGGCGATTCTTGACGAGCTCGGAGGTCAGCGCGCAACCACCGACGAAGGCGTTGGCGTCGGGATCCCCCAGCACGTAATGCGCGATGACCCCGGCCTCGACGGTCGTGGCAACCCCGAGCTTGCGCATCGTCGAGGCGTTCGGCTCGAGCGTATAGCCCGCATCGAATGTGCCCGCGGTCATGGCGTTGACGTGCTGGGCCATATCCAGCTGATCGATGCTGTAGTCACCTTCCTTCAACCCGACCGCTGCAAGCGCCGCTTTCGCCATGGTGACATTGGCCGGTCCGGGCGCCGACATGATCCTTGCGCCTTTGAGATCCTTGAGCGAGCTTGCGTGATAGCCCTTGCGTACCACGAACTGCTCCATCTGGTAGCTCCGGTTCTGGCTGTTCAGCGAGATGTACATCGCAACTCCGGGCTTTTTGATGTTGGCATTCATGCCCTCGATGGTCACCAGCACTGCAGAGGCGTCGATCTGATTGGTGATCATGGCCGCAACATTGGGCGGACCGCCGATCAGGCGCGACATCTCGGTTTCGATGTTCTGCTCCTTGAAGAACCCGCGCTCGACCGCAACGAAGTAGGGCAGGGTTGAGCTCACGGGGAACACCCCGACTCTGACCTTGTCCGGCTGCGCCGCTGCGGGCGCCGCCAGCGCGGCCAGCGCGGTCAGCGCGGCCAGACCGTGCCGCAGCTTCGATGCAAATCTATTCATGGCGATCTCCCTCTGTCCGTTACAGCCAGCAAGTAAATGTCTGCCTGTTTCTCATCCGTCTCCGGCATCGACGATGGCGACCACCGGACCGCCGCCGTGGGGCCCCTGGTGCATGGCATCCACCGAGACGAACACCGCCGGGTCGCCGATTGCGGCGGCTGCTACGCCACCCACCGCTGCCTTTGAATGCCGGTGATGGTGCACGTCGGAATCATCGAGCATGATCTGCCGGCGCCCCCGCAGCGTGCCGCGCCGATCAGCCTCGCATTTGATGAAACAGTTCACCACACGGCTGCCGAGATCGCTCGCCCGCGGCCGTTCCGGCAACTCGAGCCCGGCGTCGCGGATTGCTTCATAGATGCCGTCGATGTCGAGTGCGTCGCGCATGACCGAATGGCCGATGCGGAACCGCCCGCCGGCGCCGGCCTTGTTGCCGAGCAGCACCACTTGTGCCTCGTTCAGCTCGACGCCGGACGAGCATGACGCGACCGAGGAATAAAGCTCGAGATCTCTGCAGATTTGCTCGGAGCGCGGCATCGGGATCTCGCCCAGCGCCACGGCGATCCCGAGCGCCGTGGTGCCGTTCGACACGCCCATGGATTCGTGCACCTCGCAGGCGACGTGCTTGCCGCGCGCTTCCGCCTCACGCACGGACTCGATGGTCAGCAGCGGCGTCTTGGTTTGCACATAGTGCACGTCTTTCGGATCGGTGATGCCGGCGTCCGCCATGGCGGCTTTGACCGCATGGGCCACCTTTTCGACCATCGCCGGGCGGCCGATGTCCTCCGGGAGGAGGGTTGCGCTCATTGCGGCGCCAATGGCCAGGCGCATTTCGGATGATCGGCCTGACCTCGCATTGCGGGCGAACACGGTTGCATGCGGAGTGACAACTCCATCGCATCCGCCCGACCAGACCATGGGTATCCTGGCGATCTCCGCCTCGGTCCTTTTTCCTCGTTTGCCGAGCGCGCTGCGGAAAGCCTGATCGGCCAGAATGCGGGTAAAATCGTTGACCCCGCCGTTGCCTTCGGTCTTCCCGATCACGGCGATCACCTCGTCGGCGGTGAACCGACCGGCGGCGATGCACGCCTCCAGCCCGGATGCGTCGTGGACGTTTCTGAGCTCGACCTTTGCAACTTCGATTGCCATCTCGCCCGGACCTCATTTTGCGGCGTGTCGCATCTGCTCGTAGCCTTCGCCGCGATCGATCATCGGCAAAGGAGCGCCGCCGCGTCGACCCCGCAATTCGTCGCGCAGACGGCTCGTGTTGGCGGCATCGACCTCAAGCTCCCCAGGCTGCGGGGTCTCGATCAGCACCACCCCGTACTCATCGCGTGCCGCGGCGAGCGACACCTTGCCCTCGATCGCATCGCGCCGGACGAGCTCCGGCTCCCGCTCCAGCGGATCCCCCCAACCGCCGCCCCCGGTGGTCACCACGCGCACGAGCTGACCCTTGCGCACCGGCTCGCCGTCAACGAGCCCGCCGAGGTCTCGCGGCGCACCTTCCACATCGACCGTCACGCAAAACGGCCGGCTCGCTTTGCCTCCGTTGACCCCATAGCAGCCGAGCCGTACCCGATCGGCGGTCACGATCGTGCAGCAGTCGACGAGCGCGCGATAATGTTTTTCATAGCCCAGGCCGCCGCGCCGCTTGCCCGGCCCGCCGGAATCAATGTGCAATGCGAGCTTCTCGACCAGCAACGGGAAGCGCGTCTCCGTGAATTCCGCAGGCTGGTTGCGGGAATCGGGAACGATGTGAATGGCATCGTTGCCGTCTGCATAGTGGCGGCCGCCCGAGCCGCCGCCGAGCACCTCACGTGATAGGAAAGGTTTGCCCTCGCGGTCCTCTCCAAAAAAGCCGGTATACCGGATTGTTTCCTGGTCGGCCGGCATCCGGCCTTTCACCGCCTGCGCCGCCACACCCGCAAGCAGGCCCAGGCAGCGCAACAGCACGAAGGAGCGCGCATTGGTTGCCGCCGGCCAACGGGGGGTGATCAGCGTGCCTTTCGGCGGGAACACGACGTCGAAAACTTCACACACGCCTTCGTTGACGTGGATCTGGGCCGCCCTCTCAGGCGTATCGGCAAGTTTGCGCAGGATCGGCGCGATCCATTTGATCAGGAACGCGCCATCGGCGTAATCCGCCGGCCAGTTGATGGGACCTGGAGATTGGGGATCGGTCCCGCTGAAATCGAGCGTGATGCGCTCACCTCGCTTGATCATCTTCAGGGCAAGCCGGTGAAGCCGGGGCGCGCTTACTCCGTCGTGCTCGACATAGTCCTCCCACGCGTATTCACCATCCGCGATCCTGGGGAGGAGCTCGTGGCGGTAGATGTCGCGGCATTTCTCGATAATCGCCTGAAAGCAACTCTCGACCGCCTCGCGTCCGAAACGGTCGAACAGGCCTTCCATCCGCCGTGCGCCCATCACACAGGCCTTGACCTCGCTGTCGAGATCGGCTGCCAGCATCTCCGGCACGCGCGTGTTGCGTTTTACGATGGTGAACACTGCCTCGTTGCGGACCCCGGCGTCGTAGAGCCTGACCGGGGGAACAAGCAGCCCTTCCTCGAACACACTGCCAGCCGTTCCGGGCATGGACCCCGGCACGCGTCCGCCGATATCGTCGTGGTGTCCGAATGCCTGGATGAAGGCCACTACCTCGCCGCCGTGAAATACGGGCACGGTGCTGCAAAGATCGGGCAGGTGCCCGATGCTGCCCTCGCTCAAATAGGTATCATTCATCAGAAAGACGTCGCCGGGCCGCATGGTCTCGATCGGGAAATCGCGCACGACCGCGTTCGGCATGGCGGAATACGACCGGCCGGTGAGCTTTCGGCAATGCCGGTCAAACACCCCGACCCGATAGTCATGGGCCTCGCGGATCATGGGGCTGCGGGCGGTGCGCTCGATCGCGAACTCGATCTCCGCCTCGATCGAGCTCAACGTGCCTTCCACGATCTGCAGCACGATCGGGTCGACCGTGCAGGTTGCAGGAAGGCGGGCGCGAGATGCTGCCCGCGTATCGCTTTGCTGCGCAGTCATTGCATTGCGCTCGGCATTCCTTCGCAGGGACGGATCACAAGAATCCCATGCGCGTCTACTCTGAGCTCTTGCTGGGGAAAAACTACGCTTGTCGAGCCGAACTCCTCGACGATCGCCGGGCCTTGCAGCCGCGCATGCGCTCGCAGCCCCGCGCGGTCGTAGACCGGGGTATCGCAGAATGCGCCGGCAAAATAGACCGGTCGGACTGCCCGGGGCCTCGGAGCTGCTTTACCTTGCTCCGCGATTCGGGGCAGTTGCGGCCGTTCGATCAGGCCGATGCCGGAAACGCAGAAATTCACCAGCTCGACTTTTTGCTGGCCGGCATAGTTGTACCCGAAGGTGCGCAGATGTGCCGCGTGGAAGGTCCGGATCAGGCCGTCGATGAAGTGCGCGTCCACCGCACCCCCCGGCGCAGCGATTCTCACTTCCATTGACTGGCCGCTGTAGCGGACGTCGGCTTCCCGCACCATGCGTGTGCGCGCCGCATCAATGCCATCGCGCTCGAGTGTCGCCGCGGCATCCTTCTCCAGATCGGCGTACAGTGCCGCCACGCGGGAGGGGTCGATCGCATCCTCGTGCATGACCTTGGTCACGATGTGATCGGTGCGCCAGTCGACCGCGAGGAGACCGAACGCGGAAAGGTTTCCCGGATTGGGCGGGACGATGCAGGCCTGCATGCCAAGCAGCCCCATCACCGCGGCTGACTGCGCGGGTCCCGCGCCGCCGAAGGCGAGGAGCGCGAACTCTCTCGGATCGATACCGCGCTGGATGGTTATTTGCCGAATGGCGTTCGCCTGATTCCAGTTGGCGATCTCGATAATGCCATCCGCGAGTTGCTCGACGCTCATGCCTCCGGCCAGCCGGCTTGCAAGCGCCGCGAGACCTGCCCGCGACCGCGATGCATCGAGCGCGATGCCTCCGCCGATCAGCGCTGCCGGAATTCGGCCCAGTATCAGATTCGCATCGGTGATGGTCGGCTCGTCCCCGCCGTCGGGATAGCACATGGGACCGGGCTCCGCTCCGGCGCTCTTGGGTCCCACCTTCAGGTGTCCTTCGGGAGAAATCCAGGCGATCGAGCCCCCGCCGGTACCAATGGTCTTTATATCGATCATGGCGATCCGCACCGGGAAATTGCCAACCGCGCCGCCATTGGTGACGTGTGGACGGCCGGCTTCGATCAGGCAGAGATCCGTCGACGTGCCGCCGGCATCGAGCGTCACCACGTCGGAGAAGCCTGCGATCTCTGCCACCACGGCGCTGCCGAGCGCTCCTGCGGCCGGACCCGACAGGGCGGTCGTGATCGGTTTGCGCACGACCTGGTCTGCGCTTGCAACGCCGCCGCTCGACTGCATGACGAGAAACGGCTTGTCAGCAAGGCCGCTGCCGAGTGCCGCATGCACGCGCCGCAGATAGCGCTCCATATGCGGCTTGACGAAAACGTCCACCAGCGTGGTGATCGCGCGTTCGTACTCGCGATATTCCGGCAGCACGGAGCTGGAAAGCGACAGCGTGCACTCCGGATACTCCGCTCGCATGATCTCGGCCACACGCCGCTCGTGCGTCGGGTCGGCATAGGAATGCAGGAGGCAGATGCCAACCGCATGCACGCGCCTCGCTCGAAAGAACTGCGCCGCTGCACGCACACTGTCCTCGTCCAGAGGCCGCAGTTCCTCCCCACGGAAATTGAGGCGTCCGCCGATCTCGCGTACGAGGTAGAGGGGCACGATCCGCTCGGGCTTCACCCAGAAATAGGAGTTGCCGTAGCCCTGCGGCACCGACTGCCGGGCGATCTCGAGGATGTGGCGGAAGCCAGATGTCACGATCAGGCCAAGCCCGCTGATATCGCCTTGCAGAAGTGCGTTGGTAGCCACCGTCGTACCATGCGCCATGCCCGCCACATCCTCGGCCGCCACGCCGGCCGCCTCGAGGATGGCCTTCACTCCGCCAACGAGCCCCCGAGCGGGATTGGACGGTGTGCTCGCGACCTTGGTTACGTGCATGTCGCCGGAAGCGGCATCAAGGGCGACGACGTCGGTGAAGGTACCGCCGGTGTCGATCCCGATTCGCAAGCGGCCTTGGTTGTGCGCTGCCGCCATCCCCCGTTCACGCATTCATTGCGAGGGCATTTTCACGCAGGCTGCCATGGAGCTGGCTATTGGCGGGCACGGGACTGCGACGGGTTGGCGAGCGCTCGGCTGCAATGACCGCTGCATTCCGCCTTGGTCCGCAGTACGCAGTCAACAACATTTCGTCCTCGCCGCACCGGACCGTGCAGCTGCGCGCGGCGCACTCCGCCCTGACCACCCGAATTCCCGAAACGGGACCTGGCGGACCGGGGCCCGCTTTCTCGCCGGGCGGGCCTGGGCCCCCTTTGGCCCGGAGCCTGACCGCAACTCGCCAATGCTGCGGAAAAGCGTATGGCAAGCATCACACCGGAGCTGGACATGGCGCGTTTCGACATCGACGCAACATATGCCGCTTCCGGCCGGAGGATGTCGCAATGAGCGGGCACTGCTGCGGCTATTTTTAATTATTGCATTAGCCCCCTGTCAAAACGCCTCCGCTAGCTTCTCAGCGCTCCCTGCTGAGGCATCCTATGCAGAAATACTTTTTCGATCTGGTTGGACAGGGCCGTTCCCAGTACGACTATAGAGGCCGTGTTCTTGCTGCACCTGAAAAGGCGTTTCATTTGGCGGAGCTTATCGCTCTCGATCTTGACGTTCGCGCTGAGGGCGAATGGTCGGGATGGAGCATCAACGTGCGTAACGCATACGGGCAGCAATATTTTTCGGT
Organism: Xanthobacteraceae bacterium; assembly: GCA_036557665.1. Classification (GTDB taxonomy): domain Bacteria; phylum Pseudomonadota; class Alphaproteobacteria; order Rhizobiales; family Xanthobacteraceae; genus VAZQ01. The sequence goes on along the minus strand of DATBHG010000031.1, from coordinate 40,515 downwards.
ACCGGTGCCGAGCCCGGGCTGATCTGATTGCAGCGGTCGCGGCCGCGCTCGCGCCGCTTCCGGCCCAGGCGCAAAGCTACCCGAGCAGGCTGATCAAAGTCGTTCTGCCGTACACGGCCGGCTCCCCCAACGATGTAATCGCCAGATTCTTCACACCTTATCTGTCCGCTCAACTCGGGCAGCCCGTCGTGGTGGAAAATCGCGCCGGCGGCGGCACCTCGATCGGCACCAAGGCGGTGGCCAGCGCGGAAGCCGACGGCTACACGCTTCTGCTCTCGAACACGCCGACGCACGTCATAGCTGCGCTCGGCAATCCCAGCATAAATTATGATCCACTGAAGGACTTCGCGCCGGTAGCGACGATCGCCAGCTCCTCATTGGTGTTGGTGATCGCACCGACAGTGCCGGCTTATTCGGTGCCGGAGCTCGTGGCATATGCGAAGGCGCATCCCGGCAAATTGAATTTCGGATTCGGTCAGGGGACGCTGCCCCACCTTGCGGGAGAGCTGTTCAAATCGGTCACCGGGACCAATATTGTCAGCATACCTTATCGCGGAGGCTCGCAGGCGATTTCGGATCTGCTGGGCGGACGAATCCATATGAATTTCGGCGCCGGTTCCACGCTGCTCCCTCTGATCCGAGAGGGGAAGCTGCGGCCGCTCGCGGTCACGAGCCCCAGCCGCCTGCCGGAGCAACCCGAAGTCCCGACAATGGCCGAAGCCGGGCTGCCGGCGATGACCGTGGTCACGCACTACGGCATTCTCGCACCGGCGACGACCGCCTCCGCCGTCGTAGCGACGCTCAACATGGCCGTGAACCGGGCGCTGAGCCCGGACGCGCTCAAGACCGATATGCTCCGGATCGGATTCGATCCGGTCGGTGGCTCGGCGCGCGATTTTGCAGCGCTGATTGCGAGCGATCGGCAGAAATGGGCTCCGATCGTGAAAATGACCGGTTTTCAGATCGAGTGAAAGGCGCGCTTTGCCGCAGAGTCGTGGCAAGCGTTACAGCAGAGGCGGCATTAACGATGCGGCGCGCCGGACGTTGCGCATTCGAATGGTTGGCTGCTAGCTACGGTAAGCATAACGAGGCCAGCATGCAGGAGCGGAGAAAGGAGCCACGGCGTCCCGCATTTTGGGACGCAAAGATCGGCTTCAACCGGCGCCGGTTCAGGGTTAATTGCATGGTGCAGAACATTTCTCCCGGAGGAGCGAGGCTCGTTCTGCGGCAGGCGGCGGAATTGCCGCCCGATTTCGACCTCACCATTGCATGCAAGCAGGGCCGATTGGAGTACGGCGTGCAGACGAAGTGGCGCACGCGGCGTACTGTAGGCGTGGAGATCGTGCGCGGTCCGGAGCTGCGCAGCGCTTCCGCTTAGGCGTGAGCTGAGGCTGCCTTGCCGAGCTTCGACGAAGGTTTCCGTGCACGCCTGCGCGAGCTGCTCATTTGGCGGCGCGACGTTCGCCGCTTTCGCTCCGAGCCGCTGCCCACGGGCACGCTCGATCGGCTGATAGAAACGGCTTGCCTTGCGCCCTCCGTCGGTCTGAGCCAGCCTTGGCGTTTCGTGATCGTCGATGGTCCGGAGCGGCGGCAAGCCGTCCTCGAGGAGTTCAAGTCGTGCAATGCGGAGGCGCTGGGCGCGTATACCGGGGATCTCGCCGCGCGTTATGTGAAGCTCAAGCTCGCGGGAATTCAGGAGGCTCCCGGGCAGTTAGCGGTATTTGCCGATCCATCGACCACCGCCGGTCACGGGCTCGGGCGCAGGACCATGCCGGAGATGGTGGAATATTCCGTGGTCGCGGCGGTGTGCACGCTCTGGCTCGCGGCGCGTGCAGAAGGGATCGGAATGGGCTGGGTCTCGATCCTCGAGCCCGCCCACATGGCCAAGATCCTCGATGTGCCGGCTCACTGGCGCTTCATCGGTTATTTGTGCTTCGGGTATCCGCAGGCGGAAGACGACAGCCCGGAGCTCGAGCGCGCGGGGTGGGAGCGTCGGCAGCTCCCAGAGGGCTTAGTGTTGCGGCGGTAGCGAGGGGCCCCCGGGTCGCCATCCCGCAGTCCTCTGTGCGAGAGGGCGAGGCAAATGCCCCGCTCCTACGCAGTCGCTGTATCGCGGAGTCAGCGCGAGAGCACGATGAAGTCGGTGCCCTTGCCCGTCTCGGGCCCGAGGCCCTTGTCGGAGATGACGAGGGAGGCGCCTGGCGACATCAGCTCGCTGATGCGGTCGATGGCCTCCTGCGGAATGTTCACCCGATCCAGCGCCCCTGTCGCCGTTTCCTTTTGGGGGACGGCTACTTCGACCGGAGCGGGTTTTTCGCCTTTCTTGGCCTTGTGTGTCCTCTTTGGCGGCGCCGGCAGTGGCGTGGGCACATCTACCACCATCCAATGCAGCGTCTGATTGTCGTCCTTGAACGACAGGGCGGTGAAGACGTGGGTGCCGAGCGGCTGGTCCGGTTGCTCGAACGTGACCGGCACGTCGAACAGAGGCTGGAAGCCCTTGCGCACGAACAGCTTGCCTTCCTTGCGGCTGATGAAGACGGAGACATGGTTGATCTTGGATGGAGGCTTGACTGGCTCGGCGGCTTTGGCCGGCGGGGTAGCGGGAGTTGCGGCGGGGGCTCCGCTCATGGCAGCGGGGCTTGCGCTCGGTGCGGCGGGAGCTGTGCCCGGAGCGGGCGTGGCAGACTGAGCTGTGGGTTGTAGGGCGTAGGCGGCTTTTGGATCGTCCGACGACATGGGGATCCCTTGCGCTGGATCGCCATTGTCAGTGGGCGGCTCCGCCTTCGGCACAAACTTGAACAGACGTGCGTGCTCGATCGGTTGCGGCGACAGCGGCGCACGCGCGACGATCACCCGCGCGCCCAGCTTGGTCAGCCCCCACAGCTGACGGGCGAACGAGCCCGGCATGCGAATGCAGCCGTGAGAGGCCGGGTGGCCTGGAAGCACGCCCTCGTGCATCGCCGATCCGGACCAGGTGATCCGCTGCATGTAGTACATCGGCGCATTGCCGTAGAGGTTGGAGTGGTGCCAGCGATCCTTCTGGATGATGCTGAAAACGCCCTGTGGGGTCGGATGACCGGGTGTACCGGTGGAGACGGGCGCCCGCGCAATCGGATGCTCACCGGAATAGAGCGTCAGCTCCTGACGATCGATCGAGACAATGATATTGTAGGGGTCCTTCGATTTCGCAGCCAGCTCGGCGCTGGGATCCTTCGCGGCTTTTTTTTCCTTGTCCTTCGCGCGGTGAGCTGATGCGAAGCGTTGTGCCGATGCGGTCCGGGGAGCGGTTCTCCGGGCGTTGTCCAATTGCGGTTGGGTTGCCAATCCGACGGTAAGCGCGGCAGTCGGCGTCACGCTGCTTGCCATCAAAACAAGGCCTACGACGGCAGCTGTCGAAGTGGTGGACAGAAGATCTTTGCGGAACAACGACAATCGGGTTGCAATGGATCGCCGGCGCGCGTGCACGATGTGCCCCCTTTTTCGAATGGGATGCGGCCCGCCGAATGGCGGTCGCGACAGTCTCGGACAATTAGTCGCATGCGGGGCGAAAAGGTTCGATTGGAAGGTATGCGCCCGGCCCGGGCCTCGGCAGCGAATGCCGCGTTGAACCTTCGTGCGCCTCGGCGCGACCAATGCTCACTCAGGCGATTGAGACGCGGGCCCCCCGCCCAGCGGCTCGAGAAAACCCCGCTCCCCCCCGCGGGGTTTTCTTTATTGTGCGCTCTCCATTGTGCACCCTCCCGGCCCGCGACGGTGCGGGCAATGGCCGCCGGATACCGCTTCGCTCATCCGGGCTCGTGGTTGCGTTTACTTCAGCCCCATGATCATGCGCGCAAGCGCCATGCGCAGGACCTCGATTGCGCCCTCGGTGATCATCATGCTGCGCTGATCGCGGAAAAAGCGCTCGATCGGGAGGTCCTTGGAGAGTCCCATCCCGCCATGGATCTGCATGCAGCGGTCGGCCGCCCAGAACGAGCGTTCGTCTCCGAAGATCTTCACCATGTAGGCCTCCTCGCGACAATCCTCGCTGCGGTCGAATTTCCAGGCGGCGTGATGCAGCATGAGCCGCAACTTGTGTGCATCCATGTGCATGTCGACGATCGGCCATTGGATACTTTGCCGCTGCGCCAGCGGAGCGCCGAATGTCTTGCGCTCCTTGGCGTAGGCGATCGCCAGCTCGAGGCATCGCTCCATCACGCCGAGACTGCGGGCGCCATGTCGTATCCGCCCCGCGTTGATCCAGGATTGGGCAAGTCGGAAACCCTCGCCTTCTTTACCGATGAGGTTGCCCACAGGCACGCGGACGTCCTGGAAGACAATCTCGCACGGCCTGTCGTCGACCATCAGATCATAGGAGCCCGTCACCTTGACCCCGGGTGTGTCCATATCGACGAGAAAGGCCGAAATGCCTCCCCTGCTGCGCTTCTCCGCATCGGTCACCGCAAAAACCTGGGCAAAATCTGCTTCGTCGGCCCCGGTGATGAAGCGCTTCACGCCATTGATCACGTAGTGATCGCCGTCGCGCACGGCGGTGGTACCCATCGCTGCCGGATCGGAGCCCGCATCCGCCTCGGTCTGCGCGAAACAGCTTCGCTTATCGCCTTTTATGACCGGCATGAGATATTTTTCCCGTGCCTCGCCCTCGAGCCGGTACAGGATCGGACTGACCGGCGGACCGAAGACACTGGCGTTGCGCGAGGGGAGCGCGGTCGTGCGCCCGACCTCGGTCCAGACGATGACCTTCGCCATCATGCCGAGTCCGAGCCCGCCGAGCTCCTCGGGAACATCGAACAGCCAGAGCCCGAGCGCCTCAGCCTTCCCGCGCAAACGCTTCGGCAATTGCTTTTGCAAAGCCACGTCATTGACGACCTCGCGTTCCAGCGGGATCAGCTCGCGGTCGACAAACCGCCGAACGTTGTCTTTCAGAAGTCTGAGCTCTTCGGGAAGCTCGAAATCCATCCCGGTGATTTCCTGAAAACTTCCGGTCACATATGACGCTTTATCGCCCGTCCGGACGGCGGGGATCGCAAATGCCAGCGCTGCTGTTCATAGCAGATTCCACCATGGGTCGTGGTATCAGCTTTGTCTGATGCCGCACGGCTGTCGGGCGTGGAGGGGAGAGGCTTGCAACCCGGCCCCGCATCGCAGCAATGGTGCGCCTTCATCAGCGGCCCTTTGACCGGGTTTCCGGCATCAGACCCCAGACCAGGGCCAGGCCCGCGCTCGCGATTGCCGCGAGAACAAGGAACGCGACCCGGTTGCCGAAATGATCGCTGGCGTATCCGGCCAAGGCGGTGCTCAGCGAGGCGCCGATTCCGATCGCAGTTCCGATGACGCCAAGCGAGATGTTGAAGCGTCCGGTCCCGCGGGTGATGTCGGCAATGATGAACGGCGAAAGCACCGTGAGCACTGCTGCCGCGATGCCGTCGAGCAGTTGCACGGTCACCAGCAGGAACGGGTTCATCAAGGTCGCGAACAGGAGGCCGCGTATCGGCACGACACCGAAGCCGAGGATCAGCAGCGGCCGCCGTCCCACGCGCTGGGCGCTGCGTCCGATCCAGGGCGACACCAATGCGACAATGAATTGCGGGACAATTATGCATGCGGCGATCAGAACCGTCGCCCATTCCGCCGAGCGCGTTGTCAGGATACTGCCCACCAGCGGGAGCATCGCCGCATTTGCAAGCTGAAAGAGCAGCACGCAACCGGCAAAGATCAGGAGCGCGCGTCGGCGAATTACCGTGGTGACGCTCGCGGCGTGATGCTCGACGGCGGGCGGGCCTTCGAGGCCGCCATGGGCTCGTTCCGGATCAACCTCGTTCTCGCCAATCAGCCTGAGCGCCAGCAGGGCGGGAACGACGAAAGCGGCGGCGAGGAAGAAAACGGCCCGGTTGCCGACGAGGTATCCGCTCAGGCCCATGGCGCCGGCGCCGACTCCGGTTCCCAGCGACGCGAAACGTGCGTTACGGCCGAGGCGCTCGCCGATCCCGTCATGGCCAACAAGGCCGAGGCTGATTGCAGCAATGGCCGGACCCAGCACGCAGGCGGCCACCGCTTGTATAACCGAGGCTGCTTGAACAGCGGGTGAAATCGGCCATAGCCCGAGGACCAATGCACTGGCTCCCGTGGCCGCTATGGCAAGCCCAGCGACCAGCCGCTCAGAACGGGCCGCATCCACGAGCGCCCCGCCCGGCACCTGTCCAAGCAGGGAAGCGAGCCCGCCGATGCTCAGCACCAGGCCGATGTCGAGCTGGGTCCAACGTTGGGAGGTGAGGTAGACGGCGACAAAGGGACCGAAGCCGGTCAATACGGTCGAAACGAAGAACACGAGCCAATCGAGGCCGCGCTGGCTCCGCCTGGAAGGCTGGGCGGGCAAAGCATCAAGCTCCGTGGCGGCGTCAGTCGGAGGATGGAGGCGTTTGCAGGCTCTCGGCTGTCCCGATCACGACCAAGGGACGCCCGTCCTTGAATTCGGGGGCGGCTTTCACCTGGTCGCGCGTGAGATCAAGCGTGATCCGGTCATCCTTGTTGGCAGCGACCACAAAATGCAGTGCGTTCCAATCGATCGCGATCTTGCGGTTGCCAACGCCGAGGAAACCGCCGAAGTCTATGACCGCGGCACGCACCTGCCCGGTCCGATCGACGATGACATTCACTATCCGCCCCATGTCCTCTCCGGCGCTGCTGCGGACCCGAAGTCCCAACACCGACATGACATCCTGCTCGTCGAGCACGATTTTTGCCACTTCCGGAGCGGCCGGCATTGCCGACTGATCCCTCGGGCTTTCCGTGGTTTGGGCGAGTTGCAGCCAAACCGCGAGCTGATGCCCGTAGTCGCTGGCGGACGCCGTGGCCGTGGCCAACGCTACTGTAGCCAACCCTATCGTCCCGACGCCGACTGCTGTTCGGATAAGATGGCGCATGAACCCTCCCGCCGATGCAGCCCCGGCGAAAGAATGCGGGTTAAAGCCTCTTGGTTCCGTTCAGGTGCTCGAGCTCGATATGCCGCTCCCCCCCGCTCGCTGCACGGCAGCGAGGCAAAGCTGTTCAGGCTGCGGCGGTCGTTTTACAGCAACACGGCTAGTGCGTATGGGTAGGCGCATGAGCGAAGCGAATTGCGGGTCGGGCGTGGAGGGGGCAGGCCCCGGATGTCGCCTCGCTCATTCGGGCTGCGCACCGTAATTGCCGTACCTGTCCATGACTGCCGACGCATCAACCGACGCTCCTTCGCTGCGCAGCTTTTTGGCCGGGCTTCCGGAGCAGGAGACGCTGCGCCTGCGCGAGCCGATCGAGCTCGATTATCTCCCTACCGCGCTGGTTCTGGAGCTGGAGAAACGCCAGCGCACGCCGGTCCTCATCATCGAGCAGCCCAAGGGATTCCGCGAGCCCGTGGTAGCGAATCTGTTTGCGAGCCGCGAGCGTATCGCGCGCATGGTCGGCGCGCCGCCCGGCGGCTTCAACGATTCCTGGACGCATGCGCTGGCGCACATGATTGCGCCCATCATCGTGCGCGACGGTCCGGTGCACGAGGTGGTGGTGCAAGGAAACGAGCTGGACGCAGGGCGATTGCCGATCAGCCGGCATTTCGAGCAGGACGCCGGCCGCTACATCGGCTCCGGCATACTCGTGTGCAAGGATCCGGATACGGGCGTGCGCAATTTGAGCTACCAGCGCCTGCAGCTCAAAGGCCCGAACCGATTCGGCGCCAGCCTGCATTCGCGTGGTCACATCTGGGAGCATCTGCAACGCGCCGGCGCGCGCGGGCAAAATCTCGAAGTCGCCGTCGTGATCGGCGTACATCCGGCCATCAACCTGGCGGCGGGAGCCAAGGTGGCCAGCGAGGTGGACGAGCTCGATCTCGCAGGCGCGCTCCTGTCGCGTCCCGTCGAGCTGGTCAAATGCAAGACCATAGACGTGGAAGTCCCGGCGCACGCCGAGATCGTGCTCGAAGGCGAAATCCTCCACGACCTGCACGAGGACGAAGGCCCTTATGGCGAATACACGGGCTATTCAACCGATCGCTCCACTAGGAACGTGCTCGTGGTCAAGGCCATCACCTCGCGCGCGCAGCCGATTTATCACGACATAGTCCCGGGGTATTCCGCGGAGCATCTCCTGCTCGGGCGCGCCGCGAAGGAAGCGCATGTCTACATGCGGCTGAAAGAGCTGGTGCCTACGCTGCGGGCGCTGAACTTTCCGAAGTCGGGCACGCATTTCCATGCGTATCTGTCGATGAAGAAGCTTGCCGAGGGCCAGCCGCGGCATGCCCTGATGCTGCTCCTGGGGCTTGATCCCTATCTCAAGCTGGTCGTGGCCGTAGACGAGGACGTGAACGTGTTCGACGAGCCCGAGGTGTTGTGGGCCCTGGCGACGCGCTTCCAGGCGGATAGCGACATGTTCATGGTGCCCAAGGTGTTCTGCAATCGGCTCGATCCGTCCTCCCGCGACGGCATGTCGGCAAAGCTCGCGCTCGATGCCACCGCTCCCCTGGTGTGGGATGTGGAACGCGCGGTCGTGCCGCATGATGCCGCGGAGTGTGCCGCCGAGCTGCTGGCAAACTGGAGGATGACATGAGTCTGGTGCGATATTTCTCGCTGGGCGCCTTGGCGCTTCTCCTCGCCGCTCTCACCAGCGCGGCTGCTTTCGCCCAGAGCCCGACCAAGGTGAGGATCAGGCTCGACTGGAAAGCCGGCGCGCAGCATGCGCCGTTCTATCTCGGCAAGCAGCGGGGCTATTACAAGGACGAAGGGCTGGACCTCGATATCATCTCGGGCACCGGCTCATCCGATACCATCAAGCAAATCGGCTCGAAGGCGGTGGAGTTCGGCCTGGTCGATGCGCTCGTGCTGGTGCAAGGCGCGCAGCAGCGCGTACCCGCGCAGTCGATCGCCGCCTATTACCAGCGCACGCCCATCGTGGTCATCAGCCCGCAGGCCAAGCCCGTCACTTCCCCGCGGCAACTGCTCGAAGGCGTGCGGCTCGGCTCCAAGAAAGGCAGCGCTACCTTCCAAGGCCTCATGGCGCTGCTTGCGGCCAACGGCATGCAGATAGAGCAGATCAAGCTGGTCGATATCGGTTTCGGCGTGCAGCCGCTTCTGGTCAAGCAGGTCGATGCGATCATGGGTTTCTCCATGAACGAGCCGATCGAGGCGGAAAGCGCAGGAATGCCGGTCGCGCTGATGCCGATCGCCGATCACGGGGTCAACACCTACGGCCTCACGCTCACGGCCAATCCCGAAGTGGCGCAGCAGAAACCCGAGATGGTGAAAGCTTTCCTGCGAGCGACGGTACGCTCGGTCAATGAAACCGTCAGGGATCCCGCAGGCGCCGTGGCGGCGGTCGCTGCCGCTGCCGACGAGATCGACGCCAAGCGCGAGAGCAAGGTGCTCGAGCATACGGTGCCCTACTGGAAGAGCGCCGGCACCGAGACGTCGGGCTTCGGCTGGCAGAGCGAGCAGCGCTGGCGCGACACCATCGAGGTTGCGCGCAAGCTCGGCCTGATCGAAACGGCGCTGCAGCCCGAGCAAGTGTTCAGCAACAGCTATCTGAGCCGGTAGGATCCTTTCGGCTCGATCGATTCCTCCTCTATGTCGTCGTGTATGTCGTCGTGCGCGGGCTCGACCCGCGCATCCACATCCTTGATACAGCAGCCAAGGCGTGGCCGGGACAAGCCCTACAGCCGCCTACATTCGGACGGTCCCGGTTCTGCAACACACCATGCTCGCGGCGCACTCGAATTTGCGCCGGTTGCGATGATATCGGGCGCGCTGCGTCCATGCGCGTTGCGCCTGGGACACACGCATTTAAGCTGACGCCCATGGGTACAAGCTCGGTCATGACGGAGGTCGTTTGCTCCGCGCCTCCCTGCATCGCGCTCGACCGCGTGAGCCTGCGCTACCACTCGGAGCGCGGCGCCATCCAGGCGCTCTCGGATATCAGCCTCAGCGTGGCCGAGGGCGAGCTCGTCGCACTGCTTGGGCCGACCGGGTGCGGAAAGAGCTCGCTCTTGCGGCTCGTCAGTGATCTCATTGCGCCCACCGCCGGCGCGATCACTGTGCGCGGCGAGCCCTGTGCTGCCGCGCGCCGGCAAAATCAGTTCGGGTTCGTTTTCCAGGAGCCGGCGCTGTTGTCCTGGCGCACCGCGATGGGGAACGTGCAGCTGCCTTTGGAAGTGATCGATTATCCGCAAGCGAGCCGGAGGAGGCGCTGCGAGGAGCTGCTGGACTCGGTCGGTCTCGGCAAGTTCAAGGACGCCTACCCGCATGAGCTTTCCGGCGGCATGAAGCAGCGGGTTGCAATCGTGCGGGCGCTCGCGTGGAATCCGTCCATTCTGCTGATGGACGAGCCGTTCAGCGCGCTCGATGAGCTCACCCGCGCTCAGCTGCAGGACGATCTGTTGCGGCTGTGGAGCGGCGAGCGCAAGACCGTGCTGTTCGTGACGCACAACATCTCCGAGGCGATCTATCTCGCCGACAGGGTGGCGGTGATGTCGGCGCATCCCGGCCGTATCAAGACGGTTCTCGCGCCCGCCCTTGCCCGCCCGCGCTCCGCCGACCTGCAGGACACCGCGGAGTTCATCGGCTGGGTGCGGCAGGCACGCGAGGCGCTGCGCGAGTAGCCCGGGTCGCGCATCTTTGCGCGAGTCGGGACGGCGTCCCCGGATTGCGCGAACGCAATCCGGGCTACGGATCAGGAAGAGCGTTGTGATGCGAGGGACGGTGAGCAGAAAATTACGCGACGAGGTCCTGCCGCCGGTGCTCATCCTTGCGGCCGGGCTCGCCGCCTGGCAGCTTGCGGTCAAGGCGCTGGACATTCCGCCATGGTTGCTGCCGGCGCCGAGCGACATCGTCGCGCGGTTCTTCCGGACGCCCAGCCTCGGGTACCACACCGGCTTCACGGTGCTCGAGGCGATCGCCGGCTTTGCCATCTCCGCCGCTCTCGGCATTGCGCTCTCGGCGGGGATCGTGCATTCGCGCTTTCTCGAACGCGGCATATTTCCGTACGTCATCGTGTCGAATGCCATTCCGATCATCGCCATCATTCCGCTGCTCACCATCTGGTTCGGCTTCGGCATTGCGCCCAAGATCATGATCTGCGCCATCATCTCGTTCTTTCCCATCGTCACCAACACGACGCGCGGACTGAAGGCGACCGACCGGCGGATCATCGAGTTCATGCGCTCCATCAACGCGCCCGGCTGGGAGATCCTGCTCAAAGTGCAGCTGCCCAGCGCGTTGCCGTTCATCTTCGCAAGCTTCAAGATCGCCGCGTCGCTCGCCCTGGTCGGGGCCGTGGTGGCGGAGTTCTACAGCTCGGATACCGGGCTCGGATATCTGGTAATTACCTCGGCGACCCAGCTGCGCACCGACCTTTTGTTTGTTTCCATCACGGTTCTGGCGGCGCTCGGCATCGCCTCCTTCGTGTTGTTCGGCTATCTCGAGCGCCTGGTGACGCGGGGTGAGCGGGTCGAGGAAACGCGATGACGGCGCGATCCTGCCTTTTCCGCGACGTGCTGGTGGTCCCGCCCGGAGGGACAACTCCGTTCGAGGGCTGGGTCGCCGTCGAAAATACGACGATTGCAGCGGCGGGCCGCGGTGTGCCCGAGGTGAGAGCGGGCCAACGCGTGATCCATGGCAACGGCGCTGCGCTGCTTCCCGGCTTCGTCAATACGCACGCCCATTCCCATTCGAGCCTCACCCGCGGCAGCGCCGAGGGGCTGCCGTTGGAACGCTGGCTGGCGCTGATCGAGAGCGAGCAGGCGCGGCTCACCGGCGAGCAGGCCTACATTGCGGCGCTCGCCACCTATGCCGAGGCGCTGCTCTCGGGCACGACGACCATCGTCGACATGTGCCTGCGGCCCGAGCCGGCAATGGCTGCGGCGCGGGAGATCGGAATCCGCGCGGCGATAGTGCCCTACGTCGCGGACACCAAACCGTTCACGCCCAGTCTGCGTGACAATGCCCGGCTGCTCGAGACCGCCGCGCGCGACGATCGCGTGCAGCTTTGGGTGGGCGCGCACGATCTCGAGAGCTGCAGCGATGACTGCATCCGCGCGGCCGGGGAGCTTGCCCGCAGGCACCACACCGGTCTGCATCTGCACTGCTCCGAGACGCGGACCTCGGTTGACCGCACTGTTTCGCGCGTGGGGCGAACTCCCGTGGCCCAGCTCCATACGCTGGCCGCGCTGAGCGAGCGCACGCTGCTCGCCCATTGCGTCTGGCTGTCCGAGGAGGATCGCGCGCTCATCGCCGCGACCGGCGCCCATGTCGCACATTGCCCGCATGCGAACCTCAAGCTCGGGTCCGGGATTGCGCCCGTGCCCGACCTCTGTCGCCGCGGCGTGAACGTCACGCTCGCCACCGACGGCGCCAAGGCCAACAACCGCCTGGACATGTTCGATGTCATGAAATTCGCCTCCCTGCTGCACAAGGGCGTGACCGGAGATCCTACGGTGCTGGCTTCCTCGCGCGTGCTTGAGATGGCCACCGCCGGCGGGGCGGCGGCACTCGGTATTTCCGCAGGCGCCATAGCTCCCGGATGCAAGGCCGATCTCTTGCTGGTGGATCTCGACGGCTTGCACGTGCAGCCCTGCGTGCCCGACACCCTGCTCACCAACCTGGTGCATGCCGCGCGCGGCTCGGACGTGAAGCTGGTCATGGTTGACGGGTCGATCGTGGTGGAGGATGGACATCTCGCAGACGGCCGATGGAGCGATTTGCTCCAACGGGTGCGCCCGGTCGGGCGCGAGCTGCTGGGGTAGAGCCCGCTTTTGCCGCGAAGGAGACTCAAGCCCGCGCAATTGGACGATTTAATTGCTTGTCGTCGCGGTCGCCATTTCGCCAATTCCAGTTGCACGATTGTCGGTACCAGCCTTGCGCGCGGTCGGGCAATTCTGCGGCCCGCGCAATGCCGAGCGGCGAACCGATCAGCCATTCGATCCAGATGGAAGTATCAGCGGGCCGCATCAGATGCGTTCGGTCCGGTCGCGATATCCTTGCTTGTTGGCGCCGCGCGCCAAGCCCGACAACTCATCCAGTCTCGGCACCGGAACCAGCAGCATGCCTTCGCCCTTGGGAATGAAGGCGAACACCTGACCCGCCTGCCACTGCCGCGCCGTCCCGATGGCTTTCGGGATGGATATTTGGAACTTGGACGAGAGCTTGGCCGTATTTTTCAGCGCCATTACGTTTATCCGATCGATCGCGTATGTCTAAGAATGCGTAAGAATTTAGCTGGCCGCGGCGATCCTTGGCGGCACGCTCCCTAATCCTTGCCAGGGCCTGAGGACGACCGCGCGAGGAGCGCGCGGCCGGCTACGAGCACATCGACGATATTACGCCTGCATGCCGTATGCAGGATCTTCGAAAGCACGTCCTCAAGGCTGTCGATCTCCTCGAAGATCCTGATGCTGCCTTCGTCGGTCTGCGTGTCCACCACGATGGCGTCGAGCTTGTTGCCGGGGGCGAATCGGCCGACGGGAATATCGAGCACGTCGGCGCCCCCGGCGGTGGCAAGGAAAAAGCCGGTACGCCAGTCGATCCGCGAGCCCTTCCGGCCGCGGTTCTCGGCGGGCAGCGCCGGGTCCACGCCCTCCTCCAGCAGACGGGATCCGGCCACGCTCATGCGCACGCTGTCGAGCAAGGAGATATTGGGGCCGCCGGAAATGTCGGTCCCCAGCCCAACCCTCAGTCCCTTGTCGAGCGCCGCCTTGAGCGGAAACACGGCATTGCTGAAATACACGTTCGACAACGGACAATGCGCAATTCCGCTTCCGCGCTCGCAGACCAAGCCCATGTCGCCGTCCGATAGCAGCGGAGCATGGGCAAGAATGCTGTGGCGGGAGAGAAGGCCGAAGCGGTCCAGGCTCTCCGCGTCCGAGCGCCCGAACCGGGCAAATGCGTAGGCGTGCTGCCAGTCGCTCTCGGAGCAATGCGTCTGGATGTGGCAGCCATAGACACGGCCAATCTCCGCAAGCCCCGCAAGCGTGGCGTCCGTGCAACTTGGAATGAAGCGGGGAGTCACCACCGGCCGGATGAGACCGCCTGCGCCGCCTTGGCCGATGTACTCGATCAGCGCCTGGGTACCGCGGAGCGCGGCGTCGGGGGAGGCGTCGCGATAGCTGTAGGGACAGGTCTCCGGGTTATCCATCGCGACTTTTCCGATGAAGGCGCGCAGCCCTCGTCCACGGCAGATGTCCACCAGGAGCTTGTTGGCGCTCTCGTGGATGGTGCCGTACATCACGGCGGTCGTGGTGCCGTTGGCGGCAAGATCGTCGATGAGCGCCTCGTATGCGCGCCGTGCGAAGGCGAGGTCGGCGTAACGGGCTTCGAGCGGAAAAGTGCAACGCGCGAGCCAATCCTCGAGCGAGCGATCAAGCGCCTTTCCGAGCTGCGGATATTGCGGGGCGTGGATGTGGAGATCGATCAATCCCGGAAGCACATAGGAGCCGGACGATATCGTGAAGAGCCTGCCTGCAGCGGCCGCCTCGGCGCGCAGGTGCGCATGATCGGGGTCGCTGCTGCGCGTGACTGCCGCAATCGTGCCGCTCTCGTCGAGTGCAAGCAGTGCATCCTCGAGGATCTCGATCGTGCCGCGCACAGGAGCATGAAAGAAGGTCCCCGCGAGCACGCGTCCGCGCACGTCGGTCATGGCGTTCCCATCGCATGTCTTTTTCGCCCTGCAGCCCGCATGAGAAAAAGAGCGACATGCAGGCCACCTTCCCCCTATCTCGCTTCGCTCATCCGGGCCAGGGAGCCCGCTTCAGGCGACGCCCCGGCGCACCATGGGCCAACGGAGCACACGCGCGATCATGCCGCTCGCAGTTTGACCGCGTGACTTGCCGTTGCGCAGGACGAGGCATTGCCCGGCTGTTTTCGGCATTCACGACGCCGGCAAAAGAGGCGGCGCAATTGTCGCTCCTGATTGTCGCTCCTGCGGCCGGTCGCCGTCTCCGGGAGTTGGCATGCCTGGATTTGACCGGCGCGCCTCGCATCCCTAATTTCCGCCGGCTTTTGGGAACATCACGCGCAGGCGCGGGCACTTCCCGTTCACAGGAACAAGTCATGAAAGTCCGCAACTCACTGAAATCTCTGCGCGGCCGCCACCGCAGCAACCGCCTGGTCCGGCGCAAGGGACGGGTCTATGTGATCAACAAGGTCCAGCGCCGCTTCAAGGCGCGCCAGGGTTGAAGCGTTGGAACTTGCGCCGAGATCGCGGCATTTGCCTCAAGGTTGCAGGGCGGCTTTGAAACCCGGCCCTGTGTTGCGCGCTGCCAGCCGCCAGGTCGACGCATGAGGCGCTCTCTCAAAGGTGCACTGATAATTCTCGTCGCCGCGGCTTGGTTTTCGCCGGCGCTGGCACAAGGTGTGGAGTCCGAGCCGCTCAAGCCGATCGAGCCACCAAAAACGCTGCCGCGGGCGCAACGCGGCGACAGGGCGCAAAATCTCGACCGGCTGTTCGAGGCGCTCAAGGTCGCCCCCGACGAGGAAAGCGCGAAATACGTCGAGGGGCGGATCTGGGCGATCTGGCTTGCCTCCCCGAGCGACACGGCCAACCTGCTGATGAGCCGGGTCAAGATCGCGGTGGATGCCGAGGATTACGACCTCGCGCTCAAGCTTCTCAATACCATCATCGAGGTCAAGCCGGATTTCGTCGAGGCCTGGAACCGGCGCGCGACGGTCTACTATGCAAAGAAAGACTTCGGCCGGGCACTCGCCGACATCCGCGAGGTGCTGGCGCGCGAACCCCGCCATTTTGGGGCGCTCGCGGGTCTCGGCATCATCCTGCAGGATATCGGCGACGACAAGCACGCGCTCGAAGCATTCCGCCGGGCGCTTGCGATCCATCCTCACCTCGAGCGCGTCCCGGAGATGGTAAAGAAGCTCTCGGATAAAGTGGACGGACGCGACCTCTAGTCAGATGTCAGATGTCAGAGGACAGAAAAAGCGTGCACCGTCTGTCATCTGACATCTGTCATCTGTCATCTGACATCTGTCATCTGATCGACGAAGGCGATACGCAACATGTTGGTTGCGCCCGGGGTGCCGAGCGGCACGCCCGCGACGATGATGGCGCGCTGACCCGGCTTGGCAAATCCGTCGTTGAAGGCCAGGCGGCAGGCACGATTCACCATGTCATCGAGGTCGCGGGCATCCTCGGCGAGAACGCAATGCACGCCCCAGGTCAATGCCACGCGCCGGCAAGTCGATAGCTTGGGAGAAATCGCCACAATGGGCGATTTTGGCCGCTCGCGCGCGACCCGCAAAGCGGTCGCCCCGGAGCTCGTCCAGCAGATGACTGCGGAAAGGTCCAGCGTTTCGGCGATCTGCCGCGCCGCCCCGGCGATGGCATCGGCGCCGGTTGCTTCCGGGTCGGTGCGCTGGGCATCGATCATGGTGCGGTAGAACGGATCGCGCTCGACCTCCTCGGCGATGCGGTTCATGGTGGTCACCGCCTCGACCGGATATTGCCCGGCAGCGGATTCTGCCGAGAGCATGACCGCATCGGCTCCCTCGAAGATCGCCGTCGAGACGTCCGATACCTCGGCGCGGGTAGGCACCGGGCTGCTGATCATGGATTCCAGCATCTGAGTTGCGACCACCACCGGCTTGCCGGAGCGGCGCGCCGAGCGGGTCATCAGCATCTGCACGCCCGGCACTTTTTCCAGCGGCATTTCCACGCCGAGGTCGCCGCGTGCGACCATGAGGGAATCGGCGACATCGATGATCTCGCCCAGCCGATGCACTGCCTGGGGCTTTTCGATCTTGGCCATGACGCCGGCCCGGCCACGCGTGATCTTCTTGGCCTCCGCAATGTCCTCGGGCCGCTGGATGAAGGAGAGTGCAACCCAGTCGATCCCGGCATCGAGTGCCGCCTCGAGGTCGGAGCGGTCCTTCTCCGCCAGTGCCGAGAATGGAATGACGGTGTCGGGCAGGCTTACGCCCTTGCGATCGGAGAGTTTTCCGCCGACCTGCACCCGTGTCACGATGCGCTCCTTCTCGACCTCCGTGGCGACGAGCCGGATTTTTCCGTCGTCGAGAAGGAGCGTCTGGCCAGGCTCGGCCGCGGCAAAGATCTCGGCGTGCGGCAGGTGTACCCGTGTGGAATCCCCGGGACGAGAATCGCGGTCGAGCACGAACGTTTCGCCTTGGAGCAGGCTCGCAGGGCCGTTGGCGAAGCTGCCGACTCTCAGCTTCGGCCCTTGCAAATCGACGAGGATCCCGATCGGCCGTCCATGCTCGCTCTCGACGGCGCGGATCGCGGCTACGAGCTCGCGCATGCGCTCATGCGATGTGTGACTCATGTTGATGCGGAACACGTCCGCACCAGCCGCAAAAAGGTTCGCGATGACGCTTTGGCCGGAGGAGGCAGGTCCGAGGGTGGCTACAATTTTGGTCCTGCGCTGACGTCGCATCAATTACGGCTTCGGGACGCGGGGTGGCGGGATGCCGGGCTTGCTGGCCCCCGCCGGCGTCTGCATCATGGGAACCCGCGATTGCAGGGCTTGCATGGGCACCTGATCGGCGGATTCGGTCAGTTGGACGGTCCATGACGGCTGATCGCCGGTATCGACCTCGAAGAAACCCGTACGGTCGTAGCCGCGCGCGAGGCAATCATCCGTGCCGCGGATGGTGAACTCCTTTTCCCGCGTGCACATGAAGGCCTGCCCCGACCATTCGCCGCCACGGTCGTAGTCGACCGCATAGATGTAGTAGAAACGCGCAACGAGGGAGCCCCGCAGCACGGTTTCGCAGCTGCGCGCCCCCAGGTTCCACCATCCTTCCGTGGTCCAACCCTCGTTTTCCTTGTAGCCGATGGCCACACCGACGCGGTTGCTGGTGTTGTTGCAAAGCCGAAAATCGGCACTGGCGGGCTCGCTGCTCATGGCAACGGCGCTTGCAAGCAGACCAAAGCCTCCGATCGAGCGCAGAAAGGCCATTCGCAGAGACCGATCTTTCATCACGCTACCCGCAGCCCCCCCAATGTGCCGATGCATATCGCGTGACCACTATGAGCTGTCAACGAGGATGACCCGGAAGTCGTTCACGTTGGGTCGGAGCAGGCCCCGGGACCGGCAGATCCCGCAATTTCTCGAAGAATTCCGACGAATTGTTGTCATCGAGATACCGTGCGGGATCGAGGTCGAGGGCCCGGGCGCGGGGCAGGGCAGGTCTCACGAGGGCAGGTCTCACGAGGGCAGGTCTCACCCGCAAAGGCTCCCGGCTGGAAGCCGGGGTTGGCCGGCGCCGCAGGTCGCATGCTCCAGCGGCATGAGCTCCAGCCGCCACGCGTGCCCCCTCGACTGCGGCGCGCCGCTGGAAAGCGCATCAGATCGTTACTATTGTTGAGTGGGGCTCTGAGAGCCCGCGGTTGTCCTTCTGGTGAAAGGAATGCACCCATGGCGCTTGACCACAAAACGCGAACCGAGCTCGAGGCGGCAGCCTTTCGGCGTCTGGTCGAGCATTTGCGCACCCGCACGGACGTGCAGAACCTTGATCTGATGAACCTTGCGGGCTTCTGCCGCAATTGTCTGTCGAACTGGATGAAAGATGCGGCCGATGCATCGCGTGTCCCGCTGTCCAAAGACGAAAGCCGCGAGCTCATCTACGGCATGCCCTACGAGGAGTGGAAGGCCCAGCACCAGAAGGAGACCTCGAAGGAGCAGCAGGCGGCATTCGATAAGGCCGCCCACAAGCACTAAGACCTCATAGCACGGCTGGTGTCCCGGCCATCCACGTCGGCGGCATCGCGGAGAGAGGCCTGCACGCCGGCGTCAAGCCCGGGTCAGGGCTGTGCACGACAGCGACAGCGGTCCTGTGTACTGCGTGGATGATGCGCGTCTTGCCTTGACCTCGGCGGTCGCAAAACCTCCTCTCCGTGCACGCGCATGCGAGTCACTGGAGCGAGTCACTGGAGGAGGTGTGGATGTCTACTGCCGCTGCGGTAAAGCAGGAGGAGCCGGCAACCCGCTTTGCCAAGGACCATTTGAAGGCCTTCGTGGAGCGCATCGAGCGGCTCGAGGAAGAAAAGAAGGCGCTCGCCGACGATGTTCGCGACGTCTATGCGGAAGCCAAGGCCAACGGCTTCGATACCAGAGCGTTACGGGCGCTGGTGCAGCTGCGCAAGCAGGACGTCGATGAGCGCCGCGAGCACGAAGCCATTCTCGAGACCTACATGCACGCCCTCGGCATGATCTGATCATTCCACGTTGACGTGGATGTCCGGAGCAGGCCCGGACGTCACGGCGAGGTCAGCGCGATGGCGCCCGCGCTGCGCCAAACGGCACGGTCGAGACGAAACTGATGGGATTGCCGGCAAATCGGTCGGTGGCCATCCCGGGATGGGGATCATCGGCGAAAGCTACGGAAACGGCGGTCGCAGGCTTCTCCAGGTAAAGACTGAGGTTGCGAAAATCCGGTGTCCCGAACAGAGTGGTCTCCATGTAATCCTGCGCGCTCGGGGTCACGATGAAGGCGCGCATCCACGGATCATTGAACCGGTCTCCCACGCGCACCAGGCCGGCGCCGCGTTTCTTTGCCGAGGGTGCCGGGGGTGCTGCCGTCAGTGCCGCCTCGTTGCGGGGCGATGCCGCGGGCGCACGATCGTCGGAGTGCTTGACCACGACGGTCGTGTCGCCATGCGCGGCGGCATGCGGCTTCGTCGGGCTTGTCTGCAGGGCTCGCGTAGCCATCGGGCTCGGCTGCGCCGCATAGGAAAGCGCATTCGGGAATTGCTCCGGGTCCTTGCGGCCGGCCAGCGGCCAGGGTGCCGGCTTTGAGCCAGCGCTCGCGGCGGCAATGGGGCGCCGGGCTGACGGATTGGCAGCGGCCGGAGGCGGCGGGCTCGCTGGAGCGGCAGTCACGCGTGCGTTTGCCGTCGGAGGTACCTCGATGTGATCGGCGATTGGCACACCTTGCCAGAACCCGCGCTCGCTGATGACGTCGTTCGCCGTGGCATTGCCGGAACCGGACACGGCGGCGGCCTGGGCCAGGCGCACCGGCTTGAGCAGCGCTGCAGCCGGCCGGTAATTGGCTGCGCCGCGGGGCGGAGCCGATCTGGCCATGCCCAGCTCTCGCTCCGAGCCGTCAGCGGCTTTCGCTGCGAGCGGGAAGCCGGCTGCTGAGCCGAGGAGGATGAGAGCGGCGATGGCGCTGCAACAGCCGCAATGGTTCAACTTTGATGATGACGACTTGCCGTGCGCGACTTTGATCGTCACGTGCCCACCCGCGTCAAGTGCGTCGGCGTCCCGCCTCCCGCGGCAACACCGCGGGGAGCAAGCTCCATTGTCCGGCCGCCTGAGCGCAGCAAAACAATGACCAACGCAGTGTTAGCTAGGGAAGGGTTAACGCGAGGTTTTGCGCTGCCCGTCCCCCCCGATCGCAAAAAGGTGACAGGGGACTATGGCGAAAAGTTGCCACACCTGTCAGCAGCGCAAAGAATCGCTTAACGCCCGGCTCCAAAGCCGATGTTCGCGCGCCTTCACCTGGTTTACCGCGCGCGCGAAATCACAAGGCCGGCGCGTCCAAATTCGGCGAATCAGCAGCCGGCCCGATCGAGTCCAGCTTGCGGTAAAGTGTGGAGCGACCGATCCGTAACCGCCGCGCGGCTTCCGACATCTGCCCGCGGTAATGGGAGATGGCCAGGCGGATGGCGTCCGCCTCGATGTCGTCGAGCGGGCGCACCTCTCCGTCTGCGTCGAGCAGGTCGATGGCCGCGCCCGGCACTGCTGCGGCGAACGGCTCGATCGCGGTGATGTCTTGGACGAGGGGTGCGGCTTCCATCGGTTCTTGCTGCTCGGAAGCCGGCTCCGGGCAGACCGGTGTGGCAGCCGGCTCGGCGCTCGCTTTGCGCGCGGCGATCTGCGGGAATTCGTCGATCCCGATCATATCGGTCTCCGCGAGCACGACCGCGCGAAAGATGGCATTCTCCAGCTGGCGCACATTGCCGGGCCAATGGTAGCTGCGCAGCAGCGAGAATGCATCGGCGCTGAGGCGGCATGTGCGTTTGCCTTCCTCGGCGGCGAATCGCGCGAGGAAATGTCGTGCAAGCTCTGGAATGTCCTCCGTTCGCTCGCGCAACGGCGGCACTGCAATGGGAAAAACGTGGAGCCGATAGAACAGATCCTCGCGAAAGCGGCCGGCTTTCACATCGGCAATCAGGTCTCTATTGGTTGCCGAGATGAGGCGTACGTCGATCTTGACGGATTTGCGCGCCCCGACCGGCTCGATCTCGCTCTCTTGGATCGCGCGTAACAGTTTCACCTGTGCGGCCGCGGGAAGCTCGCCCACCTCGTCGAGAAAAAGCGTCCCGCCCGAGGCTTCCGCGAATTTTCCGATGTGCCGATCGGTCGCGCCGGTGAAGGCGCCCCTCTCGTGACCGAACAGGACGGATTCCACGAGGTTGTCAGGGATCGCTCCGCAGTTGACCGCCACGAAGGCTTTTGCCCGCCGCGCCCCGGAGCCATGGATTGCGCGTGCCACCAGCTCCTTGCCGACGCCGGAATGGCCCTCGATCAATACGGGAATGGTGGACCGTGCCGCCTTCTCGGCAATACGCAGCACCGATTGCATGCGCGGGCTGCGGCCGATGATGTCCTTGAATCCAAGCGTGCCTGCCCTGCTCTTTTTGATGCGGGCCAGCTCGTCCTCGAGCGCACTTGCGGCAAGCGCATTGCGCAGCGAAACCTGCAGGCGCTCGGCGCCAATCGGCTTGACCACGAAATCGGTAGCGCCGGCGCGCATGGCAGTGACGACATTGTCAATACCCCCATGCGCGGTCTGCACGATTATTGGAATGCCCACGCCGGCTTTGCGCGTTTGCGCGAGCACACCGAGCCCGTCGAGGCCCGGCATCACCAGGTCGAGCACCACGGCATCGACATGTGCAGCCTCGTCGTTGAGCATGGCCACGGCAGCATCGCCGCTGTCGGCAACCAGCGGCTCATAGCCGAGCTTGCGGACCATGTTGTCGAGGAGCCGGCGCTGCACGGGATCATCGTCGACGATCAGGATTCGCTCACTCACTACACAAACCCCACCTAGGCAACCCCACCTACGCAACCCATGACCGTGTGCCGAATTGGGGCACTGTGGCCGACTTGGGTTAACGGCCACTAAAAACGAGTCGCTGCTGCTCTCAGGGCATATGGCTCGGCCGCGGGGATACTCGAATATCTTGTCTTTCAGGGGAGGTATTCTGGCCGAACAGGCTCCGGCACTCGCATCTCGTGCCACGCAGAAAATAACGACGCGGCGCTGGTTGGGGGGAGCGGCTTTCGATATTAGCTGTGTTGGGCACGAGACCGCTGCATCACCCTCGAGGGCTCAGCGAACCACGGTCACAGGACGCAATGGCTGGACAGAAACGCGCGGCGCAAGCCGCCAAATCGCGCACCCAGAGTATTGGCCGCCTGCCGGAGTGGAATCTCGCCGATCTCTATCTCGGCATGGATGATCTGCAGCTAAAGCGGGATCTCGATCGCGCGGATGCGGACAGTGTCGCATTCGAGCGGGACTACAAGGGCAAGCTGTCGACATTAGCCGCCGACCCCGCAACCGGGGCGGCACTGGCGGAGGCGGTGAAGCGCTACGAATCCCTGGATGATCTCATGGGGCGTCTCGTTTCGTATGCCACCCTTATTCACACGGGTAATACTGCCGATCCCGATCGTGCGAAGTTCTACTCGGATGTGCAGGAGCGCGTGACCGCTGCTTCCACGCATCTGTTGTTCTTCACTCTCGAGCTCAATCGTCTCGACGATGCTCAACTGGCAGCGGCCATGCGCGACCCGGCCCTCGGACACTATCGTCCGTGGCTCGAGGATCTGCGCAAGGAAAAACCCTATCAGCTCGAGGACCGGGTCGAGCAGGTGTTCCACGAAAAATCGGTGACCGGCTATACCGCCTGGAATCGTCTGTTCGATGAGACCATTGCGCGTCTGCGGTTTCGGGTCGGGACCAAATGGCTGCCGATCGAGCCGACGCTCAATCTGCTGCACGACCCGAATGAGAAAGCCCGCAAGGCCGCGTCACAGGCGCTCGCCAAGGCATTCGCGGAGCATCTGCAGACATTCGCCCTGATCACGAATGTCCTGGCCAAGGACAAGGAGATCTCTGATCGCTGGAGAGGATTTGCGGATGTCGCCGATTCCCGGCACCTCTCCAACCGGGTCGAGCCGGAGGTGGTTGCCGCCCTGGTCGACGCGGTGCGCAGAGCTTATCCGCGGCTTTCCCATCGCTATTATGCACTCAAGGCACGTTGGTTCGGAAAAAAGCGGCTGGCGCACTGGGACCGCAACGCACCGCTGCCGAAGGTTCCTGCCCGCACCATCTCCTGGGCGGAGGCGAAAGCGACGGTTCTTACGTCCTATGGCGCGTTCTCTCCGGAGATGGCCGCCATTGCCGAGAAATTCTTCAGCAATGGCTGGATCGATGCGCCGGTACGCCCGGGCAAGGCGCCGGGAGCCTTCTCACACCCGACGGTCCCGTCCGCCCATCCCTACGTGCTTCTCAATTATCAGGGCAAGCCGCGCGACGTGATGACCTTGGCGCACGAGCTTGGGCACGGGGTGCATCAGGTGCTGGCCGCGCCCAATGGCGCGCTCATGGCCCCGACCCCGCTCACGCTCGCGGAGACCGCGAGCGTTTTCGGCGAAATGCTCACCTTCAGGAAATTGCTGGCCAACGTGGACCGGAAGCAGCGCAAGGCCATGCTCGCCACGAAGGTCGAGGACATGATCAACACGGTCGTCCGGCAGATCGCGTTCTATAGTTTCGAGCGCAACGTGCACACGGAAAGGCGCAACGGCGAGCTCACGGCGGAGCGGCTCAATTCGCTGTGGCTCGAAGTGCAATATGAAAGTCTCGGCCCCGCAATCGAGCTCAAGCCGGGTTACGAGACGTTCTGGTCCTACATCCCCCACTTCCTGCATTCGCCGTTTTACGTCTATGCCTACGCCTTTGGGGATTGTCTCGTGAGCTCGCTCTATGCCGTCTATGAAAAGGCGAACGAGGGGTTCGCGCAGCGATACCTCGATATGCTTGCCGCCGGCGGCACCAAGCACCATTCCGAGCTCCTGGCGCCGTTCGGGCTTGATGCGCGCAGCCCGGCTTTTTGGGAAGGCGGCCTCGCCGTGATCGAGCGGATGATCGCCGAGCTCGAGTCCCTGGACTGACGAGATGGCCGACCGCGAAGCCAATCGTTTCAGCGCGCGAGCCGCGCGCTATGCGCGCGTGGGGGCAAACATGGGTGGCGTGGCTGCCCGGCTTGCAGGGGCGCGCCTGCTCGGGCTCTCGCTCGATCGCACCAGGAATGCGAGCGAGCTCGCCGCGGCGCTGGGCGGTCTCAAGGGGCCCCTCATGAAGGTGGCCCAGCTGTTGGCCACGATTCCGGACGCCTTGCCCGCGGAATATGCGGCCGAGCTGATGAAGTTGCAGAGCGAGGCCCCGCCGATGGGGTGGCCTTTCGTCAAGCGGCGCATGGCGGCCGAGCTCGGCCCCAACTGGCAGAGCAAATTCAAGCGCTTCGAGCATCACCCCGCGGCGGCCGCGTCGCTCGGGCAGGTGCATCGGGCGAGCGCCCATGACGGCAGCGAGCTCGCTTGCAAGCTTCAGTATCCCGACATGGAATCGGCGGTCGAAGCCGATTTACGCCAGCTCGCGCTCATCTTCGCCATTCATCGGCGCATGGATCCCGTCATCGACACCACCGAGATTGCCAAGGAGATCGGTGCGCGCATCCGCGAGGAGCTCGATTACCGGCGCGAGGCGAGGCATGCAGCGCTTTATCAGAACATGCTGTCCGGAGTGGCGGATATTCGGGTGCCGCAGGTGTGGCCCGCGCTCTCCACCCGCCGCCTGCTCACGCTCGAGTGGCTCGATGGCGACCGGCTGCTCGCGCACAAGAACGACGACCTCGAAATCCGCAACCGCCTGGGCACGGCGATGTTCATGGCCTGGTGGTGGCCGTTCAGCCGCTATGGGGTGATCCATGGCGACCCGCATCTCGGGAATTACACGGTCTATCGTGTCAATGGCCGCCCGTCGGGCATCAATCTGCTGGACTACGGCTGCATCCGGATATTTGCCCCCAAGTTCGTCGGCGGCGTCCTCGACCTTTATCACGGCCTGCTGCGCGCAGACGATGAGCTCGTCGTGCATGCCTACGAGACGTGGGGGTTCAGGCGCCTCAGTCGCGAGGTGATCGAGGCACTCAATATCTGGGCGCAGTTCATCTACGGGCCGCTGCTCACGGACCGGGTGCGCAGCCTCGCCGATGGGGTAAAGCCGTCCGAATATGGTCGGCGGGAGGCCTTTCGCGTGCATCAGGCGCTCAAGCAGCGCGGGCCGGTCAAGGTACCCCGCGAGTTCGTGTTCATGGATCGCGCAGCGATCGGCCTTGGCGCCGTCTTTCTGCATCTGGGAGCGGAGCTCAATTTCCATCGGCTGTTCAATGCAGCCATCAAGGACTTCTCGCTGGCGCGCCTGCGCAATCAGCAGGACGCCGCGCTGCTCGCGGTCGGCCTCGATCAGGTCGCATAAGCGGCTCACGCTGCTGCAAGATTCACCGTTTCCAAGGATGGGTTCTTCAACCACCGGCGTTGCTCGGGCGCCCTAAGTGGAGTAATCCCCACGGCGTTGAGCCACGTTGGAGGACAGAATGGCCGATCACGGAACTCTCGAATACGCAACCGCGCAGGGCAACGATATGCCGGCGCATGAGAACAATTATGAGCGCTTCGTCCACCTGGTGTTCGTTGGCGGCGCCCACGTCGTCAACATCGTCCTGGGTCTCGCCATCGGTGGGGTGCAGGACCATTGGGTCGCCGCTTTCGGCATTTTCGTGATCGCCAGCCTCGTCGCGGTACATGGTGTCCTGACTGGCGCGCGGGCACCGAGCGCGGTCATGGTCTTGATTTCGCTGCTGGCCCTTGCGCTCGGCTCAGCCAGTTAGCCGGCGCAGTAGGCTCTCTGTCCGGGTCCAGGAGAGGGGTGCATGCGCATTGCGGTAGCGCGCGAGCTCGAGCCGGGCGAAACGCGCGTTGCCGCGACTCCGGAAACTGTGAAGAAAATGAAGGCGCTCGGCGCCGAGGTTGCGGTCGATCCCGGTGCCGGCGCGGCGTCGGGCATTCCCGACGCCGAATTCACCGCCGCAGGCGCAGTCGTCACCGCCGGTGCCGCCAAGGACGCGGATGTCGTCATGAAGGTGCGCCGGCCGAGCCCATCCGAGACTTCCGGTTACAAGCGAGGGGCTCTCGTCATCGCGATGATGGAGCCCTACGGGCAGGATGCGGCGGTCAGGGAGTTGGCGAAGGCGGGTATTGTTGCATTTGCCATGGAATTGCTGCCGCGCATCACCCGCGCGCAGACGATGGACGTGCTTTCCAGCCAGGCCAATCTTGCCGGCTATCGCGCTGTGATCGACGCGGCGGCCGAGTATGGGCGCGTGCTGCCGATGATGATGACGGCAGCGGGGACCGTGCCGGCCGCCCGAGTCTTTGTCATGGGCGCAGGGGTTGCCGGGCTCCAGGCCATCGCAACTGCGCGCCGGCTCGGAGCGATCGTCACCGCGACCGATGTGCGCCCCGCCGCCAAGGAGCAGGTCGAGAGCCTCGGCGCCAAGTTCATCGCGGTCGAGGACGAGGAATTCAAGCAGGCAGAGACCGCCGCAGGCTATGCCAAGGAAATGTCGAAGGAGTATCAGGCCAGACAGGCCGCACTCGTTGCCGAGCACATCAAACGGCAGGATATCGTCATTACCACCGCGCTCATACCGGGGCGCCCCGCGCCACGGTTGATCAGCAAGGAGATGGCACTCTCCATGCGCCCCGGGTCCGTCATTGTCGACCTCGCTGTCGAGCGCGGCGGCAACTGCGAGCTCGCCAAGCCCGGCGAGGTGGTAACCATGAATGAAGTGAAGATTGTGGGACGCCTCAATGTGCCCGGCCGTGTCGCCGCATCGGCCTCGAGTCTCTACGCCCGCAACCTGCTCGCGTTTCTCGAAGTGCTCGTGGACAAGCAGCGAAAGGCGCTGGCGGTGAGCTGGGACGACGAGATCGTCAAGGCCACCGCGCTCACCCGCGATGGCGCCGTTATCCATCCGAGCTTTGCTTCCAAAACCGCGGCCTGAGGGGACATCGATGCTGAGCCTGGTCTTGCCCGGAGCTGTAGCCAGCCTTCCTGGCGCTCCCGAGCTGGGCCATGCGGCCCGGGACATGATCCTGGCGCAGCTCGACATCATCGCCGCGGCGAGCGGAGGAGCGATGCACGCAGTGAGCGCGGGATCGATGGATCCGTTTGTCTCGCGCTTCTCCATTTTCGTTCTGGCGGTCTTTGTGGGCTATTTTGTCGTCTGGTCGGTGACGCCGGCTCTGCATACGCCGTTGATGTCGGTGACGAATGCGATCTCGTCGGTCATCATCGTCGGCGCGCTGCTCGCGGTCGGAGTGACCCTGGTCGGCGCGAGCTCCGGGCCGGTCTGGTCCCGCGCGCTCGGCTTCGTCGCGCTTACCTTCGCCTCGATCAACATCTTTGGAGGCTTTCTGGTCACTCAGCGCATGCTCGGGATGTACCGGAAGAAAGGAGACAGGAGCGGCGGGCGATGAGCGCCGATCTCGTCGCGCTGCTCTATCTCCTCGCGGCAGTGCTGTTCATTCTGGCGCTGCGCGGGTTATCCAACCCGGAGACCAGCCGCAGGGGCAACCTGTTCGGCATGGTGGGCATGGCGATTGCCATCGTCACCACGCTCGCGTCGCATCCGCCGGAAGGGGCGGGGGCTTGGGCGCTGGTCGTCATCGGCATCGCGATCGGCGGCACCGTGGGCGCCGTGATCGCCCGCCGCGTTCCGATGACGGCGATGCCGGAGCTGGTCGCCGCATTCCATTCCTTGGTGGGAATGGCGGCAGTGCTGGTTGCGGCTGCGGCGCTCTATGCGCCGGCGGCTTTCGACATCGGAGATGTGGGCACGATTGCCAGGTCGAGCTTGGTCGAAATGTCGCTCGGCCTGGGAATTGGTGCGATTACCTTCACCGGGTCGGTGATCGCATTCCTCAAGCTTTCCGGCCGCATGAGCGGCGCGCCCATCATCTTGCCGGCCCGCCACCTCATCAACGCCGCGCTCGCGCTCGCGATCGTTTTGTTGATCCTGTGGCTGGTGCGGACCGAGAGCCATGCCGCTTTCTGGCTGCTGGCGCTCGCGTCCTTTCTGTTCGGCGTGCTGATCATCGTCCCGATCGGGGGCGCCGACATGCCGGTAGTGATCTCGATGCTCAACTCCTATTCGGGATGGGCCGCGGCCGGCATCGGTTTCACGCTGGGGAATTCCGCGCTGATCATTACCGGCGCTCTGGTCGGCTCCTCGGGTGCGATCCTCTCCTACATCATGTGCCGCGGGATGAACCGCAGCTTCATCTCGGTCATTCTCGGCGGCTTCGGCGGCGAGGTCGCGATTGCCGCAGCCGGGAAGGAGCACCGGCCGGTCAAGCAAGGCTCTGCCGAGGACGCAGCCTTCATTCTGAAAAATGCGGGCAAGGTCATCATCGTCCCCGGTTACGGCATGGCCGTAGCGCAAGCCCAGCATTCGCTGCGGGAGATGGCGGACCGGCTCAAGAAGGAAGGGGTAGAGGTCAAATACGCCATTCATCCCGTGGCCGGGCGCATGCCGGGGCATATGAACGTGCTGCTGGCGGAAGCAAATGTCCCCTATGACGAGGTGTTCGAGCTCGAGGATATCAACTCGGAGTTTCCCCAGGCCGACGTCGCCTTCGTGATCGGAGCAAATGACGTGACTAATCCGGCGGCGGAGGAGGACCCCAAATCGCCGATATACGGCATGCCGGTTCTGGAAGTATGGAAGGGCGGTACCGTCATGTTCATCAAGCGCTCGTTGTCCTCGGGCTATGCCGGCATCGACAACACGCTGTTCTACCGCGACAACACCATGATGCTGTTCGGCGATGCCAAGAAGATGACGGAAGAGATCGTCAAGGCGTTGTGATCCCTCCTGGCGGATGGCTGGCCTTGGGCAGGTCACCCGCGTCCGGGGCGAGCCCGAGACCTCTATGTGCGGGTCGAGACCTCCAGGACGGCGCCTCGCTCAGAGATCCCGATACATCACGAAGGCATCGACCAAACCAAAACCGGGGTGCTGGAAGACGCCAGGCAGTCGACCGACGATGGTGAAGCCGCAGCTTTGCCATAGCCGCACGGCGCGATCATTCGTGGCCACGACGAAATTGAACTGCATCGCCCGGAAGCCGCGAGCACGGGCATGCTCGAGCGAATGCGCGCACATCGCTCGCGCGATGCCGCGTCCCGCCGCTGGCGGCGCAACGACGTAGCCGCAATTGGCCACATGCGCGCCGCCCCCTTGATTGTTGGCGCGCAGGTAATAGCTGCCCACGATCGCGCCCGCCTGTTCCGCAACGAGGACGTCGTGCTGGGGCGCGCACCAATAGGCGAGCGCCTCCGCTTGGGTGAGATTGCGGGGAAGCGGGTAGGTTTCGCCCGCGCGGATCACCGTCTCGAGCACGCGCCAGAGCTGATGCTGGTCCTCGCGGCCGGCTGGACGGACGGCAAGATCTGCATTCGAATTTTCGCCGGCCGAGCGGTAAGGATCCGTGGCAACCATGCTCAAATGGCTCCTCATCATCGTGATCGCGGGCTATGGCGGCTTGCTCGCTCTGCTTTATTTCGGCCAACGCGCACTGCAATATTTTCCCGAGCGCGCGCGCACGCCGCCCGCTGATGCCGGCCTGCCGCAGGCGGAGGAGGTCGTGCTTGACAGCTCCGGCGGACAGCGGGTGATCGTCTGGCACATCCCGCCACGCGGAGAAAAGCCCGTGCTGCTCTATTTTCACGGCAACGGCGGCTCGCTGCGCTGGCGCGTGGACCGCTTCCGGGCGCTGGTGGCTGATGGGACCGGGCTCGTTGCGCTGAGCTATCGCGGCTATGGCGGATCGAGCGGAAGCCCGACCGAGCAAGGCCTCATCGACGATGCGCTCGCGGCCTACGCCTTTGCCGCGGGCCGCTATCCGGCGCCGCGGATTGCGCTCTGGGGCGAGTCTCTCGGCACGGGAGTTGCGGTGGCGCTCGCAGCACAGAAGCCGGTCGCACGCATCGTGCTCGAGTCCCCCTTCACGTCGATCGCGGATATCGCCACGCAACTCTATTGGTTTTTTCCGGTACGCCTGCTGATAAAGGATCCGTTCCGCTCCGACCTGCGTATCGGCAGCGTGACCGCCCCGATTCTCGTCTTGCACGGGGAAAGAGATTCTGTGGTGCCGATTGCGCTCGGCGATCAGCTCTATAAGCTGATCGCCGCACCCAAGCGTTTCGTGCGCTTTCCTGGCGCCGGCCACAACGAGCTGGCGAGCTACGGCGCGCTGGAAACGGCAAGGCAGTTCCTCAACGAGCCCTAGCGCCGGCGACCGATAGCCCGAGATAGCTGCCGTCCTGCATGCAATAACGGAAGCCCCGGCTTACTGCCGGGGCTTACTCGACGCACAACAAGCTCCTACGCCGACTCGACGCAACACAATGCTCACACTGATGCTGCCTACCCCGCCTCCAATAAGGACTCATTGTGATTGTCCACAGCTTCGGAATGCTTGCGGAGCTCTGCGAATTCCTGCGATGCCCTCGCTATGCTGATCATCACTGCCCTGGGTTCGGGGCAAGTCACGGGGCAAGTCAACGGGGCAAGTCGACGGGACAAGTCATCCGGGCAAGACGTCGCTTCGGCAAAGCTGCAAGCATTGCTCTGAGCGTTCGCAACACCGGTGTCATCACCCGATACATCCGAAGCGCCCACGCCACGCACCGTATTCATACCTGGATTCATTCCGGCCTGTTGACTGCCACAGTCCTGGCTCTGGTGCCGAGCATCCGGCGTTCAAGAACTGCCTTCAAGGAGTCGAAAAACCTGAGTGCCGTTTCCTGCTCTTCTTTCGATTCCAAGTTGGTCAGCTGCACCGGCTCATCCCGAAGAACCTGAAGCACCTCCATTGCCTGTTGTATCTCTACCTCGAGACCCTTGCGCACCAACGAGGAGATATTTTCATCTAGTCTCTTGCCGTTCTCTTTCAGCAGCGGCATCAGCTTTTGAATGCAAATGCGCATGAGTGCTGCCGCCCCAGCAGGGGACTTGTTCAAGACAGCCGCCGCCTCGTCCAAGTCCTGCTCCGCAATCTCCGGTATTTTTTCTACCCAATAAGGAAATACCAGCCGCTGGCCCACCCAAATCGCGAACCCATTGCAACTATGACAGCTGCTGAGGTGCAGGTTCGCCATTTTGACCTTCAGCGATTGCGAATGCTTTTGATACTCGAAGGTAAGCTCGTTCTTCTTTAAACGCTCGACGAATTGGTCGATTTCTTTTATCTCGTCCGGCTTGCTGTGCAGTGCCATGCTGGCGGTGGTGATGGCCTCAGGAGCAACAACAACTACGTCGGCGTCGTTCTCGGGTTTCAGGAACAAGCTATACCAGTCCTGATGCGCGGCTGTATCGCAGTGAGGACAGGAGAACGTATCTGCCCCGAGTTTCGGCTCAACGGCATGCAAAGTCATGGTCAAAAAAGCCCTTCAACTGAACTCTTTCGGTGCCCTCAATTCTTGCAGGGCCAGAGTCGTTGTCATCTCCTGCAGGCACGATATGATCCAATTGCTCGACGATCGAGGTGTTTTTTGATTTTAGACCGATTATCACCATACGAGGTGGCGGGCTACCGTGCTCGACGGGTAAATCCCAGACGGGATCGCCGGCTCTCCTAAATGCTCAGTGCAATGATACCGCCAAGCCGATCAGTGCGGTTGAATGGTACGGATGGCAGCTCCGGCCGCGTGTCATTGGCGCAACACTCATGAGGTTTTTAGCTAGCGTCACACTCTCGGGCGAATTGGCAGGCGGGATGTGGAGTGCCAATCATCGGAGAGCTATTCATGACCAGCTTGGCGCTGCATTTACCAAGCTTCCCTCTGAAAGAGGAGCCTGTCGCCAACAAAATCCGTGATCGCATTGCAGAGCACGTGGGCGTCGATGTCGGGTATATCGACGATGAGTCGGACCTGAGCGAGGATTTCGGTCTCGACTTGCTTGATGTGATGGAGCTGCTGATCCTGCTGGAAGATATTTTTTTGGATGGAAGACCGACGAAAGAAGCCGATGAGCTGGAAGTCGTTGGCGATCTGGTCCGTCACATAGCACGGCACCGTGACCGCGGCTAGCCGACGATATCCAGGGAGAGCTCAAGTTAAAACCCAAGACAAAACCCAAAGATAAAACCCAAAGATAAAACCCAAAGATAAAACCCAAGACAAAACCCAAGACAAAACCCAAGAGAAAACCCAAGACAAAACCCAAGACGCTGACGGCCCGTCTGCGCTCGATCAGGGGCAGGCCCGAAGCCGCGCAAGACCGGTGGCGCTCCGGGCTGCGACGGGAGCAGGGCCACAAGACCCGAACCGGTCCCTTCACTGTCGTGAATGCGGCTTGAACGAGACGCACGTCCGCTCGTGCGCACGCGCCGAGCCGTCTGCGAGCTGTAGCAAAAAAGCCGCTCTGCTCATGAGTTTGCGGCGCGGAGGTGGGGGTAATTGCGCAGGGGTAATCCGTAGCTGTATGCTGGTACCGATGGGAGACTCTCGTGCGTTGCATTGCGTGCGGCGAAAAGATGCTTTTGCTCAACGTAGTGCCCGACCGCACGATGATCGTCCCGGGTTACGAGCATCAGACCCTTCAATGTCCAGGCTGTGGCGAGACGGAGCACAGGCTCGTCTTCAAATCTGAGCGATCGCCTCTCGCATCCGCCGAGCCGTCGTCCTCACAGGCTGATGAGCGCGTTACAGCTCGCGCGATGGAGCAGCTGCGGCGGCCTGTTTGTTTTGCTTGCGGCAAACGGATGACTTTGGTCGCAGCAACCCCAGATGACAAGATGATGGTGCCCGGTTATGAGCATCAAACGCTTCGGTGCTCGACATGCGGAGCTTCCGAATCCAGGCTGATCTTCAACCCTGGCCGACCGCTTCCGATATCGGTCATCGCTCCGGCAGAGGACACCGAATAGCTTTCGTCTCATTCGAGTTGACAAAGGACTGAGTGACAGGGGCCAGGAGCGCCCATCGAGCCCCCGCCCAGCGCGCTCACGTCCGGCAAACGTGTGACGGCAGTCTGCACCTTTCAGCTACCGCGTTGCCGGCGGCACCTGTCATTGGGGCCGAGAGCGCCGGCCAGCATACTGGAATCGCGTCTCTAAAACGGCCGGCAGCGCGCTGGCTGTCTGCGAGGTGCTTGCCGACAGGGCATTGGATGCTGTTCCTGCGCAGGCTACAATCCCTCAGCCTGCAAAGCACGAGGATTCCAATTCGGCGAAATTCATGCGTGATCGACATCCGGTGCGAGCCGGTCACATGCGTTATGATATGTCAGCTCAGGAGGGCGCATGTTCAGGGTGGTATGCATAGCTGCACTGCTCTCGCTGCTCGGACCTCACGCAAAATCACAGCCGATCTTCGAGCAGGCTCCTCAAAGCACACAGCAACAGGCCAATCCTGAGCAGCGCGGCACCGAGCAAGCGCCTTTCATCATCAGGATGGCTCCTGCCCAGGAGACACCAGATAAATCCAGGCCGCCTGCCGGCACTGAAAAAGGAGAAGGAACCGAGAGTACGTGGAGAGGCTTGTTCAAAGAATGGGGATTGAGCGATAAAATAGCGGCAGTCGTCGGCCTTGTCGCACTCTTCCAATTTCTTGCGTTACTGGCCGCCGTGCGGGCTATTTCCCGAAGCTCGAGACGCCAATTGCGGGCCTATGTCTCGATGGGGACGGCGAGCGCTCGATTGGTGAACGATCCCAATGGAGAGCCGATCCTTGAAGGTTACGTCAAGCTGAAGAATTTCGGAAGCACTCCGGCTTTTCAGTACACGAGCTATGCCATGATCAAGGTGGCAAACGTGAATGCGGCGCCTTTTGATGAAACATCGGTCTCGGCTGGAAGAGGATTGCTCGGTCCGGGAGCGGAAACCGACCTGCAGGTTTATTGGCGCGTTTCAGATGGCGATTTGGCTGCGATCAGAGCCGGAGCGAAACGAATTTTTGTCTGGGGAGAAGCTCATTACGCCGACGTCTACGGGAAAAACCGGTATTTCAAGTTCTATAACGTCAACGCCCCCGAGGAGCTCGCCGGTCTGGGCTGGCCGCTCCTGGCGGCCGACAAAGCCGCCGAAGCGAATTGACCGCAGCCAAGCGGTCCCAGGATTGCAATCAACTGCGGTAATCGAGCCTGTCCTCGCAAGCTCGTCAGCACGAGCCGCCAAATCCTGGCGCCGACGCTCGAAACCCGATTGGTATGAAAGCGTTCAGCCGGGATGTGGGTGGAAGCTTCATCACTCAAACAAGCTGCCGGACCATTTTCCGTCAGCGCACGCGATGCCGGCGATGAGCGGAACGGGTGGATGTCGGTGCCGATGCGGCTGCTGCTTTTGGCTGAGGCGCGTCGGGAGTGGCGGCGTCCTGCCGCTGTATTGTCGGCAGGACTGGAGACAGAGAGGCCGTTGTCATTGCGAGAGGGATTCTCGCCGCCGTCCTCGAGCCGGACGGATCGAGATAGGCACTCAGCGCCAGGAGAGCCGCAATCAACAGCGTTCCGGTCGTGGCAAAATACTTTAAAGTCAGCATGGGGAGACTTCTCGATCTCCCCGGTCCCCATACGAGAAGACTACTCCAATCGCCGGCCAGGAACAAGGCGCCGAGTCAGCATCTGGCGGAGCGTTCTCTCGTGCTCGATGCGCGGCCGCTCCAAGCTCGAGCCAGGGAATATCGTTAATTTTTAGGCGTCTTGCGACGCGCATCGGCTACTACGCTGGCAACTATGGCGTTGCTGTCCGTGCGCCCCGGCTCGGACGTCAGTCCATCGCCAGCAACACCATCGAGACTGCCACCAGCAGAACGACAATTGCGGTCGTCAGCGCCGTGACGCCATTGCTGATCCAGCGCAGGAGCCGATCCCGTCTTGGGCGTGAGGCTGCCTGTTGTCGCAGAGCTGTGCGGGGGATTGTAAGAAACGACATCGGAAAATGCCCCTCCCATCGAGAGCTCGATCGCGCAAATTAGTCCCCCCGTCCGCAAGTGCGGTTCACACTTCGCCGCTCACCGCGCCGCAGAAAGTTGTGGATAGTCTCAGCCGGGCAAACCAACGAGGTCATCGGCAGCCGCTAGCTTGTCAAGCTGTCCGGTTTTCGTAGCAAATCACTTTTCCGCTTCAGGTGCGAATGGCTGGACATCGCAGATAAAGCGATTGGCTGTCTCCACATCGGATCCCCGCGAGCTTGACTTCCTTCTGCAGCCTGTCCTGCGGGGGTGGCGAACATTCGCTCGGATCGTCTGCGGGGCCCCCGCCGGATGAGCAGGAATAGCTCGATCCCGAGCCGGTCCGGCGCACGGGGACCTGGATCAATCGCTCCCGACCGGCGGTCTCACCCGCCTCTCGCGTGAAGTAACAGTCGCTGCCGCGGTCGGTGCAGAGACCTGCGGGCAGACCCTTGGCCGTGAGCACAACCCTGACAACTCATGAGCTTACGACGCAGACTCGCGGTATCATTAACTGGCTGTAATCGCTTGCACACAGTATGCCCCAGAGTCATAATGATTCGACATGCAGATGACTCGGCATGCAGTGAGGAGAGCGTCATCATGAAAGGCGAGAAGGCTAGCGTTACTTCAGCGCCGCGCGCATCAGAGGCGGCGGTGGTGCCAGTCGGTGTGAACGGGGGCGCTAGCGGTCCTGAAGCGGTCAGCGTCGACAAGATCCGCGATCTGCTTTTTGGCAACCAGATGCAGGACTACGACCGGCGCTTCGCGAACCTGGAAGAGCGCTTCCTGCAGCGCTTCAAGGATATAGAATCGGAAACGTCACGGAATCTCGGCGCGTTCGAGTCCAACGCCAAGAAACAAGTGGACTCGTTGGCTACCCAGCTGCGCGACGAAAAAGACCAACGTGCCGACGCCGATAAAGAGATCGAGCGCCTCCTGCGGGAGCAGAACCAGGCCCTGGAAAAGCGTATACGGGCGCTGTCGGATCAGCTCAATCAGTTCGACCGGGACATGTCCGATCGCCTCACGCGCGAGGCACAGGTGCTGCGCGAGGAGATCAAACAGAAGAGCACGGACGGCCGGCAGATGATCGAGAAGATGTTCGCCGAGCTGAGTAATGTAAAGACCGACCGTACCTTGCTCGCCAGCCTCTTCGTGGAGGTGGCCAAGTGCCTGAACCAGGACATAGCATCCAAGGGGAAGGGTGGGGGCGCCGAGCCGCTGCGCAGCATGTCAGCCGGCAAGATCGTTCCCTGACCTGAGGTGACGTCCGCCGCGCCGCTCGAGTGGCTGATCTCCCCCGCTACGATCGAGACGGGGATCGATCGCAAGGTCCTTGCGGGGCTGTTGCTCGAGCTTGCCAGAAATGTCGATGCCAATGTCGGGATGGAGCCGACTGGCATCGTACCGTTCGACCCGCGGCTCGAGCAGTTGCGATTTCTCCTGCTCGGGCGTGAGATCGAGCTGTCGCGGCACTTCAGCAGGGTGCTGGACGATCCCGAGCAGCTTGCAATGGCCGTCGCGCGCGTCCTTCCGGCCGCGATCGCTCAAGCCGCGGCACACGACGAGCGGCTCGGACAGGTGCTCGCACCCGCTCTCGGGAGCTCGGTGCGCAGAGACCCCAATACCCTCGTCGACATCCTGCATCCCCTGATCGGGCCGGCGATCGGCAAGTCGATCGATGCAAAGTTCCAGCGGCTCAACGAATCGCTGAAGTACAGCCTGTCCTGGCGCGGACTGAAGTGGCGCTGGGAGGCGTGGCGCACCGGAACGTCGTTTGCGGAGATTGTGCTCAAATACACCCTTGTCTACCGGGTCGAGCACGTCTTTTTGATTCACCGGCACACGGGTCTGTTGATCGCGCATGCAGCCTCGCAGGAGGCGACGACCCAGGATCCGCAGCTCGTCTCCTCGATGCTGTCGGCAATTCAGGACTTTGTGCGGGACTCGTTTGCCGAGCAACAGGCACTCGATTCCCTCCGTCTCGGCGAGCTCCGGGTGTGGTCTGAACCCGGACCCTTTGCGACATTCGTTGCGGTGATTCGGGGCAATCCCCCGGAGCAGTTGCGCGAGACCTTTCGCGATGCACTGGCGCGGATGCACGCTGAGCGTCCTGAAGCGCTGGAGCACTTCAACGGGGACAGCACCGGCTTTGCCGACATCGAGGCGGCACTGACGGACTGCGTTCAGCTCAAGCAGGAGAAGTCGCGATCGGCACAAAAGAGCTTTGCCTGGGCGCTGATCGGCGCGCTCGCGGCGGTGCTGATCGCCTGGGCCGGGATCTGGGGCTATCAGCGGTGGCATGACGGGCGGCTCTGGGACAGCTTCCTGACGCGCCTGCGGGCGCAACCAGGTATCGTCATCACCGCAACCGGCGAGAGCGGCGGCAAGTGGCTGGTTGCCGGCATGCGCGATCCGCTTGCGGTAGACCCGCAGCTGCTCTTGCAGCAGTCCGCGATCGACCCGAGCCGAGTGGTGAGCCAGTGGCAGCCGTACCAGAGCCTCGAGCCGCAGTTCGTCCTCAAACGGGCGCAAGAGGCCCTCGCGCCTCCGTCGACCGTGAGTCTGGGAATTGCAAACGATCGCATCGTGGCAGCCGGAACCGCGCCGTCGACGTGGATGGAACGGGCCCGCTCAGCGAGCGGAATGCTTCCTGCGGGTCTCTCGGACATCGATCTGTCGAAGATGCGGGATCTGGACGAGCATGATGATCGGCTGTGGGCGGCGTACGTCGCGCGCTTGCGGGCGGAGCCTGGGATCGCGGTCACGGACATCAGCAAGCGGGACGACGCATCGGGAGCTGGCCGGCGGCAATGGCTGATCAGCGGATTGCGCGACCCGCTGGCAGCGGACCCTGAGCAGCTCCTGCAGGAGCTTGGAATCGATCGATCCCGTGTCGTGAGCCAGTGGCAGCCCTATCAGAGTCTCGATCCGCGATTCGTGCTCAAGCGCGCCCAGCAGGCGCTCGCGCCGCCCCCGACTGTAACCCTTGCGATCGAGGGCAATCGCATCGTGGCGGTCGGATCCGCCCCGTCATCGTGGCTTGCGCGTGTCGGCGCGTCCAACCAGATACTGCCGGCCGGCGTGTCCCATGTCGATCTGACGCAGGTACGCAACCTCGACGCCAACGATGAGAAGCTGTGGGCAAGCTACGTCGCTCGGCTCAAGGCGGAGCCCGGGATTGCGATCACCGAGGTTGGGCAGCGCGACGGCAAGTGGCTCATCCGCGGCTTGCGCGATCCGCTTGCGATCGACCCGCAGGAGGCGCTGCGCGAGGCGGCCATCGATCCGGCCCGCGTCGTTGCCTATTGGCAGCCTTATCAAAGCCTGCAACCGGAGTTCATGCTCAAGCGGGTGCAGGCGGCATTCGCTCCTCCCCCGACGGTCGCCTTTACTCTGCAGGGCGATCGAATCGTAGCAACCGGATCGGCGGCCTTGACCTGGATCCAGCGGGCGCGCGCTTCCAGCCGGCTGCTGCCGGCCGGAGCGCCCTCGGTCGATCTATCGCAGGTGCGCGATATCAATGACGGCGTGCTCGGGAAGCTGCGCGATGCGATCCAATCCAGGGAGATCCATTTCGACTACGGCAACCCGCTGCCCGCGCGAGGGCAGGAGTCGGTATTGGACGAGCTGGCGACGGACCTCAAGGAGCTCACGGCACTGTCGTCGACCCTGCGCGTCACGACACGCGTGACCCTGACCGGTCACTCCGATTCCACCGGCCAGGGGCTCTACAACCTGGCGCTCAGCCTCGGCCGGGCCGAATCGGTGCGCACCCTGCTGAAGCAGCGCGGCGTTGATCCCGACCTGCTTGCCGTGCGCAGCGCCGGGACGCTGGAGCCCCGCGACCAGGGCAACACGGAAGTTGCCCGATCCGTCAACCGGCGGGTCTCCTTTACCGTCGGGATCGACGAATGAGCCAGCCGGTTTTGCAGAAGAAGATCTGCATGATCGGCGGCTTCTCCGTCGGCAAGACCAGCCTCGTGAAACGGTTCGTCGAGAGCGTGTTCTCAGAGGCATATTTGACCACGGTGGGAGTGAAGATCGACAAGAAAACGGTCGACTTGGGCGACCGGGCCGTGAACCTCATCCTCTGGGACGTCGCTGGCGAGGACGATGTCTCGGCGATCAGGATGACCTATCTGCGCGGTTGTGCGGGTTATGTGCTGGTCGCCGACGGGACGCGCCCGGCCACGCTCGACGTGGCGTTGTCGTTACGCGAGCGTGTCGAGGCGGAGCACGGGCCGCTGCCTTTCGTGCTGCTCCTGAACAAGCACGATCTGCCGGACGAATGGGCGATCTCGGATACCGATCTGAGCAATTTGAGGGAGGCCGGCTTCTCGGTGCGCCGCAGCAGCGCGCGGACGGGGGAGGGCGTGGACGACGCTTTCAGGGAGCTGGCAACCCGCGTCGCAGCGCCGCAATGAACGGCTTGCCGCGCAGCGTGGCCGATGCGCTGGACGCGACCACCTATAGCGAGCGGGCGCTGGCCTATTTGCAGCTCGATGGCGCTCTCAGCCTGGTAGGGGCCGGAGGCAATCTCGACAACTACGGTCTGGGCACGGTTCGGCACGGGGCGGGAGCAGCCGATCGGATTTCTTTTCTGGAAGGTCTGCTGCCGTTATCCGAAGCCCCCTTTTTCCTGCCATGCGTGGAGATCGGCGCAGGGCGGGCGGCTGATCTGCATTTCTACCTTGATGGAGGATGTACCTGGGTGGTGCTGCTCGATGCCACGGCAGAGCGCGAGCAGGCGCGGCGCATGCAACAAAGAGCGTATGACGTAACACTGCTGCAGGAGAAACAGGCGCTGCTGACTGATCGCCTCGAGACAGCCAATGCGGCACTGCGAGCGTCTCAGCAGGAGCTGGAAGAAGCGCGGCGGGTAGCCGAACGGGCGCGCAGCGAGGCCGAGGCGGCCAATCAGGCGAAGTCCAGCTTTCTTGCCAGCATGAGCCATGAGCTGCGCACTCCGTTGAACGCGATCATCGGCATTGCCGAGATGCTGCGTGAGGATGCGCAAGATCTGAAGCGGCAGGACGAATTCGAGCCGCTCGATCGCGTGCTCGGCGCCGCTCGCCATCTGCTGACCCTGATCAACGATGTGCTCGACCTGTCCAAAATTGAAGCTGGCCGAATGGAGCTTCATCTCGAGCCATTTTCGCTTGGTCCGCTCATCGACGATGTCGTGAAGACCATCGAGCCGCTCGCGGCAAAAAATTCGAACCGGATCGTCGTCCGATCCGAGGGCATCATCGATGCCATGCATGCCGACCAGACCAGGGTTCGGCAGGCTCTGCTCAATCTCATGAGCAATGCCAACAAGTTCACCAGCAGCGGCACGATCACGATCGAGGTGAATCAGCGGAAAGAGAACGGCGGCGACTGGATCGCACTCGCGGTTGCCGATACCGGCATCGGCATGACCCCGGAGCAG
>DATBHG010000030.1:0-13771 GCA_036557665.1 Xanthobacteraceae bacterium | reverse complement strand
CGGCCTTCTGCGCTCGCGTGGAACGAATCATCTGACACAGGCGTATTATCCTTTGCGTCTCAAATCAACGGAAAAACGCCTGCACCAGCCCGCAATTACCCGCTCGAAGCGGAAATAATCTTTTGTGTTCGTAAGGTCGTGCCTCGCCCCTACACGCCACAACACATTCTTCGTGCGGGCGAGGCGCCCTCTATCATCACGCGTGACGCGAGAGGGCGGGTGGATCGCCCCTGGGAAGCGTGCGCGCTGCATCGCTTGATGCGCGCGCACAAGGTACGTGCGAGACTGCACCGATGCGCGCGACGCACGAGCGGCGGGTGTTCTTTTTTCTCAGTGCCGGCTGGGGCCCGGCGGTGCGTACGCTCCCGATCATCGAGCGGCTTGCCGGTCATGACATTGCCAGCGCGTTCGCTCTCGGGGAGGCGCCCGGCGCCGCGATCCGCGCCGCCGGCCTCGAGCCGATCGAGCTTCGGCTTCCGCCAGCCGACGCCGCGGCGAGCAGGACCCGGGACTGGTGGTCGCCCTATCACCATCTGGCATTCTCCGCCGGCGACATCGCTCCGCTGCTTGATCGCGTCGAAGCCTATCGTAAAGCCATCTGCGACGGCCGCCCGGCCGCGGTGGTAACCGACATCAACCCGTTGGCCGCGCTTGCGGCGAGATCGTTGCAAGTCCCGCACGTCACCATCTCGCAGTCGCTTTTCCTGCCCGGCCGAAAACGCGATGCAGCCAGGTGGGCAATGCCTTCCGCGCTGTCCACAATCAACAAGGTGCTCGCGTATTATCGCGTGGGACTGCTCGAAGCCGCGGCACAGCTCGAGCTGGGCGATATCACGCTGATCCCGTCGCTTCCCGAGTTCGACCCCCTGGATGATACGCCGCCCTCGCTCGAATATGTCGGGCCCATCCTGGGCAATCAGCTTGTTCCGCTGCGCTCGTCAGCACAGAGGCCCTCCGCAGCAAAGGGGGCAGCCGAGATATTCTTCTACCCCGGCCGGCCGCGCGATACGGCAGGTCCGTCGGGACAAGAGCTTCTGGATATCGTCTTGATGGCATTGAACGGTACTGATGCCGCGGTGACGGTTGCGACCGGCGGCTTCGATTTCGAGATTCCGGGCTGGGCGCAAGGTCGGTTCAGGATCGTCGACTGGTGCGTCATCTCGCCGGAGTACCAGCCGGACCTGATCATTCATCATGGCGGTCACGGCGCGTGCCTCACCGCGATCAGCGCGGGCATCCCAAGTGTGGTCATACCCACGCATGCCGAGCGGGAATACAACGCCGGCAATCTCGCGGCGTTGGGATGCGGCGAGCTCGTTGCAATCGGGGAAGCCGACGCGGCGCGGGTGCGCCGGGTAGTCGAGGGCATGCTCGATAATGCGGCATGCGCGCGCAGGTGCGCGCAATGGAGCGAGACCATTGCGGCCCGGGGCTACGGCGGCGCCGATCTCGCCGCGCGCATGATCGCGCGAATATTGCAGGGCGGGTGATGCTTCGTAGGGGCGAGGCATGCCTCGCCCTCTTTCAGCACGACGTGACGTTAGAGGGCGACCCGGCGGGTCGCCCCTACGAAATCTCTACCGCCTCGCGGCCGCAACCCGCCCTACTGCTTGGTCAGCTCCGCGCAGGAGGCGACGCGCGAGGCGGAGGACACGTGCAGATAGCAGAGCTCCATCCGGTTGGGGGCGAGCATCGTGCCGTGGGTATAGCCTTCATCATCGGCCAGGAAGATCGTGCCGTTGCGCGAGATCACCGCAATGATCTTCTCACTGCTGCGCGGCGAGGAGAAGGTGCCGGAGAAGCGGCGGCCGTCCTGCTTATCGACGGTCAGCGTGAACTCCACGCTGCGCAGCTCCGGCTCGCTCCCCTTGGTCGGGGGATGGTGCGGATTGCCGCCTGCGAGCACGATCGACTCGCTCTGGCCCTTCCAGGTACCGCGCATGTCGGGAGTTGCCGTCTGCGAAGCCGCCGGCACTGCGGGCAGCGCCGCGAGCAGGGCGAGGGTGAAGAGCCAAACAAACTTCGACATCATTGATTTCCTCGAGTTGAGATATCCGGAGCGATGGACCCTTATACCTCCCCCGGCAAGGGGGAGGTCGACCGTATTGCTTCGCTTGCGAAGCAATACGGTCGGGTGGGGGTGGCGGCACGGCGCGCGGCCGAGTGGACCCCCACCCGGCTCCCCCGACAAGTCGGGGAAGCCGACCTCCCCCTTTCAGGGGGAGGTATGAAGTGGGGTGCCGGCGAAGCCGCGGCCGTAGCCTGCGGCCTGCGCGGCCCAGCCGCCGGCGACGCGGCCGCTGAAGACCGAGGGGCCGAGCATGGTTCCTTCGAGACCGGCGCGTCCGTTGATGTGGCCTCCGGCCATGCCCGCGACCTCGCCCGCGGCATAGAG
Organism: Xanthobacteraceae bacterium; assembly: GCA_036557665.1. GTDB lineage: Bacteria > Pseudomonadota > Alphaproteobacteria > Rhizobiales > Xanthobacteraceae > VAZQ01. The sequence goes on along the minus strand of DATBHG010000030.1, from coordinate 11,376 downwards.
TCCGGCAATCGGCGCAAAGCGGCTGTCGAGCACCCGGCACTGCAGGTCGGTTTTCACCCCGCCGAAGTTCTTGCGGGCGAGCGGAAACATCTGCACGGCGTAATATGGCGGCGTGTCGAACGCTTTCGAAGATCGCATCGGTTTGCCGAACTCCGGCTCCGCCTCGAGCTGCTGCTCGCAGGCACCGTTGTAGCGCGCGACCGTTGTCAGGAATTCCGGCACATCGACCTGCATGCTGGCGGCAAGCCCGGCCAGGGTGTCGGCCTTGCGGATATAGGGGGAGTTGTCGAGCAGCTCCGCCACCTTCTCGCGCGCGACCTTGTCGCCGTCGCGATAATAGGGATCCGCGATCTCCATGGTCGCGGTCATCGGCGCATCCATGATCGCCCAGGCATGGCGCGGACTCTGCGCCAGCAGCGCGGGAGTGGCGCTGTTGCCGCCGGAAAGCGCCTCGTTGTGGAAGCGGCGGCCCTGCTGGTTGACCCAGATGTAGCCCGGCACCACGCGGAACACGAGGCCGCGCCGCTGCGCCGGGTCGCGGTAGTCGGGCGTGGCGTAGACGTAGAACCAGATGTGATCCATGTGGGTGAAATACCCACCCGCCTGGTGAACGAGCATGTGCCCGCTTCCGGTCGAGCCGGGCCCCGATCCGACCAGCACCCTGTCGTTCCGCAGAGCGGGATAATGCTCGAGCACCATGTCCAGGTTCGAGTTGAAGCCGCCGGTCGCCACCACGACGGCCCTGCTCGCAACGGTGATCGGCTCGCCGGTTCTGCTATTGCGGCCATCGAGGCCGCCGACACGGCCGTTCTCGATGCGCAGCCTGGTGATCTCCGTCTCCGCAACGAGCTTGCCGCCCTTGCTGCAGAAGCCGTCGATGAGATGCGTCATCAGGCCGAGCCCGTTGCGCTCGGATCGGGTCCAGCGCCGTACCGAGTTGCCTTCCTGCTCTTTCAGGTCGGCCCAGGTCACACCCAGCGCTTCGCTCCACCGATAGAGGTCGTGCAGCGTGTGATCGATGTAATAACGCGCCCAGAGCGCATCGGTGGACGGACCTCCCCATCTGATCCAGTCGTCGAAGGCAAGCGCGGGCGTATCGTGGATGCCTTTGGCCTCCTGCACCGGCGAGCCGACGATAAGGCAGCCGCCGCCGGAGATGATCGCCGCGCCGCCGGGCTCGGAATATTTCTCGAAGGCGATGGCGCGGGCGCCTGCGTCGCTCGCCTCGATGCCGGCGGCAATCCCGGCGGCGCCGGCGCCAATGATCGCGATGTCGGTCTGGTAGTGCATGGCGGGTGTCAGCCCTCGTAGGGTGGGTTAGCGAGCGGCACTCTCTTGCGCAGACTGCATACACTTGTCTGCGTGGCCGCGAGCGTAACCCACCACTGCGGTGGGTTACGCGCCGAGCTCGCTGAAGCGATCTCGGCGCTAACCCACCCTACAAGTCCGGGCACAATCGGGAGGTAGTGCATGGCGGGTGTCAGCCTATCAGCATGGCGGTTGCGCCAACGCCGCAAGATACGGTTTGGCGGGTGGCATGTCGATCATATCGAAGGGGTTCACCTGTAGATGGGTCAGCCGCAAGTCAGCTGTGAGCAGCCGATTTGGGGCTGATCCGCCCTACGATGAATGCGACAGCAGAGTCGCTATCCAGCGGCTGGAAGCGTGCTGCTCGGAGATCGTGAGAAGCGCCATGGTAAGCGGGACCCCGATGAATGCCCCAGGGATGCCCCAGAGAAGGGTCCAGAAAAATACCGCGAACAGCACCAGAAAAGGCGAGATGGCCAGAGTCGCTCCGGCAATCAGCGGCTCGATGTAGCTGCCGATCGCGAACTGAACGATGCTGAGACCGATCAGGACGACCAAGGCCATCTGCCATGATTCGGACTGCGCCGCGGCAAAAACCGTTGCAAGCGCGACTGCAACAAGCGGCCCCAGAAACGGGATGTAGTTCAACACGAAGGTGATGACCCCCCAGGCGACCGGAAGCTCCAGCCCGACCAACAAGGCGAAGCAGAATGTCACGAGCCCGGTCAGGAGGCTGGCGATGGTGCGGATGAGGACGTACTTTCGGAACTGGCCTGCAATTTTCTCGGCAGCCTGCGACAATTTCAAATCAGGCCGCTGATTCTCGAGTGTCTTGATCCTCGACTCGGCATGGCTCACCTCCATCAAGCCCAGCATCATGAAAGCAAAAGCGAGAAGGACGAAGCCCACCATGGAGTTGAGTCTGGCCGCGACTTGCTGAACAAAAGCGACAAGCCACGTCACATCGAAACGCTCTGCGAGCATCCCGGTCAGGAAGATGCCCCGCTCCTCCAGCCAGGCGTTGGTGTTCATGTAAATGAACTGAAAGCGTTCGATGTTGCCCAGCAGCCAATGGCCGACCTGGCCGCTGCCCCAGGCGATCGCCAGGCCGAGAACGCCCAGGACGAGGCACGTGAGCAGGAGCGTGCAAACGAGCGCGATCAGCTTTGGCAGCCTCGACTGGAGCGCGCGTTGAAAAGGCCAGACGCAGGCAAGCCCGAAGAGCGAAAGGGCAATCGGGGCGAAGACCGACCGTCCGAGATATAGCGCGGCGGCGAGAAGAGTGGCCGTGCAAAGAGCGAGCATGCCGCGAATGGCGCCATCTTCGGACATGCCGACCATTAGAATGGAATTGCGGGTTTCGCGCGATCATAATCCTGTCTCACCACCCGTCTACAGGAGCCCTGAGGCCAGCGCATGGGCGGGGCGCACCTTTGGATCGCGTGAGTCAAGATGCCTGATGCTGCGCTCGGGGAGCGTGATCCCGTTCTCGTGGACCTCGCGCTGCAAGGCGGCGGTGCCCACGGCGCTTTCACCTGGGGCGTGCTCGATCGTCTGCTCGAGGAGCCGCAGCTGCAAATCGAGGGTATTTCCGGCACCTCCGCAGGAGCAATGAATGCCGCCGTGCTGGCGCACGGCCACGCGGCGGGCGGATACAAGGGGGCCAGGGCCGCGCTGGAGGACTTCTGGCGCCGCGTGGCGCGCGCCGCCGTGCTCAGCCCGTTTCGACGGAGCCCGTTGGATATTCTGATGGGGCGTTGGACGCTCGACACTTCGCCGATGTTCCTGGCCCTGGATCTCGCGGCGCGGGTGTTCTCACCCTATGATCTCAATCCGCGCGGGGCCAATCCCATGCGCGATATTCTGGGCGACTGTGTCGACTTCGCGCATCTCGGGCAATCGCCGATCCGGCTTTTCGTCACCGCTACCAACGTGCGCACCGGCCGCGGCCGGGTCTTCCACAACGCCGAGATTACGCCCGAGGTGCTGCTGGCTTCCGCCTGCCTCCCGACGCTCTTTCAGGCGATCGAGATCGAGGGCGAGGCCTATTGGGACGGCGGATACGTGGGCAATCCTACGATCACGCCGTTGGTGCGGGAATGCGTGTCGAGCGACACCATTCTCGTGCAGGTCAATCCGGTGGAGCGTCCGGGCACGCCGCGGTCGGCGCGCGAGATCCTCGACCGCTTGAACGAGGTCTCCTTCAACTCCCCATTGATGAAGGAGCTGCGGATGATCGCGCTGCTGCGGCAGGTCGCCAATACCGGCGGCACCGAGGGGACGCGATGGGCAGGGATGCGCATCCACCGCATCGCCAGCGCGATGATGACCGAGCTGGGCTACTCGTCCAAGCTCAACGCCGAGTGGGAGTTTTTCTGCATGCTGCGCGACGAGGGCCGGCGCTGCGCGGGAGCCTTTCTAAAAGATCATTGGGAGGATCTGGGCCGCCGGTCCACTTTCGACCTCGATTCTCTGCTGGACGCCGTCTGAAGCATGGGCCTTCTCGGCATAATGCTCGGCCTCGGCCTCCTGATGTGGCTGGCTTACCGGGGCTGGAGCGTGCTGCTGCTGGCCCCGGCGGCAGCCCTCCTCGCCGCGGCGGTTGCGCGCGAGCCGCTGCTTGCGCATTGGACCCAGACCTTCATGGGCAGCGCCGCGCAGTTCCTGGCCCAGTTCTTTCCTCTCTTCTTGCTTGGCGCATTGTTCGGCAAGCTCATGGACGACAGCGGCTCGATCAACGCCATCACGAGCTTCATGACGCAGCGGCTCGGACCGCGGCGAGCGATGTTGGCGGTCGTGCTGGCCGGAGCGTTGGTGACGTATGGCGGAGTCAGCCTGTTCGTCGCGTTCTTCGTGCTGGCCCCGATGGCCCAGGCGCTGTTTCGGGCGGGCGGCATACCGCGGCGTCTGATGCCGGCCGCCATTGCGCTTGGAACGTCGACCTTCACCATGTCGGCGCTTCCGGGCACGCCGTCGATTCAGAATGCGATCCCGATGCCGCATTTCGGCACCACGCCGTTCGCCGCCCCCGGGCTCGGGATCATCGCCTCGGCCATCATGCTGGGGTTCGGCCTGTGGTGGCTCGCGCGCGCCGAGGCGAACGCTCGGCGAGCCGGCGAGAATCATGGCGGCGATGCCGATGCCGTCCCTGATGCGGCTGCAGAGGACCAGTTCATCAGGGAGCGCGCAACCAACGCGCACGAATTCGATCCCGCGGAGCTCAAGCACGGTCATCACAGCGGCACCATGCCGCCGATAGGGGTTGCCGTGCTGCCCCTCGCCGTGGTGATCGGCGTCAATCTTCTGATGTCTCAGTTTGTTCTGCCGCGCCTCGATTTCTCATTCCTGGCTGAGGAGCGCTGGGGGTCGACCTCGCTCTCCGCCGTGGCGGGCGTCTGGGCGGTGGTGGTTGCGCTCGCGACGGCGATCCTGACGCTCGTCGCGGCCAACGTTCGGCGCCTGCCGGCGCTGCGGGAGAGCATGGATGCCGGGGCCAACGCCGCGGTGCTGCCGGCGTTGAGCGTGGCGAGCCTCGTGGGGTTCGGCGCCGTGGTCGCGATGCTGCCTGCCTTCGCAACGGTGCGGGAATGGGTGCTGTCGATCGGAGGAGGGCCGCTTGTATCGCTGGCCGCTGCGGTCAACGTGCTGGCCGCACTGACCGGCTCGGCGTCCGGCGGGCTGACCATCGCGCTCGATGCCCTCGGCCGTACCTATATGGAGCTTGCGGCGCAGCGCGGGATCGATCCCGCGCTGCTGCACCGCGTGGCCGTCATCGGCTCGGGCACGCTCGACAGCCTTCCGCACAACGGTGCCGTAGTGACGCTGCTTGCCGTCTGCGGCGCGACGCATCGCGAGAGCTATCGCGATATCGTCATCGTCGCGATCATCGGCGCGATCATCGCCCTTGCCGTGGTGATTGCGCTCGGCTCCGCGCTGGGATCGTTTTGAGCGGCGGGCATGCCCGTGAGTCTGTCAGCTCCCGCATCGGCAAGCATGGGATGGCATTGCACGATTGATGCGAGCGGCTGCCGTGAGCAAGGAACCGCTGCAGCGGAACGGAGCTAGCTGTGCGATGGCAAGACGAGAAATTCTCGACCGCATCCGGAAATACGTCGATCCATTCCGCGTCACCAAGGGCAAAGGCTTCCGCCTGAAGAGCGTCGATCCGGGCGATACCTGCGGCTTGCAGCTGAGCAAGGGCGAGGCGGCCGAGCTCCTCGCCCGCGGCACCCAGTGGCTCGCGGAGGAGCAGGACATGCTCTACGCGCAGGACCGCTGGTCCCTGCTGCTCGTATTTCAGGCGCTGGATGCGGCGGGCAAGGACGGCACGATCAAGCACGTGATGTCGGGCGTCAATCCGCAGGGATGTCAGGTGTTCTCGTTCAAGCAACCCTCGTCGGAGGACCTCCAGCACGACTTCCTCTGGCGCTACTCCAAATGCCTGCCCGAGCGCGGCCGGATCGGGATCTTCAATCGTTCCTACTACGAGGAAGTGCTCGTTGTCCGCGTGCACGATGAGATCCTCGAGCGGCAGAGGCTTCCCGCGCAGGCCATCAGCAGGAAAATCTGGGACCAGCGGCTCGCCGACATCGCCCATTTCGAGGATTATCTCACCCGGCAGGGGACGATCATCCTCAAGTTTTTTCTGTACGTCTCACGCGCGGAGCAGAAGAGGCGCTTCATGCAGCGTCTGGAGCGGCCGCAGAAGCACTGGAAGTTCTCTTCCGCCGACATCCGTGAGCGAGGCTTCTGGCGGGACTACATGCACGCCTTCGAGAAGGCGATCCGCGCCACGGCAACACCGGAATCACCGTGGTTCGTGGTGCCCGCCGACAACAAGTGGTTTACCCGGCTCGTGGTCGCGGCCGCGATCGTGGAAGCGGTGGAAAAGCTCGATCTGAGCTATCCGAGGATCGATGCGGCGAAGAGGAAGGAGCTGGTGGCGGCGCGGGCCATGCTTGCCCGCGAAAAATAGCGGTATTGCAGCGTGATCGCAGCTTCGCTCTGTCACCGGCGATGGAAGTGCGGCATATTGCGGGCATGTGTTGCCGGCGCGCCGGAGCGAGGTGCCTGATCAGGAACGCCGATGAGCGAGCTGAGATCGCTGCAAGACTCGACATCCTCCGGCTCTCCCGCCCGCGGCGCGAGCTTCCTGCACCGGCAGTTGCCGTACATCCTCGTGCTCGCGCTGGCAATTTCAGGTGTGGCCTACACCAACGTCTCGCACCAGCCTCTGGTGGGGTATTGGGAATTTTTGACTCTGGCGATGGCGGTCGTCTGCGTCGTCGCGGAATGGGCAAAGGCTGACGACAGACAGGCTCAGTTGCGGCTGATCTTGAAGCAAGCGCTCCAATGGGGGGCTATTCTGGTCACGATGAACATCATGCTGTCGTCCGGAGTGCAGCAGCTCCTTCCTTCGCCGGCAACCAGTCTCGTGCTGCTGATGCTGCTGGCGCTCGGCACCTTTCTCGCCGGCGTCAATCTTCCATCGTTTCAAATCTGCTTTCTGGGCATCGCGATGGCTCTCGCAGTCCCGGCGATCGCGTGGTTCAAGCAGTCCGCCCTCTTCTTGCTGTTGGGCGCCGTGCTTTTGATCGGACTCGGCCTGACCTTCTGGCCAAGACGGTCAGGGCGCTGAGCGTGCGACGAAGTTGAAAAATAAAGAGCCGGAGCTGGTTATTGAGAGGGCCGACTCCCATGATTCCAATCGCCTGCGACGTCTGTTGTCCTGCTCGAGCGCGATTTGATGAAGCACCAGGCCGTTCGCAGGGCATTCTGACCTCCACAACGGCCTGACTCGAGGTTTTTGTGGGTTAGCGGCCGGGGACTGGCAAGGCACTTCTTCCCGACCCTGAGATTTGCACCATCTGATTCGAGCGAAACAAATGGTCAAATGCAGCAAGGCCGAGGTGCGGCTGAAAACTGTGTTGCGCTGGAAGATTCCGCCGGCGCAACGCGCCAACGCATCCAAATGGTGCTGTTGCGCGAGAGTGGATTGACGCAGCCGGCAATTGTCGCGGGGCTCGGCGTGTCGCTGAGCACGGTCACCCGGGCGCATATGGGCTACGGCATGGGTGGGATAAAAGCGCTCAGGCCCAGGCCATTGCTCTGTCGCGGTTCGCTGGACCGAGACCAGCGTTGTCCTCCTTCCGGACCGCCGCATGCCGAGGGCGGACTGTATTGAGTTTCGAGGTAGACCCGCTGCTAGATGACCACATCCCTCGGAAAGAGGGTGCCGTCGGGCCACATTCGCAAAAAGAGCAAATTACGCCAGCCAGCTGGCGCTCTTCCTTTTGAGGTCGCGGTTAGTTAGGTATCCAGCAGTGGCACTGGAGAACATTTCAGGATCTTACATAAGCGGCACCGTCGCCAGTTACAGCCCGCCGAATTCTGACGGTAGGTATACCCTTCGGGTAGTCGCTCCAGCCTCAGTACGCAACCGACGCTGAAGATCCGGATTCCGGCAACCGTGGTTTGTTATTTCCTGAGCATTCAGACTCCTATAGGAACAGTTTGAATTGGTGCAAACGCGGTGGGTGAATAATCCTACTTGACCAAAGATGCCTGGTGGGCGCGATATGATTGTCGGCCAAATGCTGTCGCTCAAAATGGCGTCCAGCATTGCGTGCTTCTTGGCAAAAGCTTGGTACAAGCAGAAGTGACTGGTTCCATCGCAATTCGTGGTACGTACGGAATGGATATTTCTTTGTTACATCGATTTTCTGCGCTGCGTAATATAATAGCAGCGTGAAAGTCGATGTGCTTTTCAAAACCGACGCAGCGTTCAAGCCTGCATTGAAAACTTCGTTTAATTTTTTTCATGACTAATTTCGCGTCTGTGGCGCAGCTCACCGCAGTTTCAATAGCATTGTTGCCTCTCGTTTTTTGATTTATAATTGTAACTCGACGTTTTCAGAGGCCTCAACGTGCTAGTCTGGCACCGTTATCTTGAGAGAAAGGAGGCGCTACTTGCCGCCGAAAGCGATCCGGTCAAGATTGCGAGAGCGGCGGAAGTAGGCGTCGACTTGCTCGTGCCTGGGGCTGATCCGGACGATTTTGCAGCGCTCCTTGAGTATACCAGAAGAGCGGTCGACAGTGCTGATACTTATTTCGCGGTCCCAAATACGATAAAATTCAATCGGACCAGCTCGCAACTTAGCTTCCCGACTCCTGTCGATGGTTTGTCACCCGGCCCCAATGAGACAGCACATGCCATTTTCTTTGAAGCTAAAAACTGTGATAAAGCGGTCGTGCTTCTGCCCCATTGGAATTCCGACTTGGTAGGGTATCGCACGTTTGGACGAGCGCTAGCGTATTACGGGATCAGCTGCCTTCAATTGGTTTTACCATACCACGGCCAGAGGCAGACGCCGGGCGTGGGTTTCGCAATGGAGTTGGTGTCCGAGAATCTCAGTCTGACGATTCAGTCGAATCGACAAGCCATAATCGAGGCGAGAGCCTGTTTAGCATGGTTGAAAGCCGAGGGTTATCGGCAGCTCGGTGTGATAGGCGTGAGTATCGGCTCTTCGATTGCGTCTATTGTCGCGGCACTAGAGCCCGAGGTCAAAGCGGTAGCTCTGCTGTTGATGGCTGACGATTTTGCTGAAGTTGTTTGGACTGGAAGCGCCACGACGCACGTCAAAAACAGTCTATGCCGGCGCTTCACGCTTGAACAGGTTTGCTCTTGCTGGTCCGTGATCAGCCCGCGGACATATGCAGCACGTCTAAAGCGCAATATTCTTATCGTCTCCGGTATCCTCGATACAGTGTTCATTCCGGAACTTACACGAAAGTACGTCACCCGGCTGACCGACCTTAGATTGCAGCCTAGATGGGTCCGTCTTGGCTGCGGACATTACACGCTTGCCGTCCCACCATACTCCTGGATTGCGTTCCTGCGCACATTGCTGCACTTAAGGAAAAATATGGGATGAGCGGCACAGCGATTTCAATTACAATTACTTTTTCCGTGATAGTTGGCGTTGCTTGCCTACTTGTGATCTCCGCAAAATGCAGTAAGAACTTACCGCGTGCAGCAGTAACCGGTGCAGATATAATTGCGCGCACCTTTATCGAGATGGGTGGCAAGATTGGCGATCCTTTACTGGCTGCTGTTGCCTGGATGCTGCTATCGTGCCTCTTGGGATTTGGAATTCCGTTAGTGACGGGAAAGGGGCTATTCATCCTTGAACCGAGTCAACTGATAATCATGCTCGATTACTGCGTTTTTGTTCCAATCTTGGTTGGTGCTTATATTTTTCTTATTAAAAATCTAGGTCTGTTCAAGGCGCAGCACATCAGGAAGTCGGGGGTTATAAACCCATTGTTGTCAGAATTTGGTTTTTGGACCTATCAGCTAGTACTGCTCGTTTTGACCCTGGCGATTCAGTATCAGGCTATACATAGCGAACTCGACATGCCAAGTCCTTGCTCCCCATGGGTGACCTTCGATCCCGGAGGAGACCTACTCAGCTGGCCATGCACCAAGAACCTCCCCCGAATGCGTGCGCATAATCTAGGACTTGCGGGTGTGGCTTACTACGCGCTCCGGGGTATAGACACGTTCATGGCATTGGGTCTCGTAGCGGTATTAGCTACGACCTGGTTTGGTGCACGCGAGCACTTTAAGGATATCCCACTCATCGACTTTCGCTTTCCTGGGTTGGGGCCTACCGAGTCCGCGCGAAATATAGGATCGGGCTTGCTCGTGGCTGTTCTATGCGGAAGCATAATCACCGCGTTGCACGGACTATCCTTATTAGCCCATGCGAAAAGGTTGGGTGGCCGAAGTGGCGATGAGAATAGTGACGTGCAGATTCAGCTGTTCACCCATTCGACTTGGGCAATCTGGGCAATCCTAACCGTAATCGCATCAGCCATGGCTGCGGGTACCGTTTTGTGGCTTCGGCGGGCCATAATCTACCAACTTCGGGAATTTCAGGAGCGGGAGGAGGAAAATTACTTGAGTGAGATAAGAATCAAATTGGCTAAGCCAAAGAATTCTGCTGAAGCCAAGCTTCAAGCTGATTATGTCGAGAAGTTGCTCGTGGTTCGCTCGAAGATCGCGGAGCAGTTTGAAAAAGCTGATACATGGCCACTGCCAATTGGTGCGCTTGCCGGCGTAAGCGTGGCGCTGCTAAGTCAGGTGGCGAACGTGGCAACAGCAGTGTATACTTTTACTAGCAACGGCACAGCCCTACCGCCGACTGGTCTGGATTAGACATGGACTAGCTGCTGCAAAAGGGTGAACACGGAGACTCTGAAGTTCGATACACTCGTTTTTGCCACAAGGACGCTAGCTCTGCTTGACGAACGACACTTGACGCGAATGTGTCAAGTTTTTCGGCGTAAACGAAGCATCTTGTATCAGGGTCTCGATGCTGTGTGGCGAGGGTGTCAAAGGCGCGCTTCAGAGTGGTTGGGACTGTATGAAGGTTGGAAACCATAGCAGCGATGCCGGGACGCAGGAGACGGTTGTAAATCCGGGTAAAGAACAAAGCCACGCGGAAGCCGAAATCGGTGACTTCATAACGGAAGCTTTTGGGTACACGCTGGATCAGGCGATGCAGGCGCAGGCGGCGCAATTGATAGCTGACAGCGCTTTGTGAGATTGATTGCGGGTCGTACCCTAACAAGGCTGCGAAACGTTGCCGCAGATCATCTGCACGGAAGCCTTGCGGGAGTTGGCGGAACAAGATGAGGCCGTGCAGGAGTGCATGCGCGCGCGGATCGGCAAAGCGAAGCCCGGAGGCACGTTGTCGTCCGACCGTGATGGGGCGGTCGATCTCTTGGAAGGTGTCTTCGTTAACGATGCAATCGTGACTCAACCGTTCGACCTCGAGCAGCCGGCGATTGGCGGCAAAGCCGATCGTGCGCAGCTTGGGCAGGTTGTGTAGACGCTTGCCGACCCCGAAATCATAGGTGTTATTGATCGTTGTCTCTGTACGCAACGCTCGATTTTCTTTGTGGTACTGCTTGATCCGGGTGTGCTTGTAATAGACGTGGAGAGATGGGGTGACGTCCTGCGTCACAATTCGGGTGCGGAAACAGCCGCCACTCTTGCGCGGT
>DATBHG010000029.1:0-62231 GCA_036557665.1 Xanthobacteraceae bacterium | reverse complement strand
TGCCGGAACTGAGCGGTGCAATTCAAGTTGTGCCGATAGATTGGGCATAATTTGATGCGGCACAGTGGCGTTTACAAGCTCCTGGACGCGTGATTTTCGGCCGTGAGCGGGGGCTGAAGGCGGACTTGCGGTTTTAGACAGGGCGAGCCGTGGCAGTTTTTGATCTGCCGTGACGCTATGATGGCGCGCGCGGGAGTGCGATCCAATCGACAAAGCTGCGACATCCTCCGACTTTGCACTATCCCGCACCTGCGCTGCCGTCGATTTTCGCAAGTTGGCCGCTTACCCTTCGATGGCGGCCACTCCCGATCAATCGGGATGTGCCGGGAGCGGTCATGCCCTTCCGCCCATCGCAAAATTGATCTAGCCTGACTGGAGACGTACCCAGCTCCCGCATGCTGATGCATCGAGGGAGGTGGCGTTATGAGATTTTCCCGCCGACAATTCGTGCATCTGGCCGCGAGCGCTACCGCGCTCTCGGCAATGTCATGTATCGCAAGGGCGCAGCCGTATCCGTCCCGGCCGGTTCGGATCGTCGTCGGTTTTCCGGCAGGCGGCACATCTGACATCGTTGCACGCGTCCTTGGTCAATGGCTGACTGAACGGCTTGGACAGCAGTTTGTCGTTGAGAACCGGCCCGGCGCGGGAAGCAATCTCGCCACCGAGGCGGTCGCGCGTGCGACTCCGGATGGCTACACGCTGCTCCTGGTTGGAGGGGCCAACACGATCAATGCAACCATGTTTGACAAGCTCACGTTTGATTTTCTGCACGACATTGCACCCGTTGCGAGCGTCTTCGAAACGCCGCTGGTCGTAGAGGTAAATCCGTCAGTGCCGGCTCGTTCAATCCCGGAGCTCGTCACCTATGCCAAGGACAATCCGGGCAAGCTCAATTTCGCAACGCCCGGTGTAGGAACTCCGCCTCACGTGGCGGGTGAGCTGTTCAAAATGACGGCGGGACTGAATTTCGTCCATGTGCCGTATCGCGGCACCGGACCCATGCTCACGGACCTGATCGGTGGACAGGTGCAGGTCGCGTTTGATCCTTTACCAGCATCCATCGAGCATATCAGAGCTGGAAATCTGCGCGCGCTCGCCGTCACGACGGCATCGCGCTCGGAGGCGCTGCCGAACGTTCCGAGCGTAAGCGAGCACCTTCCCGGTTATGTCGCGAGCAACTGGTATGGCTTCGCTGCGCCCAAGGGCACGCCGCTCGAAATTGTCGGCAAGTTGAACGCGGAAATCAATGCGGCACTCGCCGATCCCAAGGTCAAAGCACGGTTTACGGAGCTGGGTGGAACGCCGCTCTCGAGCTCGCCCGCGGAGTTCGTGAAATTTGTCGCAGACGACACGGCAAAATGGGCGAAAGTCATAAAGGCCGCCAACATCAAGCCCGAATAAGCAGCGGCCTGCGACATTCCATGCTGTTCGGCGAACGCGTCGGCGACCGGCGGCGCAGAAACCCACACTCACGCGGGGGCGTAGCGTGCACCCACATTGTGCGGCCTGAGACATAGGCGACACTTCGTACCGGACACATGGGTAACACTTTTCGCGTTTTGGCGGGAGGTGTTGATGCCGTGGAAAGCGAGCTCGGTGATGGAGGAACGCCTGCGCTTTGTCGGCCGCCTGCTGGACGGCGAGAGCATGACGGACGTGTGCCGCGAGCTCGGCATCTCCCGCAAGACCGGCTACAAGGTTTTCGACCGCTACAAGGAGCACGGCTCGAGGCCAAAGCCCGATTCCTCGCACGTGAATAATCTTGGAAGGTGATTCAGTCGCGCTTCCGGGGGAGGTTGCCGAAGATGTGCGCCGGAAATTCGGCACGAAGCGCGTCCAACATCGCCGATCCTGAGCTGTCCTCGTTGCTGGGTTTCGTTTGAGGACTGCCTTGTGTTCCCTCGCCATCGATGAGCTGTTTTACGAGGTCAACAGCAGCTTCTGGCGTTGGGTGAGGCAACGGCGTGGCAATGTACTCAGGATTGGTGTCGAACGGCTTCTTGGCCTCGGCCAACCATTGCCCCGACCAATCCTGATACGCGCGGATTCGGAAGTCCTTATAGAGCGCGATTTGCTCCATCTCGGCTCTCGTCAGTTGCCCGGCGTTTTTACCAAACCTGCCGGCATCGGCGCAACATCGGAGTTTGAATGTGGCGTTCCGGTCTGGCGCTTCGACCCAACCGAGAAACTGCCCGCGCTTGCGAATGAGCGTCACGGCCAGCTGCGCACCGGGAACTCTTTGGCCTTGGCTTTGCTACGCATACGCAACGACGACATGCGGACTGGATAGAGGCACGGTCCGAAGGAGTCGAATCAGCCACCCAGAAGCCTCCGGGCGGCCCCTGGTGCGCTGGCGCTCGAGCTTCCTGTGGCGATTTGCGGACATTGTGCGGACATGGAAAGCAGCCCTTGGGCAGCTGCTGCGGCCACTACTGCTAACATGCAGAAATATAATGTGTCCTTGGCGCGCTCGGAGGGATTCGAACCCCCGACCCCCAGATTCGAAGTCTGGTGCTCTATCCAGCTGAGCTACGAGCGCAGGAGCAATGACAGGCGGCACCACGCATATAAGGTGCAAGCCGGCTTGTCACCTCACGCGGGTTTCAGGGGCTTGCGCGCCACCCTCGCGGGGGGCGGCCCACTTTAGCCGGCAGCGGGCGAGGCGATGCGCCTCGCCCCGACGAAGCCGGAAGAGGAATGGCGCTAACCACATGTTCAGGGGCGTGCTGCTAAGGATGGGCGCAGCGAAGGCAGGTTGCGCACATGACGGTCCTGGTCACCGGCGGCGCCGGCTATATCGGAAGCCACATGGTCTACGCGCTGCGCGATGCCGGCGAGCGCGTCGCGGTGGTCGACAACCTCACGACCGGTTTTCCCTGGGCGGTCGCCGAAGGCGTCCCTCTGGTCGTCGCGGAGAGCGGAGACCAGCCGAGGGTAGCGGCGGTCATTGCCGAGCACGCAATCGATACGATCGTGCATTTCGCGGCCTCGATCGTGGTGCCGGACTCGGTGCGCGACCCGCTTAGCTATTACCGCAACAACACGGTGAACACGCGCGCCCTGATCGAGACCGCGGTGAGATCGGGGGTGCGGTATTTCATCTTCTCCTCGACCGCCGCCGTCTACGGCAACCCGCAGCGCGTGCCGGTACGCGAGGACGATCCGACCGTGCCGATGTCGCCCTACGGCTGGTCGAAGCTCATGACCGAGATCATGCTGCGCGATGCCGGCGCCGCGCATGGATTGCGCTACGCCATCCTGCGCTATTTCAATGTGGCGGGAGCCGATCCCGGCGGGCGCAGCGGCCAATCGACCAAAGGGGCGACCCACCTCATCAAGGTCGCGGTCGAAGCCGCGCTCCGGTTGCGGCCGGGGATCGAGGTGTTCGGAACCGATTATCCGACGCCCGACGGCACCTGCATCCGCGACTACATCCACGTCGGCGATCTCGTGCGTGCCCATAGCGATGCGCTTGCCTACCTGCGCAGGGGCGGCGATTCCGTCACGCTCAACTGCGGCTACGGCCGCGGGTTCTCGGTGCTCGACGTGATCGACACGGTCAAGCGCGTGGCCGCGGTCGATTTTGCGGTCGAGCTCAGCGCCAGGCGGGCGGGCGATCCGGCACAGATCGTGGCCTGCGCCGACCGCGCCCGGGCAATTCTCGGCTGGCAGCCGCAATTCGACGACCTCGCCACCATCGTGCGCCACGCGCTCGCCTGGGAACGCAGGCTGGCTGCACGGGGCGGGACAAGCGCCGTCAAAGGACAGCAGGGCGGATCAGCCGAGCCAAGCGAGACGTAACCCGCCGTCAAGCCGCATGGACGGATGGGCGAGCAGGCTTGAAAATGCCCCGGCGGCTGGGCAAGACGTGGGGGATCCTGCCTGTTCTGCCCCTTGGAATGCGATATTGTGGGGCAGCCTGAAATCATCCCTTCGGAACGTGCACGAGCGAGTCACAGCCACAATGCTGAGCTCCTATTTGCAGCGCCTGTTTGCGGACCCGGACGGCACCCCCGCCCTGGTGCGCCGGCTGCTCGTGGAGCAGGCGGCGGGGCAATGGCCGCGCTATGCGATCGCATTCGGCATGATGGTCGTTGCCGCAACGAGCACCGCGCTCGGCACCTATCTCATCGGCAACGTGATCAACGCCGCCTATGTCGACCAGAACCTGCCGGGGATCATCGTGCTGGCGCTGGTGACCGCCACGCTGTTCGCGATCAAGGGAATGGCCACCTACGGGCAATCGGTGATCATGGCGCGCATCGGCAACAGGATCATTGCCGACAACCAGCGCCGGCTGTTCGCGCGGCTGCTGCAGCACAACATCAGCTTCTTTTCCGACCGCCACAGCACCGAGTTCATCGCGCGGCTCACGACCGGCGCGGCGGCGGCGACACAGGTCCTCAACCTGCTCATCACCGCGATCGGACGCGATCTCCTCTCGCTGATCGGCCTCGCCACCGTCATGGCGGTGCAGGATCCGGTCATGTCGCTGTTCAGCATCATCGTCATGCCCCCGGCGATGCTCTTCCTGCGCAAGCTGGTGCACCGGATCAAGACGATCGCGCACCAGCAATTCACCGGCAATACGCGCATTCTCGAGACGCTGCAGGAAGGGGTGCAGGGCATCCGTACCGTCAAGGCGTTTACGCTCGAGGACGCGATGCGGGCGCGCTTCGATGCTCATGTCGCCAACCTCGAGCGGGAATCCAACAAGTGGGCGGCGGTCGCCTTCCGCTCCGGTCCGCTGATGGAGACGCTCGGCGGGTTTGCCGTGGCGATCGCGCTGGTCTACGGCGGCTTTCGGGTGATCGCGACCGGAGCCACGCCGGGGCAGTTCTTCTCCTTCCTCGCCGCCTTCATGCTCGCCTACGAGCCCGCCAAGCGGCTGGCCCGCCTCAACCTGGACCTCAACAGCGGGCTGGTCGGGGTGCGCATCCTGTTCGACATCATCGATCATCCCCCGACCGAGACCCCGGACGAGGAGAAGCCTGCGCTCAAGCTCTCCGCCGGACGCGTCGAGCTCGCCAACGTTGCGTTCGCCTATCGGGCGGGAGAGCGGGTCATCAGGAACCTGTCGTTCGTCGCCGAGGCGGGAAAGGTCACCGCGCTGGTCGGCCCGTCCGGCGGCGGCAAGTCCACCATCTTCAACCTGCTGCTGCGGCTGCACGAGGCGGACAGCGGCAGCATCGTCATCGACGGCCAGAGCATCGCCGCGGTGTCGCGCCGCTCGCTGCGCAGCCAGATCGCCTATGTCGGCCAGGACGTGTTCCTGTTTCGCGGCTCGATCCGCGACAATATCGCGGTCGGCCGCCCCGGCGCGAGCGAGGCCGACATCATGGCCGCGGCGCGCGCGGCCTACGCCCATGATTTCATCACCGCGTTTCCGCGCGGCTACGACACGCCCGTCGGCGAGCACGGGACCCAGGTCGCAGGCGGCGAGCGCCAGCGCATCGCGGTCGCCCGCGCGCTGCTCAAGGACGCGCACCTCATCCTGCTCGACGAGGCGACCGCCTCGCTCGATTCGGAATCGGAGCGCCAGGTGCAGGGCGCCATCGAGCATCTGTGCCGCGGGCGAACGACCATCGTCATCGCGCACCGCCTGCACACGGTGGTGGACGCCGACCGCATCTTCGTGATCGAGGAAGGCACGGTCGCCGAGGCAGGCCGGCACGACGAGCTGCTGCGCAAGGGCGGCCGCTACGCCTCGTTCTACCGGCTGCAGCTGCGCGACCAGAGGACAGATGACAGAGGACAGATGACGGAGGACAGAGGAAGGAGAACAGATCGATCCGGTCACGCCGCAGCTCGCGGTCCGTTGAAATCCGTTCTCTGAGGTCCGACATCCTCCGACATCTGTCCTCTGACATCTGTCCTCTGACATCCGGAATCCGATGAGCGAAGACGCAAACAGGTATGTCATCACCCCGCCCGCGCGGCCCGTAATCGCGGTGGCAGGGACGCGGCAGACTTTTCCGGTGCGCCGCATCTGGTGCGTGGGGCGCAACTACGAGGAGCACATCCGCGAGATGGGCCATGATGTGCGCGACCCTCCGTTCTTCTTCTCCAAGCCGGCCGATGCCATCGTGCCCGACGGCGCAACCGTGCCCTACCCGCCGCTGACCAGGGACATGCATCACGAGGTCGAGCTGGTGGTGGCGCTCGGCTCGGGCGGACGCAACATCAAGCCCGAGCGGGCGCTCGACTGCATCTTCGGCTATGCGGCCGGCATCGATCTCACCCGCCGCGACCTGCAGATCGCCTCGCGCGACATGAAACGGCCGTGGGAGATCGGCAAGGCGTTCGACGCCTCGGCGCCGTGCGGGGCGCTGGCGCCCGCCGCCAGGATCGGCCACCCGCGCAAGGGCCGCATCGCGCTTACGGTCAACGGCAAGGTGCGTCAGGACGGCGATCTCGCCCAGATGATCTGGAGCGTGCCCGAGGTGATCGGCAAGCTCAGCGAGATGGTCGAGCTTTCCGCCGGCGACGTGATCATGACCGGAACCCCCTCCGGCGTCGCCGCGACGGTGCCCGGCGACAAGCTCGCATGCGAGATTGCCGGGGTCGGCACGCTCACCGTCGCCATCGGCCAGGCCGCGGGGTAAGAGCGCAACAATGTGATTTGATGCAATGGATTCGTAGGGGCGAGGCATGCCTCGCCCCTACGCACGGCGGGAAGTGCGGCTAGGCCGCCAGGCCCTCGGCCTTGAGCGCCTCCTGCACCTTGGGGCGGGCGCCCACGCGGTCGACATAGGCCTTGAGATTGGGCCACTTGGCGAGGTCGATGCCGATGCGCGAGGTCCAGCGCAGGACGGTGTAGAGATACGCGTCCGCCACCGTGAACTGGCTGCCCATCAGGTACTGCTTGCCGGCGAGCTGCTTGTCCAGCCAATCGAAGCGCTTGCCGAGATTCTCCTTCGAGATCTCCTTGTAGGCGTCGGGTGTGGTCGGCCGAAACACCGGGCCAAAGCTCTTGTGCAGCTCCGAGGTGATGAAGTTGAGCCATTCCTGCACGCGGTAACGCTCGGGCTTGCCCGCAGCCGGGATCAGCCCGGCATTCGGGTTCTGGTCGGCGATCCACTGGACGATCACCGGTCCCTCGGTGAGGCGCTCCCCGCTGTCGAATTCCAGGACAGGGACCTGCCCTTTGGGATTGATGCTCCAGTAGTCGGCGCCGGATTTGGTCTTCTTCTCCTGATTGTTGACCTGCTCGAGCTGGTAATTGGCGCCCGTCTCGCGCATCACGATATGCGGCGAGAGAGAGCAGGCGCCGGGGGCAAAATACAGCTTCATCACGTCCTCCTTACACTGCCGGCCGCGCCGGCAGGCGGGACGTTGCATACCGGCGCGGGCAGGCGCAAGCGCAGGCCCGGTAAGAACCTGTCACCGTGCCGTATCGCGCCACGGCGGGTTACGCCACGAACCGAAGCCGGTTCGCGGCTAATCTAATCTAACCCGCCCTACACACCCAGATAGGCGCGGCGCACGCGATCGTCGGCCAACAGCGCCTCGCCGGGGCCGGAAAGCGTGATGCGTCCGTTCTCGAGCACGTAGGCATGGGCCGCGAGCTTGAGCGAGGCGGCGACGTTCTGCTCCACCAGCACACAGGTGAGCCCATCGCGGTTGAGGTCGCGGATGGTGCGCAAGACGTCCTGGACGATCGCAGGCGCGAGCCCGAGCGAGGGCTCGTCGAACATGACGAGCTCGGGCGCCCCCATCAGACAGCGGCCGATGGCGAGCATCTGCTGCTCGCCGCCCGACAGCGTGCCTGCCCGTTGCGCCGACCGCTCGGCAAGCACCGGGAACAGAGCGTAGACGCGCTCGAGGCTCTGGGTCCGCCGGCTGCGCGCCCGCGACAGCATGGCGCCGACCTCCAGATTCTCGATGACGGAAAGCGTGGGAAATATCTGGCGTCCCTCCGCGACCTGGCCGACGCCGAGATTGCAGATGCGGTGAGCCTCCCAGCCGGTGATGTCGGTATCGCGGAAGCGGATGCGGCCGCGCGCGGGCCGATGCATGCCCGCAACGGTGCGGATGAGCGAGGTCTTGCCCGCGCCGTTTGCCCCCACGATCGCGACGATGCTGCCTTCGCGGATTTCGAGCGATACCCGGTCGAGCGCCTGCGCATCGCCGTAGAAGACCTCCAGGTCCTCGACGCGCAGCATCTATGCGAGCGCCTCGGCGCCGAGATAGGACGCCACCACCGCAGGCTCGCGCATCACCGCCTCCGGCGGCCCTTCGGCGATCGCGGCGCCGTGATGCAGCACCAGGACCCGTCCGGCGAGCGCCACCACCGCGCGCATGACGTGCTCGATCAGCAGGATGGTGAGGCCGCTCTCGCGGTTGAGCGCGGTGAGGACGGCTACCATGCGGTCGGTTTCGGCAGGCCGCATCCCCGCCATGACCTCGTCGAGCAGCAGAAGCTTCGGGCCGGTGGCGAGCGCGCGAGCGAGCTCCAGACGCTTGCGGTCGGGCAGCGTCAGGGTCGCTGCGATCTGCGAACGCCTGGCAAGCAGATCGAGCCGCTCGAGTATCTCATGGGCGTGCCGGCGCGCCGCGCGAAGGTCGTGCCGGTGCAGCATGGCGCCGATCACCACGTTGTCCTCGACGGAAAGCGCGGGAAACGGCCGCACGATCTGAAAGGTGCGGCCGATCCCGCGCCGGCAAATCTCGTCGGGGCGAGCGCCGTCGATCCGCGCGCCGGCAAGACTGATGCGGCCGCGGTCCGGCGCGATCACGCCGGCAATCATGTTGAACAGCGTCGTCTTGCCGGCGCCGTTGGGACCGATGACCGCGAAGATCGATCCGTGCGGGACGCGAAAAGTCACGTCGTCAACGGCAAGAAGACCGCGATATCGCTTGCTGATCCCTTGCACCGCGAGAAGGTCGCTCATCGCTACGACTGCGTCAGCCGCAGCCGGGCTGCGAGCCACGGCCACACGCCGCCGGGCAGGGCGATAACGACCAGGAGGAGAGCGACGCCGTAGAACACCTGCTTGGCGCCGGGCACGTCGAGGCCGACGGCGGCCAGCAGGTTCTGCATGAGCTCCGAGGCTCCGGTGAGCAGGAAGGCGCCGACGATCGGGCCGAACGGCGCGCCGATCCCGCCGATGATCGGGCCGAGAATGATCTCGATCGAGCGCGTGATGTTGAAGACCTGCTCGGGGAAGAGATTGTTGTAATAGAACGCGAAGAATACGCCGGCGACCGCGGTCATGGCGCCCGAGATGACCACCGCAATCATCTTGTAGCGGAACGTGTCGATGCCGAGCGAGCGCGCCGCCTCCTCGTCCTCGCGGATCGCCTGCCAGTAATAACCGGTCCTGCTCCGCACGAGCGCGTGGCAGAGTGCGAGGCCGGCGGCGGTGAGCGCCAGCATCACGTAGTAGAACATCGCGGGATCGCCGCGCAGGTGCCAGAGATCGTTGCGCGCGTAGTTCGCCACCGGCAGGAAGAAGCCGGCGGAAGCGCCCACCCAGCCGAAATGATCGAAGCCGATGCGCGCGAACTCGGCAAAGGCGATGGTGAGAATGGCGAAATATACGCCTCCGACACCGAAGCGAAACGCGAGATATCCGATCAGCGCGCCGCACGCCGCGGCGCTCGCGACCGCCGCAAGCATGCCGATCCACGGCGCAATGCCGAAATGCACGTAGAGGACGGCGGCGGCATAGGCGCCGAGCCCGACATAGATCGCGTGCCCCAGAGAAAGCTGGCCGGCGAAGCCCATCATCACGTTCCAGGCCTGGCCGACATAGGCGAGATAAAGGATCGTGATCAGGACCGTGAGGAGGTAGTCGCTCGCAACCCAGGGGGCGGCGCACAGCAGCGCGATGAGAAGCGCCAGCAGAACGTATGCGCGGCCCGGGACGGCTGCCCGGAACGGATGCATCAGGCTCTCCGTGCGAGCAGGCCTTGCGGCCGCAACAGCAAGATCAACACCAGCAATCCGAAGGAGAACATGCTCTTGGCCGACGGCGTGAAAAACAGGCCGGCAAGGGCTTCCGCGAGCCCGATCAAGACCCCGCCGACGAGCGCGCCCGGCATCGAGCCGAGCCCGCCGGTGATCACGATGATGAAGGCGAGCAGCGTATATGCAGGTCCGAGCGCAGGCGTGACGTCGATGAGCAGGACGAGCATGGAGCCGGCCGCCCCGACGCAGGCGGCGCCGAGACCGAAGGTGAGGGCATAGAGCCGTTTGACATCGAGCCCCGCCACCAGCGCCCCGGTATAGTTGTCGGCGCAGGCGCGAATCGCTTTGCCCAGGGAGGCATGACGGAAGAATGCGAACAGCGCAGCCGCAATCACCACCGTGCCCGCCGCGGCATAGACCTTGGTCGCATCCACGATCAGCGGGCCGACGGCAAAGCTGTCGAAGGAATAGCCGGTCTGCACGCTGCGGGCGTCGGGCCCGAACACGATCAGGAGAACGTTGGTGATGATGATCGCGATGGCGACCAGCAGGATGAACTGGCTGTGCTCCGGGCGGTTGATGAATGGATTGATGATGCCGGCCTGCAGGGCGTAGCCGAGCACGAACAGCACGCCGGCAAGCGGGACGACGAGAACGAGCGGATCGAGCCCCAGCGTATCGAACAGGACGACGGCAAGATACATGGCGATGGCCATCATCTCGCCATGGGCGAAATTGACCACGCGTACGACGCCGAAAATCACGGAGAGGCCGAGCGCCATCAGCCCGTAGACCAGGCCCGTGAGCAGACCGCTGATCGCGACGTTGAGATAGATCGCTGCCGGCACCGCTATGCCGAATCTGTAGGGCGGGTCAGCCAGCGAGCCGGCTCCAGCCGGCTTGCCGGCGTAACCCGCCGTTCGGGGCTCAGATGTTTCCCCGGGTGGCGGTGGGTTACGCCGCACGATTCGGCTGCCTGCAGCCGTACCGTGCGGCTAACCCACCCTACAGCGCCGGTCACGAGCGCTTGTCGTAGGGGGTCATCGGCAGCTCGGCCTTGGCGTTGGACGCCGCCTTCGGCGCCACGGTGAGGAGCTTGCCGCCGCGATTCTGGATGGCCGCGTTCTTGAGCTTGTCGTTTTGCCCCTTGGCATCGAACTGTATCCCCGGGCCGATGCTCACGTTGTCGGTGATGTCGGTGGTGCGAATGGCATCGGCGAGCGCCTTCGGGTCGGTCGAGCGCGCCCGCTTGAACGCGTCGGCCGCGACGAGCAAGGCCTCGAACGTATAGACGTGATTGGTATTGAGGTTGATCCCCGGATAGGCTTTGGCCAGGGCCTCCTCCAGGCGGCCGGTCAGCTTCTTGTGCGGGTCGTACCAGGGCACGAAGCTCATGGGCCCGTCGGACATCTTGCCCAGCGTCTTGAGATACTGGTCCTCGTACCAGCCCGGTCCCATGCTGAGCACTGCCATCGGACTCCAGCGTTGCTTGATCAGCTCGCGGGTGAGCAGGATCGCATCGTTGAGCCGGCTCACCATGAGCAGCGCGTCGGCGCCGGTGGCCTTGGCTTTGGCCACCTCGACCGAGAGATCGCGCGCCGTGGCATCGTACGAGATCTGCTCGACGATCTTGTAGGGCATGTCGAATTTGGGAAACACCGCGCTGATGCCCTTCTGCATGGCAGTGCCGAAGGTATCGTTGACGTGCATGAACACCACCGATTTCGGCGCGGCGCCAACGACCCCGAAGATCTCCTTCTGATTGACGAAGGCATCGCTGAGGATCATGCCCGCAGTCGGGAAGTTGCGGAACACGAACTTGTAGCCCTGCTCCGTGATCTGCGGCGCGGCGGCGATGTTGATGACGAACGGGATGCCTTTCTGCTCCGCTACCTGCGCGATCGCGGTGCTCTGGCCGGAGTCGAACGCCCCCACCAGAAGCTGCGCGCCGTCGTTGATCAGCTTCTCGGCGCGCGCGCGGGCGACCTCCACCGAGGTCTCGGTATCCGCGCTCATGATGGCGAGCTCCGGCAGCCCCAGCTCCTTGAAGATCGGCGGCGCGATCTCGACCCCGCGCTGGCAATCCTGGCCGATGCCGGCCTGTGCGCCCGAGCGCGGCAGCAGGACGCCCACTTTCAGAGCGCCCGTTTGGGCGCGCGCGCTCTGCCGCGGCGAGGCGGCAAGCAGGCCGGCAACGCCCGCGCCTACGGCGAAGCCGCGGCGGGTTACACCCGGACGGGCGAGTTTCGTCGGCGATCCGGCAACCATTTGCATCCTCCCAAATCAAAAGTTTCCAGCACCCGGCCTATTTCTCTTATTGTTGCGGCCAAGATGCAATGGGCCGCAACGGCGCATACGGCAGCGCGCCTCGCCCACGTTCCGACAGGAGTCCATCATGGAAGACAACACGGTCCTGGTCGAGCGCCATGCCGGCTATCGCAGCATTACGCTCAATCGACCGCGACGGCTCAATGCATTCTCGGAGAGAATGCTCGACGAGCTCCGGCGCGCGATCGATGAGGCTGAAAGCGACGGCGCCTGTCGCGCGCTGCTGTTGACCGGAGCCGGGCGGACGTTCTGCGCCGGGCAGGATCTCAACGAGCGGGTATCGCCGCAAGGCGAGCCGATCGTGGGCGCAAGCTCACTTGAGACCTACTACAATCCACTCCTGCGCAAGCTGCGTGCCCTCCCCTTCCCTGTGGTCGCGGCCGTCAACGGCATCGCCGCCGGCGCCGGGGCGAACGTGGCCTTGGCCTGCGACATCGTTCTGGCGGCACGCTCTGCAAGTTTCGTGCAGGCCTTCATTCGGATCGGGCTCGTTCCCGACTGCGGCGGCACCTGGTCGCTGCCGCGGCTCGTCGGCCCGGCGCGGGCGCGGGCATTGGCGCTCACCGGGGAGCCGCTGCCCGCGGAAAAGGCGCAAGCATGGGGACTGATCTGGAAGGCGGTCGACGACGGCGCATTGCTCGACGAAGCCCACAAGCTATGCCGGCATTTTGCCGCGGCGCCGGCCGTGGCCCTTGCGCTCACCAAACGCGCGCTCGATGAATCGTGGAACAACGATCTCGACACCCAACTCGATCTCGAGCGCGAGATGCAGCGGGAGGCGAGCCTGGCACCGACTATGCCGAGGGCGTGCGCGCCTTCCTGCAGAAGCGCACGCCGGTTTTTGCCAAGGGCCGTTAGAGCACGCCCTACAAATCGGCTCGTAGGGTAATGCAACCCCTTGCCGATACGCCTCGCCCGGTGCAAATCGGGCGTTTAACTACGGGAGAGAGCGTCATGAACCCTGTTGTTGCCGTCATCGCCCCGGGCATGATGGGCGCCGCGGTGGGCAAGCGGCTGGTCGAGCATGGGCTCAAGGTGCTCACGTCGCTCCACGGCCGCAGCGAGGAGACACGCCGGCGCGCGCAGGCCGCCGGCATGATCTCCGCCAGCGACGACGAGATCATCGCGGCGGATCTCATTCTTTCGATCCTGCCGCCGGGCGACGCGGTTGGGCTTGCGCAGCGGTTTGCGCCGGCGCTGGGCGCGAGCAACAGCAAGCCGGTGTTTGTGGATTGCAACGCGGTGAACCCGAGAACGGTGGAGCGCATCGCGGCCGTGCTCGCGCCCACCGGCGCGCCCTTCGTCGATGCCGGCATCATCGGCCAGCCCCCCGTGCCGGGCGATGCGGGGCCGCGGCTCTACGCCTCGGGTCGCGAGGCACAGCGGTTTGCGCAACTGCGGGAATTCGGCCTCGACGTGCGCGTCCTCGACGGCCCGCTCAGCACGGCGTCGGCGTTGAAGATGTCGTATGCGGGCATCACCAAGGGAACGCAGGCGCTCGGCGCTGCCATGCTGCTCGCCGCGACGCGGGGCGGCACGGCCGACGCGCTTCTGGCCGAGCTCAAGGGCAGCCAGGCGCAGATGCTGGGCTGGCTCAAACGCAGCCTGTCGATGATGCCGCCCAAGGCCTATCGGTGGGTGGCGGAGATGCACGAGATCGCCGGTTTCGTCGGCGACGACCCTGCCGCGCACGAGCTCTATGCCGGGGCGGCGCATTTCTACGAGCAGATCGCGGACGATTTTGCCGGGGAGCAGAAAGAGCTCGCCGCGCTCAAGGCGTTCCTGGACAAGGCCTGAGCAACACACACCGTTCCGCGGCGGCTCCGCAGCATCCAAACCTCGCCGATCGGGGAGGACGTTGCGCGAAATTGCCTCTGGGCTAATAAGGGAAACTTGATTTTTCAGCCGAGTTTCGACGCATCCGAGGCCTGAAAATTCAAAGCTGGGTTGGTTGAACGAGGAGAAAAGATCCTATGCTCGGGCCTGTTCATGGCCTGATGCTCCTCCGATTCAAGCTTCGCCATTGCGCGGCTTGGTTTTCCGGCGGTGACCCGGCGGGCGCGGCTTTGCATCCTTCAAGCTGCGGCGCAACGCGTCCTTGAGGTCGGTCGGGCGGCCGTGCTTGCGCAAGAGATCACGGAACGCCTCGTCTGCCAGCTCCTGAAACGTCATCATGCGATCGCGCGTAAGCAGGTTGAGCGCGTGCCAGGTCTCCAGATCGAGCTTCACGCGCTTGCCGCGGGAAGTCCGGTCACTACCGGTACGCGCTCTACTCGTTTTTTCTTGCTGATCCGGTTCTCCCCGGGCGCCTTTTCCACCGCTGATGACCCTCAGAGCAGGCGCCCCCGACCCCTTCTTCCTTGAGCTGCCCTTGGCCATGACCAGAGACCTTCCTTTCCCGCCAGCGATGGTGGATTGGGTCGATGACATCAATGCGGGCTCAGCGCGGCAAGATTCTCCAGGTCCGACTTGCGCTGCTTCGCACGCCGCCCGTAGCTGGCCTGATTCTTCGTGCAGAGCAGGCTGAAGGGGCGGCCGCGGCGATCCGTCTTTACGTCAAGGTCGCAGCCAGCCTTTCGGATGGCATCCTCGACATGCCTGCGATCGAATTCGATCGCCTTGAAGATCCATGACGGACGGCATGGATCGGCAAGGAAACGACCGAGCTCAGTGCAGTGAGGACAATGGCAGGACACGGCACTGTCACGGCTCCAGTCTTTCGGCGGCTCCAGCGGCTCGGCAATACGGCCTCGAAGGTGATGGAGGCACGCAGTACGTAGCTGCTGCACCGCTGCCGACCGGTTCAGCTCGCCCGTCGCGACCAGCCGGCGAACGGCCGAGATGAGGACGTGATCCAAGCTGTAAGTCTTGGGCCATGCCAGCATGTACTCCGCTGCGCGTTTCGCCAGCTTTTCATCGATGTGCACAAGCGCGGTGAGCAGGTCGACAATGAAGCCAGTTTCAATCGGCGGGGTACGCTCCTGCCACGGCGCACGCGGCGCCGCGCCCGCCGGGTCTCCTGGCAATGCATCGATCAGGGCGGTCGCAACACCAGCGAGACAGGGTCGCTCCAGCCGTGGCTTACCCAGCGTGGCGCGGGCCAGCAAATCGCCACAAGTGCTCAGCGATGCGACAGCAGCGCCAGCGACGATTCGCTCAAGCAATGCGATGCTTCGGTCCGGGGGCAGGCGATCGAGCGCGGCGAGAATGGCATCGTTGTCGCGTTTATCGTGCAATCCGCCGGGAGCAACGTCCGCAAGGAACGCGTCGAGCCGCACTGTGTCGCCGAGACGAACCAAATATGTGAGCATGCGCGCGCCCGCGCTCAGCATCTCGCCCCGGTCGCGATACCATCTCTCGCTCGGCCAGGTGGACAGCATGTGCCCGGCAAGCTCGTGCGCTTCACGCCAGAGTGAGGATTGGTCGCTTTCGCCGCTCGCGGCCCAGCGCTCGGCAAGGTCGCCCAGCAAAGGCAGGGTGGCATGCAGTCCGGCTTGGTTCAGCACTGCAAGCTTGCGTCCGCGTGGCCAAACGACAAGCGCAGCACGATGATAGACGCGGTCGAACGAAGGCCCCTCGTTGCCGGTGGCCTCCTGAAATTCTTCCTCGTCGGGCTCCATGTCCTCCAATGCATCCGGAGGAGACAGCTCATTGTCCGCGACCGGAAGCGCCCCCAGAGGAGAATGGCTTCCGTCGGGCAGCCGCCACTCGGAAAGCTCGACGTGGCGATCGAACACTTCGCCGGCTTCGAGTTGCGGCTCCGACCGGCGCCTGCGCGATCGGTAATCATCGGCGTATTCCGCAGCCCCGCTTTCCTCAATAGTCAGGAGCGCGAGATGGAGATCGCAATCCGCCTGCTGCGCCGCCGTCGTGAGCGCGCCCGCGACCGCGGCATCAACGCCTTTGAGGGCGGGGAATCCGATCTCAGCCTCGGTGTAGGCGTGCTCCAACGGATAGATCAGCTTCTCCGGCATTTCATCATCAAGCGATCGCTTGCTTGCGGCCCATAACTGCAACAGATCTGCAATGCGCGCTTGCTCAGCCACGTAGCTTGGCGGCTCAGGTTTGGGTCCCTTCCCATGACGGATCAGATTGTAGACCAAGGTCAGACGGCAGCCTTCGGTAACTGGGAGCACTTCATGGACGCAATCCGCATAGAAGGCTGCAAAGGCTGCTTCCGAGGGGTCTTCGCAGCGAAGATCGAGCCGGACTTGGCGGTCTTTGTGTCTCACAATGAGCTCACCGCCCGCCGAAAGCGATGGCAGAACGATCGCGAGAGTGGCGAACATCCCGGATGCCTTCTCGGTATCGCGATGACTCACAAAGAAGCTGCCCTGGTCGTAGATCAGGAGCTTGTAAAGCTCGGCCGTGA
The DNA here is from genome assembly GCA_036557665.1 of Xanthobacteraceae bacterium. Classification (GTDB taxonomy): domain Bacteria; phylum Pseudomonadota; class Alphaproteobacteria; order Rhizobiales; family Xanthobacteraceae; genus VAZQ01. The sequence goes on along the minus strand of DATBHG010000029.1, from coordinate 45,618 downwards.
TCGAACCGCTTACACCAAGGCCCTCTCCGACACGCGCGAGGATTGAATCGATTGTGGGTGGCCAATGCTTGCCCGTGATCCGCACCCGATCCGCGTCGATCTGCCAAGTCCGCCGCACCTGCGTGTCGACCACGGTCTCCATGCCGCGGCCATATGGTGCGCGCTCAGCGGCGGCCACGAGCTGCTCCGCCTGCACCGGCAAGAGCGGCAACGCAATAACCCCCACGCCATCGACTTCCAGCCGCAGCGAAGGCAGATCGATCGTGCCGGAGGTAAAAAAATCGCCGGGCCGACGCACGGTGCGCAGCAAGACGGCGAGCTCGGATGCAACGGATTTCACAGCCGTTCCTTCAGGAAACGCATCAATCGGGGCGCCATGAAGCCGGAGTAGCTGCGCGCCTCGTCGATGGGATCGCTGAGCCAGTAATGCGGCGCGCCCTGCACGATGCACGAACGCGCATAGAAATTGGCCTGCTTCAGCCGCAACAGAAAAGCATCGGTCTGCGCGAGCCGGTCGACCAGATCATCCTCGGTGCCGACGCTAAGGAAAACGCCGATGTGATTGTTGGCGAAGGTTGCGTAGTTGATGGGCGATGCCTCGAAATAGAGACGGGGGTCGTCCATGGGCGCCGCTCCCAGGAAGTTCTCGATGTTGTTGTCCCGCGGACTCTGGAGCTGATAGCGCTGCCACATCTCCATGAGGTGGTAGACGCCATAGACGCCGACCAAGGCTTTCACCTTGGTGCTCACGTTCGCATGCGCATCGCCCGGATAGGCACCTTTGAAAATCGCGCTCTCTCCCCCGAGAGCCGCCAGGCTCGCCAAGTGCGCGCCGGCGGAGGCACCGAGGAGCGCGATCCGGTCGGGATCGACTCTAAACGCGCCCGCATTGCCGCGCACGAACTGCACGGCGGCGAGCACGTCGTGCACAGCCTGCGGGAACATCTTGCGCCCCTTCTTCGCCAGCCGGTAGCTGATGGCGAACAGCACATGACCGCGCTCGGCCAGATACGCGCCCCAGTATTGAAACGTGCTGCGCACCCCGGCCTGCCAGCCACCCCCATGAACCGCAACGAGCGCCGGAAACGGGCCCTGCCCCGCGGGAACATAGAGATCGCCCGCGAGCGAGACCCCGTCATGCTCGGCGTAAGCAACCCCCGGGCGAGTCTCTATTTGCTGAATCGCTGCCATGCGTCGTCACATTCGTATTACTCTATTGTTTTAGAATTGTAGGGTAGGTCAGCTGCGCAAGTCGGCTGCTCGCAGCCGATTTGTGCAGCGTAACCCACCGAATCCGCGGCCGGATGGCGGGTTACGCGGCCAACCCGCCCTACAAGCATCGCTCAGGCGCGGGCATAGCGGCCGCGGCCGAAGAATCGGTCCTTGTCGTCCTCAGACGCGGTCTCGCGCGTCGACTTGATGGCCGCGACCTTGGCGAGCGCTGCCTTCACCGCCGAACGCTCGTTGATCGCGTCGAACCAGCGGCCCAGACGAGGATGGTCGTCCCACTTGACGCCGTGCGTCTCATGATTGCGCGTCCACGGGAAGGTCGCGATGTCGGCGATGGAATACTCGTCGCCGCCCAGATAGTGCGCCTGACCAAGCCGCTGCTCCAGGAGTTGGTAAAGTCGCTTAATCTCCGACGTGTAGCGTGCCATGGAATAATCGTTGCCCTTGGGCGCGAACAGCTTGAAATGCGTCCACTGGCCGAGCATCGGCCCGACTCCGGTGAGCTGGATGAGCAGCCATTGGAGCGTCTCGTACTTTTTGGCCATGTCCGTGGGCAGGAGCTTGCCCGTCTTGTCCGCAAGATAAAGTAGAATGGCGCCCGATTCGAAGACGGTGAAAGGCTTGCCGCCGGGGCCGTCGTGATCGACGATGAGGGGGATCTTGGCGTTCGGATTGAGCTTGAGGAACTCCGGCTTGAACTGATCGCCTTTCCACACGTCGACGAAATACTCCTTGTAGGGCAGACCGCATTCCTCGAGCATGATGTAAATCTTCTGCACGTTGGGGCTGGTCAGCGCGTAGAAATCTATCATCGTGGTTGCCTTGTGCGTTGAAGGCGACGACCGTAGCCAGCTCCAACGCACAGAGCAAGCTCGCCGGCGACAGTGGCGCGCCGCGGGCGCTGTCCTCGATCAGATGCGAGAACGATGGCTCGTCCGCAGGGGCGGGTTTGAAACCCGCCCTACATCGTCCGGCATGAATCATGTGATTGCGCAGGGGCGCGGCACCGCCGCGCCCAGGGCGACCCAGTGGGTCGCCCTTACGCCGGTTGGAAATTCATCGCCACGCCGTTGATGCAGTAGCGCAGATGGGTGGGCGGCGGACCGTCATCGAATACGTGACCGAGATGGCTGCCGCACCTGCTGCAGTGCACCTCGGTGCGAACCATCCCGTAGCTTGTGTCGCTCGAGGTCTCGACCGAGCCCCCGACCGGATCGTTGAAGCTCGGCCAACCGGTGCCGCTCTCGAACTTGGTCTTGGACACGAACAGGGTCTGTCCGCATCCCGCGCAGGAAAATGTCCCGGCACGTTTCTCGTAATTGAGGGCGCAACTCCCCGGCGCCTCGGTACCATGCCCTCGCATTACCTCGTATTGCTCGGGGGTGAGCAGCGACCTCCATTCCTCCTCGCTGCGCGTAACTGCAAACTGCTTCTGCGCCATGGGAAGGCCTCAAACGTTGCGGTCGAGCAACTCGATCGATACGCCTTCCGGACCGCGCAGGAAGGCAACGCGCACGCCCGGGCGAACCGTGGTCGGCTCCCGCGTGAACTCGGCGCCCTTGGCCTTGAGCTCGGCAACCACGGCATCGATGCCGCTAACCGAAAGACCGAAATGATCGAGCCCCTGATAAGGGGTGGTGGGTGGCGGGTGGACCCCGTCGCCGGAAGCAACCGGTGCGATGAAGATGTTGGCGCCGCCAAGCCTGAGGTCGATGCGCGGCTTGCCCTGCTGCATGCTGCGCACCACCTCGGCGCCGAACATGCGCTCATAGAATTGCGCGGTCGCCTCCGGATCGGGGCTGCGCAGATGGATGTGATCATAGGTGAACTGCGGCATCGTGCTGCTCCTCAGGTTCCGCTCTTCGCACCGGGACTCGCCACGCTCGCGATCCTGGTGGCGGTATGCAGGTGGCCATCCCAGCGTTTGGCAAACGGCGCGGGTATATCGAACTGGTCGAGCACCCGTGCGACGATGTGATGGACGATGTCATCGACGGTCTGCGGATGGTTGTAGAAGGCGGGCACCGGCGGCACGATCGAAACCCCCATGCGGGCAAGCTTGAGCATGTTCTCCAGGTGAACCTCGGAAAGCGGCGTCTCGCGCACCACCAGCACCAGCCGTCGCCGCTCCTTGAGCACTACATCCGCCGCGCGGTGAACGAGATGCTCGCCATAGCCGCTGGCGATGCAGCCGAGCGTGCGTACGGAGCAGGGGATCACCACCATGCCGTCGGTCTTGAACGAGCCGGACGAGATGGAGGCGCCCATATCGCCGGGGCTGTGCACCACATTGGCGAGCCCCCTCACCTGCTCGACGGTGTAGCGGGTCTCGTGCTCGAGGGTGCGCTGCGCCCATTTGCTGACGATCAGGTGGCTCTCGACATCGCTTCCCCTGAGCGCCTCGAGCATGCGCACGCCGAAAATGGCACCGGTCGATCCGGTCATGCCAATGATGAGACGCCGCATTCGAAACTCTCCGCCAGCCGCGATCAAGCCTACAGCAAGGCCACGAAAATTGCGCGGGCGCAATACCTTCCCCTGAAAGGGGGTGGCCGACTGTATTTGCTTTACCTCAAAGCAAATACTGTCCAATGGGGTTCGGGTTCCTCAGCGCGAGTTGGCGACCATCGCAGGCGAGTGAAGGCCACCCGGCTCCGCCCGAGGGGGGAGCCGACCTCCCCCCTTTCAGGCGGAGGTATTGACCGCATGGTCAACGAAACAGATGCCCGAATTTCTCCTGGGCGATGCGGCGCTCCTCCTGGGTCGGCACGTTGACCTTCGGGAACTTGTCGCGCCAGTGCCAGGGCCGGCAGGCATCGATGACGGCGCGGCTGTTGGTATTGTCGCCCACGGCCTTGCGCTCGGGCTCTATGCGCGGATCGAGCGGGGTCGACCAGGCATTGCGGATGATGTCGATTGAAGTTGCAGGATCCGAGCGCGTAAGCATGGCCCAGACCAACTCCTGCAGGTCGGACACGTCGATGTCGTCATCGACCACGATTACATAGCGCCCGCAATAAGCCCCGACGTGACACATCGCGGCGATGTGGCCGGCCTGCTTGGCATGGCCGGGATAGCGCTGGGTAATGGCAACGCCGAGAAGGAGCCTGGCATTGCCGACTTCATGCGCCCAGGCGGCGGTGACGCCCGGCACGCCCGCTTTGGCGATGCTCTCGCGCAGCAGAGCCGAGCGCAGCACCGCGCGATAGCGGCAGATCTCATCGGGCGGCCGCTGGGGCGCGCAGCCCAGGAGAATGGGATTGTTCCGGTAGTAGACCGCCTTGACGTCGAGCACCGGCTCGGCGCGCACATCGCTGGCGAAATACCCGGTCCATTCGCCAAACGGGCCTTCGGTCCGCTCGTTTCCGGGCTGGACAAAGCCTTCGAGCACGATCTCCGCATTGACAGGGATGGGCAGTCCGGTGACCGGGCCCTTGATCACCTCGACCGGCTTGCCGCGCATGCCGCCGACGATCTCGTACTCGCACACCCCATAGGGCACTTCGCTGCATGCCATGAGGAAGGTCATTGGATCGCCGCCGCATATGACCGCAACCGGCATCGGCTCGTTGCGCGCCGTATACTTGTCGCGCATCTGCCGGCCATGCTTGCCGGGCGAGATGTAGAAGCCCGCGGTTTTGGCATCGTGGATCATCACCCGGTAGGTGCCGCAATTGATCCATCCCTCGTCGGGATCGCGGCTGACATTGAAGCTGCCCGTCCCGATGTACCGCCCGCCGTCCGGCTCATGCCATTTAGGCGCAGGAAAACGGGCGATGTCCACGTCAGCACCCCGCATCACGTTATCGAGGATCGGACCGCGATCGACGTATGTCGGAGCGATGCGTGTCATCGGCGCCATGAAGCTCGTGCGGAAGCCTTCGCTCAGATCGACCTTGCCGAGATCCGGCGGAAAGCCGAGCGTCATGTTCTTGCGCTTGCCGCCGAAGAAATTGACCAGCACCCGGCTACCCGGGATGGTTCCCGGGATCTCGTCGAAGACGAAGCAGGGGGCGCCGTCGTCATGCAGGGCGACCTCCGCCACCATCCCGATGTCCCGCTGAAATGAGAGCCCGCTCACGTCCTTGACCTCGCCGAGCTTGCGCGCCTCGTCGAGCCATCCCCGCAGATCGTCGTAGACGATCCGCGGCGCGATGTTGGAGGAGGAGGAAGCGGTGGGATTGCTCATGGGCGGGGTCTTTCAGTCTTTATCTCTCGGTGTCATTTTCAGTCTTTATCTCTCGTTGTCATTTTTCCAGTCGGCGCTAGGCACATCATTGACCTTTGTCAACCGTCCGCATAAGCGCCAGCGAACTGTTAGACAGGCTCTTTCCCGCCATCAGCAGATCGTTGACGACATTCCATTGAGGGAATATATGGGCCATGACCTGGAATGTCGAATATACCAATGAATTCGGGATATGGTGGAACGAGCTGAGTGGATCTGAGCAGGACGACTTCGCCGCGGTTGTGGAGCTGTTGATGGAGCGGGGACCCCGGCTTCCATTCCCCTACTCGTCCGGGATCGAGGGCTCGAGACACGGGCATATGCGCGAGTTGCGCGTCCAAAGCGCCGGAAAGCCGCTGCGCGGGTTTTACGCCTTTGATGCGCGACGCACGGCGATCTTGCTCATCGGCGGAGACAAGACGGGCGACGACCGTTTCTATGACAGAATAATCCCGGTCGCTGATCGCTTATATGACGAATATCTCGCCGGGCTGAGAAAGGAAGGATTGATCAAATGACGGGCCATCGTCCATTCAGCGAGTTGACGAAGAGCTTCAGTCCCGAACGCAGGGGACGCGTGGCGGCCAAGGTGCGTAAGCTCAAGGCAAAGATGCCGCTTGCCGAGTTGCGCCAAGCGCGCGAGCGGTCGCAGAAAGAGCTCGCACGTGCATTGAAGGTTGGCCAGCCGGCAGTGGCCAAGCTTGAAAAACGCACTGACATGTATGTAAGCAACCTTCGGCGCTATATCGCGGCGCTTGGGGGTTCATTGGAGATCACCGCACGCTTCCCCGAAGGCGTGGTCAACATCACCAATTTCAGCGATCTTGCGGATACAAAAGAGGAGCGCTCAGCCTAATTCACCGTGCTCCATGTTGAACGACGACTTGAGTACGCAAGAAGTTAACTAGACGAGCATTGCAGCCTTAATCGAATACGCCGCAGCGGCGATAGCCTTCGTACTCCTTCTCCGAGAGCCCGATGAGGTCGCGGAAGACGAAGTCGTTGTCGGCCCCGACGCAGGGGGCCGGCCCGATGATGTCGCCGGGAGCTTCCGTCAGGTCGAAGCCTGGGAAGCAATAGGCATGGTCGCCCATTTCCTGATGGCGCCGCACCCGGAACTGGCGGCGGGCAAAGAGCTGCGGATCTCGGAACAGGCCAGCCATTGTCACGACCGGATAAGCCGCAACGCCAGCCGCCTGAAGACTTTCAGCTGCGGCGTCGGCGCCTCGCCCCGCTGTCCACGCCGAGACGAGGCCGTCGAGCGCCTCGCTGTTGCTCCGGCGCGATGCTGCGGTCGCGAAGCGGGGGTCGCGGACCAGCTCCGGATGACCTATCAGATGCGCCAGAGCGGCAAATTCCTCCTCCGACCAGCACGACAGCGCGAGCCAGCTCCCGTCCGAGCATTGATAGGCGCCGTGCGGCGCCGCATCCGGATCGTCATTGCCGCGGCGCTCGGCCAGCCGGCCGGTAGCAAAAAAATCATGCAGCGCCGCGCCCAAGAACATGAGGCCGGACTCGTATTGCGAAAGGTCGATCAGCGCGCCCTCGCCGCTTCTGCGGCTGCGGATCACCGCGGCCATGGCGGCTGACGCGCCGGTCACGGAGGCGATATAATCGATGTAGGGGCCATAGAGCAGCATCGGCGGCCCGTCCGGCACGCCCGTCAGCCCGCACAGGCCGGCCAGCGCGGAGAGCTGCGAGCCGAACCCGGGTTGGTCGGCGCGCGGCCCGGTCTGCCCCATGTTGCAGGTCGAGAGCATGACGAGCCGAGGGTTGAGCTTCGCGAGCGGCGCAAAGCCGAGGCCAAGCCGCTCCATCACCCCCGGCCGCATGTTCTCGATGATGAGATCGCACCACTGCGCCATCCGGCGTGCGAGCGCGACTCCCTCGCGCTTTTTCAGATCGACCGTGACGCTGTATTTGGAATCGTTGAAGAATGCGAAGCAGCCGCTGCGATTGTAGCCGGGACGATTGTCCTTGAATGGCGGATATTGAATGCGAAAACCGTCAGGTCGTTGGCGCGATTCCACATGGATGGTGCTCGCACCGTAGTTGGCCAGCATCTTGCCGATATGCGGGCCCGCGGCATAACCGCCGAACTCGAGCACCTTGACGTCGGTAAGCGCCTGGGGAACTGCGCTCACCCCTGCCCTCCCGCGCGCCGGCGCGGCCGCTCCCAGGCAACCGGCTCGCCCGGGGCATGGCGCAGCTCAGGCCGCGCGCCGTCGATCACGGCGAAGCTGCCGCAGAAGCGCTCCTGCGACCCTGCAACGCTCTGAAAGAACCCGCGCGCCTCGAGCTGGGGATCGCTCGCAATATCGGCGACTGTAGACACGGGATAGCCGAGCATTTCACGCCGATGGCCTTCGATCAGGAACTCGCGCTTGCCGATCCCGGCAAAGAAGCGTGCCACCGGAGCCTCGATCGCATCGACCTCGGCCTGATCGGCCTTGGTGGGATCCCAGTTTTTCCAGTCGATATCGGCGAGCACGCCCAAGACTGCGCCGCGCTCTCGCATCCAGGCAACGAGCTGCGCATTGGTACGCCGGCCTGCCACCCCGCCATAGAGGATGAAATTGATGTACCCGTCGCGGCAGGGCCAGAACACCCGATAGCGCGCGCCCTTGATCGAGCGCCCGGTCATGAAGGCGCCTGCGCGCGTGGGCTCGATACCATTGAGGTCGACAAAGGCGGGGGCGTGGGAGAGCGCGGTGACGACGCAGGCCTGCCCCGAGACCTCGACCAGATCGCCCGAGCCGGTGGCATCGCGGCGGTAGAGCGCGATCAACGCGCCGATGGCAGCTTGCGCCCCCGACCATCCATAGGATTGCGGCTCGCTCACCCGCACCGGCATGCCATCAGGCTCGCCAGCGAGCGCCATCGCACCACCCGCCGCCATCATTTCCAGATCGGTCCCCTTCCAATGACTGCGGGGGCCCTGGCGTCCGAACGGAGTGATGGCGACAACGACGAGGCGCGGGTAGTCCCGGCTGAGCGCGGCGGGATCAAGCCGGGCGGACATAGCAGAAGAGCCACGGGTCAGGAGGCAGACGTCGGCTGCCTCGATCAGCTCCTCGAGCTGCCCCTGATCAGCCTCGCCTCCCGGATCGAGCGCGAGCACGCGCTTGTTGACGTTGAACGCGCGCCATTGCGAGCAGGTTTGATCGCTGCCGCGCGCCTCTAGCTTGATTACATCAGCACCCAGGTCGGCGAGCAGGCGTCCAGCTAGCCAGCCGAGCCGATCGGTCGCGTCGACAACGAGGACATCGGACAGCAGCATCTCTGCGGTCAGCGGCCGGTGCGGGCGAGGGAGTGCACCCAGCCAGACATCCGCGCACGCACGTTGTCGATGTCCTTCTTGCTGAAGAAATCCTCGGGCTTCACCTTGTCGATCGGGTAGACCGGGCGCATGAAGTCGCTCTCGTAGCCGAACGGCACGGTGGCATCGATACCCATGCCGCCTTCGAAATTGGTGTTGGACGCGGTCCACTGCTTCTCACCTGCGGTCATGCGCTCGGCCGGCATGAATGTCTGGCCGCGCCCGCCCGGGATCGGATTGAGGATGTCGGTGCGGGGGTTCACCCGGGTGGTGAGGCACCACATGATATCGTCCATCGAGTACGGATCGACATCCTCGCTCACGGCAATGGCGAGCCGCATCCCCTGCGAGCAGGAGAGCGCAGCCGCGAGAAAATTCCGCTGCCAGCCCTCGTCGATGGGGTGGCGCTTCTTCACCTGGATGATGCAGCCGCCCCAGTCGGTCATGCAGTACGGAATGACCACGTTCTGGACGATGCCGGGCTGCAGCCGGTTGCAGAGCTCATAGATTGCGGCCTCACGCACGGTCGTATCGATGTTGTGATCGTCGAGGGTATGCACGCCGAGCGCAAAGATGATCGGCTTGGTCTTGGGATCGCGCATGGTGACCCCGGTCACGTGGAACGTCGGCGCCTTGTAGGCCTTGCCCATGTAGCCCGCCCACTCGGGGTGGAAATGAAACCGGCCCTGGACCCCGGCGTCCTCGGATTCCTTGGTCTCGAAGCGCCGATCGCGCGGATCGACATAGCCTTCGAGCACAAGCTCGGAATCGGCGAGCGCCATCGCGTCCACCGTGCGCGCCTTGACGAGGCGCATCGGCGTTCCCTGCACCGCGCCGGCAATCCCGATCTCGTCGCAGCCCATGGGCAGGACCGCATAATCGAACCCCGCGCCGGCAAGCAGCGTGCATGCCGGGGGCACGCCGAGGCACATGGTGATCGGCACCCGTTCCTTGGACTTGTAGAATTTGTTGACGACCTGCCACATGTGGGAGCCTGGGGAGATCTGAAAGGTCCCCACGTTACCCCAGCGGAAGTTCATGCGGTTGTAGCCGAGGTCGGAGCCGCCATCGAATTGCGGCCCGGTGACGCAGCGTATGGCCGATCCTACCGTCAGCTCGGGCTCATAGGTCGTGTGCCGGATCGCCACCACGTGCTCGTTTACGTCCTTGGGTCCTGTGATCACGTGCTCCTGGCAGGGGGCCTCGTCCTGGGAAATCTCGACCGGCTTGAGCGGATGGCTCAGCGCATAGGCGAGCTTCCTCACGCGCTCGGCATCATCCTTCCAGCCGAACATTTTGTTGATCACCTTCATGTCGCCGAACAGGTTGGTCAACACGCGATGATGCGGCTTGCCTTTCACATTGTCGAACAGAATGGGACAGCCGCCGTCCATATGCTTCTGCAGTCCGGTGACTTCGAGGTCCGGATCCACCGGCTTGTCGGTTTCGATCAGGTCGCCGTGCTCGCGCAGCCAGTCGAGAGTATTGCGCAGATCGGAGGGATGCTGCTCCCGGGCCGGGCTCAGCTTTTCCTTGCGCACGGGCTTTTGCATGTGTGGAACTCCTTTTATTGAGCCGATGCGGGCTGCGGCTCGAGCGGTGATGGCTGCATGGCTGTATTTTATTCTGATTGCGAGGCAGGTTTCAAACTGGCATCTGCGTTCAGGGATCCTTCGGGCGACCCATGGGTCGCCCCATCAGCGATACCACGCTGTGCAAGAGGGCGACGCATGCGTTACCCCTACGAGCAAGCGGCTGAGTTTCGACGCTGGTTCAGACGGGTACGCACACACGGATTTACGGCTCGCGGCTCTGCGCGTTCCAGTAGCGCTCCAGGTTGGAGATCAAGGCGGGGCTGAAATGGCAGTAGGCCTGCTCGCGCGCATAGACGGCGCAGTAGGAGCGGAACGTGTCGAACGGCTCCTGCCCGACCCGCAGCGCACGCCGATTGCCTGCCGCACTCACCACGCCGGAAGTAGTCAAACCCGTCACCACCCGATCGAGTGCCGCATCCATTGCATCCGGCTCGACGATCTCGTCGCAGATGAGCCGGCCTTCCGGGCTGTCGCATTCCAGGCGCCGCTCATACTGAATGGCCTGGCGCGCGATCCGGTCGCCGGTGAAGCGCGGCAGCCGCAGATTCGCAGCGCCGGGGATGATGCCTTCCTTGCGCGCCGGCAGCGTCAGGAACGCATCGCGCGCGGCGAGCACGTAATCCATGACCAGCAAGGTCTGGCAGTGCCCGCCGATGGCGAAAGCTTCGACCGCGGCGATCCAGGGCTTTTCCATCGTCTGCCCGCCGAGCTCGTCGGGCGGTGCATCATCGGCAAATGCGAGCCCGCGAAAGATCTTGTTCACATAACCCATGTCCCGCTCGAGATACCACACGAATGGAATGCGGCCGTGATAGAGGTGCGTGAGGTTGATACCGGCCCCGAACACGCGCGCCCCATTGTATTTCGGATGCTGGACCGGGCCGCCGCGCATCACGGCAACCTCCGATCCCCGATCGAGCAACGCGAGGTCGACGCAAATCTCGAGCCCGTCGAGTGTGATCTGATCTTCCGCGTTGAGAAAACGCGGATTGCTCTGGGTCACGATGGCGGCCTTGCCCGAGCGGCGAACCGATGCGCCCCTGCACTCGACAATCCCGTCGCGCTCGAGCTTCGGCAACAAGGCTTCCGCCTCAGGTTTCGGCAGCAGCATGGCGTGGCAGAGATGGCGGCCGCAGGCAGGGTTGGTCAGGACGGCGGAGAGGAAAAGACCCTGGTCGATCTCCAAGCCGCTCTTCTCGCGCTGCAGCAAGCCTTCCTCGGCGGCGATCTCCTGCGCGCTTGGCACCAATCCGGGCACCACCTCGGCCGCGCGCTGCACTAGCTCCCCGACCCGCACGAATCGTGACCGCGAGGCGGTCACAGCATCGTAGACGGCATGGCCATGGCGGCGAAGAAAGCCGACGCGGGCAGCGCGCGCCCGGTCCTCCAGCAGCCCGGCCGCGACTTGCTCCCGCTCGCCGCGGGACAACCTTGCCGGCAGCCGCCCCATGAGTCGTTTGGATCGTAACCAGAAATCCGAGAAGGCCGAGCGGTCGGTATCAAAGTCGCGCGTCTCGTCCGGTATCTGCGCCAGCCACACAGAAGCCTCCTCCTTGCCAAGCCCCGCGGCGAGCAGGCATTCGAGCTCAAGCGAAACGGCGTGCGGCTTTGTCATCATGCTCCTTCGGTCCGGTTCAGGCGGCTTGCGACCGCCGGCGTCATACGGAGAACGCAATAACCGAAATTTGGATCGGACAGCGCTCAGATTTCGGGTTATACGGCAACCAGGGAGAGATGCCATGCAGCCAAGCCTTCGTCCGGGCGTATCGCTGACCAAACGTATTGTCATCGACCGCGAGCGTACGATTTCGTTCATGGGCGAGGAGGCGCGCACCTACTCTACCCCCCGCATGATCAATGACATCGAGCATACCTGCCGCGAGCTCATCCTCGAGCACGCCGACGCGAGCGAGGACTCCGTGGGAATGGAGATCGCCGCCAAGCATCTCGCGCCCACGCTCATGGGCATGGAGGTCGAGATCACGGCCACGGTCGCGTCGGTGGAAGGACGCAAGGTCAGCTTTGAGGTGACGGTGAAGGACGAACTCGACGATGTCGGCACCGGCAGGCACATGCGCTTCGTCGTCGACACGGCAAAGACGCTCGAACGGCTGAAAGCCAAGGGCGCCCGCCTTGCAGCACGCAAGGGATAGCGCCGCCTGGCAGCATGGCCGAGGAGCAACTCATTCTAGTTGACGAATCCAACCGTGCGATCGGGTCGGCCGGCAAGACCACCGTCCATCGCACCGGCCTGCTGCATCGCGCCTTCTCAATCTTCGTTGTCGATGATCGCGCGCGCATCCTGCTGCAGCAGCGCAACACCAACAAGTATCACTCCGGCGGATTGTGGGCTAACTCCTGCTGCGGCCATCCACGCCGGGGCGAGCGGACCGCTGCGGCGGCACGCCGGCGGCTTGCCGAGGAGCTGGGCATCGCCACCACGCTTTCGTTCGGCTTCTTCGCCCGCTACAGCGGCGATCTCGGTCGTGGCATGCAGGAGAACGAGCTCGTGTATGTCTATTTCGGTCGCCTCGGGACAGAACCACGCCCTGATCCCGCCGAGGTCTCGGAGATTGCATTGCTGAGCTGGGACGAGATCAGCCGCGGGATCGGACGCGATCCCGGCGCTTTCACGGTCTGGCTCAAGCATTATTTCCGCGAGCACGGGGCTGAGATCAGACGTCTCGCCACCGAGATCGCGCTGGGGTGACGGGGCACGGCATTTGAGGGCGGATTAGCGAAGCGTAATCCGCCAGGCGGTGGGTTACGCCGTACGGCTAATCCACCCCACGCTCCTGGCGCGCAAACATCCGCTGCTGCACCTCGGCGGCCGCGTCCTCCAAGGTCATGAACACTGCGCCGGCTGCGTGCAGGTTTTCCAGCAATTGCTCGAGAGCCAGCATGCGGTAGCCGCGACCGATGACATACGGATGCATGGTGTAGGTGAGCACGCCCCATTCGACGCTCTGCTGCATGTAGCGGAACTCGTCCAACCAGCTCTCCATCACTGCGCGCGCAGACTGCAAACCCGGCAGGATGGAGCTCGCAGTGCGGACGAACTCGAAATGGGGATAATCATCGAGCGACCAGCTGATCGGCATTTCGATGAGCGACGTCTCCTCTCCGCGCTGGAACGGCTTTCCGAGCTCCGCCCGGTCGCCACGGCGTGCGCGATAAGGCCAGTAGTCGCCGCCCATGAGACTGGAGTCGTAACGAAAGCCGTGACCGAGCAGGAGATCGACGGTATGCTCGCTCAGGTCCCAGGAGGGCGAACGATAGCCGCGCGCCTTACGGCCGGTCAGGCGTTCGATCGCGGCATTGGCGCGCACGAGATCGGCCTCCTCCTCCGCCCGGCTCTGCTGTGCCGGAGGCACATGCGCCCAGCTGTGATGCGCCACTTCGTGCCCGTCGCGCACGACGTCCGTGCAGGCGCCGGGGTGGCTCTCGATCGTGAATCCCGGAATGAACCAGGTGGCGCGCAGCCCGTGGGCTCTCAACAGGGACAAAATGCGCCTCGCACCGATGAGGCCGAACTCTCCACGCGACAGCGGCGTCGGCGTGGTCATGCCGCGCGCGATGAATCCCGATTGCGTGTCGAAATCGAACGTGAGACAGACGATGTGGCGGGCCAACGCGGCTCTCCTTACTGCAAACAGCAATGACGAAGCAGACGATTGGAATCATCGTCAACGGCGCGACCGGCCGAATCGCCTCGACGCAACATCTCGCCAATGCGCTCGTGCCGATCATCTCTGAAGGCGGCCTCCCGCTTGGAGATGACTGCGTCGTGCCCCGCCTCCTGCTGGTGGGGCGCGACGCCGAACGGCTCGCCACCGTCGCGCGGACCCACGGCATCGTCGACTGGACCACGGATCTCGGTCTTGCGCTGTCGAGCCCTGACCATGCGATCTTCCTCGACGCGGCGGCCACCGAGCAGCGCAGCAGCGCGCTGCAAAAGGCGATGGCCGCCGGCAAGCACGTCTATTCCGAAAAACCTCTCGCGGCGAGCACGATATCCGCTCAGGCTTTGCTCGACGGGGCACGCTCTCGCGGCCTCAAGCATGGCATTGTCGAGGACAAGATCCATCTCCCCGGGATGCAGAAGATCGCTGCCCTGACGCGCGACGGCGCCCTCGGACGCATCGTTGGGTTTCGGCTCGAATTCGGCTGGTGGGTGTTCGACGGCAGCGAGCAGCCGTGCCAGAGGCCAAGCTGGAACTATCGCCGCGCCGGCGGAGGGCTCCTCCTCGATATGTACCCGCACTGGCGCTACGTGCTCGAGCACATTGTCGGACGCATTCTGCGCGTCGCCTCGGCGCAGTGGATCGCGGTGCCCGAGCGCATCGACGAGGCCGGCAAACCCTATGCCGTCGAGGTCGAGGACTGCGCCGCAACGCTGGTAGAGACAGAACGCGGGGTCTTCGGCACCATCCAGAGCTCATGGGCAACGCGCGTGCGCCGCGATGACCTGCTCACGCTGCAAGTCGACGGCACTGCGGGCTCAGCCATCGCAGGTCTGCACCGATGTCGCATTCAACCGTCGGCAGAGACGCCGGTCATTGCGCATTTCAGCGTGATGAAGGACCTCGGCGAGGATTATCGCGAACCCTGGCGTGAGGCCCCGCCGCTTGTCTCCTATCGCAATCCCTACCGGGTGGGCTGGGAGCAGTTCCTGCGCCACGTTGCGGCGGACGCGCCGCTTGCTTGCGACTTTGCCGCCGGCCTGCGTGATGTTGCTTTTGCGGAAGCCTGCCACCGGAGCATGGCGCAACGCGCATGGGTGGAGATGCCGTAAACACCTCCTCCACAAGCGGGCGGCATGCCGGGCTACGCTGCCGCGGCCGACTTCGCGATGGCAGCATTCACGCGCGGCATAACCTCCTCGGCCATAAGTTGCATGGAGCGCTTGTTGAGCGCCGGCTCGACCCAGTCCATCCCCGCATAAACGAGCTCGCCGAAATCACCGATCTCCTCGCGCAAGGCGAGGATCCGGTCGACGACCTTGTTGATGCTGCCGTAGATCACGCAGTGATCCATGACGTAGTCGTGCGTGATCTCCTCGTCCGGCTGGTCCTTGTACGACTTGAACACGTAGAGCCGCTTGCCGCGTTTCATCTTCGCGCGCATCTGATGGTAGTAGAATCGATACGGGCTCTTCTCGTCATCCCGCGCGTAGCGCGCGGCGACCTTGTCGTCGTCGTGAACGAAGACGGCGCGCGCGACGCGCCAGTCCTCGACCTTGGCCTGCGCGCCCGCCTCAGCCCTGCCCTTGGAGTAATTCTCCCAATGGGACTTGAGATGCTGCGATAACAGGAAATTGGCGGAGAGCGGATGAAACTCGCGCTTGCCCATCAGCACCACCCCGGGGGAGTAGGGCGCAACCACAGTGCCGACTATCTCCGGCCGCGGCTTCTGGTACGGCTTGCCGAGGTAACCCACGCCCAGCTCCAGCGCCATGGTGCGAGCGGTCGAGACCCTGTAGCGGTTGCTCGGCAGATCGATCTCATAGGGCGGCTCGCCCTCCCAGATGGCGAGGATGACATCGATCGCCTCCGCAAACATCTTGTTGCGGTCCTGCTCGAGGATACCCAGCGCTTCCGCATCGGAGGTTAGGGCTCCGGGACTGACCCCGAGAATGAAGCGTCCTTGTGCGAGGTGATCGAACATCGCCGCCTGCACTGCGATCAACACAGGGTGCATGTGGGAGAGGTTCGCAGTCCCGGTCGCGAGCTTGATCTGCCTCGTGACCGGGATCAGGGAGGCATGAAACATCATGCTGTTCGTGATGTTCTCGCACGCGTCGGTGAGATGCTCGCCCATGAAGGCGTCGTAAAAGCCGAGCTTGTCGGCGAGAATGATGGCCTCGCGATCCTCTTGCAGGGTCTCGCTCCACTGCCGGTGCATCGGGTGAACCGGCATGGTGAAATAGCCGAGCCTCATCTCGTTCTCCGACCTCGCGAGCGTTTCGGCAATGTTGTGGCCTGATTCAACACAAGCGTACAAGCGGTCTGACCCGCATGGCCCCCAGCAAGTCCTGCAGGACGGGTTGAAACCCGCCCCGACACAGGATCAAGCGGGCCAGAGCGATGACTGGCGCGCCTGATGCACGATCATGCCGGTGAAGACATAGGCCTGGAGCATGACCAGGATGCCGGCGAGGGCAAGCAATTGTCTTGCGCCAGCTAACCCGGTATCGCGGTTACGGGATTGCCGTCCGCACGGTGATCTGCAAACTTGAGCTGACGAGCCTGCACAGTGTGACGATGGACCACCTCATCGCGCGCGCATTAGGACGGTGCTTCGTGGCTTGCGTGCACCGGCTGCGCGCCGCGTGACGGACCCCGGAATGAAGCCGAGCGAATTGAGCTAAGATGGGCAAGCTCAGACCCCCTTCACGCTATCTACCGCAAGAAACCGTCGATCGACAATGATTGAAGTCAGACGCGCGGGAGGCAATGACCCGCTCGAATTCGAGGTCATCGTGCGTGACGGAGAGGGCGAGACCCGGCATCAGGTCACCATTTCGCAGGCGACCTGCACGCGCCTGAGCGCGGGCAGGCACACCCCGGAGCGCTGCCTGGAAGCGGCGTTTCGCTTTCTGCTCGACCGGGAACCGAAGGAATCGATACTGCGGCGCTTCGATGTGGATGTGATCTCCCGCTACTTCCCCGACTTCGAGCGGGAGCTGCCGCGGTATCTGCCGCAGGCTTGACCGGCGCGAATCGCATTCCGTTACCGCATTAACCACGGCTGGGTGGGATAAGGCTTTGTTTTCCAACGATTCCTGCTGTTGGGGGCGGGGCCCCACTTTGCCCTTGTCTTTCCCAAGTCTGGGGGTAAGGATTCCCCCGGCTTGAGCCAGTGGATTGCTGGGGCATATCTGGCCGGGGGCCGAGGCTTGGGGAAGCCTGTGTGTCGGGGGATTGACATTGCCTAACCAGCCCGTGTTGCGGTGGTTTTTTGCAACCCTTGCGGTGGCGGCTGCCGTTGCGCTCGCCGGCTGCAACTCGGAGAGCACCCTTGGCGTCAACGGACGCCACATGCAGCCGCTCTCAGAGCGCATGCTTGCCGACCTTGAGAGCCGCGGAATGGCGAAGGAATCGCCGATCCTGGTGCGGATCTTCAAGGAAGAATCGGAGCTGGAGGTCTGGAAGGTCGACAAGACCGGGCGTTTTGCGCTGCTGCACACCTACCCGATCTGCCGCTGGTCGGGCGACTTGGGCCCCAAGCTTCAACAAGGGGACCGGCAGGCTCCCGAGGGCTTCTACCCGATCACGCCGGACCTGATGAACCCGAATTCCAACTACTACCTCGCCATCAATACCGGATTCCCGAACACCTACGATCAGGCGAATGGGCGAACCGGACAATTCCTGATGATCCACGGCGATTGTGCCTCGGCCGGCTGCTACGCCATGACCGACGAGCAGATTGCCGAAATCTATGCGCTCGCCCGCGAGGCCTTCTTCGGGGGCCAAAAATCGTTCCAGATCCAGGCCTACCCGTTCCGGATGACGCCGCTCAACATGGCGAGGCATCGCAACTCCCCGCACATGGCGTTCTGGAGAATGCTCAAGCAAGGTTACGACCATTTCGAGGTCACGCGGCTGGAGCCGAAGATCAATGTTTGCAATCGACATTACGTGTTCGATGCTCAATCCTCCGGCAAATTCAGTGCCGCCGAAACCTGTCCGGCCTATACCGTCCCGCAGCAGATCGCCTCCGCCGTCCGCAACAAGGAGCGGCGGGACGAGGCGCAGTTTGCGCAGCTTGTAAGCCGTGGAGTGCCTACGGTTGCGACCACGACCGAGGGACAAGGCGGGATGAATGCTACTTACCTGGCGGCCTTGAGAGCGCATGGCGGCCCTGGCAATGACATTTCCACCGGCTCAGGCACGATCCCGGGCCACGTCCACCCACCCGCCGAGCCGTCTCCGGGATTCAGCGCCGCAAGCCTGTTCAGCTTCGCCTCTCCCGCCTCAAGACCTGCCCAAGTACAGGTGGCCTCGGCAACGCCGAGCGCGAGCGGCGGCACAGGGGTGTTGGGCAAGCTGTTCGGCTACCAGCGCGAGGCGCAACCGGAGACGCACGCAACGGCTGCACCATCCGCACAGCCAAAATCCAAGCCGCCCACGACAACCGCAGGCACCGCTCACACGGCAGCTAAGACTGGCACCCCCCCGGGAGGCGCCCACAAGCCAGCAGCGGAGGGCAAGAAGATTGCCACGGCGAAAGCGCAGTCTTCGCCTGCGCAGAAGACGGCGAGCGCGGAAACGGACGCTAAGCCCGCGAGCACCGGGAACCTTCTCAGCGGCGCGGCACCAACGGTACCTGCTGGCAGCTTTGACAGCCGCTTCGGCTTCTCCCGCTAGAGGTGGGCAAGCAAGGCGACCCGGATAAGGGTCAATTCACGGTCGCAATGATCGGAAAATACGAGCGCCAAGACGGGACCCAGGCGGGACGCCCCTTGGAGGGGGTATATAGCCCCGGCGTGCGATGGGCAGTGACATCCTCACCCGTCGCCGCTTAATCGCGCTCTCGGCCGCGCAGGCGGTTGCGCCGAGTCTTTGCGCGCAAGCGCAGACGCAAAGGCCCGGCTGCCCCAACAAACCGGTGCGCATCGTCGTCCCGGTTGCCGCCGGCGGGCCCACGGACCTTGTGGCCCGTATGCTCGCAGACAAGCTCTCGAAGCTCTGGGATCAGCAGGTTGTCGTCGAGAACAAGGGAGGCGCCGGCACCAACCTCGGTAACGAGCTCGTCGCGCGATCCGATCCCGATGGATACACGCTGTTGTTTGCCACCGCGTCGCTGGCCGTGAACACGAGCCTGTACCGTTCGCTCAGCTACGATCCGATTGCGGATTTTGCGCCGGTATCGCTCGTCACGCAGCTTGCCTATTTCGTGTTCGTGCCAAACTCCTCGCCGGCGCATTCGATGCAGGAGTTCATCGATTACGCCAAATCCCGCCCAGGCAAGCTCACCATGGCTTCTCCGGGCACCGGCAGCGCGCCGTTCCTGGCGGAGATGCTGTTCCTGCAAATGGCCGGCATCAACATGACGCATGTACCCTATCGCGGCGCCTCGCCCGCCTTCACCGACCTCATACCAGGCCGCATCGATTGCTATTTCGGCAGCGGCGGATTGCTGTCCTACGCCCGCTCGGGCGTGGTTCGCGTCCTGGCGAGCACCGGAGCCACACGCGATCCGGCAGCACCTGAGCTGCCGACCATCGCAGAGGCGGGGGTGCCGGGTTACGATGTAACCGCGTGGCAGGCGCTGTTCGCTCCGGCGAAGACTCCCGCTGTGATCGTGAGCAAGATCAGCGCCGATACGAACACAGCTCTCGCCGACCCCACGATCAAGGGTGAGTTGGCCAAATCGGGATACGTGGCCGAGGGCTCCTCGCCAGCGGAGCTGAAAAAGCTGCTGCAATCCGACATTGTCAAATGGAGCGCAGTGATCAAATCGGTCGGACTGAAAATTGATTAGGCTGATGGAGCGTTTTCGAGATTTCGACCGATAACAGTACCGATCCTCGTCCCCAAGGATGAGGTCGCGGGTTTGGCTCATTGCGATCGATCCGATCGGTTTCGTGGAATCGATGCACCGGCTCTTCCCCCAGCTTGGCGCTGCTTCCATATTGGGGCGCATGTGTGGACGTGTCGTTCAGAGCAGCAGTCCGCTGCGCTACGCCTTTGTGGACGGGATGAATGTGCGGGACAGCCGCGTGAGCAATTACCCGCCACGCTGGAATGCTGCGCCAAGCCAGGAGTTGCTCGTCATCCGCCGCAATCGGGACACCGGGCAGGTGTCGCTCGATCCATTGCGCTGGGGATTGGTCCCCTACTGGTGCAAGGACCGGAGCGGCGGGCGCAAGCCGATCAATGCCAAGGCCGAGACGCTGCGCACGCTCCCGAGCTTCCGCGATGCTTACCGCAAGCGCCGCTGCATCGTTCCGGTCGATGGCTTCTTCGAGTGGAAGGCGATCAAGGGACAGAAGGCGAAGCAACCGTTTGCCATCGCCATGAAGGATGGCTCGCCGTTCGGAATCGCCGGGCTGTGGGAGAATTGGAAGGATTCGGGATCAGGCGAGTGGATCCGTACCTTCGCCATCATCACCACCGAAGCCAATTCGCTCGTTGCCGGCATTCACGACCGCATGCCGGCGATTCTGCCGCCTTCGGACTATCCCCGCTGGCTTGGGGACGAGCCTGACCCGCACGATCTCCTGCGGCCATTTCCGTCCGAGGTCATGCGGATGTGGCCGATATCGACGCGCGTGAACAAACCCGAGAACGACGAGCCTTCGATCCTCGATCCGATCGAGCCCGGCGCAGACGCGGCTTAGCGCTCGCTTTTCCCGAACAGTAGCTCTGCTGATTGGAACGATCTCTTAGCGTGCCATGTGGGGTTCAGGCGGCACGCGGTAAAGCCGCGCCAAACCGGAATTGATTACTAGATTATCCGCATGCCGGGCCTTACGTTCCCGCGACATTCCCGGTGCGCGCGGACCAGGTGTTCGAATGATAAGGCGAACAGGTGCCCCTTGCCCGACCATCGGCTTGGCACGCGCCTGGGATGCGGCCGGGCAGCCCCGCCGAGGAGCGCAACCGCTGGAAGCGCCCCAGAGTTCGGGCTCGGTCACCCATGCGATGACGCTTACGTCCTTGCCACACCAATGAGGTCGATCTCGACCAGCGCGTCCTTTACCAGCAATCCCGTCGTCCCGGTCGTGGTGCGCGCGGGCGGTGTTTCGAAATATTCCTTCCACACCTCGTCGAAACCATTGAAAGTGCGAAGATCAGTGAGGAAGACTTGCGCTTTGACCACGTCGGCGAGGGAGCTTTCCCGCGGCTTCGAACGTGCGCTTGAGATTGTCGAGTATGAACCGGGTCTGCAGCTTGATGTCGGAGCTGTAGTAGGGGAAGCTCGGATGGCGCTGCGCTTGCGGCGGCACGCCTGACTTGAAGTCGCTGGCCAACTGGCCAGCCGCAAAGACCAGGCCGCCGACCTTGAAGCCCTCGGTATAGTTGGCGAGCGGCTGCGGCGCGGCGGACTTGACCGCCTGCCTGTTGACGTTCTTGCCGGGGACGAACCCGACCAGGTCGATCTCGACCAGCGTATCCCTGACCAGGAGGCCGGTGGTGCCGACCGTGGTACGTGCCGGCGGTGTCTTGAAATATTCCTTCCACACCTCGTCGAAGGCATTGAAATTGTCGAGGTCGGTCAGAAAGACCTGCGCCTTGATCACATTGTCCAGCGAGCTTCCCGCTGCCGCGAAGGTCTTGCCGAGATTGTCCAGGATGTAACGGGTCTGCAGCTTGATGTCGGAGCTGTAATAGGGAAAGCCCGCGCTGCGCCTGGCTTCGGCCGGCACTCCGGTCTTGTAGTCGCTGGCGATCTGCCCTGCCGCGAAGACAAAGTCGCCGACCTTGAAAGCCTCGTTGTAATGCGCGAGCGGGCGCGGTGCGGCCGATCTGATGGTCTCCCTCGCGACTCCCCTGCCCGGCACGAAGCCGATCAGATCGATCTCTACGAGCGTATCCTTGACGAGGAGGCCGGTTGTGCCGACCGTCGTGCGCGCCGGCGGGAGCTTGAAATATTCCTTCCACACTTCGTCGAAAGCGCAGAAATCATCGAGATCGGTGAGAAAGACCTGGGCCTTGAACACGTTCTCCAATGAGCTTCCGGCCGCTTCGAAGGTGCGCTTGAGATTGTTGAGCACGTAGCGGGTCTGCAGCTTGACGTCCGAGCCATAGAAGGGAAAATTGGGGTGCTTGCGCGCTTCCGCCGGCACCCCGGTCTTGTAGTCGCTGGCGAGCTGCCCTGCCGCGAACACCCAGGGGCCGGCGACGATCGCTTCCGAATAATTTGCAAGCGGTCGCGGCGCCTCCGATCTGATGACTTCGATTTTCATCGCAAACCTGCCAGTGCCCCGATCAGCCGGTCCGAGCGAGGCAACTGCCTCGGTTCTACGAACCGTGCCCGATATAATCCATGCGGCCGCCATCCACGGTGAGCGTCTGTGCCGTGATCCAGCCCGACTCGGGCGAGGCGAGGAACGCGACCGCATTGGCGACGTCCTCGGGCTCCCCGATGCGGCCCAACATGGTTTTTGCGGCCATGGTTCGCTCCGTTCCCGGCCAATCCGCCGCCCCGCGGCCGCCCTGGGTCATGTCGGTGCGCACGAAGCCCGGGGCCACCGCATTCACGGTGATGCCGTGGGAGCCGAGCTCGAGCGCAAAGCGCCGCGTCAGAGACACCACCTCGGCCTTGACTGCCGCATAGAACGCATTGCCGGGGAGCGCGGTGCCGACGGCCGCAATCGAGCTCACATTGACGATGCGCCCGTAGCGGCGCGCACGCATGCCTCCCATCACTGCGCGCGTGGCGTGGATCACGCCGTCCACGTTGACTGCCCGCAAGCGCGCGACCTGCTCCTGGTCATAGGTGTCGAGCGTGCCCTGCCAGGACACGCCGGCGTTGTTGACGAGGATGCTGACCGCGCCAAGCTCCGCTTCGGCGCGCCCGACCATGGCGTTGACGGCAGCCGGATCGGCGACGTCTGCCTCGACCGCGATGGCCCGACCGCCGCTGGCTGCAATCTCCTTGACTACCGCCTCGGCCGCATCCGCATGCGCGGCATAGTTCACGCAGACGGCGGCGCCACGCTCGGCAAGGAGGCGCGCGGTTGCCCGGCCAAGCCCGCGGGCTCCGCCCGTCACCACTGCCACCAGCTCGCGCCATTCCATTGGGTCGGCCTTATCTTCGCAGGGGCGAGGCATCGCTCCCTGTTTCGGCAGTCGCTTCGCGCCTGTGGGCGACCCAGTGCGTCGGAGAGGGTTTGAAATTCGCCCCCTAGGCTGTCGCAACGTGACGATGGACGAAGGCAACCATGCGCTCGAACATGTCGCCGGTCTTGGAGAGGTCGGGCGAGTGTCCCGCGTGCCGCTCGGCGTCGATATATTCCAGCGTGATCTCGCCGCCCGCCTTGCGATAGTTTGCGACGAAGCGCTGCGGCTCATTGCCGGCAAAGCTCGCGTCCGCGTCCTTGTAGTCGTGCACCACGTCGCCACGACCCTGAAACCACACGGCGGGCGGGGTTTCCACCCGCTCCCCGCGCTCCAATGCCAGCATCGGGTTACCCTCCTCCATGTTGGCTTCGCTCCGCCAATAGGCATCGTGGCGCGGAATGATGGATTTCGGCCATTCCGGCGGATTGGGGCCGGCGAGCGTGCGCTTGGCGTGCCGGTAGCGGCTCAACGGATTGATCACCGGCCACGACATCACCACGCAGCGCGCCGTCGCATCCTGCGCGCTCGAACCGTCAGGCAGCGGGATGGCGCCATAGCGGGCATCGTGCGGCCGCATGGCGACGAGCATGGCGAGATGGCCGCCGCTGGACTGGCCGGAGAGACCCACATGATCCGCGCGCGTCTTGAGCATGCGCGCATTGAGCTTGGCCCATCGCACCGCATAGTTGATGTCCTGCACGGAGGCGGGATACGGATCCTCGTTCCCCGACCGGAAATCGAGCGCGATCGAGACGATGCCGCTCTTTGCCATGGCTTCATGGCGCAGACGCTCGGTGGTGTGATCGCTCATGCACCAGGCGCCGCCGTGGCATTCGACCAGGGCCGGGAACGGTCCCTCCCCGCGCGGCCGAAATACGCGCGCGAGCAACGGCTTGTTGCCGTGGCGGAGATACTCCATGTCGTCCACATCGAATTCATGAGCTCGGTTTCTGGTTTCGAGAGCTGCAGTCGTCATGAGAGGCACCTGTTTGAGGAGATCGAGCTTCAGTCGCCAATCATTGCGCAGCGCAGCGATCACCGCAACGTCCTTCCGCGCAAGCCCGGCCATGCAAAGCGTGACCTGCACCCTCGACAAGATAGCCGCAGGACGGCCATATCTCGCTTATGGGAACCCACATTGCAGCCGCGGCCAATCCCATATCGCCGGCTGATCCCAACCGGCTCGCCGCCCGCCGCGTCAAGCTTCGAGGCAGGCAAAGGAATGCCGGCGAGCTCGCAAGCGCGAAGCGCAATGAGGAGAGCCGGTGAGCGTCAGGCGCTTCGATCCGCCGCGCATTGCCACCCATCGGAAAAGCAAGCTGATGACCAAGCCGGTACGAGGCGCCGATATCGTCGCCCAATCGCTGAGCCGCCTCGGCTGCGGGCATGTATTCACGCTTTCCGGCAATCACATCATGTCGATCTTCGATGCCGCGATCGAAGCGGAGCTCGACCTCGTGCATGTACGGCACGAGGCGGCTGCGGTGCACATGGCGGATGCATGGGGACGTCTCACCGGCGAGCCGGGGATCGCGCTGGTCACCGGAGGCCCCGGCCACGCCAACGCGGTCGGCGCTTTGTTCACGGCACGAGGGGCGGAGTCGCCGATGGTGCTGCTGTCAGGTCACGCGGCCACGTGGGAGCTCGGGCGCGGCGGCTTTCAGGAAATCCGCCAAGCCGAGATGGCAGCTCCCGTCGCCAAGGCGTCCTGGACTGCGAGCGCCGCCGCAACTCTGGGCGACGACATCGGCAAGGCGATCATGATCGCCAAGTCCGGGCGCCCTGGCCCGGTGCACGTGAGCCTGCCGTCCGATCTGCTCGAGGAGCGGGTGGAGAGCAACGCCATTGTCTGGCCTGATGCAACCAGGACGGCCGCGACCCCACCCGCGCTTCCGGTGCCGGTTGCCGATGCGGTTCTCGCCGCGATCGCCGCTGCCGAACGTCCGATCATCCTCGTCGGCCCGCAGCTCTCGAGCCTTGGTGGACGCGCGCTGCTGAGCAGCCTCGAGACGGCGACCAATGCGCCGGCCGTAATCCTGGAGAGCCCGCGCGGCCTGGCCGATGCCACGCTTGGGGCGCTGTCCGACCTGTTGCGGCGCTTCGATCTGATCGTGCTGCTCGGCAAGGCGCTGGACTTCACGACCCGCTGGGCATCGGGCCCGGCATTCGATCCCGGCGTGCGCGTCATTGCCATCGATCCGGAGGCGGCGCTCATCGAGCGCGCCGCAAACGAGAAGGGCAAGCAGCTGCTGCTCGGCTGTATTGCCGATGTGCCCAATGCTGCACGAACGCTCATCACCCGCGCGGCAGCGGGCAAGATGCGCGCGCCCGACTGGCTGATCGAGGCGCGCGCTGCACTCGACCATCGGCCTGCCGCGTGGGCAAGTGTCGCTGCAAAGAGCGCGGGCCGACTGCACCCCGCCGAGGTATTCCGCGTCCTGCGTCCGTACATCGAGCGAGATCCCGATACGGTTCTCATCTGCGACGGCGGCGAGTTTGCGCAGTGGGGCCAGAGTATGCTGCCGGTGCGGCGGCGGCTGGTGAATGGAGTTGCCGGCGCAATCGGGGCCTCGCTGTCCTTTGCCCTTTCGGCGCGTCTCCTCGAGCCGCGGGCCCCCATATTTGCAGTGCTCGGCGACGGCACGATCGGCTTCCATCTCGCCGAGCTCGAGACGGCGGTGCGACGGCGCTTGCCCTTTGTCGCGGTGCTCGGCAACGATGCGCGTTGGAACGCCGAGAGTCAGATTCAGCTTAGAGACTACGGCCGCGCGCGCATGCACGGCTGCGAACTCCTCCCCTGCCGCTACGACCAGGTGGTGGCCGCGATCGGCGGCCACGGCGAGCTTGTCGAGAGGCCCGCCGAGCTGCCAGGCGCAATCGAGCGGGCTCTGGCGAGCGGCAAGCCTGCCTGCATCAACATCATGGTGGAGAGCATCGCCGCGCCGATCGTGCAACGGGAGGGGTGATCGGGCACGGTCAAGACCGCTGCGGATCGCTGACGCGCGGTACCTCCTGCCGGTGGCGGGCATTAGCGCGATGGGAAGCCCGCATAGCCGGCAGCTGAGAGAGTACTACCTATTCTGAGATGTTGTTCTCCTCGAGATGTGGTTCTCCCTTGACCTCCGATCCCAGCTTTGATAATAGTTAATCCATTATTGCTCGGTTCCGAGCGGAATAGATGGTTATCATGAAAGCGACCTTCCGCGCGGCGGCTCTCATTGATGGGACCGCCCTTTATTTTAGAAGTCGTGAAGGTCGCTCCGAACAGTCGGAACGCCTCGATTACGAAGCGTTGAACCGCAAGCTTATTGACGTCTCTGGTGCGGTTTCGTTTGAACCGGCTATTTTTTTCACGACCTATGACGCGCAGAACGAGAACCAAGCAAAGTTCCTGGCCTTTCTGCAAACCCGTCTTCGGTGGCAAATAGAGCCTCGACCTGTCTGGGAGGCCGACCCGCTGCCGAAAGAAGCTTGGGAGCGCGGTGAGCGGCGCAGCGAGTACATCCGGTTCGATTCGTCAATAGCGTTCGCGTTGGGACGACTTGTCGAGCGGCGGGACGGAATTATCGTCGTGACCGACTCGTTCGGGCTGGCGCAGCCCATGCTGGCTGCCGCAGAATACAAAGGAGCGGAAATCGGACTCGGCTTCTTTTCCCGTCACCTCGACCCTAGATGGCTTCCGATTGTTAGAGGCGGTGACGACAAGATCTCATTTTACGATTTTGACGAATATGATGAACTATTTGGCCGTAAATCTGCAACAACAACCAAGAGAGGTACAACACTAGCGCACCTGAAATGATCCGACGACCTGATCCACCGCGGTTGGTGGAAATTATTGGGCGGTCGCCCAGAAATGGAGAGAACGATGTCATCCGACGATCAGACTCGTATTGTCTCTGGCGTAAACCTTCTCGACTGCGAAAAAATCGCAAAACAACTCGGCTGCGACATACAGCCCATTAGCCGCACCGGCGAGATTCGCTTCACTCATCCTAAGATCCAGAAATCTGTCCGCGTGGATGGCAGGCGTAAGGACGCCCCCCGCGCACTGACGACATGGCTTAATCGCATTCGCCACAGCGTGTAGGAAGGAGGCTCTCCCATGGGGTCGATCCCTACACATGGGCCTTGCTGCCAGACATGGGCCTATGGGACCAAGTGTTGGCACTGCGGAAAGGCTATTAACGTCGTGCGATGCACGTGCGGCAGCGCGGTTCTTTTCGAATCTCTCGGGTGGCCTTGGCCCGAGCACAACTGCCGCGGCATTGGTGGCACCGAACTGAGGGGATGGGTAACAGTCGATGTGCTGCGCGCCAACGGCGTGGCGATCGAGCGCACGGTGATGCAGAAGGTGTTCCCGCCAGGGGAAACAAAACGCCAGAAATCGAGCAAAGCGCTGCCATGTGAGAACATGAAGGCGGTTCAAGCAAGTGCAGGGGAGCAAGTCACGTTACTGGCTGTTGTCCGAGATTTGTTCACGGAAACCAAGCGGACAGACTGGCTCAATTCATTGGGCACTCTCGGTGCGAGCTTGTTGCACCTGCCAAAGGGACGGCTGTGGCAGGCAACCTTGGTCGTCAACAGTAAAAGCCAGAACCTCACGTATACCTGCATCGTGCCCGAACGGCTTGGGCTGCCGCGAGACGCGGAGAACAAGATGGTCCTTGGTCGATTGGAGGCGCAAGTCGCCGGTGGGTACGCAATTTGGCTCGCGACAGATATGCGGCTCGTGTAATGAGATCAGTCCGATCCTCGATATGGTCACTGGCTTAGCTGTGCGCTTGGCGATCGCCTCCTCCAGCCGCGCGATCATCCTCACGCCCAGGTCCTTGCTGAGGAACGCCGAGGTGTGGACGCGCGCCAAGGTGATGCCGAGCTGCTGCGCCTCCGGGACCAGCGCGTTGAAGGCCGCGGTCAGCTCCCGGTGCGTTGCCCTCACGGCGGTCGCCGTTGCCTTGCTGGCCGCGGATCGAACCCAGGCGGAACTAATAGGCAGGTAGTCAACCTTGCCTATGATAATCTGACGGAGCAGTCCCAATGCCTTCCGCCCGCCGCGCAAGCCGTTCCCCTGTTCTTATGGGCATCAATCTCAGACTCGATAGGCCGCGAGACAACGAGGTGCACCTCATCCAATTCACGCCAGGAGCTCCAGTCGAGTTCTTCAAGCGGCCGGCATTGAACAAACACGTTGGTGTCAGGGAAGAGGTACGCGATGTTTGCCATGCTGCTCCTTATAAAGCGGAGAGGAGTAGCATTTCCAGAATCGAGCGCTTTGCCAAACCTCCTCCTGGCAATCATCTCGGTCAGCGGGGGAGTCTGCTGGTACCCACTCGCGAAGCAGCTGCGCTCGGCGCCTCGACTGGGCGACCTTCGCGGCGAGCAGACCCGAAGAGCCGAAGTGGGCTCAATCGTGTCCTCCTGTCATCCGATCGATTCACCCTGGACCGAGCGGGCTGGTGGGCCGAGTTCGACCGCCTGATTGAGCTGATCGCCCTGAAGCTGGAGCGGCTCTCGACCTCGGCGCTTTGGATGCCCAATCCATCGAGTCAACGTTTTATAAGCTGGACAAGATGGAGCGAGTCCGTCTGGCGAAGGGAAGCCGCGGCCGCGGTCCTCGCCGCGGGCACTGGAGATCGCTTCTGGGCGGGACTTGAGCATCATTGGGCCGGTTACGTAGCCGGCTGCCAGAGCTTATCGGGCGTATGGTTGAAGCACGTTCATCAGCAGGATTTCAATGTGACTAGCGACCGTATTGGGACCAATCTGTAACGAGCTGGGATGCCCACATGCATTCCTCAGCTTAAGGCACTTCTGTAGTTCTTCCTTGACATTCTTTCCTATAACCGAGGTTGCTGCGAGCCGATCTAAGAAATCGCTTTCCTTCATCCGACCGATGTCATCGGTGGTCTTTGCGGACTTCCATTTTGGATCAGCTTTTGCCGCCTCGGCATTGAATGCTCCTAGGTGCTTTCCGTAGACTTCTCTTCTGAGAACATGGACGGCTGCGAGCCAAGACATAACGACAGCAGACCGATACAACTCGAGTTCGTAGCACTGCACCGCCTCTTCGACGAATGAGCGCGTATCGTCATCCTTCACCTGTGCGAGCAGCATACGCAAATCCGTAGCCACTTGAACCGCGGCCGGGCTGATCTTCGCGACCCCTAAGCTTTTCAGATGCTGCTTGCCGGCGTCTCCTATTTCCCAGCCAGCTTGTGTATTGATTGCCTTGCCCTTTGTCCCCGCGAGAATACCTGACACATTCCACTTCTTAGCGGCACTAAGTCCTGCTTCTCGGCCGCGCTCTTTGATCTCGGCCACC
The DNA here is from genome assembly GCA_036557665.1 of Xanthobacteraceae bacterium. Classification (GTDB taxonomy): domain Bacteria; phylum Pseudomonadota; class Alphaproteobacteria; order Rhizobiales; family Xanthobacteraceae; genus VAZQ01. Next base: position 16,127 of record DATBHG010000029.1, on the reverse strand, counting down.
TGGCAAGGCACGTCAAATGAACCGAGAATGAGCAGCAGCTTGTCCGCCCTGCTGAGATCGCGATGGAGCCAAGTCTTCAGTTCATCAAGCTTGAGCAAGCGTAGCCTCTAGCGCTTCCCTCTCTTTGTTGGACAGCGCGTAGGTATCACCGCCCACAAGCCGGAGGCGGTCTTTACTCGTCAATCTGTTTAGCGACGCAGTCATATTGCCATGATACGAGCTCTTGTAGTGCCCAGGAGCTGTTCGCATTTCAGCAACGATTTCCGCCCTCGAAAATTTTTGCTTTCCTTTGACAAAATGAAGGTGAGCAGCTGCCGCAAACGCGAGATCTGGCCCTGATTTTGCCCCAAGCCGGTTCGCGATCGTGTCGGTCGAATGGTCGAACTCGCCACCCTTGCGGACATTATGATGTTTCGCTTCCGTCACCTTTTCAGCGGGGGAGACGGCAGGATACTGCTCCCGGAATTCCAACAACTCTTTGACAGTCTTAAGCAGCCCATCTTTCAGGAACGACGCGTCACCTTGGTACTCGACCTCAATAGTCCCAAGCTTAATGCGAATGCTTGCGTCTCCTCCAGGCATGACTGACCTCCCAACGTGCTTTGCGATTAGGCCACCGGGAATTCGGGTTTCAGTTCAATTTTCGTGATCCGCGTCCGTCAACCCAAACTACCTCATTGGTAACGTGAGCCGAAAAGGCTTCGCCACGATTGTTCGAGATTTCCACCATTTCTTCAGATGTTTTCGGTGGTGGGCGCACAAGGACTCGAACCTTGGACCCGCTGATTAAGAGAAAGCGCCGTTACCAATACTAGCCAGCTCGCTCCCGCGCGTTTCGACCGAATTTATCCAATAATACCAGCCATTTAAATAGGTATAGCCCGGTACGGCCCGATAGAGTATAGTCGCTGCGTGACCGTACCTAAACCTTACCTAAAGCTTAGGGGGCTACAATGGCTGGAAAGACCTATTTCACAGAGGCGGGCGTCAAGAAGCTGAAACCTCCCTTGGAGGGGCAGCGCGACTATCTCGAGAAGATCAAGCGCGGGCTCACGCTCGCCTTGCGTGTTTCCTACGGGGGCACGAAAGCTTGGCGCGTAATCTATTACTCGAACGGCAAGCCGCGCGTGGAGACGCTAGGGCACTACGATGCCCTGAGCGTCAAGGCGGCGCGCGAAAAGGCTGAGCGGTTCGATCCCTTAGCTGCGAGCGCCTCAGCGGAAGCGGGCAGCTTCAAGGAGGTGGCTGAGAAATGGATGCAGCACTACGTTGACGCCAAGAGGCTACGTTCGAAAGCGGAGATAGAGCGGCATCTCACGTATTACGTCTATCCGCGCTGGGGGCGCGTGCCGTTCTTCGATATCCGGCGCAGCACCGTCAACGACTTGCTCGATCAGATCGTGGCGAAGCACGGTGCATCTCAAGCGGATGGCGTGCTAGCGACGCTGCGCTCGATTATGAACTGGTACCAGACCCGCGACGAGAATTACGTCAGCCCAATAGTGAAGGGGATGCGCCGCGACCAGCGCGACCCAAGCGAAAGGGCGCGAGCGCGCATTTTGTCCGACGACGAAATTCGCAACGTCTGGAAAGCGGCGGTGGAGGACCAAACTCCGTTCGGCGCGATCGTACGGCTGCTGCTGTTGACGGCGCAGCGGCGCGAGAAGGTCGCGGCTATGAAATGGGATGACATTCGGAACGGGTTGTGGACTATCACCACCGAGGCGCGCGAGAAGGGCAACGCGGGAAAGCTTGAGCTACCTCCCCTCGCGCTTGAGATCATCAATAGCCAGCAGGTCATCCACCGGAACCCTTACGTGTTTCCCGGATCGCTGCGGGGCCGTCGGCACAAGAGCGCGGATCATTCGCGGCCACCAGCTTTCAATTCGTGGTCTCAGCGCAAGGCGGAGCTTGATAAGAAGCTCCCGACGGATATGCCGCCTTGGACGCTTCACGATCTGAGAAGGACTGCGCGCTCGTTAATGGCGCGCGCTAGAATTCCAGATGCGACAGCTGAACGGGTGCTCGGGCACGCCGTTACCGGCGTCCAAGGCACCTACAACCGGCACGATTACGCGAAGGAGAAGGCCACGGCGGTAGCAACGCTGGCCGCGGTCATCACGCGCCTCGTCAACCCTCCCAGCGGGAACGTGATCTCGATGCCCGGTCGTCGCTGACGCTCAAACTTTCCTATGCCGGAGTTAGCGCTAACCTCCGGTGATACGGCGACCCCCACCTTTAGGTTAGGTTCAGCCGCGTAAAGCTTTTCCACGTAGCCCTATAAACGGCCAGGGAGCGGTTTTCGGGATTCAGGGCTACCCGGACTAGGGGTCAGCCCTTTCCCATATTTCTTCACTGGGCTCTGGGCCGAATTCGACCCTTCTTAGCGCCGTCCGACCCTCGAATTCCTCGGGGCCTTACGAGCCAGCTTAGGACCACGGCCGAAGGGCGACTGAGCACCTTGGGGGCGGAAGGTCTGTGTATTCATCAAGAGCCTTGCCGGATCAAACACTGTCGATGGCGTAGGAGTGGACGCCTGTAGGTGAAGCTCGTGCGTCATCGCCATCGTCATATCGCTTGTGGCGTCGCCAGTTGGGTGGTGCGACCGTCGTAGAGGTGTTCGCTTTCGCATTATCGTTCACACTCGATCAATAGGGACCGCTCCCAGGGTAAATCCTGAGAATTCCTCCTAATAGGATTTGTTGGGCCATGGCGCTAGGGAAAACCTGCAATCCCCAGCGTAGCTCGTTGATCATGCACGAGATAACCGGCGGGAGGCGAGCCGTTTCGCATCGAATCCCAGTGTGCACCGTCCCCTAGTTCATTTTCTTTGGTATCGCCTCAATACCCACTCGGCCACACCACTAATCAAACCAAACAAGAATAGGGGGAAAAGAAACTCCGTCGATGCACCAGATATGTAGGAAACGAGAGCTACAGCCCAGCAAGAACCGACGATCCAAATCCCGATTGCGAGAGAGTGTGGAATCTTTTCCATATTCGCTCCATATCGGCGATGCCCGATAGGAAACAGCTCCCACCGGCGCGTCGCGCCCGGTAGGAGTCATCAGCCTTGCGGCGCTTAGGGGGGACTCCATCCCCATTAATCTTGAAGTCGATGGTAGCCCTGAAATTTTCCGGCGTCGTCGGGCGGTTACCGTGGACTCTCTTCCCCCCTCCAGCCTTCACGCCGTTATTTCAGCCTACTGCCAGGTTGAGCAATCGTCAAAAAGCCCAGCCATGTCGAAATAGCATCGGCACTCATGCCGCTACTTTACGCCGCTCCATTGCGGCAGCCGTCAACGAGCTTTCGGCTGAGCGGCGGCCTGTCCTGACCGAAGATCAGGTCAGGGCGATGATCGGAGGCGGCGCCGAGAAGCGGGTGGAGCGGACTTTCGGCGCCGTCGAAGATTTCACCGATAGGTCGGTGTGCTGTCTCTCAACGACGAACGTGAGAGCTGTTATTATTTCTGCAAAGTATGGCTCCAGTACCACAGAGTACCGTTTAGTACCATCGCACCGAGGATATTGCCGATGGTGACCGGGATCTGATTCCATACCCACCAGTCATAGAGGCTCACGTGGGCACCCGAGAGGATACCAGTCGGAATGAGCCACATGTTGACCACGGTGTGCTCGAAGCCCAGCGCAAAGAACATCCCTATCGGTATCCACATCAGCAGCGCCCGGCCCACAGTGCTGCGCGTGGCCTTGGACATGACGGATCCCAGGCTCACCAGCCAGTTGCAAAGGACACCCATGCCAATTGCGGCGGCCCAGCCAACGGCGCCGTACTTGACATACTCGACCTTGTGCTCGGCGGTGTGGGCGATGACGGTGAGCAGCGGCGTCGGCTTGATGGACCCCCCGTAGGTAAATGAGAACCAGAGCAGCCAGCCGAAGAATATGCCTCCGAGCAGGTTGCCCGTCAGAGTCCAGGTCCAGTTGCGAACCAAATCGTACGGCGTGACCGTCCCGGCGTACATGCCGATGGGCATCGTCGCGAAGCTGCCGGTCGCCATCTCCAGGCCGAGGAAGCTCAGCGTGACGAAGCCAGCCGGGAACATAAATCCGGCCGCGCCGAGCGGTACGCCGGCAGCGACCATGGCGAATACCATAGAGGCTCCATAGGCCAGAAAGGGCGTGCATAGGAAGCCGCGAATGATGAGGTGAATGGTGCCGAATGTGGCTTTCTGGGCGGCATCCGCGGCCAGCGCAGCTCCCATCTCCGCCGGCGGCACTGTTTCAATTATATAGCGGGACGGCGGCGGGGTTGTTGCGGGCTTCGCCGCCGGCGCCGGAATCGCATATTCGGCCATTTCGTTCTCCCCTATGCTTGCACCGATGACAGCCGCGGCTGGCATCGGTCGTGAGTTCCACGCTCAATCGCGTTCCGGCACCATGCCGTAATTGCCGTGACGTCGGGCCTTAGGCGTGTGGCTGAATCCCCGACTTATTGATGATCATTCAAGCACCCCACGCTCGACCCATGCGTCGATGCGCGCGAAAGCGTCCGCGTCCGGATCAAGGCGACAACCCGTCGCCTCGTTACCACGGTTCTCATGGCGCCCCTCCATCGTTTCCTCTCCTCCATCAACCGTTTTCTATTGCTGCTCGGCGGCGCCATTCAGTCGCCAGCGCAGAGAAAACCGGTCGCATATTTTTTCGGAGCGGCCAGCGGAATGTTCACAAAACGGTAAAGGATAAGTGAAGCCGACCCAAAGTGGCATGTCAAGTGCATCTTTCAGTGGTGTGAGTCATTCCTGGAATCGCATTCTCCGCTGACCGCCGTTCGCCCGCTTTAAGGCGGGCGGAGCGTCCAGGCCATTTGAACATGACATCCGAGGCAATGCAATTTGCGCCCATTTGGCGCTGATGTCTTGCTTGGCTGCGCCAGGTGCGATTGTGCCACATCGCTGTCCAGACACCATTCTCGGCAATGTCCGGAGCCGGCGAAAGCTGAACAAGTATCCTTCTTACACTCTGCCGACTTCGACCGAGGTGCTTCCGTAGGCCGACTGCCGGCTCACCTTGATGGCGCAGCGACGGTCTTCACAATGGACGCATCCAGTGCCTCGTAATCGTGATACCCGATCGTGGCGTAGAGCTCGTCGCGGGTCAGCATGCGGGGGATCATTTTCTGCGTGCCGCCATCCCTGCGAATGGCTGCGTACAGCTCCTCCTGCGCCTTGGCGGCCACTCGTAATGCGCTTACCGGCCAGATCACCATCTTGTAGCCCATCTCCGCAAACTCGCTGGCCGTAAAGAAGGGCGTGCGGCCGAACTCGGCCATGTTGGCCAGGAGCGGAGCCGGAATACGGCGCGCGAATTCACGAAACATCTCAGCATCGGTAAGCGCTTCCGGAAATATGGCGTCGGCGCCGGCATCAAGATAGCGCAACGCGCGCGCGACCGCGCCGTCCATTCCTTCGCTGGCCACTGCATCGGTGCGGGCGATGATGTAGAGATGGCGGCGGGCTTTGACGGACGCCGCGATCTTCGCAGCCATGTCCGCGGGGTCGGCAAGCTTCTTGTCGTTGAGATGCCCGCATTTCTTCGGAAGAATTTGGTCCTCTATATGCACCGCTGCGGCTCCCGCATCCTCGAAGCTGCGCACCATGTGCATCGCATTGAGCACCTCGCCGTAGCCGGTATCGCCATCCACCAGGACCGGCAGCCCGGCGGAACGGCTGACCTGGCGAATGAAAAAACAGACGTCCTCGATGGTGATGATTCCGAGGTCGGCGAGTCCCATGGAGGCGCTCATGCCTGCGCCAGAAAGGTAAAGGGCCTCGAAGCCGGCTGCCCGCGCTTGCAATGCGGCAAGGCCATTGGGTGCGCCCGGCATCTGCAGGATCCCGGGCCGGGCCATCAGCGCGCGAAAGCGCTCGCCGGCGGGTGCGCCCGCCGCCTGAATTCCGTTCAAATAGACCATCGAGCAGCTATGCCGCTTGCGTGCGGTGCGTGCCGGTAAACGCAGGAGCGACCTCTCGCATGAATCGGTCCATCTCCTCCTTGACCTGAATGTGCGGCTTGAGCCCTACATTGAAATAGAGGATCACCTCGTCGAAACCCGCAGCTTCGACCTTCTTGAGCGTATCGGCAATGCGGCTCGCATCACCGAGGAGAACGGAGTTCTCGGTCAGATCCTCGGGCTTTACGTTGCGCAGGCGCTCCACGATATCGACGAAATAGCGATAGCTCGGCGGGGCGGTTTTCGGATCCCCGGGAAAGGCCGGGATTACGCATTCCTTGTAGTAACGGATCTGCCGCGCACGCTGCGCGTCCTCCTCGGCTTTGGTATCGGCGAAGTGCGTGAAATAGCTGCACATGAGCCGTCCGCTCGTCTTGCCGTACCTTGCGCAGGTCTCGTGATACAGATCGGCGACCTGCTTGAGCCCGCCATAGCTCATGGCGGCGGCGAAAGGCGCCACGATCAATCCGCATCCCAGGCGGCCCGCTAGCTCGATCGAAGGCTTGGAGAACGAGCCGACGTAGGTCGGGATCGGCCGTTGAATCGGCTTGGGGGTGATCCGCACGTCCTCGAACCGATAGTGCTTGCCGGCGTGGGATAGGCGTGCATCGGCAACCCACAGCTTGCGCACGAGCTCGAGCCCCTCCTCGAAGATGGACTGATTGTCCTCAAAAGACACGTGAAAAGGCAGATACTCGCGCTTGTCGTAGCCGCGGCCGGCGGCGAAATCGACCCGGCCGTTGCTCAGGAGGTCAAGCGTCGCCCATTGCTCTGCGACCCGGATGGGATGATGCAGCGGCAATACGCTCACCGCCGGCGCCAGTCGGATGCGCCGGGTCCGCGCCGCGATGTAGGCAAGTATCAAGTCGGGGCAGGAGAGAACGCCGAGCGAGTTGAAATGGTGCTCGCCGATCCATGCCGAGTGCATGCCGACCTGCTCGGCGTAGAGCGCTTCCGCGGTGATGTCCTCGATGAACTGGTTGGCCGAGCGCTTATTGTTCTCGTAATGATTGTCGCTCAGGGTGAAATATCCGAAATCCATTCTCGCCTCCTGCAGCGTTTCTCTCTGAGCCCGGAGCCTTGAAGCTTGCCGTCAGGCCGCATTTAACGACAGGATACTTGACAATTCAACTGTTGTAAATGCATTTTTAGCTGCCGGATGAAGGCTGATTCAGGCACCAGCGGTCGGCGTCAGGCTGAAGCAGGTGCATCGGGCTTTTAGCCGTGCCGTTCAAGCTGCTGCGAGGATGCCGTGGCGCACCGCCCGCATTTGGAGCTATGGGACTATCTTCCCTACCTGATCAATCGGGTCGGATCGGCGCTGGTTGTGCGCTTTTCCGAGGACGCGCTTCGCAACACCCAGCTCAACATTGCAACCTGGCGCGTCCTTGCAGCGCTTTCGCATAATGGGCCGCTGCGTCAGATCGATATCGCCGAGATCACCAGCATCGAGGTATCGACCATCTCGCGTCTGATTACACGGCTGGTGCAGCTGAGCCTGGTCAGAAGAGCTCGCTCGCGGACGAGCAACCGGGAGGTGATCGTCGCGCTGACGCCCAAGGCAGCTGCCCTCGTGTCGCGATTGATTCCGATCGCCGAGGAGTTGCAGGAAACTGCCACGCAGGGGCTCTCGAGGCAGGATCTGGAGGTGCTCAAACGAGCGCTGCGGCACATGCACAAAAACCTCATGGAGCATGGGACATTGCCGTCGAGGTGAGAAGTGCGGGGTCTGCCTCGAGCTTTATCGTGAGCAGGAAGAATGCATGCGGACGAGCTGTTGCATGGGACGCTCGCTCCTTCGCTGCGCCAACCGTTTGCGCGAGCTCCAGACTTTGCGCAATATGTCCCGAATGATCCAGAGAGATTGGTGCGCGTCAACACGATCGATTCAGGTGGCGACACATTGCCCCTCCTTCCCTTTCCGTCCTTAGCGCCGATCGCGGCATGATCCGCGCAGCGATTGTCGGGGTTGGCCGCTGGGGGCGCTCGCTCGTGCGCTCGGTTCAGGGCAAGAGCGACGAGATCGAGTTCGTCCTCGCCCACACTCGCACGCCTGCCGCCGCGCAGGAATTCTGCCGCGACAACGGCATTGCGCTCGTCGAGCGATACGAGGACCTGCTGCGCGATGCCGCTGTCGACGCGGTCGTGCTGGCGACGCCGCATAGTCGACATGCCCGCGAGATCATGGATGCTGCCGCCGCAGGCAAACATATCCATGTGGAAAAGCCCATCACGCTCGACCGCGCGAGCGCGGACATGTCGGTCGTGGCAGCCGAGCGCGCCGGCGTGGTGCTGGCTGTCGGCTTCTGCCGGCGGTTTCATCCCTCCGTCGGCGACATGCGCCGCCATCTCAGCGACGGCAGGCTCGGCAGGGTGATAGCCATGGTGGCGCAGCACACCACCAGCACGGGGCAGTTCATCTTGCCCGATAACTGGCGCGCCGCGCCGGAAGAAGCGCCCGGCGGCGCGCTCACGGCAGTGGGCGTGCACTCGCTCGATCACATGATCGAGCTTGCGGGAACGGTATCCGATGTGCGCTGCATCACCCGCCGCTATCTGCCGGCAGCCTCGGACGACACCACCAGCATCATGCTGCGGTTCCAGAGCGGTGCAACCGGGGCGATCTTCTGCTCGGTCGCGACCGCCACCAATTTCAGCTTTACCCTTTACGGCACCCAGGGTCTTGCCGAAATTTCAAAACCCAGCCTGCAGACCTTTCGTTTCGTCCCGGGCTCGACGGTGCCACCCACCGGGACCATCACCGCTCCACCGGACGAGATCAAAGAGCACCCGGATTTCGACATGCTTCATGCCGAGCTCACCGAGTTCGCGAGGGCGATCGTCGAACGGCGGAGATACGCGGTATCGCTCGCGGATGTCCTGCACGGGATGTCGGTTTTCGACGCCGTGGTGCGCTCTTCCAAAAGCGGTCAGATAGAGAAGGTGCAGTGATGCTTTGGCATCAGCGGCGCTCGAGGTCCCCGGCTTTTTCCAGCCGCCGCCGCGCCTCGGGAAAATGCCGCTCGAGCACGGCTTCAGGGTTGATATAGGCCTCCTGCAGATCGACGCTCCAGTACTTGAGCTCCTCGAGCGGGATGGGCAGACCGGTCACGGCGCAACGCACGAAAGCGCCGGGACGGATCACGCGAAAGTCCCCGTCGAGATATTTGACCTCGGCCTCCCCGGTCATCGGCGGAGAGCGATCGAATCGATTCAACACGCTGCAGTCTCCGGCAGGAAAGATGCGCCCGTGCATTTCCGGCCCGGCATCAGCGACGGACCAGTGTGCAGGAACATAATATCCGGACGCCTCCCTTGCGAGCCCGCCCATAGCGCTGCGATCCGGCTTCGCGCTAGCCGAACAGGCTGCCTTGACCGGGATCGCGACGGCCCCGGCTTCTCGTTACGGGTTGCGGCTTCTCGACAGTTGTGAACGACTGCTCTGCGGTGGCGCGCACATAGCCATCGTAGAGCTCGATATCCACGGCCATACCGGAAGCGATGGCCGCCGCCTTGCGCACGGGGCGGCGCTTGAGGTCGCGAATAAGCGCGAAGCCGCGTGCCAGCACGCCGCGATGGGACAGCGCGTTGAGGAGCTGTCCGCAGTGCTCGAGCGAGGCAGCTCGCTGGGCAAGCAGCTGCTCGATTGCGCGTTGGCTGCGCTCCGCAAGCGACATGACGCGCTCGCGCACGTGGCTGATTCGCGCGCGGTGGCTCTCCGCATTCGCGCGCACGCCGACCGCCAGCCGCGCGGTTGCATTTCCCAATCGCTCCGCGCGTTGCGCCCGTGCGACACCGTCTGCGCGCCGCGCGCGTTCCATCAAGGCCGACAGGACTTCGCAGCAACGCGCAATGCGCGTCCGCAGCACATGCGCGCCGAGCCGCCCCGCCAACCGCGAGAACTGCGCGTGGTGACTCTGTGCATTGGCAATCAGCGCGCGTGGAAGGCGGGCGCCGGCACTGTCCAGGCGCTGGCGCGGAAAGGCGAGCAGCTGCTCGGCGCTGGGCAAAGCGCGAGCGGCAGCGCGAAGCTCGGTCCGCCGCGCGTCCTGGCCACGCTGCCAACAGGCGAGCGAGCGCCTGGCCAATCCGCTGACCCGCAGCAGCAGCTCAGCCCTTACCGGTACCGCGATCTCAGCTGCTGCCGTCGGGGTGGGCGCACGCACGTCGGCGACAAAGTCGATGAGAGTGACATCGGTCTCGTGCCCGACGGCGGAGATGAGCGGAATCGTGCCGGCAGCGGCCGCCCGCGCGACGCTCTCCTCATTGAACGTCCAGAGGTCCTCGATCGAGCCGCCGCCGCGGGCAACGATGATGAGATCGGGCTTGCGGATGAGCTCTTCCGCGGCAAGGGCATTGAAGCCCTGGATCGCTGCGACCACCTCCTCGGCCGCGCCCTCCCCCTGCACACGCACCGGCCAGACGATCACGTGGCGCGCAAACCGGTCCGCCAGCCGGTGCAGGATGTCGCGGATCACGGCCCCGGTCGGTGACGTGATCACGCCTATGACCTCGGGGAGATAGGGAAGGCGCCGCTTGCGGGACGCATCGAACAGCCCCTCCCCGGCGAGCCTTTTCTTGCGCTCCTCCAGCAAGGCCATCAGCGCTCCGACGCCTGCGGGCGCAAGGGTCTCGACGACGATCTGATATTTGGACTGTCCGGGATAGGTGGTGAGGCGGCCGGTGACGATTACCTCGAGGCCTTCCTCCGGCTTGATGCGCATGCGCGCGAAGGCGGTCTTCCAGACCACAGCCTCGATCTTCGCACCGTCGTCCTTGAGCGCGAAATAGCAGTGGCCGGATGAATGGGGGCCGCGATAGCCCGAAATTTCGCCCCGCACACGCACATAGCCGAACGCATCCTCGACGGTCCTGCGCAGCGCTGCCGAAAGCTCGGAGACGGTCCACTCGCGAATATTGAGGGGCGCCGGCTCATTCATCGCGCTGCGCTCCATCCTCTATGCGGCGGCTTTGTCGTTGTATTGCTCGTCGGTCACCTGCTCGAGCCACTTCACGTGCTTGCCGTCGAGATGCTCCTGCAGCGCGATATGCACCATGTCGGTGTCCGGCCCGGCGCCATGCCAGTGCTTCTCCTCGGGCGCAATCCACACCGTGTCCCCCGGGCGGATCTCCCGGATGGGACCGCCCCATAGCTGCACCCGCCCGATCCCCGATACGACGTGCAGCGTCTGCCCGAGCGGATGGGTGTGCCAAGCCGTGCGCGCGCGGGGCTCGAAGCGCACCCAGGCGCCGCGGATGCGCGCGGGCGCCGGTGCCTCGATAATCGGATTCTGCCAGACCGTGCCCGTGAACGATTCGGCCGGCCCGCGCCGCGAAGCCGTGGAACCCAATGGCTTGATCTCCATAAGCGCGCATCCTTTCGCAATTGTGCCTCGGATCGCGTCGTAGCACCGATCTACCCTCGCTAGAAGGCCGGCGCGCGACGCACCACGTACACGATTCTCAGGAGCGACAGCGTTTGCTGAAGAATTGGCGCCGCCATGTTACATCGATGCTGAGATCCTCAAGGGTTGCGTTCAGATGAACGTCCTCATCCTCGGGTCGGGGGGTCGTGAGCATGCCCTCGCCTGGAAGATCGCGGCGAGCCCCCTCGTCGAGCGCCTCTATTGCGCCCCCGGCAATGCCGGGATCGCCCGCGAATGCGAGCTGGTCGGGCTCGATCCCATGCACGCCGAAGGCGTGATCGATTTCTGCCGGGCCAACAGGATCGGTCTCGTCGTGGTCGGGCCCGAGGCGCCGCTGTGCGCGGGCATCGTGGACGACCTCACGGCGGCAGGCGTCAAGGCGTTCGGTCCCACGAAGGCCGCCGCGCGGCTCGAAGGCTCCAAGGGTTTCACCAAGGACTTGTGCAGCGCCAATGGCATTCCGACCGCCCGCTATCAGCGCTTCGATACCGCGCTTGCGGCAAAGGCCTATGTGCGTGCCCAGGGCGCGCCCATCGTGGTGAAGGCGGACGGGCTTGCCGCCGGCAAGGGCGTGGTGGTGGCGGCGACCGTGGCAGAGGCGGAGACGGCGATCGACAAGATGTTTGCGGGCGAGATCGGCGATGGCAGCGCGCAGATCGTGGTGGAAGAGTTTCTTCACGGGGAAGAGGCCTCGTTCTTTGCGTTATGCGACGGCGAGACCGCGATCCCGCTCGCGAGCGCGCAGGACCACAAGCGCGCCTTCGACGGCGACAAGGGACCCAACACCGGAGGCATGGGCGCCTATTCACCGGCACCGCTAATGACGCAAGAGCGCGCGTACCGTGCCATGCACGAGATCGTGCTGCCGACGGTACGGGTGATGAAATCGTCGGGCATGCCCTACAAAGGCGTGCTTTATGCCGGGCTGATGATCACCGCCGACGGGCCGAAGCTGATCGAGTACAATGTACGCTTTGGCGATCCCGAATGTCAGGTGCTGATGCTGCGTCTGATGTCGGACCTCGTGCCCGCCATGCTCGCGTGCTGCGACGGTATGCTCAAGAATTTCGATCTGCGCTGGTATCCCGACGCGGCTCTCACCGTCGTGATGGCCGCCAAGGGCTACCCCGGCGCCTACGCGAAAGGCTCAGCGATCGAAGGCTTGGACGCGGCGGCGGAGGTCGAGGGGGTCGAGATCTTTCATGCCGGTACCAAAGCGCAGAACGGGCGCATTGTTGCAAATGGCGGGCGCGTGCTCGACGTTTCCGCGACCGGCAGGACGGTTGCCGAGGCGCGGGCGCGCGCCTACGCCGCTGTCGATCGCATCCGCTGGTCCGACGGCTTCTGCCGCCGCGACATCGGCCATCGTGCCCTGTGAACCGGCAACAATGGTCGAAGGAGCTGGAAGCCTCACAGACGCGTATATGTAGTTTATAAGCGGCGTATATACCGAGCTCGGAATGGACATCCTGATCAAGGGACTGAAGGCGGCAGCGAAAATCCGCAACCTCGCCAAGCGTACCGGCGAAACCCTTGCTGATGCCAAAACCGCTACCGTGTCTGCCTGGCAGTCGTGATGCAGGAGCTTGCCGACCTGTACCCCGGCTTTGCCTCGCATTGGATCGACACCGGCGCTGGTCGCATCTTCGTGCGAGCCGGCGGTGCCGGGCCGGCGCTTCTTCTCCTGCACGGGCACCCGCAGAGCAACGTGATGTGGCACCGGGTGGCACCGCTGCTGGCGCACCGGCTCGCTCTCATCATTCCCGACCTCCCCGGCTACGGCTGGTCCGATGCGCCGGAGGCCGATGCCGAGCATGCGCCCTACACCAAGCGTGCCATGGCGAACGCGATGATCGAGGTGATGGAGGCGCTGGGGCACGTGCGTTTCCACATCGCCGGGCATGACCGCGGCGGCCGCGCCGCCTATCGTCTGGCACTCGACCATCCCGGCCGGCTCGAAAAGATTGCGGTGCTCGACATTGTGCCGACATGGGCGATGTGGCACCGCCTCGATGCGCGACTGGCCATGCGCATCTGGCATTGGACCTTCCTCGCCCTGCCGGCCCCGTTTCCTGAGACCATGATCGGTAAGGATCCGCTGTACTTCTTCGACTGGCGTGTCCGGCAAGGCACCAAGGCGAAAGATCTCGCCGTGTTCGACCCGCGCGCGCTCGCGCATTATCATGCCTGCTTCAACGACCCCGTGCGCCTGCACGCCATCTGCGAGGATTATCGCGCCGGGCGTTCGACCGATCTGGCCCATGACGAGGCCGACCGCGCGGCGGGGAGGAGGATTATGGCTCCGCTGCTTGCCATCTGGGGCACGGCCGGCGGCGTTCCGGCCGAGACCGAGGATCCGCTTGCGACCTGGCGAGAATGGGCGAGCGATGCTCGCGGCTTTGGGATCGACTGCGGACATTACCTCGCCGAGGAGGCGCCGCAGGCAACTGCCCGCGCGCTGATCGATTTCTTCAGCCCTCCTTCATGACCGAGGCCATCGACCGGCAAGCAACGTTCTCCGGCACAAAGGAAGTGGCGCCGCCGCTCGCCATCGATAGCGCGCGGCTCGCGACGTTTCTGGCCGCACGACTGCCCGACTTCCGCGGCCCGCTTGCGGTGAGCCAGTTCAAAGGCGGCCAGTCGAACCCGACCTATCTTCTGCAAACGCCGCAGCGCCGTTATGTCCTCCGGCGCAAACCGCCGGGAAAGCTGCTGCCCTCGGCGCATGCGGTCGACCGTGAGTTCCGCGTCATCAGCGCCCTCTGCAAGCAGGGGTTTCCGGTGCCCGAGCCGGTGCTCTACTGCGATGACGAAGGCATCGCCGGGACGCCATTTTATCTGATGGGCTTCGTCGAGGGCCGCGTGATCTGGGAACCGCACATGCCTGCGGCCCAGCCGCGCGAGCGAGCCGCCGTCTACGATGCGATGAATTCCACCCTCGCGCGGCTGCATTCGTTCGATCCCGTATCGCTTGGGCTCGCAGATTTCGGCCGCAGTGAGAGCTACGTTGCGCGGCAGATCGAGCGCTGGTCGAGGCAGTACCGTGCCTCCAAGACGGAAGAGATCGGCGAGATGGAACAGCTGATCGCATGGCTGCCGGAGCGCGCGCCGCCGCCCGCGCCGGTGCGGCTGGTGCATGGCGATTATCGGCTCGACAACATCATTCTCGCCCCCTCACAGCCCGCCGTTCTCGCGGTTCTCGATTGGGAGCTCTCTACCCTCGGCGACCCGCTCGCCGACCTTACCTATCATCTGATGCAGTGGGACATGCCGCCGTCGGAGACGGGCGCCGGGGTGGGCTCGCTTCTCGGTGTTGATCTCGCAGGCCTCGGCATCCCCTCGCGCAGCGCCTATGTCGATGCGTATGTGGCAAGGACCGGCCTCGATCCGCGGCCGCATCTGCCCGTCTATCTTGCCTATAACTTCTTCCGTCTCGCCGCGATCCTGCAGGGCATCGTCGGCCGCGTTCGCGACGGAACGGCTACGAATGAGAGGGCGCTCGCCATGGCGCCGCTGGTACGGCCGCTTGCGTGCAAGGCGTGGGAGTTCGCGCGGCAGGCAGGCGCGGGGTGAGCAAAAGCTTCGGGCTGGCCCTTGGCGGAGGCGGCGCACGCGGGCTTGCCCACATCGCGATTTTTGAAGCCTTCGACGAGCTGCGGATCAAGCCTGCCGTCATTGCCGGCAGCTCCAGTGGATCGCTGTTCGGGGCGGCCTATGCCGCCGGCATGTCAGCGAGGACCATCCGCCGGTTCGCGCTCACCCTCACCTACGATCGAGCGGAAGTCTTCCGCCGCCTCATCGCCAGCCGCGCGAGCACGTTTGCAAGCCTGTTGAATTTGGGCTTCGGCAGCGCCGCGCTCCTGGACGCGGAGAAACTCTGCAATGCGTTCCTGCCGGAGCAGGTGCCCGAGGCATTCGATCAGCTGCCCATTCCCCTGACGGTCATAGCGACCGACCTGCATCGGCGCGAGCAGGTCGAATTCTCGCAAGGGGCGCTGCGGCCGGCACTTGCCGCCTCGATTGCGCTGCCGACCGTGATGCGTCCGGTTGCGATCGACAACCGCGTGCTGGTCGACGGCGCAGCGAGCAACCCGCTGCCGTTCGATCTCCTCCGGGAACGGGCCGACGTGATCGTGGCTGTCGACCTTTCCGGCGAGCCGGCTTTGGAGCGGCACGATATTCCCAATCCATGGGAGTGCGTGATGGCGACCGTGCTGGTCATGGGCGGCGCCATCACGGCCGAAAAGATCCGCCAGCGCGCACCCGACCTCATGGTCAGACCGAAGGTGGGCTTGTTCCGCGCCTTCGACTTCCTGCAGGCGAGCGCGATCGTGCGCGCGGCCCGGCCGGCAAAAGCCGAGCTCAAGCAGAAGCTCACCGCATTGCTGGAAAATTAATTAATGCGATGCCGAACCAACGTTTGGTTCGTTCGCAGGGGCGAGGCACCGCCTCTCCCGCTTGCAACATGACGGGTCCAGACGGATGCAGGGCGGCCCAGTGGTCGCCCTCCGCAACTCCGGCCGCCGTGCCTCCGGTCGCCGTGCCGTAGGGGCGAGGCATGCCTCGCCCGCTCGAGCCGCGCTGGCGGATGGAGGGCGACCCGGTGACCTTCCGAACGCAAAAGATAACTTCCCGCCGTGCTGCGGCCGGGAAGGGCCGCCGTGCCGGCGGGGTAGCTCCCGCCTGATCGGGTCGGCATCGGGATGCAGTGCCGGATGGTGATCCTT
>DATBHG010000028.1:0-24479 GCA_036557665.1 Xanthobacteraceae bacterium | reverse complement strand
ATGCGATTGCGCACGCGCCTTGCCGTCTCCGGTACACTCGTCCAGATGGGTTTTAAGGCGCCGAGTATGTGGGGCGTGGTGATATCAGCTACCGACATATGGCCGAGCTGCGGGAAGACGTATTTTTGGAGAGAGAGCCGCCACTGATATGCGGATGCTCCATTTCGCCAACTTGGCTCGCGTTCCGAGACAAATCGCAGTGCGGCCCGCTCAAAGGTGGGAACGTTGGTCGAGGCCGGTGGGGTCTTCTTCGCCTTACGCTTCTCGGTCAGCGGGTCTAGGCCCGCTAGGCGCTGGCGTTGCGCGTTGATTGCCTTGTCGCGCGCCTCTTGGAGGGTCACATAGCTGCAGGAACCCAAGCCCATGGTACTGGACTTGTTGCCGTTGCGATAGCGCAGGAGCCAAGAGCGAGTGCCGAAGGCGCTGATTTGCAAATACGCGCCGTGTCCAATTGCGTATCGCCCCGGCTTCACAAGTTTTGCGAGGTCCTTCGCACTTGGATACGCACGCACTGCCATCCTCCCTGTGTACAAATGGAAGATAGCAAATGCCTCTTATTTAACAAGGGACAGAAAGAGACCATAAAGCTTTTTGCCTGAAGAATAAGCTTTTATTGGAAGCCCTGGGAAGGTATGGGAAGCTAAATAATTAGACGTCAGGTCCTGACCCTTGACCTGCACCAGGTACGTGGCGGCGCTCTGGAATGCGAGGTTGCCGGCAATGGTCAGCGCGCCCACCGAGTCACCCGGAGCCAGCGTGCCGCCATCGTTGATCGCGGTCGAGGATACAGTTCCGTTGCCGGAGAGCGTAGCGCCCGAGCTTACCGATATGCCGCTCGCGGATGCGACCAAGCCCCCGGCCTGCAATGTCCCCGCCGAAACCGTCGTGCTACCGGTGTATGCGTTGAGCCCCGATAGCGTGAGCGTGCCGGCCCCAGTCTTGATCAGCCCGCCGCTGCCGGAGAGCGTTCCGGCGAGGGTCGAGTCGTTGCCGTTGGTGTCGAAGGTGCCGCCGCCCGCGTTCAGCGTTACCGCCCGGTTCGAGGTAAAGCCCGCGAGATATTGCAAGGTGCCGCCGCCGAAGACGAGGCTGCCCGAGCCATTGCCGAGATTGTTGCCCGCCGAAACCGCCAGCGTGCCGGCGTTGATGGTCGTGCCCCCGAAATAGGTGTTGGCGCCCGAGAGCGTGAGCGTGCCGGCCCCGATCTTGGTGAGCCCGCCGAGGCCGGAGATTGCGCCGCCGAGCGTCGCGTTGTTGCCGTTGGTGTCGAAGGTGCCGCCGCCCAAGCTCAGCGTCACCGCGCGGTTCGAGGTAAAGCCCGCCAGGTACTGCAAGCTGCCGCCGCCCAAGGAGAGGCTGCCCAAGCCGCTGCCGAGATTGTTGTCCGCCGATACCGCCAAGGTGCCGCCGTTGATCGCGGTGCCCCCGAAATAGCTGTTGGTGCCCGCGAGCGTGAGCGTGCCCGCCCCGATCTTGGTCAGTTCGCCGAGGCCGGAGATCGTGCCGGAAAACGTCGTGCTGGTGTTGTCGTTGCCGGTCCTCAGCGTGGCGGAACCGAGCGTCACGCTGCCGTTGCCGGCGAGCGAGCCGATGGTCTGGTCGAAGCCGGAGAGATCGAGCGTGGCGCCGCTCGCGACCGTGAATGCGCTGCTCGCCGAGAATGCATTCGCCGCGCCCGCCTGCAGCGAACCGGCGTTGACCGCCGTCGGGCCGAAATACGTGCTGTCGCCCGAGAGCCTCAGCGTCCCGGCGCCGACCTTCGTCAGTCCGCCGAGGCCGGAGATCGTGCCGGCAAGGACTGCGAAGTTGCCATTGGTATCGATGGTGCCGCCGCCCGAGTTCAGCGTCACATTCCGGCTCGAGAAAAAGCCCGACAGGTACTGCAGCGTTCCGCCGTCGAAGCTCAGATCGCCGCGGTCGTTGCCGAGGTTGTTATCGGTCGAGACCGCCAGCGTGCCGCCGTTGATTGCCCAGGGGGTCAGCGCGCCGGTGCTTCGGGTCAGCGTCCACGTGCTGGTGCCGATTTTTTCGAAGATCCCGAAACCGCGATACTGGTCGTTCGATCCGATCTGAGAAACGTCGAAGCTCGCGCTCCCGCTGCCGCCCAGCGCCAGCGTATCGGCATTGCTCGCCGCGACCACGTTGCCGATGATGCTCGAGCCGGGCTGCAGTTGGAGCGTGTTGATCCCGCCGGTAAAGGTAATGGCATTGGCGCGCGTCCCTCCACTGCCGCGGAGCCCGCCGACGATCGTGCCGCTGTTGATGACCGTCAGGCCCGAGCCGACAATGCCCGCGCCGCCGGACCCGGGATCTCCGTTCAGGACAAAGATGCCGTTGCCGGCCGCGCCGCCGTTGCCGCCACTGACGGTGCCGGAATTCGTGAAGGTCGCACCGCTCGCGGTGAACTGAACGCCGACGCCGCCGCCGCCGCCGCTGCCGCCGGTGCCGCCACTCCCCACCACAGCGCCGCCGCCGTCGCCACCGTTGCCGCCCGTGATCGTGCCGAGATTGATGCTGACGCCGGTGCCGGTGACGATGGCGCCGTAGCCGCCGCCGCCCCCGCCCCCACCCGCTCCCGCCAGAAAAGAGCCGCCACCCGCCCCGCCGTTGCCGCCGGTGAGCTGCAACAGGTTGACGATGCTCGGGGCCCCGGCGCCGTTGCCGTTGTAGCCGCCGCCACCACCACCGCCGCCGCCGCCGAAGACGCCGCCGTCTTCGCCGTTCGGCCGCTGAGCCGTGCCGCCGTCACCGCCCCTCCCGCCGAGATAGATGCAAAACGTACCAGCCGCCCCGCCATGGCCGCCGTCGCCGCCGCCGGCCGCTCCACCTCCGCCCCCGCCGGCGGCGCTGAAGCCGAAGCTGCAGTCGCTACCGCCATTGCTCCCGGCGTTTGCCGGTGCTGCAAAGCCGGTGCCGCCGGCGCCCCCCGGCGCCCCGGTCGTGCTGAAGCCCCCGGTACCGCCATCGGCCAGCGCCGAGGAGACGGCGAACGCCGCGGACAGGATCGCGCCTACGAGAGTGCGCAGAGAGAGCGGTGCCGGCCACAGCCATCGGATGGTGGCGGCCTGCGCAATCGGGGTCGCAAAGGACGCTCCATCGCGAACAGCGCTAGCGCGTTCACGGCTGTGCCTCCACCCCCTGCGGAGACTCGACTCCATCGGCCCCCCCGGACCGAGCCCGACCCACGGCCGCGATTCCGCGGCGCGACGCGCCACCCATCACCGGCGCTGTCGGCAATGGGAACAAGAGTGGGCGCGTTGGGCTGGCAGTCAACCTCCAGAGCACGCCGAGTCGAGCTTTCCTGCAGACGCGTGCTTTTCCGGCAACAGAACGCCGGGTCGACAGCAGCCGGGGCGCCGATTTATGAGAGTCACTGATCATACGGCCGCGTTTGCGCGGCCGGCGCGAGCCGCAGGCAGGCCGTGCCCGCGCCATTTGGAGAGCGCGGAGACGGGAGAGCGACGTGAAACGGGCAAAGAAACGCCGCGGGCAAGCCGCGGTTGCCGACCGTGCCACTCATGCGATCTCGCGGGAAGAGCGGGCCGCGGCGGGCAAGGTGCTGCGCGACAAAATTCCACGCGAGCGGCATGCCTGGTGGAAGGCGGGCAAGGATCGCGCAGACCCGATCGCGATCCTGCGCAAGTCGGACGCCGGGCGGTTGCCGGAGCTCGTGCCGATCCGCTACGGGCGCATGCTGCAGTCGCCGTTCGCGTTCTACCGCGGAGCGGCCGCGGTGATGGCCGCCGACCTCGCGCGTGCCCCCACGACCGGCCTCCAGGTTCAGGCTTGCGGCGACTGCCACGTCCTGAATTTCGGCGGCTTCGCCACGCCCGAGCGCCGGATCGTGTTCGACATCGTCGATTTCGACGAGACCTTGCCGGCGCCCTGGGAATGGGACGTCAAGCGGCTCGCTGCCTCAATCGTGCTCGCGGCGCGCTCGATCGGGTTGTCCGAGCGCAAGGGGCGCGACTGCGCCGTCGCGTGCGCGGCGAGCTATCGCGAGCACATGCACGAGTTCGCCGGAATGGACCCGCTGCT
This sequence comes from Xanthobacteraceae bacterium, assembly GCA_036557665.1. Classification (GTDB taxonomy): domain Bacteria; phylum Pseudomonadota; class Alphaproteobacteria; order Rhizobiales; family Xanthobacteraceae; genus VAZQ01. Next base: position 20,441 of record DATBHG010000028.1, on the reverse strand, counting down.
GTCCTGGTACGCGAGCATCGATGCCGAGGACTTCATCGCGATTGCGCCGCGCGCCTGGCGCAAAGCGATTCGCAAGCGAATCGACAAAGCCGCGGCGCGCGAAGGCTCGGAGCTCGACTTTCCCAAACTTGCGCAGGCGAATGGCGGCGCGATCCGCATCCGCGAGCAGCCGCCCTTGATCTTTCATCCGGAGGTAGCGCGCGCGCCTGCCTTCGAGGCGACGCGCGAGCACGTCTTCCGCGCCTATCGCGAGACGCTCGCCGACGACCGGCGCATGCTGCTGGACCGCTACCGCGTGGTCGACGCGGCGATCAAGGTGGTCGGCATCGGCAGCGTCGGGCGGCAATGCTGGATCGCCCTGCTGATGTCGCAGGCGAACGAGCCGCTGTTCCTGCAGTTCAAGGAGGCTGTCGCCTCGGTGCTCGAGCCGTTCGCCGGCAGGTCCGGCTATCGCCACCATGGGGAGCGGGTGGTGATGGGACAGCGCCTGATGCAGCCGGCCTCGGATATCTTCCTGGGCTGGGTGAGCGCGCCCGACGGCCGGCAATTCCACGTCCGGCAGCTGCGCGACGCCAAGATCAAGCCGGTGATCGAGAGCTATACCGCCGAGCTGCTCAAGGTCTATGCCCGGGCCTGCGGCTGGGCGATCGCACGCGCCCATGCGCGGGCGAGCGAAGTTTCGGCGACGATCAGCGGCTATCTCGGCGGGGAGAGCGAGGCCTTCGACCAGGCGCTCGGGAATTTCGCGGTGGCCTACGCCGACCAGACCGAGCGCGACCACGCCGCGCTGCGCGCCGCGGTGGGCAAGGGCGCTATCACGGTGTTTCAGGAGGCCTAGCGCAGGATGACTTTTCTTCGAATCGTCATCCTGATCCAGCTTATTTAGGGAGCACGAGCGCGCCTCGGCTGCGGATTTGCGCTCGCTGTGGCCGGCACGTCACCATCGGCCTCGGCGCGGGCGCGTAGACTTCGGCCTCCTCGACGGCTCGGTGGTGGCATCATGACCAGGTTCTTGCTCGCGAGCGCGGCATTCGCCGCATTCATTGCTACGGCACCGGCAGCTGAGCTGTCGCTCAAGGCGCCGCGCTTGCCGGCATCGCCTGCGCTCGCCGGCGATTGGAATGGACCGTATGTCGGCTTGGCGCTCGGCGGAAAATGGGCGGACACCACCTGGACGACCACGAGCACGTCGGACCCGCCTAATCCGCCGCTGATCGTCGATGCTTCCTCGCCGCGTAACTATCGGCCCTCCGGATTCCGGGCCGGCGGTTACGCCGGTTACAACTGGCAGATCGCGGGCTGGGTCTGGGGTGTCGAAGCCGATCTCGCCTGGGCCGACAAGACCGCCGCCGCAGCCGGCATTCCCGGTTGCGCAATCGGCTGTTTCCCCGGCGCCCCTGGGCCGGGCGTCGACGTGGCGTCCGTGGAAATGCGCTGGGACGCAAGCGCGCGCGTGCGCCTCGGCGTCCTGCTCAGGCCGAGCTTGCTTCTCTACAGCACCGGGGGAGCCGCGTGGCAGAGCGTAGAGACCTCGGGCACTTGTCAGCACAGCCTCTCTGACCCTGCCTGCACCGCCGCCGTCGGCAACCCGTTCGACACGCGAGGCGACAGCAAGATCCTCACCGGCGGAACCGTCGGCGGCGGCGTGGAGACGATGTACGGCAACTGGCTGCTGCGGGCGGAATACCGCTATGCCCGGTTCGGGAAATTGAACGGGGCACTCGACTTTCAAGCTGCCGGCGTGCCGCCCGGCGCAGACACGTCACGCTACAACTTGTCGGTCGAGACCCACGTCGCGACGGTCGGCTTGGCCTACCGGTTCGGCGCGCCGGCCTACGGCAATTACTGACCGGATTTTCCCATGCGGGACTTGCGCGACAGCGTCAAGGTCGGGCCGCGGCGCGCACCGACCCCGCGCCACGGCCCGCGAGCAGCTGCACCGCGCGGCGCGCAATCATGAGCTCCTCATCGGTCGGAATGACGTAGAGTCCGATGCGACTGCTGCCGCGGCGATCGCTGTCGCGCCGGTGGCCCCGGCGTTGGGTTTAAGCATCTCGTTCACTCGGCGGCTTACGAAAGAGTCCGCGCACGAGCTTCAGGAACTCGTATGCCGCGATGGCAAGCGGCAGGGCCGCAACGATCGCAGCTATTGCAGCAAGCGGAATGTGGGGCCAGTGGGCTGCGGAAAACAAGATGATGCGCTTCTCTTGGATGACAGGTCGAAAAGAAAAGCCCCCGGAAACAGGCCTCGTCCAGGGGCTTTGTTGTGCAGCAATGTGCTCGCGAAGCCTGGCCAGCCTCGCGGTCGTCACAGCATAATTTGCGCGGCATCACTTTTGCAACAATACAGCGCAAACTTTTGATCCTTGTGATATATTTGCAACCATGAGCAGTCACGACCGCCTCGCTTGAGAAGGGCGCGATGCGTCCACGTCAAACCGTTGCACTCCAGTGGCTCATCATCGGAGCTGCGATTATAGGGCTTGGCACGCGCGCATCGACCCAGGAGGTCGCAGTTGGCAAAATTGAATATCAATCCAGTTGTGCCGCGTGCCACGGTATTGACGGGAAAGGAAACGGGCCGCTCAGCAAGGAATTGAGGAAGCGTCCTGCCGACCTCACAGTTCTCGCCAAGAACAACGACGGCGTGTTTCCCTACGAAATGGTGTACCAAATGATAGATGGGCGAAATACCACGGTCCCAAGTCACGGCACTCGGGAGATGCCGATTTGGGGATACAGATTTGGACCACCACAAGCGTTTCGATTCAGGGAGCGCATAATTGCGGTGATCGATTACCTGAAAAGCATACAGGGGGACTAAGCCAACCCTCGCCAGGCCCCGCCAGGCCAAACCGTGATCTCAATCAACGGCACCACGCCCGTTCGGAGGGCATGGGGGCCCGCGGCCCTCTCTGGATCAGCCGCGCAGCGAGCGCAACTCCGCCCGGCACGCCCCGCCGAACCCGCCCGGAACCATCGGCTGATGCAGTGCGAGTCAATAAGGCATCGGCCCGTTTCCGGCTGGGTTTGCTTGCTCAATTGGGTTGCTTCAACGCCTTCTAGCAGCCTGGCGGTTTCCGTGCATTGCGTTGAATGAGCATTTGACCCTGTGAGAGCGCTGCATCTGGCAGTTCTCATCCTCGAGTCACCGGCCTGACAGCCTGCGCCTTTTCGCGCGTCAGCTCGACTTCCTCCGTTTCATGACGGATCACGAGGCGTTCCCCTTCCCGCAGCGTGTATTGCACCTTGTCCAGACTGATTTCGACTTCCAGAAGCTGGCCGCGGTAGGTTACGGGAAATCGAAGGATGGCGTTGTCCTCGGGCGCACGACGTGGCCAGAACGACAACGTGCCATCATGATCACGCATGCCGGCGAGTCCATAGGTAAGCATCATCCAGGTCCCCCCCATGGAGGCGATATGACAGCCATCCTTCACGTTACCCCCAACGTCCGCCAAGTCCATGAGCAGCGCCGCCATCCCGTAACGAATCGCCTTATCGATGTCGCCGACCTGGGCGGCAATGATCGCCTCCACGGACGACGACAACGATGAATCGCCTGTCGTCAATGGGTCGTAGAAATCAAAATTACGCCTCTTCGCCTCCGGAGAAAAAGCATCGGCCAACAAGAACATAGCCAAGACGACGTCGGCCTGTTTGATCACCTGCTTCCGGTAAATGTTCAACGGGTGATAGAACAGCAGCAGGGGATAATGGTCGGCTGGCGTGTTCCGGAAATCCCAGGGCTCCTTGTCCAGAAACTCATCATCTTGGGGAATAATCCCCAACTTCTCGTCATGCGGCACATACATGTTCTCTGCGGCGCGGATCCATGCGCTCACCTCAGAGGGCTCGAGCGCCGTTTTGTGTGTAAGCGCGTTGTACGCGTCCGGTTCGGTCGCGTGCAAGGACTTGATGACTTGAGCCGCGTAGCGCAGGTTCTCACGCGCCATCAAATTCGTATAGGCATTGTTATTCACGACCGCATTGTATTCATCGGGACCAGTGACTCCGTTGATACAGAACTTTCCCCCCTTTGCAGCCGAGTAGAAGCCCAGGTCCAGCCACAGGCGCGCCGTCTCCACGAGCATCTCCGCACCAAACTCGCGAAGGAAAGCTTCGTCGCCCGTCGCCTGCACGTACTTGCGCAACGCGTACATGATGCCAGCGTTGATGTGGTACTGTGCGGTGCCGGCGGCGTAGTAGGCGGATGCTTCTTCCCCGCTGATGGTGCGCCAGGGGAACATGGCGCCTCGATGTCCCAGTTCCTTGGCGCGTGCTCGTGCCTGCGGCAGCATCTTGTAACGGAACGCCAGCAGGTTTCTGGCGATACGAGGCGACGTATAGATCAAGAACGGCAGCAGGTAGATCTCGGCGTCCCAAAAGTAGTGCCCTTCGTAGGCCTGGCCGGTGAGGCCTTTCGCCGGCACGCTGGTGCCTTCCGCGCGCGCCGAGGCCTGCAGGATGTGAAAGAGATTGAAGCGGATCGCTTGTTGGATCTCGACGGTGCTGCGCTTGATTCGGTCTTCTCTGATGTCCTTGATGCGGACATCGCTGCGGCGCCAGAAATCATCCATGTACTGCTTTTGAGCCGCGAGCAGTCGCTGGAATCCCTGGCTCACTACCCGATCCAATGTCCATTCGGCACGGCCGCAAAGCTCCCCGTCGGAAGCCGTCTGCGAGGTGTGATAGGCGATATACTTGGTGAGTTGGATTGGACAGCCGGGCTGCGCCTCAATGGTGAAGGTGGCTTGGCCGAAGTCAGCACTGTGGACGACCTTGTATGAGTGCGGGCAGGAGGTCTCCAGCGCGTTGTCGGTCGCGCATACCAAGGTGAAGCAGCTCTTTTGGGTCGCATGGCAGAGCACGATGCGCCGGTCTTTGGAATAGCTCGCGCGCGGATGGAGCACGCGGCCCAAAAGGGCTCGCCCTAGTCGTGGATCCGCCTCATTGCCGCGCGCGCCGGACTGATCCGCCGCCATCTCCGAAGAGAGCACGACAAACGCTTGCGCGTTGAGGAGCGTCACGCAGTAAGAGATGGCGGCCACATGTCGACTGGGAAGCGAGATCAAACGGCGAGATTTGATCGAAACCTGTTTGCCGGCTGGGGTCTCCCACAGAATTTCCCGGTCGAGCGTTCCCGATTTCATGTTTAGCCGCCGGTCGTATTTCAGGAGATTCGCATCGGACAACCAGAAAGGTTCGTCATCCACGAACAGCTTGATGATCTTGCTATCGGTCACATTGCAGATCGTCTGGCCAGTCCTTGCGAAGCCATAAGCGTCTTCTCCGTACACGATCGGGCGAGTTTCATAGAACCCATTGATGAAAGTGCCATTCTCGGCGTTCGGCCCGCCTTCCTCCGGGCACCCGCGCATGCCGAGATATCCATTGCCGAGCGCCAGCATCGTTTCGAGCTGCGCCAGGAATTGGGGATGAAACGCCTTTTCAACGACGTTCCACTCGTCGGCCGGATAATAGCGGGATGGCGGCCTGAGGCGCTCATGATGCAGCATCGGGCTGTTTCTCCCAGTGCAGCGCGAGACGTCGGTTAGTCCACCAGTTCGCCCAAATCGTCGACCACTAGATGTGCGCCATGACGCTTGAGCTCCTCCGCGTTCCCCTTCCGCGCGACACCGATCACCAGCCCGAAGTTGCCACTCGAACCAGCCTCGACCCCGGAGATGGCATCCTCGATGACCACAGAGCGGATCGGCTCCACGTCCAGCAGCTTTGCCGCCATCAGGAACGTATCCGGGGCCGGTTTACCGGCAAGCCTCTCAGCTTGAATGACATTGCCGTCGACCCGTACCTTGAAGAAGTCGTCTAACTTGGCGGCCCTCAGGACGGCATCGCAGTTTTGACTGGAGGTGACGACGGCCATTTTGAACCCGTCACGGCGGAGCTGATGAATGAATTGCACGGTTCCAGCGTAAGGCTCCACACCCACCTCCACGATGGCGCGGTTGACCAGTTCGTTCTTGCGATTCCCAAGTCCGTGCACGGTTTCGACGTTTGCAGGGTCGTCCGGGTGTCCCTCGCGGAGTTGGATGCCTCGTGATCTCAAAAAATCCCGAACCCCGTCGAAACGTGGCTTCCCATCCACGTAGAGCCGATACTCCGTGGCGATATCGAAGGGGCGGAATGCCTCACCTCTCTGCAGCGCACGCTTCCGAAGGTATTCGTCGAAAATCTGTTTCCAACAGGTGGCGTGGAGATTGGCGGTATTCGTAATTACACCGTCGAGGTCAAAAAGCACGGCGTCGTACTGGTCCCGACTCATATGCTTGCTCTGGGACTGCCGCATGAATTGCTCTCTGTCATGCCTGATCGCGAACACGTTCACGTGCGACTTCCGCGGCGGATCAGAGATTGTCTGCCTCAGTCGAGCGAACCGTCGCGGCAGCCGCTTCCTGGCCCCACCGCCAGCCGGAAATCTCCGGCATATCGTCACCGTACCGGGCAATGTATTCCCTGTGCTCGATCAGCTTGTCCCGGATCGCCTGCTTGGCGTAGGCGGCCCGGGGGCCGAGCTTTGGGACGCGATCGATCACGTCGCTCACGAGGTGGAAGCGATCGAGCTCGTTCAGCACGCACATATCGAACGGTGTCGTCGTAGTGCCCTCTTCCTTATAGCCGCGTACGTGGATGTTATCGTGGTTCGTCCGTCGGTATGTCAGTCGGTGGATGAGCCAGGGATATCCATGGAAGGCAAAGATGATCGGCCGGTCTGTGGTGAATAGAGCGTCGAAATCCGGATCCGACAGGCCGTGCGGGTGCTCGGTCGATGGCTGCAGCTTCATCAGATTGACGACATTGATGACCCGGACTTTCAGATCGGGAGCGTGCCTTCGAAGGAGATCGACGGCGGCAAGAGTCTCCAGCGTCGGTACATCGCCACAGCATGCCATCACCACATCGGGCTCGCCGCCCCGGTCGTTGCTGGCCCACTCCCAGATGCCGAGGCCAGCCTCGCAGTGCCTGACTGCCTGCGCCATCGTTAGCCACTGCGGAGCAGGTTGTTTGCCTGCCACGATGACATTGACGTAGTTGCGGCTGCGCAAGCAATGGTCGGTGACCGACAGCAAGCAATTGGCGTCGGGCGGCAGATACACGCGGATGACCTGGGCCTTCTTGTTGACGACGTGGTCGATGAATCCAGGATCTTGATGGCTGAAGCCGTTGTGATCCTGCCGCCAGACATGGCTCGATAACAGGTAGTTCAGTGACGCGATCGGCCGCCGCCAGGCAATGTGATTGCAGACCTTGAGCCACTTGGCGTGCTGGTTGAACATCGAGTCGATAATGTGGATGAACGCCTCATAGCAGGAGAAGAAGCCGTGCCGGCCGGTGAGAAGATAGCCCTCGAGCCAGCCCTGGCATTGATGCTCGCTGAGCATCTCCATGACCCGCCCGCCGGGAGCGAGATGATCATCCCACGGACGGGTTTCTGCGACCCAGGCCCGATTGGTGACCTCGAGCACATCCTGCCAGCGGTTCGAGTTGTTCTCGTCCGGGCTGAACAGCCGGAAATTTCGTTGCTCCATGTTCAGCTTCATCACATCGCGTAGGAACCGGCCCATGATCCGGGTGGACTCGGCCGCGACTTCGCCGGGGGCGGGAACCTCGACGGCATAATCGCGGAAATTCAGCAGCCGCAGCTCGCGCAGAAGCAAGCCGCCATTCGTGTGGGGATTGGCGCTCATGCGCCGGGTTCCGCGAGGAGCGAGTTCGGCCAACTCGGGCCGGAGCCGACCGTCGTCGTCGAAGAGCTCCGCAGGTCGATAGCTCTTCATCCATTGTTCGAGAATGCGCACATGAGCAGGGTTCTCGTGCATCTCTCCCATCGGCACTTGGTGCGAGCGCCAGTAGTCCTCGGTGCGCTTGCCGTCGATTTCTTTCGGGCACGTCCATCCCTTGGGCGTGCGCAGCACGATCATCGGCCAGCGAGGGCGCTCGCTGGATCCAGTTCGACGTGCATCTGATTTGATGCGCTGAATCTCGCCCAGCACCCTGTTCAGGGTCGCGGCCATCAATTCGTGCATTTTGTCCGGTTCGTCTCCTTCGACGAAGTATGGAGTGTAGCCGTAGCCGCGGAACAGGTGATCCAGCTCCTCATGACTGATACGGGCGAGAATGCAGGGATTGGCAATCTTGTAGCCGTTCAGGTGAAGGATCGGCAAAACCACGCCATCGGTCGCCGGATCCAGGAATTTGTTGGAATGCCAGCTTGTCGCCAGCGGTCCGGTCTCGGCTTCGCCATCACCGACGACACAGGCCACGATCAAATCGGGATTGTCGAAAGCGGCTCCATAGGCATGCGAGAGGGCGTAGCCGAGTTCACCGCCTTCGTGAATCGAACCGGGCGTCTCCGGCGCAACATGGCTGGGAATGCCGCCGGGAAACGAGAATTGGGTGAACAGGCGCTTCATGCCTTCTTCATCAGGAGAGATGTTCGGATAGACCTCGCTGTAGGTCCCCTCGAGATAGGCGTTCGCGACTAGACCCGGACCGCCATGACCGGGGCCGGTGATGTAGATCATGTCCAGATCGTGCTTCTTGATCAGCCGATTCAGGTGCACGTATATGAAGTTCAAGCCTGGCGTCGTTCCCCAGTGGCCCAGCAGTCGGGGCTTGATATGTTCCTTCGTGAGCGATTGCTTCAGCAGGGGATTGTCGTAGAGATAGATCTGACCGACCGACAGGTAGTTGGCGGCCCGCCAGTACGCGTCGATCAACGCCCGTTCCTTCTCAGACAGCGCGGTTTGCATATTGTCTCCCAGGTCGTTGGGGTTGCGCCTTACCCCGACGTGGCCGGATGAGCGTGCCTTGTCAGTCGTGGCGCCATTCGCGGCAGCGCGTGGCGACAGCATCTCGCTCTCATCCGCGGGTTTCCCATGCCGCCGTCCCGTTGCACGCGCAGGAAGCGATGCCTGCCTAACGAGTGGTTCACATCGCACGTTCGCCGACTGAGCTCGTTCCAAATAAAGCTGGTCCCTCATGTGACGGCACACCGCATTGCCTGCCCGCATCGAACCTCCTGGCGCCGATCCTTTACGAACAGCGCCATTGGATCACCGGCTTCTAGTATCGCGTGGAAAAGCTGCTCGGTGCCGTCGATCTCGATTCTGAGACGGCGGCCACGCCACTCAATTCCAAATCTCAGGTGTGTCCAACTTGCGGGCAGCCTTGGATTGAAGGCGATGCCATCGTTCTGCAATGACAACCCTGCAAACCCGAAGACCGCCGTCAGCCACGTGCCGCCGAGAGCCGCCATGTGCAGCCCCCCAGCGATGGTTGTGTGGTTATCTGCCAGGTCAATCGCCACCGCATCCTGGAAATACCGCAGTGCGAGGTCCGAGTAGCCCAGCCGGGCCGCGACCAGCCCATGCATCGCACCGCTGAGGGAGCTGCCGTGGCCGCAGCGCGGCTCGTAGTAGCGAAAGTTCGCCCTCCCGCTGTCACCGGGGAATTCCTCCGGCAACAGCCCGAGAAGCGCGACGACATCGGCCTGCTTGACGACCTTGCAGCGCTGCGTTCGCTCAGGCCCAAGCACCACGTCCATCGGCACTGATCGGCCCGCGTAGCCCGCAAGCTCGATCTCCTCAAGGCCAAAGAAGCCGGCGAACTGCTCGAACAGTCCCGTTTGAGAATTCCAGCCGGTCACCATGGTCTCCGCCACAGTCCGCCAGCGCGCGAGCTCCGTATCCTCTAAGCCAAGCCGGTATGACAGGCGTGCCCAGCGGTCGGGCCAGCGGTCGTGCAACAGCGCCGCCACCTCAAGCGCCCGCCGAATATTCCAGCGTGCCATGACATTCGTGTATGCATTGTCGTCGATGTGCTCGTGATATTCATCCGGTCCGATAACGCCGCGGATGTGGCAGAAACCATCCCCCTCCGGCCGCGCACGGCTCGACCAGAACCGGCCCGTCTCCAGGAGAATCTCGGCTCCGGCTTCGAGGAGGAAATCTACATCCTCGGTTGCCTGCCAGTACTGCCAGACCGCATACGCGACGTCTGCGGTAATGTGCTGTTCCTGCTTCCCGCAAAGAATATCGATGATCCGGCCGTCCGGACCAACAACTTGCGCCGGCGTCGCCTCCGCACCGGTGTCCGCGGATTCCCAGGCGTACATGGCGCCGCGCCATCCCATATCGGCCGCCTTCTGCCGTGCGCCGCCAATGGTCCTGAAACGATACATGAGGAGCGCGCGGGCCGCTTCGGGCCACGTGAAGACGTAGAACGGCAGCAAGTAGATTTCCGTGTCCCAGAAGATGTGCCCGTGATAGTCGTCGCCTGTGAGCCCGCGTGCTCCGATGGAAACGCGCTCATCCGCGGGATTGGCCGCGCTGTTGAGGTGATAGACAGCAAAACGCAACGCCTGCTCAGCGGCTGGATCGCCATCAACCTCGATATCGCTGCAGCGCCATCGATCTGACCAAGCCACCTCGTGCTGCTGGACGAGCCTGCGCCAGCCGACTTGTCGGGCTACGCCGAGCTTGTCCGATGCAACGCGGCCAGGATCCGCATCCTGGGCGTCGCCTCGGGCCACAGCCGCCAGCCCAGCAACACACACGATCTGGCCCGGACGCGTTTTCCAATGCCAGGACCAAATGAACGGGCCAAGCATAGTTGGCGCAATCTCGGAGCCATCGATCTGCAATGATAATGCAGCAGCCATTGCGACGCGTTTCCCCGAGTACTTAGTCCGCCACACACCGACATCCTGCTCAATCCGCTCGGACTTGAGCCAGAGCCCCAGTCCTTCGAACGATGCTTCTACTGCGACCTCAATCTCTCCTTCCTCGATCTTTAATTCGACCACCTGAACCCCAATTGCCCGGTCGCTTACCGACAGGAGCTGCAAAGTTCTCACTCCCACAGCTATGGCGGCGTGCTCAATCAAGCGGCATCCGGTAAGCAATACACCCCGTCTCATGTCGAGTGTCGTGCGATGTGAAATCGCCTCGGCGGGGTGGCGAACGAGCGGGCCGCCCGGCAGCATAATGCGGATCTGCTGCCATCCTGGGGCCGGAACAAGTGCAGGCATGGGCTGTTCGGGACTGGGTATGTCGAACAGGCCGGCGAGGTAAGCTCGCTGCGGAACGACCCAGCGCTCCCCACGACTCACAGGTCGCCCGGCTCGCAGGCCGACTAAGCCATTGCTAATCGAAAATCGCGACTCATAGATTGCTTCTCGAAGCGGATCGAAACCTTCTGCCGCAAGCAACCAGGCGAGATCAGGAGTCGGTTCGAGCAAGCTTTCCATTCTACACAAGTCCAAAAACTGGCCGCGACCGCTGCGCCGTTTCAATTGATGGCGTGCGCAACCCAATCAGTGCGTGAATTTTTTTGACCCTGAAGGTGAGTAGAGGCATTGACATGGATCAACTGCTGTAGTGCGCGTCAATGCCGACGCTAGAGGCGCAATGACCCGTTGCCCGCAGCCCGCGAAGGATGCGATAGAATTGGAAATGGTAGCCGCATCGCCCGCGAGCGGGCTAGCGTCGTGTGTGTGTGTGTGTGTGTGTGTGTGCGGGCGCGCGAAACAGCCAAGTCGGTCAATCAAATTGATCAAAAGCAAACACGTCGCCATGGACGATAGCTATAAATAGAATTAGCTGTCCCAAGCCGAGCGACATATCGCGATCGCTGAGGAGCGCATTGCTGCACGAGGTGATGGACCGTCGGTGACTTAGCCGGTCGTCTGCGGCCAGCGTCGCGGCTGGCAACGTTCGGCGGTTATATTCGGTGCATCGATCAGCTCACGCTCGGACGCCAAACGTAAAACCGGGCCCGGCGTATTCTACCTAACGCGCTCAAATCGAGTTCGATCACGCCCGACGAAATGAGCGGCTCCAGAACCGACGTTCTCTCTGAACGATCCATTGACCCAAATCAATAACACTCTTAAGCGCGTCAGACATAAAAAGAAGGCGGTACTACCTGCGCGAGCGGCATGACGACCTTAACCACAGCTCGGCAGGGGAGAAAGCGATGCTCGAACTCTCCTCGTTTCCACTTGAGCTCGTTTGGCTCGCCGTCGCTTTCATTGCCTTGATGGCGTGCATGGTGGCGGCCGCGCCGGAATGACGGGCCCTGGTGCCCTAGGCCGGGTTCGCGCAACAAACTATCTCTCGACGTCGGGCCCACCCCTGCACCACGCCGAACTGTCCCAACTCTCTCGGAGCAGGCGGCCGCCGGGCTCGTTGGTTCGCGAGGTGCTTAGATCTTCCCCGCGGCTCTCGTTGCAGCCGCGGGTTGCGGCCAAAGAACCGCAGAGCGCTCACGCGGCCTGCGTGCCTTGTGCGCTGTCGGCTTCCCGGCGCGCCAACCATGCCTCCAAGGCTGCTTCCTGGGCCTCATCCACCGCGGCCAATGCAATAATCGCTGCTGCTGCGGCGTAATGTTCGGCGCTGTCGGCGTGGCTTTGCAGCTTGGCTTTTTCGAATTTCGCTTTCCATTCGGCGACTTTTTCTCTGGTCGCGGACTTGCGCTCCTCCATCCATTTCTTCATGTCGTTTTGGGCGGATGTTACCTTGGCGCGATCCTGCTCCATGCGCTTCTTGACAGCATTCAACTGGTTTTGAACGTCCTGCCCCGCAGTTTTCAGCTTGCCGTCGACCTTGGCTTTCAACGACCGCATTTCGTTGTCGATGCTTGTGAGCTTGATGCGAAGATTTTCGCAAAATTCATCGATCCGTTCGGCCACGATGCATTCTCCTCTTGCAGTTTACTTTCCGGTAGTTTTCAAAGTAATTGAAAAGCCGCATCGGGGCCCGCACCTTGATCTGAATCAACAAAAATGCCGTCGAGCTTGCTGCAGGATCCACAGCGTCGTTGACATCCTGACACGTCAAATCTTCTGCTTCGTCCGCGCAAACCGTCCCCGGCTGACTAGACGATGGACAAGTCCACGCCGCGAAAGCACGTCATGGGCGAACAACACAAAATGCTGGCCCCGGCTGGCGACCTGGATGGCAAATAAGGGCACCTTGACCTAACTCCAACGGCACCGCCGACTTCGAGAGCTATGGGGTTCGCGAGGCCATCTCGGGATCAGCCGCGCAGCGAGCGCAACTCCGCCCTGCACGCCTCGGCGAACCCCCGCAGGGGGTCCCATTGCACATCTTCCTTGGCGATGTGCTGCCGTAACTCGTCGAACGTTCTGTCAGGTGCGGCATAGGCCTGAATGACCAGGCGGGTCACTTGATCGGCAACGCGGATGACTTCATCTGACGATGTAAGCCGCATCCGCTGTACAGCAGAGTAGAGGCCGGCGACGACCTCCGGGCTCTCGGCGTGATGGGCCCAGGCATCGGTAAGACGTCTGGACGCTTCCATAATGAACTCTGCGTACAGAGCCTCGCGCTTCGCCGCCTCTTGGACTTGCGCTTGAGCTCGTACCCGCCCGCGCAGGGTAAGCCAGGAGGCGGCGAGGGTCGAAAGCCCACCAATCAAGGAGCCGACCAGCGCAGACGTGGCCGAGAGAATAGCGCTATCCATTTGCGCCCGTTGTTACTTCGAGCTTACCGGGCCCCACCTCAACCCGGCCTGAGTGGTCCGATCGCCAGCTCGTTCCTGAGCCCGGTGCCGCCGGCATCGCGGTGAACCGCCACCTTCAGCCGCTGAAGATGACGCGGCGGAAGCGGTACAACGCAATGGCAAAATAGACGCTCCCGATAATCGCCGTCGCCACGATCTCAAGCCACACAATGGAGACATCAGCGCCGCGATAAAGCACATCCTCGGCGAACAGCACGAAATGCGGGGTCGGGCTGATCACCTTTACCAGGTACTGCAGCCAGACCGGCATGCTCTCCATCGGAGTCGTGCCTCCGGAAAGCAGCATCATCACCAACAGCACCGGGATCGACAGCAGCCCAAACTGTCCCATTGTGGACGCGATCGTGCCGAGGAGAATGCCGAGAGCACCGACCGTGACGATATAGAAGCAGGAGCCGCCCAGAAACAGCAAGGTCGACCCGGCGGTCGGCACCTGCAGCCACCATTGCACCACCAGCAGCAGCGACAATCCGGCCGCGGCGAGGATCACCAGACCGTTTGCCAGGATCTTCGAGAGCATGATCTCGACCGGAACCACGGGCATCACAAGAAGATGCTCGACCGTGCCTTGCTCGCGCTCGCGGATCAGCGCCGCCCCCGTCAGGATCACGGTTATCATCGTGAGATTGTTGATCACCTGCATCACCGAGGTGAACCAACTGGATTTCAAATTCGGATTAAATTTTGCGTGGGTGACCATCCTGACCGGTACACCCATCAGCCCTTCACGTCCGGTGATGAACTCGGTCACATAATTGACGACGACATTCTGGATGTAGGTCATGCCGTTGAAGGCCTGGGCGACCGCGGTGGCATCGACATTGATCTGAACGGTCGGCTGCCGCCCGGCAAGAATGTCTGCTTGAAACTTTGGAGGAATTTCGATGACAAACATGAAGCGTTGTGAATTCATGGCCGGATCGATTTCCTGCGCGGCGATTTCCACCGCCGGCTTGAACGTGGGTGGCGTGAGGCCATCCGCAATGCGCCGCGACAGGTCGGAACGGTCTTCGTCGACGATGCCAACTGAGAGATTGGTCGCCTCGGTCGAGGCGCCGGTCGCCGCGGCGTAGATGGCGAAGGTGAAGCTATACGCGATGAGCACCAGCATGATCGGGTCGGAACGGATGCTGCGCAACTCCTTGATCGTCAGCCGATAGACGTTGGCGAGGTGCAGCCGCAGCTTGGCGACACGATTGCTCCGAAGATGCTCCGGTTTACGGGCTGCTTGCCGTGGCGCCGGCGCTCCTACCTTTGCCGCCTGCCCCGCTACCGACATTTCAGGTCTCCTGCTTGCGCAGAAACGTATGCGCCGCGATCAGGAAGCCGAGCGCGAACAGCGCAAGGATGAGTGCGTTGAACCAGAGGTCGGAAAAGCCGAGGCCTTTGGTGAAGGTGCCGACGCTGATCGGTTGAAACCAGGCTGCCGGAAACATCAGACCGATCACCCTTCCCTGGCCGGTGAGAGAGGATACCGGGACCAGCAGGCCTGAGAAGTTCACCGTCGGAATGACAGAGATGACCGTGGTGGCAAAAACTGCGGCGACCTGTGTCTGCGTGAAGGTCGAGATGAGTTGCCCGAAGCCGCAGGTCGAGAACACGTAGAGCAGTGCCCCGAGCGCGAGGGCTCCGAACGACCCCTTGACCGGCACGTCAAACACGAAGAATGCCATCAGCAGCAACAGGGTGAAGGTCAGCATCCCAACGACCACATACGGGAACTGCTTGCCGGCGAGGAATTCGAATCTGCTGATCGGGGTCGAGCGAAAATTCGCGATCGAGCCGGTTTCCTTCTCGCGCACGACAGCGATGGTCGCCATGATCGCCGGGATTAGCACCAGCATCATCACAATGACGCTCGGCACCATGGAGAAGACGCTTTTGAAACCCTGATTGTAGCGGAACCGATTCTCGACTTTCAGCCCGCCGAGGTAGACGTTGGATGCGGCATTTGGGCCGAGACGCTCGACCGCGAGGTCCTGCGCATAGCGCAACACCAGGCCACTCACGTATCCTTTCGCCGTCTCGCCGCGGAACGGCATGGCACCGTCGACCCAGAAGGCTGCCTCGGGCGGGCGCAGGTTTTCTATGTCGCGTCCGAAGCCGGCCGGGATTTCAACAACCACAGCCAGCTCTCCGCTCCGCATGCGTTGCTCCAATTCGGCCGTGGAGCTGATCGGAGGTCGTTCGGAGAAATAGCGGGAGCCCGAGAAGCCTTCGAGCAGCCGGCGGCTTTCCGGCGTCCGGTCCTGGTCGAAGGCGGCGAAATTGAGGTTCTCGACATCGAAGGTGATGCCGTAGCCGAACGCGAACATCAAGATGACAGGACCGATGAACGCGAACGACAGCCTTATGGGATCGCGCAAGAGCTCCATGGTTTCGCGCCGCGCGTAAGCCCAGAGCCGCCTGGGATCGAACCGGCGGGAGGCGCGCGATTGAGCGGGCTGGAGGGTCTGGACAGCTGTCGCTGTCTTCGGTTGCGCCGACGCCTCGGGCTGCGCGGCCTCCGCCTTCTTTGTCTTGTCGGCTCCGCCTGCCTCCTCCAGATAGCTGATGAAGGCGTCCTCGAGCGAAGCGCTGCCGCGCTGTTCGACGAGCTCCTTGGGCGCGCCGACGGCGAGCACCCGGCCTTGATGCATCAGCGAGATGCGGTCGCAGCGCTCGGCCTCGTTCATGAAGTGGGTCGAGAGGAAGATGGTGACGCTATCATTGCGGGAAAGGTCGATCAGCGTGCGCCAGAACGCGTCGCGCGCCACCGGGTCGACGCCCGAGGTGGGCTCGTCGAGAATGAGGATGGACGGCCGATGCAGCACCGCCACCGCAAGCTGCAGCCGCTGCTTGACCCCGAGCGGCAGGCTTTCCGGCTTCGCATCGGCCGCGCTCTTGAGATCGTAGCGCTCCAGCAGCTCCTGCAGGCGAGCTTTGATCTCATTTGCGGGCAGATGATAGAGATGGGCGTGCAGCTCGAGATTCTGCCGCACCGTGAGCTCCCCATAGAGGGAGAATGCCTGCGACATGTAACCGACGTTCTGGCGCGCCTCCATGTCGTCGGCCCCCATGGGCTTGCCGAACAGTTTGGCGGTGCCTTCGGTGACGGGGAGAAGGCCCGTCATCATCTTCATGGTTGTCGTCTTCCCGCAGCCGTTCGAGCCGAGGAAGCCGAAAATTTCGCCGCGACCGATGCGAAAGCTGACGTGGTCGACGGCGACAAATTTGCCGAAGCGGCGGGTGAGCCCGTCCGCCTCGATCGCCGGCGTCTTGTCGTCGCTCTCGGTGCGCGGCCGCACGATCACTTCCTGATGCAGGCCGCGCTTCTCCGGTGGCAGCAGGGCAATGAAAGCGTCGTCCAGATTGGTCTTATGCGCTTTGGCGAGAATCTCGTTCGGCGTACCCTGCGCGATGACCTTGCCATCGTCCATCCCGGCGAGCCAATCGAACCGGCTCGCCTCGTCCATGTAAGCAGTCGCGACGATCACGCTCATCATCGGCCGACGCGCGCGGATCGAATCGATCAGTTCCCAGAATTGACGGCGCGAGAGCGGATCGACGCCGGTCGTGGGCTCGTCGAGAACGAGCAGATCAGGATCATGCATCAGCGAACAGCAGAGGCTGACTTTCTGCTTCATGCCGCCCGAGAGCTTGCCACAGGGTCGATCCGGAAATGGGTCGAGCCCGGTGGCGTTCAAAAGCTCGGCGATGCGCGCGTGCCGCTCGGCGGCACCCTGCCCGAACAAGCGCCCGAAGAAGTCGATGTTATCGGCAACGCTGAGCGTCGGATAGAGATTGCGGCCCAGCCCCTGCGGCATGTAGGCAATCCGGCCGTAGCTCGCGCGGCGATGGCGCTCATCCGCCATGTTCCCGTCGAGGACGCTAACAGTGCCGCTCTGGATTTTGCGCACGCCTGATATGAGCGCGAGCAAGGTGGATTTGCCCACGCCATCGGGGCCGATCAATCCCGCCATGCACTTGGCAGGAATATCAAGCGTGAGGTCGTTGAGCGCAAACGTCTTACCGTACCGGTGCGTTACCCGCTCGACCCTGGCAACGACAGAATTAGTCATTCGGGTAGCTTCACCACAAGCTCGGCAGGCCAGGCGATTTTGGGATCGGTGCGCACGAAACCGAGACCCCGTACACCGGTTTTCACGGCATTATGGTATTTGTCGAGCACCGCGGGGTTGCCCTGGAGCTTGACGCGGAACATGAGCTTCTGGCGCTCCTCGGCGGTCTCGACGCTCTTGGGCGTAAACTGCGCGTCCGTCGCCACGAAGCTGATGGTGGCGGGGAAGACATTTTGCGGGAGCG
Source organism: Xanthobacteraceae bacterium (assembly GCA_036557665.1). Lineage (GTDB taxonomy): Bacteria > Pseudomonadota > Alphaproteobacteria > Rhizobiales > Xanthobacteraceae > VAZQ01. The sequence continues at coordinate 2,567 of DATBHG010000028.1, read as the reverse complement.
GATCCAGGATGATGCGCGCTTCGTCCCCGAGCGTGAGCTGGCCCGCTACATCCGCCGAGAGGTAGATCGTCATGTAGACGTCCTTGAGATCGAGGATGGTCAGCACGCGCTGTCCGGCGGAAACCACCTCGCCGGCGCGGGCCAGCCGGTACTGCACGCGCCCGCTTCTTGGCGATACCAGCACCAGGTCGACCAGGATCGATTGCAGCCGCTCCACGTCGGCCTCGGCGGCCTTGATCGCGGCCTCCGCCGCGTCACGCTGCGCGTTCGCCGCAATCACCGCGGCGTCCGCTGCCTCGAATTTATTCCGGCGCAGGTCCAAAGCCTGCTGGGTAATAGTCCCGTGCTCAATCAGCGGTCTTCCGCGGTCGTAGTCCGTCCTGGCGAAGTCCAGATCGCTTTTCCGTTGCGCGATGACTGCGATGGCTTCCGCCAAGGTTCTTTTCGCCTTCAACACCTGGGCCTGGGCAGCGCGCAGCTGGGCCTCCGTCTCCGGCGACGAGATGGTCGCGACCACCTGTCCCGCGGTAACCTCGTCGCCCTCGTCGACGTTCACCGCCGCGAGGCGACCCGCGTATTTTGCCGCTACGTCTACCTGGGTTGCTTCGACGCGGCCGTTGGTCTTGACGATCCCATCCGGCATGTCGCGGCCGCGCAGGCGATTGATCAAGCTTTCCACCGCCGTGCGGGCCCGCTCGAGCGGGTCTTGCTGCTTTGGCTGCGTTGGCTGCGCCTGCGCAATGCCGATTAGCAGCCCGCCGTCAGGGGCAACCAGCACCGATGTGACGATCGATACAGCGATGCAAACGACAGCAGGCGCCAAAACCCGCGCGCTCAACAGACGAACAGGCATTGAACTTGCTCCTTATGCGTGCGAACGGTGCGATAGCGCAGGGTTGGCGCGGGGCACTGCCACGCGCTCTGGCCGACCAAAAACACGCCAATAGCAGTGGCTCAGGCCCTCGGAGCAGCCGCGCGCTTGAGGGCGTCGCACGCCTGCTGGTTTGCGCGATCAAAGGCTCTGCGCGACTCCGCCAAAGCGGCGCTCAACGCGGTCCAGGATTCCTTTCCCGCCTGCTTCAGCTTCTGGAATCGTGCTTCGGCCTCCGCCGCGTCCGCCTTCATCTGCTTGACGGCGGCATCCACATCGGAGCGCTTCGCGGCTGCCAGTTTGGCCGCTTCATCATGGAGCTTCTCGGCCGTGTCGCGCCAAGCCTTCATCTGAGCGGCGGCGACATCCCGGAACGTGGCCTGTTGCTGCTCGGCCTGCTTGCCGAGGGTATCGAAGTAGGTTTTGACCTGCGTTTCGAAGCCGTGCCACTGCGACTCCAATTGCGTTTTGGTGTGTTGCCAGGCGGCCTCGCCCGCGTTGCCCTGTTTCTTGGCGGCGGCTTGAAACTCATCGCGCCGCTTTTTCAAATCGGCGACGAGTTGATCGGCCTTCGTTTTGGAGTCGGCTTGCGCCTGGCTCGCTTTCGCCTCGAGCGACGCCAGCGCCGCATCCATCTCGTCGATGCGCTCCTTGGTCCAATTCAGATAGGCATGCACGCTGCTGTGTTCTGGCATCATCGCCTCCATTCGGGATTGCAGTTAAGGTTAGTCCCGAAGGAGCTCGTGGTGGTTTGATTTGGATCAAGAAGCCACGCCGCCGCTGGGGTCGAGCTATGGCGTACGACCGACCCGAACGCCGCGGCGTTCGGCGATTGGCGTTGGCAGCAGCGCCATCGTGTGGCGCGCAATCATCAGTTCCTCGTCGGTTGGAATGACATAGACAGCAACACGGCTGTTTGCCCGCGATATGCGCAAGGCGTGCGCCGCATTCGCCGTCGGGTCGAGCTCTACACCGAGCCAGCCAAGCCTGGCCGCGATCCGCGAGCGGATGCTGGCCGAATTCTCCCCAATGCCGGCCGTGAACACGAAAGCGTCGAGGCCCTGCAGCGTCGACGCCAGCATGCCGGTGTAAAGGCCGACGCGATGGGCGAAGTAGTCAAGCGCGAAGCGCGCGCGCGGATCGGTGCTGGCCTCGAGCTCGCGCACGTCGTTGCTGATGCCCGAGAGGCCCTTCAACCCGGACTCCTTGTAGAGCAGATCCTGAACCTGCGCGGGGGTCATCCGTTCCTGCTCGATGAGATAGAGCACCACGCCGGGGTCGATCTGGCCGGGACGCGTGCCCATCGGCAGCCCGTCGAGCGCGGTGAAGCCCATGGTGCTGTCGATGCTGCGGCCGCCCGACAAGGCGCACATCGATGCGCCGCTGCCGAGATGGGCGACGATCACGCGTCCGGCCGCAACCTCGGGCGCCGCCTGCGGCAGACGGCTGGCGATGAACTCGTACGACAAGCCGTGGAAGCCGTAGCGGCGCACACCCTCGGCGTAGAAGCGCTCCGGGATGGCGTAGTGGTCCGTGAGCGCGTCGTGGCCGCGGTGGAAAGCGGTATCGAAGCAGGCGACCTGCGGTACATCAGGGGAAAGCGCGAGCAACGCACGGATCGGCGCCAGGTTGTTGGGCTGGTGCAGCGGCGCCAGGGGAACGTAGCGCTCGAGCTCGGCGAGCACGCCGGCATCGA
>DATBHG010000027.1:0-129312 GCA_036557665.1 Xanthobacteraceae bacterium | reverse complement strand
TCCTCGTCGCTCGGCTGGAAGTCGGCACCGTCCAGGTACTCGTATGACGTCATGGTACCCTGGCCGTCCTTCACCGCGGTCTTGCCGACATAGAGGCCGAGCGTCGACTGATGGTCGATCGCGCGGAATGTCACCTTCCCGGAAGGAGACAGGAACTCGAGGCCCGCAAACCCCTTGCTGAGCGCCTCGCTGCTCGTCGATCCAGCGCGCGCGATTCCCGCGGCAAGCGCCTGTATCGTCGTATAGCCCACGAGCGAGGAGATGCGGGGATGATCGTGGTAGGCCTTCTGGTACGCCTGCAGAAACTCCAGATGCTCCGGCGTCTTGATGAGATACCAGGGATAGCCGGTAACGTACCAGCCCTCCGGGGTATCGTCCTTGAGCGGCTCGAGGTACTCCGGGTCCCCGGTCAACAGGCTCACTACCTGCACCCCGTGAAACAGGTCGCGCGTCTTGCCCTCGCGCGCGAACTTGGCGAGATCGGCGCCGAACAGGACGTTGAAGATGGCCTCGGGTTTCGCATCCGCTACGGCCTGGGCGACTGAGCCGGCATCTATCTTTCCGAGCGGTGGCGCAAAGTCGCCGACGAGCTCCACGTCGGGCTGACGCCTCTTGAGCAGCTCCTTGAAGCTCGCCACCGCGGATTGCCCGTACTCGTAGTTGGGATACACGAAGGCCCAGCGCTTGCGCTTGAGATTTGCGGCATATGGTACCAGCCCGGCGGCATGGGTATACGTGGAGGGCCGCAGGCGAAAGGTGTAGCGGTTGCCGGATTCCCACACGATGCGGTCGGTCAGCGATGCGGAAGCGAGAAAGAATACCTTGTGCTGTTTGGCGTAGTCCGTGATCGCGACGCCGATATGCGAAAGGATGGTGCCGCTGAGCAGGTCCACGTGCTCATTGAGAACGAGCTCGTCCGCCATGCGCACCGCGTCGCCGGGATTGGCACCATCGTCGCGTGATACGATCTCCAGCTTCTTTCCCAGCACCCCGCCAGCGGAATTGATCTGTTGGACCGCCAAATCCATCGCTTTGCGGTAGGGGCCCATGTTCGCCGCCATCGCCTTGTAGCTGTTGATATCGCCGATCCTGATGACGCCGTCCGCACGCGCGGCATCGGCGGCCAGGAGCCCGGCGAGGAGGACAAGAGCTGCGGATCGAGCTTGCATGGTGGGCCTCATCTTCACACCGTCATTCGCGGGTTTGACTTGGCTTGACCCGGGCATCCATCTTCCTCAAGGCAGAGTCGTGATCAAGGAAATGGATTGCCGGATCAACCCAAGTCAAGCCCGGCAACGACGAAACTCAAGCTGCTGTCGCGCCGCCGGTACGAGCAGACGCGGCCTCTGCCTTGATCCTGCTTTCCACCATCTGCCGCATGCGCACGGGTGCCGCATCGATGGCAAGCCTGATCGGACGCTGCGCGCGGGGCTGTTTTTCCTTGCGATGGATCGCTTCAAGAATGACCTTGTCCTCATTGAATGCCAGACGGAACTGGTCGATCATGGCCTTTGTAGTCGCCTCTTCGGTCGCGAAGTTCTTCACGAACAGCCAATGATCGATGCAGCTGTCGGCATCTACCGGCGTGAGGAAATGGCAGGCGTAGATCTGGATGCAGTTGTCGCGCGCCCCTTGCGGGGCCCCGGTCCCGGTGAGCGCGCTGCCGAAGTCGATCACCGCGATGCTCGGCGCGGTGTAGTGGTAATAATGCCAACGATCGACATTCCCTGAGAACTTGCCGAATTGCGCAAACAGCGGGATTGCCGGCGAGTCCAAAATCCAGCGCCAGGTCACGAGCGTATTCTCTCCCGTCTTCTCGGTATGGACCGGCACATCCTCGCCCTCGGTGTTGCCGAGCGTGGAGAGATGTACAAAGCTCACATGCGCCGGATCGCAGAGATTGTCCGCAAGGCTGAGATAATGGCAGTCGATCCGCAGCGCGTCGCCTTCCACCGCGCTCCAATTGGCGTGATGGTACTGCGGAAGATCATAGACCGCGGACGGATCGGCAAGCGCCGGATCGCCCATCCAGATCCACACCAGCCCCATGTTCTCAATCAGGGGATAGGCGCGCACCTGCGCGCTGCGCGGAATGATCGCTTGGCCCGGGATGCGCACGCACTCGCCGCGGCAGTTGAAGGTCATGCCATGGTAGCCGCATTCGATGGTGTCGCCCCTGAGCCTTCCCATGGACAACGGCGCCAGCCGATGCGGACACGTGTTCTCGAGCGCAGCCGGCGCACCCGAGCCGGTGCGATACAGCACGACGTCCTCTTCCAGGATGCGACGCGAGGTCAGCTCGCGCTTTATGTCGCGGGACCAGGCGGCCGGGTACCAGGCATTGCGAACATACTCAGTCATTGACGTGCCTCATGGTTGAGCGCCCGCGGGCCAAATGAGGCTCACACGGCCTTCAGATGAGCGTCCCGGCGCTTGTACAGGTCCTCATCCGCATAGCCCATGGTTTCCGGCTTGGCGCGACCCAGCATGACCTGGAAATAAACCGGCTCCAGGCTGTCGTTCTGATAGCCATGGATCACGCCGGCCGGACATGAAATGCACTCCCACCGGCCGAGCCGGGTGGTCAGGCGCTTGCCGCTGTCATCCTCGATGAAAACGTCGAGAAATCCCTCGAGCACGAAGAAGCACTCCTCGACCTCATGGGTATGCGCGGCATTGCCCTGCCCGGGCTCTACATACATGATCGACAGCGTGAAATTGCTCGCCGGGATCACCGTCGGATCGTTGTGCTTGCCGGATCCGCCGGCCCCGATGAAACGGTGCTGCGCGCGCTTGTAGCCTTCGATCTTGGCGTCCTCGAACGCGGCCCAGTCCGGTTTTTTCTCGCGGAAGCGCCCTACATATCGCTGCATGATGTCTTCCAACGGCGCATTCACCAGCTCGGGCGGTCGCGGATGGCGTGCAACGCTCATAACGAGCTCCTTTGAGATCAAGCTTCGACGGCGACTCTATTCCTGCGGCGCGCGGGGCGTCAATCAACGCGCGAGGCGACGATGCGGCGCGCTCTGATGCCTCAGATCGGTCGCCGTGACCCTCGAAACCCGCGCGCTGGCGTGCGAGCCTCGAGCGTTCTGACTCACCTTCAGGACGGCGGGTTCGAGCTCTTCCTCTTGCTCGCTTGCACAAGCTCCCAGATGCGCGCAGGCGTGAGCGGCAGCTCGCGCGGCTCGACGGCGAAATCGCTCAATGCATTTGCGATCGCATTGGCCATCACACCCCCTGCAGCAATGATGCCGCCCTCACCGGCTCCCTTGGCCCCGAGAGGATTGATCGGCGACGGATGCTGCTCGAGCACGATGGCGCGGATGTTGGGGAAATCGCTGGCGGTGGGAATGAGATAGTCGGCGAGAGATCCCGTGAGCAGCTGGCCCTGGTCGTCGTACTGGAGGTGCTCCATGATCGCTCCGCCAAGACCCTGCACAACCGAGCCGATGGTCTGACCGTGCACGGTACGAGGGTTGATCATGCGACCGCAGTCCTCGACCACGACGTAGTCGATCAGATCGACATGACCCAGCTTGGGATCAACGGCCACGTGGGCCGCATGCGCCCCGTAGGTATAGGTGTGCTTCTTGTTGAGGAAAGCGCCTTCTGCCGAGATGCCCTCAGTGAAGAGCCCCTTCAGCGGGATGAATTTGCCGTTCCGGCTTACCGCCTTGGTGCCTTCGACGATCGCCACGTCAGCCGCGTCGCAGCCGAGATGCTCCGCTGCCTGCGCGCGAACAGCGCGCATGAGGTTGTCGGCCGCGGCCAGGATGGCCGAGCCGCCCATGACGACCGAGCGCGAGTGATAGGCTCCGTAACCGTCGCTCACATAACAGGTGCTGCCGTGAAAGACCCCGCGGATGCAGTCGATCGGTAGCTCGAGCGCATCGGCAGCGATCTGCGCGAAGGCAGTCTCGAGCCCCTGTCCGATTGCGGAGGAGCCGACATAGACCGAGAATAGTCCGTCCGGCTCCAGCACAATCCGCGCCGTTTCCTTCGGGCCGGCGGCCCCTCCCTCGATGAAGCAACCGACTGCCAGACCGTGATAGCGGCCGTTGACCGCCTTGCCTTGCAGCTTGGCATTCTCCCGCCAGTTGATCTCGTCGAGGCAGCGCTCCAGCGTGCCGTGATAATCGCCGCTGTCGAGCTCGTCCTTGCTTTCATACGGGGTGATGGTGGCGATTGGGTACGGCATCGCCCGGTGCGGCACGAGATTGCGGCGGCGGAGCTCGACCCGGTCGATACCGAGATCCTTGGCAACGATGTCGAACAGCCGCTCGCGGAAGAAATCGGTCTCGAAACGGCCGGGACCGCGATATGTGCCGACCGGCGTCTTGTTGGTCAGCAGCAGCGAGACATCGAGGTCGATGTTCTCGATGCGGTAGGGGCCGGACATGAACTGCGCCACGTTGCGCGCTCCCACTGCGCCGTTGGTACGCATATAAGCGCCCACGTCCACATAGGCGTGCCCGCGCAAACCGAGGATGATGCCGTCGCGCGTGCAGGCAATCTCGACATCGCATTCCGCTTGGCGGGCATGGTTGACGGTCATCAGATGCTCGCGGCGATCCTCGGTCCATTTCACCGGCCGCCCGGTATGGCGGGCTGCGAACGGGATGAGAAAATCCTCGGGATAGAACTCGCCGCGCGCGCCGAAGCCACCGCCGACGTCGTTCTCGATGAGCTCGATGGCGGCCTCGGGAAGCCCCAGCTGCTTGGCGAGGGTGCGGCGGTTGAAAAACAGCACCTTGGCTGCGCCGGAAAGCGTGAGCTTGCCGCGGGCCGCGTCCCATTCCGCCAACAGCCCGCGCGGCTCCATGGGCAGCGCCATGTGGCGCTGAGTGCGGAAGCTTTCGCGCCGGGTATAAGGCGCGTCGGCAAATGCGGCAGCCACATCCCCGCGCACCGCCCGGAAGGTCATCGCGAGGTTGTCGCCTTTCTGCTCGAACAGGAGCGCGCCCTTGCTCGCCGATGCCACGCGATCGGCGACGGCCGGCAGCGGATCGATCTCGACCTCGATCAAACCCAGGGCATCTTCCGCAAGACCGGCACTGTCCGCCAGTACGACCGCGAGCGCCTCCCCGACATAGCGCACTTTGTCCTCAGCGATGACCGGCTGTCCCACAGCCTCGAACTCGGGCAATGGCTGGAGCCGCATGGGGACGCGCGGCACGGGGCGGCCGATATCTTTCGCCGTGATCACGCAATGCACCCCGGCAAGCGCGCGCGCCTTCGAGACATCGATCGCGCGGATGCGTCCGTGAGCAACCGAGCTGCGCAGCACGGCAGCATGCAGTAGCCCGTCGCGCGCGAGGTCATCCACGTATTGGCCGCGCCCGCGCAGGAAGCGGAGATCCTCGAGCCGCTCGATCGGGCTGCCGATGAGAGTGTTGACCGTTCTCATGGCGCGGCTCGGCCCGCCGGATCCTTTCTGTACGCGGCGCGCGCGTCCAGCACCGCCTCGACAATTGAGATGTAGCCCGTGCAGCGGCACAGGTTCCCAGACAGCACCTCGCGCACCCGCGCCGCGTCGCAATCGGGCTCCTCGCTCAAGAGCGCGTGCGCTGTGGTCAGCATGCCCGGCGTGCAAAAACCGCATTGGAGAGCGTGATGCTTGCGAAATGACTTCTGCAGCGGGGTGAGCTCTCCGTCATCGGAGAGTCCTTCCACCGTCACGATCTTGCTGCCCTCCGCCTGCACGGCGAGCATCAGGCATGAGCGTACCGCTGCGCCATCCACAATGATGGTGCAGGCGCCGCAGACACCATGCTCGCAGCCGACGTGGGTGCCCGTGAGACGCAATTGGTGGCGCAGACAGTCGGCGAGGCTCACACGCGGCTCGACTTCGACTGCGACGGCTTTGCCATTGACTTCAAATCGCACCGGCATGCGCACACTCATGTCAGGAAGCCCGAGTCGCTTTGAGCGCACGCTCGACCATGGTACCGATGAGCGCGCGCCGATAGGCGCCGCTCGCATGAATGTCGCTTTCGGGGTTGACTTCCGCTGAGGCGGCCGCCTCGGCTCTGCCAATCGTGTCGTCGTCGATCGCCCGCCCGTTGATCGCAGCTTCCGCCGCATGCAATCGGAGCGGCCGATCGGCAACGCCCACCGCGCCCACATGGGAATTGCGCGCCTTCCCCGCGTCGTCCTGGTCATAGAAAACGGCAGCCGCGGCGAGCGCAAAATCGCCGCGCCGGCGGGCGAATTCCTGAAACCCCCAGCGCCGGCCCCGCGGCCAGGGAGGCAGCCGCACCTCGACAATGATCTCATCGGGGGCAAGCGCGGTCGTGAGCGGCCCGTGAAAGAACTGCCCGGCCTTGATCCGGCGCGCGCCGGACCTTCCAACAACGGAGATCTCCGCGTCGCAGGTCACCGCAATGCCCGGCATCTCGGCCGCGGGGTCGGCGTGCGCCAGGCTGCCTCCGACCGTGCCGCGGTTGCGGATCTGGTAATGCGCAACTTCCGCCACTGCCGCGCGCAGCAGGGGATGCGCTGCCGCGAGCCGCGGGTCATCGAGGATGTCGCGCCAGCGGACCATGGCGCCGAGCCGCACTCCGTCAGATGAAATCTTGATCTCCCGCAGGTCGGCAAGCTTGCGCAGATCAACAAGCAAGGCGGGCTGCGCAAGGCGGAAGGCGAGCATGGGAACCAGGCTTTGCCCGCCGGCCAGCGGCTTCGCTTCGCCATTGCCGGAAGCGAGCAGCGAGACCGCTTCAGAAAGCGTGCTCGGGCACGCATACTCGAACGCCGGCATTTTCATGTGAGCTGATTTTCTGCGAGCCGAGCAAGTAAGACGTGGGGACGCAGACAGGTATCATCGCGTTGCTGCACCGGTCAACGCGCCTTTGCCTGCTGGATCAGTGCCCAGACACGCGGGGGCGAGAGCGGAAGCTCGCGCGGTGAAACCCCGAGCGACGCAAGCGCGGCGGCGACGGCGTTAGCGATCACGCCTGCAACGGGAATGGTGCCGCCTTCGCCGGCGCCCTTCGCCCCGAGCGGATTATTCGGGGATGGCCTCTCCTCGAGCGCGACAACGCGGATCTGTGGGAAGTCGCTCGCGGTCGGCAGCAGGTAGTCCGCAAACGAGCCGGTCAGCAATTGCCCCTCCGGGTCGTAGACGAAATGCTCCAGCAGCGCACCGCCGAGCCCCTGCACAACGGCACCCATTGCCTGTCCATGCAGCGTGAGCGGATTGACGATGCGGCCCACGTCCTCCACTGCGACGTATTGGAGCACCTCGACCTGTCCGGTCTTCGCATCGACGGCGACGTGAGCGGCGTGGGCACCATAGCTATAGGTGCGCTTGTTGCTGGCGAAGCTGGCCTCCGCTTGCATTCCGGCAAAGTCCGCCAACGGAGCGGACTGGCGGCCGGGACCGAAAATCATTCCGGAATCCATCGCGATCTCCTCGGCAGCGCAGCTGAATTTCTGCGCGGCAACGGTCCTGATGGAATCGCGAAGCTTTTCCGCGGCGGCGACAATCGCGTTGCCGCCCATGACGACGGAGCGCGAGCTGTAGGCGCCGTAGCCTTCGCGCACGTGATCGGTCGAACCGTGGAGCACGCCCTTGATGGCGTCGAGCGGCAACTCCAGCGCGTCCCCCGCGATCTGGGCGCAAACGGTTTCGAGGCCTTGGCCGATGGAGGACGAGCCGACATAGACGCTGACCCTGCCATCGCTTTCGATGACGAGGCGAGCCCCCTCCTTCGGGCCCGATGCACCACCCTCGATGTAGCAGCCCACCGCGGCGCCGTGATATCGCCCCTCGATCAGCTTGCCCTGAAGCGCCGCCTTCGAGGCCCAATCGATTTCCGCAAGGCAACGATCGAACGTGCTGCGATAGTCGCCGCTGTCGGTTTCCGAGACGATGTTGAGCGGCTCGACTGTCGGCAGGCGATACGGGATCTCGGTTTCGGAGACGAGATTGCGGCGGCGGAACTCGACCGCATCGAGCCCAAGCTCTTTCGCCGCGATGTCGAACAGGCGCTCACGGAAGAAATCGGCCTCGAACCGTCCCGGTCCGCGATAGGTTCCCACCGGCGTCTTGTTGGTCACGCTCAGCGAAACGTCCATGCGGAGGTGGGGTATGCGATAGGGCCCGGGGAGCACCTGCGCGATGTTGCGCGCAGCGGTCGGCCCGTTGGTGCGGATATAGGCGCCCTGGTCGCACCAGGCGTGGCCGCGCAAAGCAAGGATGGTGCCGTCACGATCGCAGCCGATCTCAAGCTCGCATGTAGCCTCGCGCGCATGGTTGGTCGCAAGAAGATGCTCTCGCCGATCCTCAACCCACTTGACCGGCCGGCGGATGAGGCGGGCGGCGAACGGGATCAGAAAGTCCTCGGGATAAAACTCGCCGCGGGCGCCGAAGCCTCCGCCCACGTCATTCTCCACCATGCGGATAACGCTCTCGGCAAGGCCGAGTTGGGCGGCCAGCACGCGTCGATTGATGAATGCCACCTTCGCGGCGCCGTATACCGTCAGCTGTCCCCGCTCGGCATTCCAAACAGCAAGCAGCCCGCGTGTCTCCATTGGGACGGCGCCGTGCCGTTGCACCTCGAAACGCTCACGCCGCCTGTAGGCCGCATTGTTTAGCGCAGGGTCGGGATCGCCGCGCACGCCGCTCAAGGTGAGCGGGACATTGCTCCCGACGCTCTCGAAGAGAAAAACATCACCGGTTGCCGCGGTAGCGGTGTCGATCACCGCCGGCAGAGACTCGATATCGAGAGCCACCGCATCAAGGGCATCCTCCGCCGCGGCCTGGGTCTCGGCGAGAATGACCCCAACCGGCTCGCCGACATAACGAACCTTGTCGTGACCAATGACGGGCTGTTGGAATGGGTTGAATTCGGGCGCCGACTCCTGCCGCAGGGGTATCGTTGGAACCGAAGGTCCGATGTCCACGGCGGTGATCACGGCGTGCACGCCGGGCCGCGCCAGCGCGCTTGTTTTGTCAATGGCGCGAATGCGGCCATGCGCGACCGGGCTGCGCACAATCACGGCGTGAAGCATGCGCTCGAACGCGAGATCGTCGATGTATTGGCCGCGTCCGCTCAGAAAACGGAAATCCTCGAGCCGTTCCACCGGGCTTCCGACCAGGGCATTGGTCGCGCGTTTGGGTTTCATCTCAGATGATGATCGCGGCTTGCTCATTGCGGATGGCCCGCGCAACGCTGAGCGCGGCCAACGCCGAGGTCTTCGGGTTGGTGCGCGAGGGCCTGCCCGCAAGCTCGATCGCAAAGCGGCCGGCCGAGCCTTCGACCTCGATCTCGTGCACGTTGCCCGGCGCCGCTGGATCGGCGAGAAGCTCAACTTCGGTGCGCTCGAAGCCGAGGCCCGCCAGCGCGAGCGTCGCCGCCACATTGGCATTCTGCGGATAGAGCAATGCGGCCTCGCGCGCGCTGCCGCGGTAGAGCAGCGCCGCCTTGGCGAGCGTGGCGAGCTCGACCAGCTTTTCCGCCGGCGTCCCCCGCCAAGCCAGCGGCGGCTTGCGTGAGCGGTAGCGCACATTGCTGAGCCCGCCCATGCGCATCGCCGCAATCGCGTCAATGCCGCCTATGGCGCCAGCCGGCAGGATAATGCGGCTTTGGCCCACCTGAGCTGCCGATTTCAGCCGCTCGAACAGGGCGGCATCGGCAAGGGCGCCAACCGAGGTGACGAGCAGATCAATGCCGTTGCGCAGGACCGCCTCGCCGTACTGGCTCACAGCTTGCTGCCCGGCGACTTCGGCAATCAGCTTCGGACCGAGCGCCAGCAGCCGGTCGAACGTTTCGACCATCTCGACACCGGGAAGCTTCTCTCGGGCAATCTGCGACCGTCCGGGACGGGCAAGCGCACCGACGATCTGGACCTCCGGGGGCGGGCTCTCGTTGCGTAGCGCCGCCACCGCATCCTGGGCGATGCCGCCGCAACCGATGAGTCCGACCGCGATCATTGCGGGTTGAGGCGCATGCCCGTGAACTTCCACTGCGACAGCTCTTCCATGGCGTAGCGCACCCCCTCGCGTCCGAAGCCGCTCGCACCGACGCCGCCGAACGGATAGCTGTCGAGCCGGAAACGGCTGGCGTCGTTGATCCACAGCGAGCCGACCTGAAGCTGGCGCGACATTTTGAATGCCGTCTCCAGACTGCTGGTGAAGCAGGCGCCCTGCAAGCCAAATTCGGAGGAATTGGCGAGGGCGAGCGCGGCATCGATATCGGGAACGCTCTGCACCACGACCACGGGTCCGAATGCCTCCTCGCGCATGAGCCGCGCGTTTTCAGGCGCGTCGGCGACGATGGCGGGACCGAGTATCGCCCCCTTGCGCTCGGGCTTGAGCACCAGCTTGCCGCCTTTTGCGACCGCGTCGTCGACCATTTGTGCCACGCGGTCGGCGGCGGCGCTGCTCACCATCGGCCCGACGTCGGTCGCGGGATCCTCGGGATCTCCGACCTTGAGCTTCTTGGCTGCGGCTACGAAGAGATCGAGAAAGCGGTCGAACACCGCCGCCTCCACGATCACCCGCTGTGCCGAGATGCACTGCTGGCCGCTCGCCTCGAACGCGGCGCCCGCGATGCGCGTTGCGGCATCGGCAAGATCGGCGTCCGCACAGACGATGTTCGCGGCATTCGAGCCGAGCTCGCCGACAAATTTTTTCACGCCCGCCGCGCGCGCAAGCTCGTTGCCGGCCGCGGTGCTGCCGGTGACGGTAACCGCGGCAACCAGGGGATGGCCGGCAAGCAGCTTTGCCGCCTCGCGTCCACCCGGGACGACATTGAAAAGGCCGTCGGGAAGGCCTGCCTTGTTCGCCGCTTCAGCCAGCAGCAACGCCACTTCCGTCCCGGGCGGGGAGGGCTTGACCACGACCGCGTTGCCGACCGCGATCGCGGGAGCGACCTTCTGGATGAGCAGATTGGCGGGCCCGTTGAATGGGGTCACCGCAGCCACGACGCCATAGGGAATGCGGGTGGTGAAGCCGAACCGGCCGGCGCCGGTTGCGGCCACATCGAGCGGCAGCACTTCGCCCAGCAGATGCGGCAGCTGCGCGGCGCAGGCGCGAATGAATGCACCCACCCGCTTTGCCTCGAATGTGGCGGCGCGCCGCGGTTTGCCGATGAAGCGGATGAGCGAGCGCACCAGCTCGCCTTCGATCTTGTCGATGGCGTCCGCCGCGGCGAGCAGCCATTCGACGCGCTTGGCAACGGTCGCATTGCGATGCTTGAGAAACGCCGCATGCGCGTGCTTGACCGCAGCATCGATCACCTTCGCATCGGATTCGATAATCTGTGAGGCGATGCTCTCGTCGATCGGGCAGACAAGGGCAGAGAATTCGGCTTCAAACCTGCTGGCGCCACCGATCCACGGCATCAACTGCGGTACGCTCATCCTACCTGCTCCTTGACTCAGATGTGCTGGCCTTCGCTCACTGGGATATCGCGTAGCGTGCTCGGGGCAAACAGCTCTTCCAGCTTGACCCGGCGGTCGGTGAGCCCGTGCTCGTGCGTGTACTGCAGCAGCGCCTCGATCGACGGCCGGTTCGGCTCGATCCCGTAAGGAAACCAGTCCGACCCGATGATCGCCTTTTCCTCCTCGATCAGTGGCTGCAGCCACGCCGAGCAGACCTTGGGCGAGCCCATGTCCGCCAGCAGCTGATAGGCATATTCCTTCGCGCGGCAGAGCGCCTTGTAGATGCTCAGCGCAACCCAGGGGTTCTGCTCGTAAACGTCGCGGCGGATCACCACCGTGTGCATGATTGGATAGATCCTGGTGCGGCGGTAGTAATCCTTTTCCAGCTCGGCATAGTTCGGGAACAGCCGCTTCACTTTGGGCGAGCCGCGCCGGAACGCCAGCGGATTGTTCGCGGTCATCATGAAATCGATCTCGCCGCGCTCGAGGAGATCGCCGAGCTCGACCCCGGCTGGGGCCTGGGTGAGGCGGACATCAGGAGCAAGCTTGCGCCCGAGGCGGTCGGCACGACCCTGCACCCATTCGACGTCGCTCGGCTTCACGCCGTACTCGTGCTCCAGCAGGCCACGCATGTAGACGGCGGCGGTCATGGTGTATTCGGGCACGCCCCCACGCTTGCCCTTGAGGTCGGCGGGCGTTTTGATTCCCTTGTCGGTATTGACGAAGAAATAGCCGTGACGGAACACCCGGGAGGGAAATACGGGAATGGCGACGAACGGCGCTTGTCCGGCGCTCACCAGGCTCGCGTGGTTCGAAAGCGACATCTCGGAGATTTCGAATTCCTTGAACTGCAGCATGCGCCAGAAAATGTCGGGCGGTGATGACGCGATGTAGTTGAGGTCGATTCCCTCGGCCTCGATGGTGCCGTCACGCAACGCGAGGGTGCGGTCGTAAGGCCCGCACGCGAAAGTCAGACGCAACTTGCTCATCTGAAAGCTGGTCCTTTCTGATAAATGCTACGCTGTTGCGCGGCACAGATCCCGTGTCAAGCTCAAGCGATCTCCTCAGCCTCCCGCAGGCTTGTGATCAGGGAAGTGCGCAGCAGAAAGGCGCGCGCCAGCTTCGGATCCGCCGCGGTGCGGCGCAGCTCGTCGTGGTTTTTCTGCCGCACCGCAGGGTCCTTTTCTGCCAGCAGCCGTTTGTTGCGGATCGTTTGTGCCTGCGTGTGCTGCACCGCCACGTGGCGGCGCTGGCGCTCGTAGCGATCGAGCACGCTCTCGCCGGCTTCTCCGCGCAGAATGCGGACCAGCTTGTCGGCGAGATTGAAGGCATCGTGCACGCCGCTGTTCATGCCCATCGCGCCGATGGGGCTGTTCACGTGTGCGGAGTCGCCCGCAAGGATCGCGCGTCCGATCCGGAATTTTTGCGCCACCCGCTGGTGCACGACATACAGATTGGTGCCGACGATATCGAACGGCTTGCCCGTGGGCAAAAAGCGCTGCAGGCGCGCCTGCAGCGCGTCCTTGCGCGTCAGCGCCTCCTCGTCCTCGTGCGGCTCGGTCGGAAAGTGGATGCGCCAGCGGTCCGGCGGGCCTTTCCAGTGGAAAAGGTTTGACCACTCCTCGGGGTCGGAGATGTAATTGCGCTCGGTATAGCCGTGGTTTCTGAAATCGTAGGCGACCTCGATGTTCAAAGTGCGGTCGGGATAGGTGAATCCTTCGAACTCGATCCCCAGGTCCTTGCGCACGATGCTGCGCGCGCCTTCACAGCTTACGAGGTAAGCGCCGTGGAATTCCTCGGTCTCACCGGCCGGATTCGTTGCAAACGCCGTCACCCCATCGCCGTCCTGCAGGAACGAAGTGAACGTGGTGCCGAGCCGCACATCGATGTCGGGATGCGCCCTTGCGAGCTTGAGCGCCTCCTCCACGATTTTGATGCGCTCGCATTGCAGCACGTAGGGAAAGCGGGTGTCCTCCTTGAGAATGCCGTGATCGAATTCGGCGATGCGTTTTTGTTGACGGCGGTCCCAGTAGTGGAGCAGGGGGGCGACGATGCCGCGCGGCTCGATGCGCGCATAGAGACCGATGCGGTCGAGCAGCTCCAGTGTGGCGGGATGATTGGTTCCCGCCCGAGGCACCTGTTCGAGGAAATTGTCGTCGCGGAGCGACTCGACGACGCTCACCTCGACGCCTTGCTGCGCCAACGCGAGCGACAGGCACAGCCCGACCGGCCCGGCTCCGATGACGATGACGCGAGGCGGCTGGATCAAGCGCGCAACCGGCGCGTCAGCTCCTCGCCGCCACGTCCTTTACCGCGCCGACCCAGCCGGTATGGGTGAGGTCGAACACGATTCCGAGCGGATCCTGGTACTTGGCCTCGTAATAGGACTGCGCCGATGTCGGGCGGCCGGCGAGATAGCTGCCGCCGGCATCCACGACCTTCTTCTCCGCCTCGTCGAGGTCATCCACCCACATGCCGAAATGATAGATGCCGACCTTCTCGTCGCCTTCCTGCTTGAGCAGCGCGACGTTCATGGTGCCGTCGGAGACATAGAGCCCGCGCCGGGCTTTGCCCGCGATCTTCATGTCGAACGCGTCTTGGAAAAACTTGGCGGCCTTTTCCGGATCGGGGACGATCAGCGCGATGTGGCGAAGCTTGGCCATGAGGTCTCCTTGTGCGATATCGGTGGAAGAACCGAAGAATAGCGGCGAAACGCGTACCCCTACAAGCGGGGCTGGTTGCGTCTGCCGCCCTCAAGCCGATTCGAGGCATTGAAAGGCGACCGTGCCGGACAGTACTCGATCCGTATCGACGATCAGTGGCGCGTCTACTTTCGGTTCTCTGGCGGCGATGCGTTTGCTGTGGAGATCACCGACTATCACTGAGGAGCGAACATCGTGAAAACGAGTGGATTGCGTGCGATTCATCCCGGAGAATTTCTTGCAGAAATTCTCGCCGAGCTTGACGTGTCTCAGGCCGCGTTTGCGCGTGCTATCGGCGTGTCCGCCATGCGCATCTACGTTATCGCCGGGTCGCGGTCGGTCACAGCGGAATTGGCATTATTGTTCGGCAAGGTACTCGGTCAGTCGCCCGAGTATTGGCTCAATCTACAGTCGGCGTATGATCTGGCGACGGCGCGCAACGCCGTGGGTCCGCGATTGAAGGAAATGCGGCCGCTGCCCCTGGTCGCGTGAGGTCACCGGCAGCTACAACATTGGCATGACGGATGTACAATGTACACGGATCTCCGCGAGTTCATCGAGCTTGTCGACAAGCTGGGGCAGTTGCGCCGCATCGACGGTGTCGATCCGCAATTCGAGGTCGGCGCGATCACCGAAGTGGCGGCGGGACAACCCGGCGGGCCGGCGTTGCTGTTCGACGACATCAAGGGCTTCCCACGCGGGTTTCGCATTCTCACCAATGCGGTGACCAGCGCGTCCCGGGCTGCGCTCGCCCTTGGCCTTGATCCCGGCATGCGCCCGCTCGATGCGCTGAAGGCCTGGATGGAGAAGCGCAAGTCGCTCGAGCAGCATGCGCCCGTCAGTGTGAAGGACGCGCACTTTCTGCAGAACAGCCAGGCCGCCATCGACATCGGGAGGTTCCCAGCACCCGTGTGGCACCGCGGCGACGGCGGCCCGTTCCTCGGCTCGGGCTCGACCGTCATCATGCGCGATCCCGACGCGGGCTGGATCAATGCATCGATCTACCGCGTTCAGGTGCATGGGCCGCAGCGCGTCACCGTGCAGTTCGACCATGCGGGCAGACATGGCGCCATCATTGCGAAAAAATATTGGGACCGCGGAGCGCCGTGCCCGCTCGCCGTCGTCTGCGGCGAGGATCCGGCGCTGTTCATTGCCGGCTTCGAATATCTGCCGGCGGGATATTCGGAATACGAGTTTGCCGGCGCCATCAAAGGCGTCCCGATCGAGGTGCATCCCGGACCTCGCACCGGCCTGCCGATCCCTGCGCACGCCGAGATCGTGCTCGAGGGCGAGCTTCTCCCGATGAGCGAGACGACATTGCCGGAGGGGCCGTTCGGGGAGTTCACCGGCTATTACGCCTACGAGGCGCGGCCGGCGCCCGTGATGAAGGTGACCGCGGTGCATCATCGCAGCGAGCCCATCCTGCTCGGCTCGCCGCCGATGAAGCCGCCGCGCTTTCATTTCGGCCTGCCGCTGCGCGCGGCGACGATCTGGCAGAACCTCGATGCCGCGGGCGTGACGGACGTCGCCGGCGCGTGGCAGCATGTCTCGCAACTGATGACCGTCGTCGCCCTCAAGCAGCGCTATGACGGCCACGCCAAGCGCGCCGCCCTCGTTGCCGCCGCGCACAGCTACATGGCGCGCATCGTCGTTGTCGTGGACGAGGACGTCGATCCCTCGAACCTGCACGATGTGATGTGGGCGGTCGCCACCCGTTGCGAGCCCGCAGAGCAGCTCGAAGTGATCCGCAATGCGTGGAGCTCGGCCCTCGACCCGCGCATTCCGCCCGAGCAGAAGCTGCGCGGGGTGAGCTCGCACTCCAAGGTGATCATCGAGGCCTGCCGGCCGTTTGCCTGGCGGGAGCGCTTTCCGCCGGCCTCGGCGCTGTCGGCGGAAGAGGCAAAAGCCATCGAAGCCAAGTGGGGCGAGGTGCTGAAATGAAGGCTGGATTGCAGATCAACCCGGGTCAGTCCCGGCTATGGCGATCACACCTTGGAGATCTCGAACATGGAGGGATGAAACAGCTCCTCAACGGTGACTTTGCGTTCGATGAGTCCTTGCTCGTGCAGGTATTGGGTGAGCGCGGCGATCTCGCGAATATTCTCCTGGATGCCGTAGGCCCAGAAATCCTTGCCCATGACGGCCATGGTCGCTTCGGTCTCCGGGATCAGCCACGGTAGGCTGACCATCAACGCATTGACATCGAGCAGATCGACCATGGCGAGAGCCTTGGCCTCGCAGAACGCCTTGTACACGCTGGTCGGCAGCCATGGATATTTCTCCACCAGCTCCTTGCGGATGCCGACGAGATGCATGATCGGGAACATGCGGGTCTTCTTGTAATAGGCCTGCTCTGCTTCCCGGGTATCGGGAAACAATCGTTTGATGTGCGGCTCGCCGCGCAGGAAGGAGGAGGGCCCGCGCGCGGTGAACAGGGCATCGAGCTTGCCCTCGCGCAGCAAACCGACGAGCGTCTCGTCCTTGCCGAGGGGCTTGATGTCGAGGCCCGGAATGGGCTTGAGCGGGGTGCGCTCGTCTCTTCCGGGCTCCTCTTGGCCACCGCTTCGCCAATGAATCTCGCTGGGCAGCACACCGTATTCGTGCTGCAGGATGCCACGCATCCACACTACGGCGGTGATCTGATATTCGGGCAGGCCTACGCGCTTGCCCCGCAGATCGGCGGGGGTGCGAATGCCGGCATCTGCGCGCACATACATGCCGGAATGGCGGAATAACCGCGATACGAACGCTGGAATGCCGACGTAGGCGGAAGTCCCCGTTGCCACCGTGCGGATATAGCTGGAAAACGACAGCTCGGAGACATCGAATTCCTGATAGCGGAAGGCGCGAAAAAAAATCTCCTCGGGATAGAGCGGCAGATACGTGACCGCGCAGCCTTCCACTTGCACGCGGCCCTCGCGGATGGCGCGGGTGCGGTCGTAATTGCCGCACGCAACGGTAATAGGCACCTCGACCATGGGCCTCCTCGCAAGGTTCTCCTGTGTGAAAAGTTACCGGCGCAAGCACGCGCCGGGAAATCCCGACTTCAGGGCAACCGTACTTGCTTCCCGATCCCCTGTGAAGCGGGGCCTCGAACCGCGGCTCGACTTGTTGCACCTTGTTGCCCATTGGGCCGCGCGATATTTTTGCAGCATGCAGTAGGGCGGATTGGCGAAGCGCGAGCGAAGCGTAAATCCGCCGCTTGCTGCGCGGCCCAACCGGCGCGTTACGCATCGAGCCGGCTCAGGCCGGCTCGACGCTAATCTAATCTAACCCGCCCTACGGGTGCATGTTATCGATAACCAGTTACTCATGACCACGCACTCGCAAGGACGCCCGCCCTTTCGCGCCGATCACATCGGCAGCCTCCTGCGTCCGCAGGCGTTGCGGCAGGCTTTCCGGCGCCACGCCGCCGGAGAGATCGGGGAAGCGGAATTCGCGCGCATCCAGGACGACTGCATCCGCGCGGCGATACGCATGCAGGAAGAGATCGGGTTCGAGATGGCGACGGACGGCGAGTTTCGCCGCGGCTCCTACTGGGGCCGGTTCGTGGAGCGCACGGCCGGGCTTGAGATTCGCCCCGCGCTGCTCCGGTTTCGCGACGACCACGGCGAGGAGGTCGATTTCACCGCGCCGGTTGCGAGCGCGCGGATCAAACGCACCGGCCCGCTTGCGGCCGATGAGCATGCATTCCTGCAGCAAGCATCGCGCGTCACAGCAAAGATCACGCTCCCCGCCCCTTCCACCATGCATTTCTTTCGCTTCTCGGATTTCGCCGCTGCCGGTGCCTATGCGGACGTCCGATCCTTCTTTGCCGATCTCAACGCCGTCTATCGCGACGAGCTTGCGGACCTGGCGAGCGCCGGCTGCAGATATATCCAGCTCGACGAGGTGGCCATCGCGCTTCTTTGCGATCCGGCGATCAGGTCGAAGGTCAAGACCGGCGGCAGCGATCCCGACGGGTTGGTCGATCTTTATATCGGTGCAATCAATGCGGCGGTCTCCGCCTGTCCAGCCGACACGGTCGTCGGCGTGCATATGTGCCGGGGGAATTTCCGGGGCCGCTATCTCGGCGAGGGCGGATACGACTCGGTCGCGGAGCGCTTCTTCGCCCGGACCCGGGTCAATCATTTCCTGCTTGAATACGACACGGCGCGGGCGGGAGACTTTGCGCCCCTGCGATTCGTGCCGAAGGGCAAAGGCGTGGTGCTCGGCCTCATCAGCACCAAGACGCCCGCGATCGAGAGCATCGATGCCCTGCATCGCCGGGTCGAGGAAGCGACGAGGCACATCGCGCTTGATCAGCTGGCGATCAGCCCGCAATGCGGCTTTGCCAGCACCGCCGCCGGCAATCCGCTGACCGACTCGGATCAGCACGCCAAGCTCCGGCTCGTGGTCGAGACCGCCAAGTCGATATGGAGGTAAGAGGGACGCCTACAAACGAAAGAAGCTCCGGCAAGGCCGGAGCTTCTTCGAGCCTCCCGATTGCTCGGGCGTCAGGCGAGCGGTCTACCAGCCGCCGAACTTGACGTTTAACCCGACCTTGACCACGTTGATGTGCTGCGTGACGTCGACGGGGATGGCCGCCAGCGGCACTCCGGCCGGGAACACGCATACGGTGACACCGCCGACGCAGTTGAAGTTGGCCGACTGGCTGCTGAAGCCGTAGTAGTCGTATTCGGCAAAGCCGGTCAGCCAGTCGAGGAAGGCGTATTCGCCGCCGACGCCGATGGTCCAGCCACCGCGCGTATTGCTGAGGGTGCCGAGGGGCGCCGTCCCGATGAAGGGGGCGGGCGGTACGAACGTCGCCGTAAGCGTGTAGTCATTCTTCACCCAGGCGCCACCGCCCTTGACGTAGCCGAGGAAGCGACCCCAGGCATAGCCAATGCGGCCAGTAACCGAGGCAAGCGAGTCCACCTTGGTCGACTCCGAAACCGCGCTTATGCCCAAGGGAGCCAAACCAAGGAAGGCCGTGCCTGTGGCGTTGTCGGACGTGGCGCTGGCCCAGTCGTAATCGCCCTGGATGCCAAAGACCCAGTTGCCGGTCTGGTAATTGCAGCCGCCCTGCAGCCCACCGAGACCGCCGCTCGCGGTGTTCGATCCGAGGCTCGTCCCGATCGGTCCGAAGAAGCCGAAATTGTCGGTCAAGTCCCAATTCGACCAGAGGCCGCCGCCGTTGGCGCCCACATAGCAGCCCGTCCACGTAAACACGGCCACGATCGGAGGCGGCGGCGCGTAAATCGGCGGCGCGGGCCTCGCCAGATCGGCCGCCTGTGCAGGCACTGCGAACGACGCTGCGGCTGCGGCGGCTGCAAGCACAAATCGTTTCATGCTGGTTCCCCCTCTATGTACCCAACTCCACCCCCTTCCTAGCAGATCAGGGGGGGCATGACTGTTGCAACAGGGGCACACCGAAGGGAATTAGCGCGAGCCCTGCAGAAGGAGCATAGGTTGTTGTTCCCGAAAATAGGGGGCTCGCAGGCGCGGCCCGCGGCGGCGGCAGTGCAGACATTCCTGTGCGTAGCATTAACGTGCGATGAATCGGCGCCGGGCCAGGGAGCCACCGTGGCGCCCGCACCTGGAATCCGTCAAAGAATCCAGGCAAGGATGCACGCACGATGAAGTACAGGTTCGTGCCCTTCCCTGCGCGCAAGCCGCTGCGATGGCCCAACGGAAAACGCCTTGCGCTGATGATCACCACGAATCTGGAGTATTGGGACGCAACGAAGGACACGCCGAAGCCATTCTACCCGGGCGGCCCTGGGATCATTGGTGGCGACCTTCCGGGGAATGTTTATGACAACCCAAACTGGACCTGGCGAGAATATGGCCAGCGGGTGGGGGTATGGCGCATGTTCGAGGCGTTCGATGCCTTTGGTGTGCCGTCGACCTGCACCATGAATGCCAAGATGGGGCTCGAGCGACGGGCCGTGATCGATGCCGCGCTTGCCCGCGGGTGGGAGATCGTCGCGCACAATTACGTGCAGACGGATCTGCTCGCGGACTATGCCTTCGACGAGGACAAGGAACGCGAGGTGATCCGCGAGACGCTGCGGGTCTATCGGGAGGTCTGCGGCAAGCCCGCAAAGGGATGGCTCTCGAGCTCGCTGCGCTGCACCTTGAATACCGTGGACATCATCGCTGAGGAGGGGCTCATCTTCACCACGGACCTGCTCAACGACGACCAGCCCTATCTGATCGAGACACGCTGCGGCAGGAGCATCGTCTCGATCCCCTATACCTCGGAGGTCAACGACTTCACCGTCTTCATGCGGCAGGGCCAGGATGTCGACGGGGCGTTCAAGGTGTTCAAAGAGCAGTTCGACTGGCTCTATCGCGAAAGCGCGGCCAGCGGACGCCTCATGAATATCGGGCTGCATCCCCATGTCGTGGGCCAGCCCTTTCGCATTCGCGCCCTGCGGGATTTCCTTGCTTATGCCAAATCGTTCGACGGCGTGTGGTTTGCCCGGCGCGAGGAAATTGCCGAGTGGTATCTGAACAATCACCACACTCACATCGCCTGATGAACATCGCCGCGCCGCTTGCATCAGGCCAGATAAACCCGGGAGCCGCCGACGGCCCGGTGCAGCGGGCGCAAGCGCTGCGGCCGCAGATCGAGGCGGCGGCGCAGGCGATCGAGCGCGAGCGCGCGCTGCCGCGGGAGACCCTCGCCGCGCTGCATGACGCCCGCCTGTTCCGTCTCCTCCTGCCGAAAAGCTGCGGCGGCGAGGAGGTCTCACCCGCCGTCTTCGTTGCTGCGGTAGAGGAGGTCGCAAAAGCCGATGCCAGCGTGGCGTGGTGCATGGCGCAGGGCTCCGGCTGCTCCATGACGGCGGCCTACCTCGAGCCGGTGGTTGCGCAGGAAATCTTTGGCGCCCCTGACGCCGTTCTCGCGTGGGGCCCCGGTGCCGGAAACGCGAAGGCAAGCAAGGTGGATGGCGGGTATCGCGTAACCGGAACATGGCCCTACGCCAGCGGCAGCCGCCACGCCCAGTGGCTCGGCGGTCACGCGCAGCTCCTCGATGCAGAAGGAAGCCCGTGCCTCGGCTCTGACGGCAAGCCCGCCGAGCGCACACTGCTGTTCCCGAGAGCCAAGGCCGCGATCAAGGATGTCTGGCACGTAGTGGGCCTCAAGGGGACAGGCAGCGACACCTATACGGTCACCGGCTTGTTCGTCCCCGCGCGTTATGCGTTCACCCGCGAATCCGCCGCCGATCGCCGCGAAGCGGGACCGCTCTACCGCATGACCACCTTCCAGCTCTATGGCTGCGGCTTCGCCGCCGTGGCGCTCGGGATCGCGCGCGCTACACTCGACGCATTCATCGCGATGGCCGCGGCCAAGGTTCCGATGCTGGGCGCAAAACCCATCCGGGAAAGCGCCGTGGTGCAGGCCCAGGTCGCAGGCGCGGAGGCGCGCTGGCAATCATGCCGCGCCTATCTCATGCAGACGCTCGATGATTGCTGGCAGACCGTGTCGGGCGGCGAGAGCCTCGGCTTGCAGCAGCGCGCCGCCTTGCGGCTTGCCGGTGTCTACGCCACTGACCAATGCCGGGAAGCCGTCGAGATTGCCTATCACCTCGCCGGCGGCTCTGCGATATTCGAGAGCCAGGCGTTCGAGCGCCGGCTGCGCGACATGCACGCGGTAAGCCAGCAGGTGCAGGGACAGATCGTCAATTTCGAGCACGTTGGCCAGGTGCTCCTCGGGCTGCCAAGCAGCTCGAGATTGATTTGACAAGGCAAGTCTTGTCGTGATCTAGCAGCTTCCGTATATGTTTGTAATATACATCTATGCTGGACCTGACACGGATCGAAGGCTTCGATTGGGATGAGGGCAACAGCGGGAAGAGCAGTGACAAACATGGCGTCACCCAAGCAGAGGCGGAGCAGGTGTTCTTCAACGAGCCGCTGCTCATGCTGGAGGACGTACCGCACAGCATGGACGAGGCACGTTTCCATGCTCTGGGTCGCACCGATCAAGATCGACCGCTTCACATCACATTCACCCTGCGCCGTGAAGGACGACTGATCAGGGTAATCTCCGCGCGCGACATGCATCGCAAGGAACGTCAACGCTATGACGAGGAAAGCTAAGCCGATCCCCCGCTTTCGCAACGAGGCGCAAGAGCGTCGTTTCTGGCAGGTGCGGGATTCGTCCGACTATGTGGATTGGAGCAAGGCGAAGCGCGCGCGATTCCCTAATTTGAAGCCCTCGACGACATCCATCTCCCTGCGTCTGCCGATAACTTTGCTCGAGCGTATCAGGATTGCAGCGAACAAACGTGACATGCCTTACCAATCGCTGATCAAGGCCTGGCTGGCTGAGAAGCTCGAGACGCAGTGACCTGCGTGCCAAGTGAAATTCCGAGGCGGCGCGCGCTCGATCGCCAGGCCGCGCCGTGGGAGCACAAGCAGCGCGAGGGGGGCGGGAAGATTTGGTGCGTCAAAAGGATGTGTGGCGCTGGCGCTGCATTGGCGTTAGCATTTCGCCACCTCGAGCTTCGCAAGTGGAGATGTGCATGCGCGCGGCGACCGCGTTGTTCGCAGCCCTGCTGATGGGCCTCTCATGCAGCGGCGTTGCGGCCGCACCGGCGGAGGGAAAGCGGGTGATGCTGCTCGGCACTGCCAACACCAACCCGTATATCGGCGCATGGACGGCGACTTTCAGCAAGCTCGCCGCCGAGGCGGGTCTGAAGGTGACCAATCTGAGCTCGAACTACGACGCCTCGGTGCAGTCGCAGCAGATCGACGATGCCATCGCGCAGAAGTTCGACATCATAGTGCTCTGCTACGTCAATGATCAGGCGATCGTGCCGGCGCTGACCCGCGCCAAGGCGGCCGGCATTCCGGTGATCCTGTGGGCGACGCCGATCAAGAAGGAGTACGAGGAGCTGTTCACCTCTTATATCGGCACCGATCACAGCGAGCTCGGGCGGATCGCCGGCGACAACATGGTCAAGGCGCTGGCGGCGGAGGGCAAGACCAAGGCGCAGGTCGTGGCGGTTACAGGGCTTGCGCAGCAGATCCATGTCGGCACTCGCATGCAGGCGTTTAAATCCGTGCTTTCACAGCATCCCGGGATCGAGCTTGTCGCCGTCGAGGACGGCAAGTGGAATACAGCACTCACCGAGAAGATCACCGGCGAGCTGTTGGTGCGCTTCAGCGCGCGCGGTGGCGTGGATGGCGTGTTCGCCATGGCGGACAACCAGGCGACGGGGGCGATTCAGGCGGTGGAATCCGCAGGCCTTCCCCTGGGGGTCGGTAACAAGGGCATCGTGATCGTTGCCAGCAATTGCATGAAGGACGGCATCATCCACATCAACTCGGGCCAGCAATACAGCACCGCGACCCAGATCCCTACTGAAGAGGCGGAGGTCGCGGCGAAGAAGGTCGCCGCCTATTTCGGCGGCGAGCAACTCAGGAAATACGAGATCGTTCCGGTCTACGGGATCACCAAGGAGAATGTCGCCAAATTCGCCACCGGCTGCTCGTACTGATGAAATCCCTCTCCCTACGAGGGAGGGATTCGGCTAGCGCCGATGTCCATCCTTGCGGTTGACGGGATTACCAAGCGGTTCGGCGCCAGCGAAGTTCTAAAGAACGTCACCCTGGCGCTGGAGCAAGCGGAGGTCCGCGCGATCTGCGGCGAGAACGGCGCGGGCAAGAGCACGCTCGTCAAGATCATTACCGGCGTGCATCGCGCCGATGCCGGCAAGGTTCTCATCGATGGCCAGCCGACCGACATTGCCGGCCCGCAGCAGGCGCAAGCCCTCGGCGTCGCTCTGGTGGCGCAGGAGCTGAGCCTGCCGCCCGCGCTGTCCGTGCTCGACAACATCTGGCTGGGCAATCATGCGGTACCGCTCTTTCACCGGCGCAAGGCATTGCGCGAGCAAGCGCGCGGGGCGCTCGAGCGGGTGGGGTTGGGCGACGTGGCGCTCGAGACGGCGGTATCACAGCTCAGCATCGGCCGGCGGCAGCTGGTCGAGCTCGCTCGCATGCTCACCCGTGACGCCCGCGTGCTCATCCTTGACGAGCCCACGGCAACGCTGTCCGACATCGAGATCGAGCGCATCTTCACCGCCCTGCGAGCGCTCAAGGCGGAAGGCAAAACGATCATCTACATCACCCACCGGCTCGGCGAGGTGTTCGAGGTCTGCGATACCGTCTCGGTCCTGCGCAACGGCGAGCTGGTCGGCACCCGGCGCACGGCGGAGATCGACCGCTCCGAGCTGATGCGCATGATGCTCGGGCGCAGCATGGCCGAGATGTATCCAGGACGAGACAGCAGGGCGGGCGCGCCGATGCTGATCGTGAAGGACTTGTGCGTGCCCCCGCTGGTGCAAAGTTTCAATCTCACGGCGCCACGGGGCGGCGTGGTCTGCCTTGCCGGTCAGGTCGGGTCGGGGGCGATCGAGGTAGTGCGCGCGCTGGCCGGCCTCGCGTTCGAGGCCACCGGGCGGGTCAGCATTGCCGGCAACCCTCTGCGCTTGCGCTCGGCGGCAAAGGCGCACGCCAGCAAGCTGCGCTTCATATCGGAGGATCGCGCCGGCGAAGGCGTGTTCCTGCACCTGAGCGTCGGGCAGAACCTGATTGCCGCGCGGCTCTCCGATCACCGCAGGTTCGGCATTCTGGCGCGGCGAAGCTTGCGCGCGGCCGCGGCGAGACTGGCCGCGTCCGTGGGGCTCGACCGCGCGCGGCTGCGGTCGCCAGCCGACGAGCTCAGCGGCGGCAACCAGCAGAAGCTTGCTTTCGGCCGCGCCATCGGCGATGCGCCCGGGGTGCTGCTGATGAACGAGCCGACCCGCGGCGTCGATGTCGGCGCGCGAGCGGACATCTACCGCCTCATCAGGCAATTCTGCGCGGAGGGCTATTGCGTGGTCATGGCGTCGTCGGACCTCGAAGAGGTGCTCGGCATCGCCGACCTCATCGTCACCATGTATCGCGGCAGTCAAATCGGCAGCTACTACGCCGGCGAGGCAGACATGCAGCGCGTGCTGGCCGACATCACCCACCAGGCCGCCGCGGCATGAGCGACATCGCGCTGGTATAACCACCCTGAAAGGGAAGGTATCAAGGAGTTTGCTGCTCCCCTGAGCCAGGCATGACTCACCGTGTCATCAACGTCGGAACCGGATTTCGTGCAGGCCTGGAGGGACGCCGGCTCGTGCCAGCCGTGCGCCTCGTCGCAGCTGCAGCGATTGCTGGCTTTGCCCTGACCACGCCGGGGTTCACGTCACCGCTGAGCTTCAATGCGCTGCTCAACGCGATTTCCTTCATCGGCTGCGTGGCCGTCGGCATGACGTTCATCACCATTACCGGCAACATCATGTCGCTCTCGCTCGGGGCTACGGTATCGGCCTCGGCCCTGATTTTTCTTGCCAGCCTCTCGTTCGGCGTGACGGCGGCGTTCGCGCTCGCCATTCTGTTTGGAGTCGCCGTCAGCGCAGCACAGGGCCTGGTGGTCGGCTATTTTCGCGTCCACCCGATTCTGGTGAGCATTGCCGCGCTGTCGCTGCTCATGGGCGGCGCGGCGCTCGCGACCGGCGGGCAACGCGTCTATCCCGCCGGAACCGGCTTGCACATCTTCAAGGGACGTGTGGTCGGTGTCCCGGTGGAGGCGCTCTGGTTCTTCGCGACCGTAGCGCTCGGCCAGCTCATCCTGTCATGGACGCGCATCGGCCGGGTAATGGTCATGGTCGGCAGCAACCCGCGCGCTGCGACCGCCGCAGGGCTGCGCACGGCAAGCGCGGTGACGATGGCCTATGTCATTGCCGGCGCTTGCTCCGCGCTGGCCGGGGTGCTGCTCGCCGCGCGCTATGGCTCCGGCGACATGGAGCTCGGAGCCGGCTACGACTATTCCGCCATTGCCGCCGTGCTCGTCGGCGGCACCAGCATCCAGGGTGGCGCCGGATCCGTGGTGCGCACCCTGATCGGCGTCATGATCATCGCCAGCATCGAAGTCGTGCTGCTGCTGCGCGGGTTCAGCCAGCAGCTGCAATATCTGATCACGGGGATCATCGTCCTCGCCGTGATCATGCTGCACACCATCAGCTACGGACGATGACGCGCGCCGCCAAGCTGCTGCTCGGCCCGGCGGCGCGGCCTTTCACCATCCTGGCCGGGGCGATCCTGGTGCTGGCCCTGATCGACCGCGGCACCGGGTATTTCTTCAGCCTTGGCACCGTGTTCAGTGTCATGCAGCTGTTCGCGACCCTCGGCCTGGTCGCGCTCGGCCTGGGGCTCTCGATGCTCGTGCGCGAGTTCGACCTCTCGGTTGCGGGCGTCGTGGCGCTTGCCGGCTGCATCGCCGTCATGACCGGCGTTGCCAATCCGTGGCTCGGCGCCTTGCTCGGCGTGGGGGCCGGAGCGGCGAGCGGTCTCGTGCAGGGCCTCATCATGACGCGGCTCCACCTGAGCTCGGTCGGCGTGACGCTCGGCGGACTGCTCACGCTTCAGGGCATTACCTACGTTCTGACGGAGAACAGGA
This sequence comes from Xanthobacteraceae bacterium, assembly GCA_036557665.1. Classification (GTDB taxonomy): domain Bacteria; phylum Pseudomonadota; class Alphaproteobacteria; order Rhizobiales; family Xanthobacteraceae; genus VAZQ01. Next base: position 102,735 of record DATBHG010000027.1, on the reverse strand, counting down.
GCATCGGCTATCCCAATGTGGCGGTGGCGCTCGAGCTCAACGCGCCGATCGCCGGCGTCCTATCGGTGCGCAGCGCCTGTGCTCTCGCGGTCTTCGTGCTCGCGGCGGCGGTCATGCGCTACACCCATCTCGGCCGCGATGTGATCGCGACCGGCAGCGATCGGCGGGCGAGCCGCATTGCCGGGCTCAACACCGACCGCATCGTCATTGCGGTGTTTGCCGCCTCCGGCACATGCGCCGCGCTCGCGGGCGTGCTGCTGGGCTACGGCCTCGGTGCAGCATCGCCGGTGGCGCTGGCCGACGTGCTCGCGCCCGCGGCCGCGGCGGCGATCGTCGGCGGTGTATCGGTCGCGGGAGGCCGCGCCACCCCGATGGGGATTGCGGCGGGGGTGCTTACCTTATGCATCCTGCGTTCCGGACTGAGCGCGATCGGGGTCGAGCCCCACGTCCATGACCTCGTCACCGGCGGCATCCTGGCCATCATCGCCATTCTCGACGCGCCCGATCTGACGCGCCGGGTCACGGCGTGGCGTCTCGACCTTGCCGAGCGATGGGCGCAGGGTGCTGCAAGGAAGTTGTAGACACAACCGATCATTGCCTTCATGCCTCAGCCGCCCTCTTTCTATGATTTCGTCCCCTTTCCCGACCGGGCTCCGTTGAAATTCCCGGGGGGCGCGCATGTCGCGCTGATCTTCACCATCAACATTGAATACTGGGAGCCATTCCGGCCGGGCCAGAAGGCGCCCTTGTTTCCCGGCGGGCCGGCTACCATCCCACATGGGCTGCCAGGGGACGTGCTCGACACCGCCAACTGGACCTGGCGCGAATACGGCCAGCGCATCGGCATCTGGCGGCTGATTGACACATTTGACGCCATGGGGCTGGCGCCCTCGTGCACCTGCAACGGAATGATTCTGACGCAGCGCAGGCGCATCGTTGATGCAGTCAACGAACGCGGTTGGGAGCTCGTCCCGCACAACTGGGCTCAGAACGACCTGCTCACGGATCATGCGCACGCCCCCGAGGAGGAGCGTGCGGTGATCGGCCGTACCCTCGACGCCTACGAGCGGGTGGTCGGCAAGCCGGCAAAGGCGTGGCTCTCCTCTGCGATTCGCGGCACCGCGCATACGCCGGCATTTCTCAAGCAGTTCGGACTGATCGCCTATTGCGACTATCTCAACGACGATCAGCCCTATCTCATCGACACCATTCACGGCCCGATCGTCTGCGTGCCGTATTCCAACGACATCAACGACTTCAATATGTTTGCGCGCGGCGGGCTGTCCACGCGCGACGGTGTCGAGATGCTCAAGCTTTGCTTCGATCAGCTCTATGCCGAGGGCGCCGCGAGCGGCCGGATCATGAATGTCGGCCTGCACCCCCATGTCATCGGCCAGCCGCACCGGATCGCAGCGGTCCGCGAGTTCCTCGCCTACGCCAAGTCACAGCCGCATATCTGGTTTCCTACCCGCGAAGAGATCGCCACCTGGTATCTGAACGAGGCGCCACGGCATATGCGCCGTGGGGCGTAGAACCCGAGCACGCGCCTGACCGCCATGGAGGCCTATGTCGACCGCCAGGAGGCACTCAGCCACCGCGATGCGGTGCTTGCGGTGCTCGGCGTGTTGCTGCCCACCTTCATGGGCTCGCTCGATCAGACGATTCTGGCGAATGCACTTCCGACGATCGGGCGCGATTTCGACGACTTCCATAATCTCCCCTGGCTCATCACGGCCTACCTGCTGGCATCCACGGCGGTCATGCCGCTCTATGGCAAGATTGCCGACATTCACGGGCGCCTCTTTACCCTGCGCATCGCAATTATCGGCTCCATGGCGGGCTCGCTGGCCTGCGCGCTTGCCCCGAACATGGTCGTTCTGATTTTCGGCCGCGTTCTGCACGGCATCGGCGGCGGCGGGCTCTCGTCCCTCGGAATGATCGTTCTTGGGGATGTGGTCTCGCCCAAGGAACGCGGGCGTTACTACGGCTACTTTTCCGCAACCTACACCAGCGCTGGAGGCCTCGGGCCCCTGCTCGGGGGCTTCATTTCCGATCATCTGCATTGGTCGGTCATTTTCTGGATCAACATTCCCATGGGGCTGGCTGCGCTGGCGATGACGGCATCGCTGCTGCGCCGTCTTCCCCGGCACGAGCGCCCGCATCATCTCGATTTCGCCGGTGCCGCCCTGATCGTCGTTGCCAGCGTGTCCTTCATGCTGGCCTTGTCCCTCGCCGGCGTGCGCTATGCCTGGGGGTCCGCGCCGATCCTGGCGCTGCTGGGTGCCGCCGCAGTTGTCGTCGCATTGTTCGTGGCTCGCCTGCTCACCGCGCCGGAGCCGCTGATCCCCATATCCATCCTCAGAAACCCTATCGTGCGCTGGGCAATCGTCGGCAATGCGTGCGGCTGGGGCTCCATCATCGGCCTCAATGTGCTCCTGCCCATCTATCTGCAGACCGTGATGGCTCTTTCCCCGACGCAAGCGGGGCTGAGCCTGGTGGCGTTCCTGGTGGCGATGAACACCAGCGCCGGCCTTGCCGGGCAAGTGCTCGGGCGGGTGCGCCATTACAAGCGCCTGCCCATTGTGATGCTCCTGCTCGCGATTGCCGCGGTCATCCTGCTCGGCTGGTACGCCGATCGGATGACGCCGCTCACATTCGAGTTGCTCGTGATCCTGATCGGCGCAGGCTTCGGGCCGGTGCCATCGCTCACCGCAGTTGCCATGCATAACGTCGTGAGCCGGCACCAGTTCGGCATCTCCATCGGGACGATGAATTTCAGCCGCAACCTCTATGCGACCATGCTGATCGCGGTGTTCGGCGCGATCGTGCTGACCGCCGCGCACAGTGGGAGCTTCATGCGTGGCGCGCCTGCGGCCGGCGCTGCAAGCGCGGCGCACGGTTTTGCCTGGGTCTTCTTCATCGCTGCCGCGAGCTTCGCAATCGCCCTCTTCGCCATCGTCCGGCTGGAGGAGAAGCCGCTGCGCGCGGGGGAGTGTGATTCATAGAGGCGGCGCATTGCGCCGCCCTGACGGCCGCAGCGGGCGGATGAAGGTGCCCCGCAAGTAGGAGAGAGGGCGTGTCACAACCGGTTGCCGGCGCTCCAGCTCCAGAAATCGCGCCCTTCCTCGCGCATGAAGCGCGCGAGCACCATGCTGTGCACTTCAGAGGCGCCGTCGACGAGGCGCGCCTGACGGGCGTAGCGGTAAATCCATTCGAGGATGGTGTCTTTCGAGTACCCGCGCGCGCCATTGAGCTGGATCGCCACGTCCGCCGCCTGGTGCAGGGTGTCGGCGACGTGCACTTTCGCCATCGAGACTTCCTTGCGGGCGCGGTCGCCCTGATCGAGCTTCCAGGCGGCATGCATGACAAGGAGCCGTCCAATCGCAATGCGCTGCGCCGTCTCGCCAAGCTTGATCTGCACGCTTTCGCGGTCCGCAAGCTTGATGCCGAAGCCCTGCCGCTCGTTTACGTAGCTCTGCGCAATCTCCATGCAGCGCTTGGCGAGACCCAGCCAGCGCATGCAATGGGTGAGACGGGCCGGGCCCAGCCGAATCTGCGTAGCGCGCAGGCCGTCGCCCACTTGCATCAGCACGTTCTCGTCGGGCACTTCCAGGCCGTCGAAGAGGAGCTCGCAATGGCCGCCGTGCTCTTCCGGCCCCATGATCGGAATGCGGCGCACGATCTCCCACCCGGGCTGGTCGCTGTGAAACAGAAACGCGGTGAGCCCGCGGCGCGCGTCGTCGGAGGTGCGCGCGATCAGAATGAAATGATCGGCAATGCCGGCCCCGGTGATGAACCATTTGTGGCCGTGGATGGTCCAGCCATTGCCCTTGCGCTCGGCGCGCGTGAGCATCATGGCCGGGTCGGAGCCGCTGCCAGGGGCGGGCTCGGTCATCGCAAAGGCGGAGCGTACCCGACTTTCGACGATGGGCCGCAGCCACTTCTCTTTTTGCTCCGGCGTGCCGGCACGCGCCAGCAGGTTCATGTTGCCGTCGTCCGGCGCCGCGCAATTGAATGCAAGCGGCCCGAACAGAGAGCGGTTTGCTTCCTCGTACATCGCCGCCCAGCCGACGATCGGCAGCCCCATCCCACCATATTCCTGCGGCGCCTGAGGGGCCCACAGGCCCTGCGCTCTGGCTTTCGCCTGCAGGCTGCGCAACACATCGAGACGGATGTTCTCATGGCCGTCGTAGTTGGCGCGGTCCGCCTCGAGCGGCATCACCTGCTCCTCGACGAAGCGGCGCGTCATTACGCACACCTTCTCGATCTCGGGCGGCAGCGTGAAATCCATTATTGCCCTCCTGCGTTGACGCGAACGATTGCCGAATTTTAAAGCGGAAAGTTTTTGCGTCGTGTCAACATCCTGCTCGGGCTGTTTTTTGAGGATATCTCCCAGCCCAAGGCAGGATTTTGTGGAGCATCTCTAGCCGCGGAGCGCCACTATCTGCCCGCCGTCGACCACGATTGTAGCCCCGGCGATGAAACGGCCGGCATCCGAAGCAAGCAGCAGCAGCGCCCCATCGAGATCGCGCTCCTCGCCGAACCGTCCCACCGGAATCTCGCGTTTGATTTCCGCGCCCGCCTCGCTGGTGAGGTGATCGCGGTTGATGTCGGTGACGATCCAGCCCGGCGCAATCGCATTGACCCGGATCCCCTTGAATGCGAGCTCGAGCCCGAGCGCCTTGGTGAGCTGGATCACCCCCGATTTCGCCGTCGCATAAGCTACCGTGCCCTTGGCGACGCCCAGGCCCAGCACCGAGGCGATGTTGATGATCGCGCCTCCGCTTCCCGCCGCAAGCATACGCCGCGCCGCTTCCTGCGCCCAGAAGAATACCGCATCGAGGTTGGTGGAGATGACGCGGCGCCACTCTGCTTCCGGCAACTCCACCGCGCGATGGGTATGCGCGATCCCGGCATTGTTGACGAGAACGGTTACGCAGCCGAATGCCGCTTCGGCCGCATCGAAGGCGTGCAGCATGGCGTGGCGGTCGAGCACATCGGCGACCACTGCAATCGCGCGGCCGCCCGATTTCTCTATTTGTGCCCGCACCGCCGCGAGCCGGTCGGCGCGGCGGGCCACGAGGACGACGGCGGCGCCTTCCCCTGCCAACACCTGCGCAAAACGCAAGCCCAGGCCGCTCGATGCGCCGGTGACCAGCGCCACTCGGCCGGTAAGATCGAACAGCTCGGCTGCGCTCATGGGCCGAGAGTTTGATCGCTCATCTCGTGAAAGTCGAGCAGCGCAGGTTGGGCAAATACGCATGCTGCTCGGCCAGCTTCCGAAGGATGAGCTTGGAGGAGCACGCCGCACCTTGGGTGCGGTCGCGCGATGCAACCCCGAGCGTCGAGCGAGCACAACGAGCGCACGAGGACTGCCCCGCGCGTAGTTCCGAGCTTCTCCGCAATCCTCGCCGCTGTTAAGCCCTCGTTGTGCAACTGCCACAGCTGCTTGTCACGCTTCGGCGTCCGGAAAACTCGCTCATCCGCCGCATCTTCCTCACGGTCGTGAGCCGTTCAAGCGGCGCTGGCGGCTCTCGCAGCGCGCACAACGGACGCGAGATTGATCGCCGCACTAGCCGCGTAGGTCACGTTGACGCCGTCTTGGGGGAACGTGATCTCGATCCCCGACGATAGGTCCACCGCGTAACGCGAAACGACGCGCGCAACGGCTTCGGCTATCTGCTCATCGGCGTTGGGATGACTGGACCACACGACGACGTGCAATGAACGCGCTTCAACTGACATCGAGCCCCCACCCGCGTGCATACGGCTCCGCCGAGCACAGGAGCCTGCCGAGCGAGCAGCCCAAGCGTACTCACTATGGAAACTGCTACAATGATCTATCCGAGGGCACGATGCGATTTGCGAGAGAGTGTTGCCGGGACAGCACGCTTGCGAGGCGCTTTGTGGGCAGTTGCAATGAGCAGTTTGCGGTCAACCACTCCTGCTGCGTACCTGTCGTTTGCTTCCGCTACTGCATGAGCTCGCTCGGAATTCAGCAATTGTTCGGTGGTCAATTGACTAGACGCACATCGCCGACAACACCTACATCGTAACCGCCGAGCTCACCAGCACGCTCGCGAAATGCCGTCGAACGCAAGAACCGAAACAAGGCTTGTGGTCCGGGCAAGAAATAGTTGCGCTGCCGCAGCACGAGATCGAAGCGCTCCCACGTGAGCGGCACGAAATCGAGACCGGCTGAGCGTGCGACCGAGCGCGTCGCGATCCCACAATCTGCGCGACCCGATTGCACGGCCTGCGCAATGTCCGGGCCGGTCGGGCAGACGGATTTCACCAGGGCGAGCTGATCGGGCGCGATGCCCGCGCGCGCCAGCAGCGCCAGCAACAGCAGCTGCGCGCCCGCACCGGCCGGTCGCTGCGCCATGCGGGCGCGGCGCTTGGCGACCGACGCAATGTCGCCGAGCCTGCGCGGGTTGCGGGGCGCGACCAGCAGGCCCTGCTCGCGCCGCACGAGCGCAATCACCACGGCATCGTGCAGACCGGGCGCACCGGCGACTGCTTCCAGATTGGCTTGCTCATCGTCGCCCTCGAGCTGGTGGAGATGGATCGCCGCGGCGGCGACCTCACCACGTATGAGGCGCTGTAATCCACCTTCGCTGCCTTCGGGAAGACTGGCCAGTCCGCATCCACTTTCCCGCAACGCCCATTCCAGCAAGGGATCGTGGCTTCCTCCGACGATCGGCGGCGCAGCCGCATGCGCAAGCGCCGAAGGGGCGACCAGGCCCGCCATGACCCAGCGATCGAGTGCCGCATGCGGAAACAGCCAGCGCCCCGTCACCTTGGTACAGGGCACGGACCCACTCGCCACCAGCTCGTAGAGCTTGCGTTCCGACAGGCGCAGGTATGTGGCGGCCTCGTCGGTGGTCAGCAGATCCGGCATGAACGTTTATGCACCTATATGCAAATTCTACGTAAATTGACCATTTCTGCGCTATCTGCACAAGATGCCGGCGATCAGGATTTCCCCTCATGCCGGACCATGCCTCCGCGCTCGAGCTCGTGCTCACGGGCAACCCTGCGCTGCTCGCCATTGTGTGGCTGTCGCTGGCCGTAAGCCTGAGCGCTGTCGCTTTCGCGGCATTGATCGGTGTGCCGAGCGGCGCGCTGATTGCTCTGACCCGCTTTCCCGGACGCGAAGGCGCCATCGTCGTCGTGAACGCGCTGATGGGGTTGCCGCCGGTCGTGGTTGGGCTTTTCGTCTTTCTCCTACTGTCACGATCGGGACCGCTTGGAGGCTGGGGCATCCTGTTTACGCCGCAAGCAATGATTATCGCTCAGATCATCCTGGTCACGCCGATCATCACCGCGCTTACGCGACAGACGATCGAGGACCTGTCGATCGAGTACCGCGACGAGCTGGCTGGCATGAATATCGGTCCGGTGGGCCGCGTGGCGACATTGATCTGGGATGCGCGTTTCAGCTTGGTCACGACCTTGCTCGCTGGTTTTGGCCGCGCCGCCGCCGAGGTCGGTGCGATCATTATCGTCGGCGGCAACATCGACGGCTTTACCCGAACTATGACCACGGCCATTGCACTCGAGACCTCCAAAGGCGATCTGCCGCTCGCCATCGGCCTTGGGATGGTGCTCATCGCACTGGTGTTTACGGTCAATGCGCTCGCCTGGGCTGCGCGCCGCGCCGCTGAGCGATTGGCGGGATGATCATGCGTGCCCCCGCCGCAGATCTGCCGATCGTGTTCGAGGATGTCAGCGTCGCTGCCGGGAGCGTCACGATGCTCGACCGTATCTCGCTTACCTTGCGGCCTGGCACGCCGACCGTGCTGATCGGACCGAACGGCTCGGGCAAGACGACGCTGTTACGCGCCGCCATGGGCCTGATCTCGCAATCAACGGGACGGATAACCTGGGGTGGACGCGAGCACGCTCCGCCGACCCGTCGTGCCATCGTTTTTCAGCGGCCGGTGATGCTGCGGCGCAGCGTGACCGCCAACATCCGTTACGCCCTTAGCGCGGCTCATATCCCACGCACTCAACGCGGTGCGCGGATCGACGAGATGTTGGCCATCGTCGGCCTTGAGCATCTGAGGCGGCGCCCCGCCCGCCGGCTATCCGGTGGCGAGCAGCAGCGTCTCGCGCTGGCACGCGCACTCGCGCGCGATCCGGCCGTGCTTTTTCTCGATGAGCCCACAGCCAGCCTCGATCCCGCCGCAACCAAGGCAATCGAGGACATTGTCGGCGCAGTTGCCGAACGCGGAATCAAAGTGGTGATGTCGACACACGATCTCGGTGAGGCCCGGCGGATTGCGGGCGATATCGTCATGCTCCATCGCGGCCGCGTGATCGAAACCGGCGCGGGGGCTGTTTTCTTCAACGCACCGCGCACCGCCGAGGCTCGGACGTTCCTAGCCGGAGGGCTGCTTGTCTGATGAAGAACGTAGGAGGTTTCGATATGCTTACTCGCCGCGCCCTGGTCGCAATTGCCGCCGGTATCGTTGTTTGCAACTCGGCTTTCGGTCAGGACAAATCGATCGTTGTCGCCTCGACCACCTCGACGCAGGACTCAGGCTTGTTCGGCCACATCCTTCCGCTGTTCAAAACCAAGACCGGAATCGGCGTGAAGGTGATTGCGCAGGGGACAGGCCAGGCGCTCGACACCGCACGCCGCGGCGATGCCGACGTGGTCTTCGTCCACGCCAAGTCGGCAGAGGAAAAGTTCCTTGCCGAAGGCTTCGGCGTGAAGCGATACCCGGTGATGTACAACGACTTCATCCTCGTCGGGCCGAGCAGCGACCCTGCCGGGATCAAGGGGTCGAAGGACATAGCCGTAGCGCTCAGAGCGATCAAGGACAACGGCACTGCATTCATCTCTCGCGGCGACAGATCCGGGACGCATATTGCCGAGATCAATCTCTGGAAGGCTGCCGGCATCGACATCGCCGCCGCAAAAGGCCCCTGGTACAAGGAGATCGGACAGGGCATGGGCGCGGCACTCAATATTGCGTCAGCATCCGATGCCTATGTGCTCACCGATCGCGGCACTTGGCTTGCGTTCAGAAACAAGGGAGACTTGGTCATCGCGGTGGAGGGCGACAAGCGCCTGTTCAATCAGTACGGCGTCATGCTGGTGAATCCGCAAAAGCACCCAACGGTGAGGAAGGATCTCGGCCAGCAATTCATCGACTGGCTCATTTCGCCTGAGGGCCAGCAGGCGATCGCCGACTACAAGATCAACTGCGAACAATTATTCTTTCCGGACGCCAACGATCCAGACGCGTAGATATGCTTTGCGCCCCTAAGCGGCCCGATCTCGCCGTCACGCCGGAAACAATTCTCGATCGCATGCGGGACCCAAAGGTCAAGCTTGGAGCTTCCGGGCAACATTTTTTTCCCGAATGTGGCCGGTCGTCGAAAACAACGTGCTCATTTCGCTGTGTGAGACTACAGCCTGTACTATGGCGGAAAGAGCAAATCCAAGGATCAGCTGCCACAGGATTTGCCATCCCATGGGCGATGGCAATGCTCAGCGTGCGGGAGGATCGCATTGGCCATGAGCCACTCCGAGGCACGGTCCCCGAGCCGAGCAGACGGGCATCAGCTTCTCGGGTTCCAGCGAGTGGCAGGGCATGCAAGCGCGATACAAACGCGTCCCCTCCGCCACGTCTCCCGTTTGCGCCGATGCGCTGTACGCCAGTGTGGCCACTGCGAGCGCCGCGACTGACAACTTTCCGATGCGCATCATATCGGCCTCCATTCAGGCACCTCGGAGTGATCACTTGAAAAAGACGTACTTCGCGAGGGCCACTATCCCGAGCACGAGCAGCACAGCGACGAGAAGCCCGACCAGCGTCATGCCCCAATGCATTGCGCCCATCATGCCCATCATGTCGTGCATCATAGGAATGCCTCCCTCGGCTATGATTGCTGGAAAGAAGGCGTCAGGCGCGGTGATCGGATCACAACCCCCTTCACGATTGCATAGATCGAGGGAATGACGATCAGCGTGAGCAGGGTTGACGACACCATGCCGCCGATCATCGGCACCGCGATGCGCTGCATCACTTCGGCTCCGGTGCCGTGGCTCCACATGATCGGCAGGAGTCCTGCCATGATCGCCGCGACCGTCATCATCTTTGGCCGCACGCGCTCAACGGCGCCTTTCATGATGGCGGCGTAAAGATCGTCGCGTGTGAATGCCCCGCCTGCGGCTTCGCGCTCGGCTCTGACCTCGCGCAACGCGGTATCCAGATAGATCAACATCACGACGCCGGTCTCGGCAGCGACTCCCGCCAACGCGATGAAGCCGACCGCTACCGCAACCGAAAGATTGAAGCCGAGCCACCACATCAGCCACAGCCCGCCCACCAGGGCAAACGGCACCGAGAGCATGACGATCAACGTCTCGGTGACACGCCGGAAGTTCAGGTACAGCAGCAGAAAAATGATCAGCACCGTGACAGGTACGACCACTTGCAGGCGGGCCTTCGCTCGTTGGAGATATTCGAACTGGCCGCTCCATGTCAGGTAATAGCCCGGCGGCATCTTGACCTGCGTGGCGACAGCCTTTTGGGCATCCGTAACGTAGCTGCCGAGGTCACGGCCGCGCAGATCAACAAATATGTACGCAGCAAGCTGAGAGTTCTCCGTGCGGATGCTGGAAGGTCCTTGGGCAAGGCTTACCTTTGCGATTTGTCCGAGTGGAACAGTGCCGCCCCCCGCCAGCGGGACCAACATCTGCGTCGCAATGGTCTGTGGATCGCTGCGGTAGTCGCGAGGATAGCGGATGCTGACGTTGTATCGCTCGCGCCCTTCAACAGTGGTGGTGACCGGCTCGGCGCCGAGCGCCATCGCGATGAGGTTTTGCAGATCGCCAACCATCAGCCCATAACGGGCCAACTGGGCGCGATCCGGATCGATGTTGAGGTAGTACCCGCCGATCACCCGCTCGGCATAGGCGCTGCTTGTACCGGGCACGGTACGGAGGACAGCCTCGATCTGACGGGCGATCTTCTCCATCTTTGCAAGGTCTGTACCGAACACCTTCACACCAACCGGCGTGCGAATCCCGGTGGCGAGCATGTCGATCCGGGCTTTGATCGGCATGGTCCAGGCATTAGAAACGCCGGGGAGCTGCAATGCCCGGTCCATCTCAGCGACCAGCTTGTCCAGCGTGATACCGGGCCGCCACTCGCTCTCCGGCTTGAGGTTGATCACGGTCTCGAACATCTCGGTAGGAGCCGGATCGGTCGCCGTCGATGCACGACCGGCTTTGCCCCACACCGACAACACTTCGGGAAATGATTTGATGATCTTGTCCTGCGTCTGCACCAGCTCGGCAGCCTTGGTGACCGACAATCCCGGGAGCGTTGTCGGCATGTAGAACAGCGTCCCCTCGTTCAGGTTTGGCATGAACTCGGTTCCGAGCCGCATGGCTGGCCAGAGGCTCGCGGCCAGCAACGCAAGCGCCGCCAAGATCGTGGCGGACTTGAAGCGCAGTGCAATCCGGATGACAGTCCGATAGAGCCGGATCAAAAACCGGTTCAGGGGATTCCGTTGCTCCGCAAGGAAACGCCCGCGCACGAGCAGCACCATGAGCGCGGGGACGACCGTCACTGAGAGCAATGCCGCCGCTGCCATCGCGAAAGTCTTCGTGTAGGCGAGCGGCTTGAACAGCCGCCCTTCCTGAGCCTCCAAGGCGAAAATCGGAAGGAACGACACCGTGATGACCAGAAGGCTGAAGAACAGGGCCGGTCCCACCTCGCTCGCAGCGGCAATCAGAACCTCCGCGCGAGGCTTGTCGCGCGGCGCTCGCTCAAGATGCTTGTGAGCGTTCTCGATCATGACGATAGCGGCATCCACCATCGCGCCGATTGCGATGGCTATGCCTCCAAGGCTCATGATGTTTGAGCTCAAGCCGAGCACGTGCATGCACAGATAGGCAATCAATACCCCGAGCGGCAGCGTGATGACGGCAACGATTGCGCTGCGCACATGCAGAAGAAAGATACCGCAGACGAATGCGACAATCAGGCTTTCCTCCATGAGCGTGCGCTCGAGTGTGGCGATTGCCCGATAAATCAGCTCGGAACGGTCATACGCCGCCTCGATGCTCACGCCTTGCGGCAAGCTGGGCGCTATATCGGCAAGCCGGTCCTTGACATTGCGGATGACAGCGACGGCATTCTCCCCGAACCGCTGCAGGGCAATGCCGGAGACAACCTCACCTTCACCGTTCATCTCAGTGATGCCACGGCGTTCATCCGGGGTAAGCTCGACGCGGGCCACGTCCTTGAGCAGCAGCGGCACCCCCCGGTCATTCCTGACCACGATCTGCTCGAGATCGGACAGACTTTTGATGTAGCCGCGCCCGCGCACCGCAAACTCGGTCTCTGCAAGCTCGACCGTGCGCCCGCCCACCTCCATGTTGCTGGCGCGCAAGACCTCGCGGATTCTGGTAATGGGGATGCCGAGGGCTTGCAGACGGCGGGGATCGATCACGACGCTGTACTGCTTGACGAAGCCGCCGACGCTCGCGACCTCGGCAACCCCTTCCGCTTTGGCGATGCCGTAGCGGACATACCAGTCCTGAATGGTCCGCAGCTCGGCCAAGCTCCGTTGCGCGCCCCGCACGACGTATTGGTAAACCCACCCGACCCCGGTTGCGTCGGGGCCGAGGCTTGGCGCGACACCGGCCGGCAATCGGCGGGCGGCAGAGCTCAAATACTCGAGAACGCGCGAGCGCGCCCAATAAAGATCGGTCCCGTCCTCGAAGATCACGTAGACGAACGATACGCCGAAGTACGAGAAACCTCGCACGACCCGCGACTTTGGAACGCTCAACATCGCGGTGGTGAGCGGATAGGTGACTTGATCCTCCACCACCTGTGGGGCTTGGCCGGGATACTCCGTGTAGACTATCACCTGTACGTCGGACAGGTCCGGTATTGCGTCGAGCGGCACGCGCGACACGGCATAGATGCCCGCAAGGGTGACGAGCACGCCCGCAATGGCGACCAGGAACACGTTGCGAGCCGACCAGCGAATGAGGGCCGCAATCATTTTGTCCCCTCCGGCTGCGCGAACGCCTGCAACGCAGCTTTCAGGTTGCTTTCAGCATCGATCAGAAATGTCGCGGAAGTGACTACTTCCTCGCCCTTGCTGAGACCTTCAAGCACTTCCACGTAGCCGCCGCCGCGTCGTCCCACCTTGATAGGCCGTGGCTCGAACCGTCCTTCTCCTTTCGCGACCAGCGCGACCTGCCCCTGTCCGCTGTCGATCACGGCGCTTGCCGGCACCGCGATTACAGGTCCCGGCTCTCCAGTCTGGAAGACAACATCCGCGTACATGTCGATCTTGAGCCGATCATCGGGATTTGGAACTTCAATCCGCACGCGCGCGGTGCGCGTCTCCGCTTTTAGCTCGGGGTAAATCAAGGTGACTTGACCTTGGACCGGTTGGGCCATGTAGGCTCGAACCGTCACGGCTGCCCGTGTGCCTATCTTGATGGCGGGCAAATCGCTCTCGGCTACATCGGCAATGATCCAGACATGGCTGTGGTCGGCGATCCGGTAGAGCTCGTCGCCTGCTTTCACCTTTTGGCCATTCACCACGTTTTTGACGATCACATCTCCGCTCGCGGGCGCGGGCCAAACGAGTGACATGGGAGTTTTGCCCGCACGAACCTCACGGATATGACTTTCGGGAACACCAAGATTACGCAGCCGTTGCTCAGAGCCGCCGTTACGAAGGTCGACCTGCGCACTTACAATGTCGGGGCTATATGCCCGGAATAACGGATCGCCAGCGTGAACATGCTCCCCCGTCTTGTTCACGAATAAATCCTCGATGTACGCATCTGAACGCATGGTCACGACGGTCAGGCGGCTTTCATCGTGCGTTACGGTGCCGACCGCGCGTACCAGTTCGATAATCGGCCGCGTTTCGACAACTTCGGTGCGGACACCACTGCGCTGGATTTTTTCTGGGCTTATCTTGACGGTGCTGCTGCCATCTTGTGGTTCTTCGCCTTCATAGACGGGGATGTAATCCATCCCCATCCAATCCTTCTTGGGGACCGGCGACGTGCCGGGAAGCCCCATCGGATTGCGGTAGTAGAGAGCTTTTCGGGAGCTTCCCTTGGGGAGAGCAGGTCTCTTTAGCTCTCCGCCCGGTCCGAATGCAGGTTCCTCATCGTCATAGACCGGCAGGTAGTCGCGGCCGTTTGCATCCTGCTTCGGTGTGGCTGACCAAGATGGCGCGCCGCTCGGATCGCGGTAGTAGAGGATTTTGCGGTCTACCGCCGATGCGGCATTTGACGGCGCGATGCCCGGCAATGATGCGCTCGCAGGGTGGCGGGCATACCAGTACCCACCGCCCGCGCCCCCGATGACGCCGAGCGCGAGAAGGCTGACGCCGGAAAGGCGGCGCATGGCGTCACCTGCTCGCTTGGAACGTGATTTTTCCTATCACCGTTTCAGGCTCGCTTTGGACCTTTGCCGCGATGCTCAGGAGCCAACGGCCTTGCATCGAGAGGTCCGTCTTGAACGAGTAGACACCCGCTTCGGCACTGGGCACTTGGGTTATGCGCGATGCCATTTCGGGCATTGCCTCGGGTGTCATGTCGATGCGCGTTTGAACGATCACCGCGTCGGCGACGGGCTTGCCCGTCGGCTTGTGCTTCAAGCGAACCGACACAATCGCATCGTCGCCCTTCTTCACCTGAGCGTTAACGGGCTCAAACACGTAATCGTCGGGTCCCGCAACCGCGGCGATGTTCAGAGCTGCCGCCAGTGCGATGGCCGCACCCGCAACGGCGCATTTCCGTAGCATCTTGACTTCCTCCATAGGTCTGTAGGCAGGCTGCGCGCCAAAACCAGTGCGCGTCCGCGCAAACGCAGCGCGAGCGCGATGCTCACGCCGATGGCGTCTTCAGTTTTGAGGAAGGTCAGACGCGGGGTGGTCGGAAGGGGGGGCCGCCTATTTGCGAGTGCAATGGATTACTCGCCAAAGAAAAGGGCAGGTCACCTCGCAGCAACGGGAAAATGATCAAGGAGGACGTGGCCGCGATGCAAAAGCAGCTCATCGGACAAGTTGCCAAGGACGAGCAGCAACCATCGATGGCCTTCCCCGGCGGCAGTGGCTTCTTGTGCGGGCAACAGTTCATGTCCATGGAGGACGACATGTTCGACATGTCTGCTGATTTAGACGCAGCCGCAGAACCCGCCGTGGTCGGCAGCACGGCTACCGATAAGACAAGCAAAAAAACCAGAATGGCGCGACCGACGTGCATGGGTTCGGCCCTTTGCGGGCGAAAATACCAGATTTGCGGCCCCAGTCGTCAAGTGACGATTTCGCGAGATTGGAAGGCCATTGCACCGCGTTCTGGTATTTTGGGCCGCGGCGAGTTACCGCGCAACACCGGCGGCGACTCGGGTGCGAGGCAATAATGACGCGAATGAAGCATCGGGACCGTGGCGGCCGAGCAACCGCAAGTCCACGCGCAGCGCGCCAAGGCAAACAATCGTTGCCACGGTTTCCTTCCGTCAATAGCTCGGCGACCGGCCTCCCATGAGGGTGGTAGTGACCGGAGGCGCCGGCCGTGTCGGCCGCAGCGTCACCGAGCATTTGGCCGAGTGCGGTCACGACGTTCTTGCCGTCGACCGGATCGCTCCGCCACTCGTTCGGGCTGGATCGGCCGTCGTTGATCTGATCGACATCCGCGACCTGGAACGTGCGTTCCGCCATGTGGACGCGGTGGTCCATATGGCCCGTGTGCCGTTTCCCTATGCGTCTGCTGGATACGATGCGGCCACGCGAACGTGGCATAAGCCCGACCTTGTCGAGGATATGGAGCGGTTCAATCTCAACCTTGCAATGACCTACAACGTGCTCGGCGCCGCGCTTGCAGTCGGCGCGAAAAAACTGGTGATGGGCTCGAGTCTCGCCGTCTATGGCTTTTATTATCCGTCGCGGCCCGCTTTTCCGGACTATCTGCCCATCGATGAGACCCACCCACTCCGGCCGGACGACCATTACGGGCTTTCCAAGCGATTAGGCGAGGCGCTCGCAGATGGATTTGCCAGCAAGCATACGATGGGCGTGATCAGCCTCAGGTTTCCGGTGATCTTCGAGGGCGATCAGTCAAAGCTCCTGGCCCAGCAGACCACGGCGATTAGGGGGTTCGGGGCTTTCGGGACGTACCTCGATGTCCGCGATGCAGCCAGGGCTTGTCGGCTGGCGCTCGAAACCGAGCTTTCCGGCCACGAGGCATTCAATGTCTGCGCGCCGACCACGTTGATGAAGCAGTCGACGATCGACTTGGCTCGAGCGTTCTTTCCGGAAATTTCCGATATCCGCCGGGCAGATGCCGGGAACTGGTCGGGATATGATCCCGGCAAGGCCCGCAATATCCTCGGTTTCGAGGCCGAGCACCTGGTAACGCTCTGAGTGATCTCCAACATTTCTGTTGCTCGCGGACAAGGGAGAAACCAAGATGCCCTTGGCCGAGAGGGGGCAGCCGATATCGCGATGCGTTTGTCGGTGCCCCTTCTCGCCCGGCGAGAGCAGCTCTTGCGACGGCCCTGGAGAGAAAAAAATGTCGATGATCAGCCAGCGTGCGAGCAACATGAACGAGGCGAATGTTCAGTCCGAACCGGCCCCCAGCGGACGCCGGGTCGGGGCGCTGGCGCTGGGATTGCCGAGGCACTGGTACCCGATCTTGCAGTCCTCGGATGTCGCCAGCCGTCCGGTGCGCATCAAGCGCTTCGGCGAATGGCTTGCAGTCTGGCGAGGCGAGGATGGGCAGCCGAACGTGGTGCAAGATCGGTGCCCTCATCGTGGGGCGTCCCTGTCGCAAGGCACAATTCGCGGCAGCACTCTATCCTGCGCTTATCACGGCTGGACGTTCGATCGCAGCGGCAGCTGTGTTGAGATCCCTTTCGCCGACGGACAGGACGACAAACGGGCCGCGACGATGCGACGCGCCGCTCTGAAAAGTTTTCCGGCGAAGGATCGGGCAGGTTATATCTGGGCATTCTACGGCGCGGCCGCAGACGTGACGCCGCTTTCCATAGCCCCCTACGAGTTGGAGGATCCGCGCTGGTCGCTGTTCCAACAACAGTATGTGTGGAACACGAGCTGGCTTAATATCCTGGATAACATTCTCGACCCGGTCCATGCGCTGTTTGTTCATTTCGGCGTTGCGACGCAACTGCGGAGGGCGCAGCTTTCCCAATTGAAGATCGAGGACTTCGACGGCGGGTTCCGCTTGTCGAAGGGCGGCATGCTCGAGGGCAAAATGACAGAGGAGACGCCGGCGGAGCTTCGGTTGCCGTCGGTGTTCCGGCTCGATCTCGCGGACGGCAGTCCACGAGGCTTAATGCGGGTACTGATGATTCCGACCCCGATCGACGAGAGCAGCACGTATCTTGTCTACATCCAGGGACGGCGCGTGACCGGGTTGGCGCGATTGCGGTGGCGGGTACAATGGTGGACCAAATATCGGGCGGCGCAGAACACCATCAAGGCGCAGGATTTGGCGATCCTTGAAGGCCTGGGGCCGATCGAAACTGCGCGTGCTCAGGAGAACTTGACCCACAGTGACGCCGGCGTGGTCCATCTTCGCCGGCGCCTTAACCAGGCGTTTGCCGAAGCGCAAAACCCGAGCAAGGATGCACCGCCGGGGAGCCGGCTGAAACCGGCACCACGGCTCTACGCGAGTTGGGAAAACGATCCGGAGTGACATGACAGCCGCCTCGTACACCACGCCTGCGGGGGAGGCGGCCCCGATGATCCAGGCTCGAAAGGTCGAGAAGGTTTTTTCCCGGCGCGGCATCCTCGCGAAAGCCCTGGAGAACGTCGATCTCGACGTGCATCCGGGAGAGTTCATGGCCGTGCTGGGGCCAAGCGGATGTGGCAAGAGCACGCTGCTTTACATTCTTGGCGGTCTAGTTTCACCGACGTCCGGCGAAATCCTGGTGGAAGGCCGGCCGATCCATGGGGCCGATCGTGACCGTGGATTCGTGTTCCAGGAATCCGCGCTGTATCCATGGTTGTCGGTCAAAGAAAACGTGCTGTTTGGGCTGACGCTCCGAGCGGCCGGGCGCCGTCCACGCGCTCAGCTCGATCGCCAGGTCGACGACCTCCTGAAGCTCGTAGGCCTCACGGGATTCGAAAGTTTCCGTCCCGACGAGCTGTCAGGCGGCATGAAGCAGCGGGTGTCAATCGCTGCCTGCCTTGCCAACAACCCGAAGATCCTGCTGATGGACGAGCCGTTCGGCGCGCTGGACGCGCAAACCCGCCGCATCATGCAGTACGAGTTGCTTCGCATCCATGAAACCTCGGGCCACACGACCGTGTTTGTGACCCACGACATCCGTGAGGCTATCATCCTGTCCGACCGCGTGGCTGTGATGTCGTCGCGGCCCGGCACGATCAAGGAGGTCATTGACGTGAGCCTGCCGCGTCCACGCTGGCGGAGAGCCAACGAGGACGACCAGGGCATGCTTCGCCTGGAGCGCCGCTTCGAAGCGCTTCTCCAGCACGACGTCGCGATCACTTCTGCCCGCGATCCCAGGGTCGGCGAGCCTGTGAGCTGATATGGCGCATCTGGGTGCGTCCAGGCCTGCGCCGGTCTCGGAGGTCCTTCGCTCCTTGTTGAATCGTTTCAGCCGCGCCTATTCGATGATCGGCCTGCTGGTGCTTTGGGAGATCCTTGCGATCATCGTCAACGATCCGCTCTTCCTTCCCCGGCTGAGCGACGTCCTCAGGACAACCTGGGAAAATCTGCAGAGCGGGGAGCTGATCGGCGACATCGGCATCAGCACCCTTCGTTGCGTAAGCGGCTTTATGATAGCCTTCACCATCGGCGTGCCACTCGGCATCCTGATGGGTTGGTCGGCGCGCTGGAACAATTTCTGGAACTTCCTCATCTCCTTCAGCAATCCCATTCCGAAGCTGGGCCTGATACCGCTGTTCATCCTGTGGCTCGGCATCGGGGAGGCATCGAAGGTCGGAGTGATTGCGGCGGGTGCGCTGTTTCCGATCCTCATCAATACGTACAGCGGAGTGCGTGGCATTGGAAAATTCTGGCTGTGGCGCGCTGCCACGTTGGGCGCGAACGAGATCGAGATTCTGTACAAGGTGATCCTGCCGGCGGCGCTCCCGAGCATCCTGGCGGGTGCCCGGCTCGGGATGGCGGTGTCGTGGATCCTGGTCCTGGGGGCGGAGATGGTCGCGGCCCAGATGGGGCTCGGATTTCGAATCCTCTATGGTCAGCAGACGTTCGATACGCGGCTCGTGTTTTCCGGGTTGCTGATGATCGCGATCATCGGATTCATCTTTGATCGCGCGATCCTGGGATTGTCATCGGTGCTATGTCGCTGGCATTTCCGTCAAATGGACGAATTGAGCGCCGGTTGAGCGAGGGACGGGGCAGATATGCGTAGCGAAGCGGCGGCACTGGTCGTGCAAGGCCTGAAGGCGGCAGGCATCGATACGATCGTAGTGTTGTCCGAGTCATGGCTGTTTGAAGTCCATCGACAGATCGAGAGCGATTCGTTCTTTACCGTCATCCCGGTCGCCAATGAGGGCGATGGGGTGTCGATCTGTGCCGGCATGTGGCTCGGGGGCAAGCGCTGCGCCATCCTGATGGAGAATTCCGGGTTGCGCGTCGCCTGCGAGGCGCTGGCTCGGCTGCAGGGCCTGCCGGTGCTGTTGCTGATGAGCTACCGCGGCGACTGGGGCGATGCCCCTTGGTGGGCAGCGTCGATGGGTGCGACCACGGAGCCGATCCTCAGAGCGTTGCGGATCCCGTATTCCGTGGTTCGGGGCGATGCCGAGATCGTCCGGAAGCTCGAGCAGGCGGTGAAATCCCAGCATGCCTATCGCAGCCATGTGGCGCTCGTGTTCGGCGGAGAGCTGATGTGAACCGGCTGGAATGCCTCAAGAGCCTCAAGGAGCTGACGCCGGAGGATGTGCTGGCAGTCGTTACGCTGGGCGTCACCACGGACGAATGGTACGATCTGGGTCATCGCGAAGCGACCATGTATTTGCCGGCCATGGGCGCGATCACGCCGCTCGGTCTCGGGCTCGCGCTCGCGCTGCCGCATCGACGCGTGCTTGCTATCGATTCCGACGGCAGCCTGTTGCTGTCGCTCGGCTCGCTTACTGTCGTCGGCGCGCGTGCACCCGGAAACCTCGGCATTGTCGTATTCGACAACGGCTGCTACGAGTCGATCGGCGGCATGCCGACAGCGACCGCCACCGGCACGGATCTTGCCATGGTCGCGCGCGGTTGCGGCATCAGGGATTCGACCACCGTGGACGATACCGAGACATTCCGCTGCGCGGCGAAGCGCGCGTTGACCGAGCCAGGACCGGTATTTGTCGTAGCGCGCATAGAGCGCTCGATCGCAAACGTAAGGCCGAAGACAACCGATATCCTCGAGGACAAGTACCGATTTGTTCGCTACATCGAAAAGACGGAAGGGATCGAAATTCTGACTCCGGCCGGGCGCGGCCGGCGCGATCCGAACGCTTGGAGGACATCGACCGAGGGGTAAGCAACATGCCACGTTCTCTTTGCACTTCGGGCTCGCGCCTGTGCCTGATCATCGTGACCGCATGTGCGCTCGTCGGGAGCGCGGGTGCGGCCATGGCGCAGTCGCGCGAGGTCCGTATCGGGCATAACCGCGCCTGGGCAAATCCGGCGCTGATTCTCGGCATCACCAGGGGGTATTTTGCGCGCGCGGGCCTGACCGTCTCGGAAAAGAGTTTCAACAATCCCTCGGATATCGTGCAGGCCATCGCCACCGGCGATCTGGATGCGGGCGTAAGCACGTCCGGGGTGCTGCTCACCGCCATCGAGCGCGGCGTGAAAGTGAGGGCCGTAGCGCTCACGCAGGGCGGGCAGGTCCCCCCGGTCACTTTCATGGTGCGCGCCGACTCCGGCATCAAGGCTCCCGCCGACATGAGAGGCAAGACGGCTATCATCTCGGGCTTTGGCGGCACGACCGATCTGATGCTGAGGTTCTGGCTCGATCGGGGTGGTGTCGATCCCAAGAAGGATGTCACCATCAAGTTCGTGCCGTTCCACCTTACGCTGCCGTCGCTCATCAACAAGCAGGTGGATGCAGCTCCGCTCGACTGCATGTTGTCGATCGAGGTGAAGGAGCAATATCCTGATCAGCTGCGTCCTCTGTTCAGCTACAAGGATATCTCGACCAGCACGATCGGCAACGAGCACGTGAACGGGTTGTTGCTGGTGATGGGCACGCACTTCATCGAGCGGGATCGGGAAGGAGCGGTCAAGCTCCTGGAAGCATATGTCCGTTCAATACGCGCGATCCACGACGATCCCAAGGCTGCTCTGAACGATTGGGCTGCGGCGAGCAACAACCCGCTCATCCTCAAGCTGCCGCAGCCGGTCAATTTGCCGGCCGACGGCAAGGTCTATCGTGACGCCTTCGCCTTCGAGGCCGAGCAGGCCTTTCGGTTCGGATACCTCAAGCAGAAAGCGGACACGATGGCCGCGATCGACGACAGTCTGCTTGACGAAGCGGCCAACCGCATCCGATAGCAGGAAAACCCCTCACCATCGGCTGGACAGAACCGAGCCGGACGCCGCTCATGCTCATCCGGGCGGCAACCGGCGGGAGGAAGCATGGCTGACTACTCGCGCGCCGAGGCAAGAGAGTGGGCCAAGGCCAATATGAAAGGCGTCTGCGGTTGCATGTTGCCGACGTTCAACACTGCCCTGACCAGGATCAACGAGCGGGCGATCCGGCACGACGTCCGGCTGGAGAAAGAGCTTGGATTTTGGGGGACATTGCTGGTCAGCGAGTGCGGCACGACCAATGCCGAGATGCGGCAGGTGATCGACATCGGAGTCGATGAAGCGCGCAAGGCCGGTTTGCGCACGTCCCTGCTTGCATCCTTTCCGACGCTCGCGGACACGATCGACATGGTCCGCTACGCCGAGAAGAGAGGCGTCGACGTCGTGCTCATCTCCTATCCGATCATGTTCTACCCGACGACCGAGCAACAGCTTTACGATTACACCAAGGCGGTAGCGGACTGCACCAACCTCGGGGTCATGCTGTTCTGCATCAATCAGTGGAATTTTGGCCGTCTGCATCCCAGCGATTTTTCACCGGCGCTGATCGGACGGCTTATCGAGGATGTGCCCAACATCGTCGCCATCAAAAATGAGATCGGGCATCCCGGCGTCGGCGGCATCGCCGAGGTCTTCATCCGCTACAAGGACCGCATCGTGGTGTGCGATCCGTTCGAGCAGAACGCGCCGGCCTGGACCATGACATTCGGCATGCCTTTCATGGCGACATCGAACTACGAATACATGGGCGGGGAGGTCGTCAGATATTTCAACCTGTTGCAGGAGCGAAATCTCGATGCAGCGATGGAGATCTACTGGCGGCTGCATCCGGCGCGTCAGGTCGCTGCGCAGCTCGCATCGGCCTTCATGCCCGGCACCAGCACGGTGCATCGGCAGCTCTGGAAGTATCAATACTGGCTCAACGGCTTCAACGGGGGCCCGATTCGCCAACCGCAGCCGCGGATCAACGACAACCAGATGCGTGCGCTCAGACAGGGCCTTGTGCGCAGCGGTATCACGCCGGCGCCGGGGGAGGACGTCGATTTCTTCGTTGGGCGCAATCCCGAGGACTAACCCGCGTGGCCTTGGTGCTTACCTACGACGACGTGCGCCAGTGCATCACCATGGCGGACGCGATAGGCGCGATCGAGGCGATGTGTCACGAGCAGGCAGCTGGGACGGCGTTGCTCGCCGATCGCATCAATCTGCGGCTACCGAACGGATGGATGCGGCTGATGCCCGGCGCGCTCGTGTCGAGCGGAGTGCTCGGCTACAAGGAGTTTCATCTCACGGTGATCGCGGATGCAGCGCCCCCTGCCGCCCAGGTGCGGTACGCCTTTCATCTGTTCGACTACCGTACCGGCGAGCCGCTGGCGATGATGGATGCCAATTTCATGACTGCGATCCGCACCGGTGCAGCAAGCGGCGTCGCCATGAAATATCTGACCCGGCCCGACTCTGCGGTCCTCGGGATCATCGGCTCGGGATCGGAGGCTCGGTCCCACTTACAGGCGGCAAAGGCGGTACGGGACATCAAGCGTGCCGTCGTTTACAGCCGGAGTCCGCAACGGCGGCAGCTGTTCGCCGATGAGATGGAAAAGATCGCCGGGATCGAGGTCCGGCCGGCGGGCCGTATCGAGGACGCCATCGATCAGGCCGATATCCTGCTTGTCGGCACCAATACCGGTGGGGTGGGACCAGCCGTGCTGGGCCAGCAGCTCGCGCCGCGCGCCCGGCAAGGACTGCATGTCAACTCGGTAGGCTCGACCCTGCCGACCCAGCGAGAGCTTGATCCGGCGGTATGGAGCTTTGCAGATCGCATCGTGGTGGATACCCGCCGCCTGCTGCAGGAGAGCGGGGACGGAATCGCTGCGTCGCAGGCAGGCGCTATCCACGAAGCGAAGGTCTGCGAGCTTTACGAGGTCGTCACGGGACGGACCCTCGGCCGCAGCAAGTCGCATGAAGCCACGTTGTACAAATCGATCGGTACCGGCCTGCAAGACGTGGCGGTGGCGTCCTGCATCTACCGTCAGGCACTGGCACGCGGGCTCGGTCGCGTCATGGAGCCTTGTCAAGCTCCGAAAACCGTCGAGCCGAACTGAGATGTTGTGGGACGGCCGCTTCGCACGGAATGATACGTGCGGCTTTCCAGCGCAAGGCTTCTGCCCCGTGTCGCGATCGATCTTCACACGACTTCGTCTGGAGCGAGAACGCACGCGGCTTCGTGACTGATTTCCGTCTGTACGGTCGCATGTCCGATACCAAACCGGCAGTGAAGCTCGCGCGCAGTCTGCATGAGGAAAGCGTCGCCGGGGTGGCCGCCGGGCATGACCAGATGACACGTGAGCGCAGTCTCTGTGGTGCTCATCGACCAGATGTGCAGGTCGTGCAGCTCGTTCACGCCCGACAGCGACTCCAGATACGACCGGACCTCGGTCGGGTTGATCCCGGAAGGCACGGCGCCAAGTGACATCCTGACGGAGTCCTTCAGCAGTCCCCATGTGCTCCAGAAGATGATTGCGCAAATCACCAGGCTCACGACAGGGTCGATCCAATCGCGGGCGGTCAAAAGGATCGCCGCACCTGCCAACAGCACTCCGGCGGATACCGCAGCATCTGCGGCCATGTGCAGAAACGCCCCGCGGATGTTCAAGTCCGCTTTTCGTCCCGACGCGAACATCCAGGCCGTTGCGCCGTTGATGACGATTCCGATCGCGGCAACAATCATCACGGTTCGGCCTGATGTCGCTTCGGGGCGGTTGAATCTCAGAATGGCTTCCCATGCGATTGCGCCGACCGCGGTCAGCAGGAACATGGCATTGAACAGCGCGGCCAGGATGGAAGAGCCGCGCAGTCCGTAGGTAAAGTGTTTCGAGGGTGGTTGTCTGGCCAGCGCGCTCACCGCCCAGGCGATCGCCAGGCCCAGCACGTCGGAGAGGTTGTGGCCCGCATCGGCAATGAGGGCGACGGAGTTGCCGATCCAACCGTAGCTGAATTCGAGCGCGACGAACGCGACATTCAGGCCGATTCCGATCGCAAACGCCGTGTCGAAGTCTCGCGGGGCATGAACATGCCCGGGGTGATTGTGATTCCGCATTGTCCCTGAAGACTTCGACGGCATGGCGGCTGCTCGCTCTCCCAGATTGACAGCTTCGGCGGGCTGCAGGCGTCCTTCCTCGGCTGCATTCGAGTCGACGGGCGCGCCGCGCGCCCCCACGAGCTCATATGGGGCGGCGAGTCGCTTGTGCCGCCCTGCCCGACGATCCTCTTGTGTATTGCGAAGTCGGCGGCGGTAATGGCTTCATCGTTTTTTTGCGCGCACCGCCGTCTTCAAACGCGCAAAGCGATTGCCCGGAATTGCTGGCGGCGGGTCTCGTTCATGTTCGCCGCGGCGAGCCGACACAGCGGGAGCCTGGTTGCGCTGGGCATTTTGCCGGCCTCGCGATGTGTATTGGTCCATTGGCATGGCGCATCTTCCCCGTGCAATTTGCCCTGCTTGGGCTCCCCTTCGGGCGGTATGCGCAAGGCTCGCTATCGAGCCTCACTATCGAGCCTCGGCCTTCTCGAGGAAGCTGTAATCGAGATATTTGCCCATCCATCCATCCACATCCTTGACGAGGTCCGCCGGAATCTTGCCCTGCTTCGCGATAGTCTTGAGCAAGATCCTGGTGGAGGGCATGTCGAGCCGCGGGTCCGTCAATTCTACCGAGCCAAGGGCATTGATGACGACCGGGATGGCTTTTTGGTCGTTCATCTTCTTTGCGATGAGCTCCGCCGTCTTTTCCTTGGAGTTGTTCTTGATGAAGTCGATCCCACGCAGCGTGGCGCGCACGAAGCGTACGATCAAATCCGGATCCTCTGCGGCGATCTTCGGCTGGAAAACCAAACCAAGGCTCTCCATGTGCGGGATGGGGGGCAGCTGAGCGATATAGTGCAGCTCAGGATTTAGGGCGATTGCGGCGGCCGAGGCCGGCTCCCAGCCGATGAATGCGTTGATCTCCCGTTTTTCGGTCATGACGGCAAAATCGGTGATCTTGCCGTACACATGATGAATCTTGATACCCTCGGCCTCCTCGACAAAGCCGAGCACCGCATCATGGACAGTGCCGATACCCGGCGAGCCGACCATTTGTCCATCGAGCTCCTTGTACGACTTGAATTTCTTCAAGCCGACGAGAGGCGCATTTCCTTTAGTGAGCGACATGATGAGCTTGAACTCGCCGCCGCGCGCTGCAAACTGCATGAAAGGAACGATCGCCGCCATTACCGCGTCGACTGATCCGTTTGGAAAATCCAGCATTGCAGCCGGTCCGTTGGCATACGAGTGGCGGTCGATCTTTATGCCGAGCTCCTCGAAATAGCCGAGCCCCTCGGCAATCCAGACCGCGGCATAGTCGACCTCGGCACCGGGCTGGTCGGCGAGTCGCACGATTTTGGTCGCGGGGCTGGCGGCAAACGCGCGCCGCGCAAAAGGTGCGATTCCTGAGGCCGTCACTGCGGCTGCGACTGCCTTTGAAAAAGATCTGCGAGTCTGCATCTGCTTCCTCCCTGGTCTCTATTCCAGCTCTGGCTGCTCGACGACCCGGCAAGGCGCCGAGGCCGGATCAAGCGAGTGTAGGATCCGGGCGCATTCCGCGCGAATCCTGGTGAATTCCGGCGAGAGCGGATCGCGCGGGCGCGTGAGCGGCACGGCTACGTCCGCCACGATGCGAGCCGGCTTGGCACAAAGCACGATGACACGATCTCCAAGAAACACCGCCTCTTCCAGATTGTGGGTCACGAACACGACGGTATGTCGGCGGCGCTCCCACGTATGCAGCACCTCGCGTTGCATGCGTTCCCGGGTCGGCTGATCCAGGCTCACGAACGGCTCGTCCATCAGAATGAGATCGGCATCCGTGGCGAACGCCCGGGCAATGGCCACCCGCTGCTTCATGCCCCCAGAGATCTGATGCGGATAATAGTGCGCGAAATCGCGCAGGTTGACGATATCTATGATCTCATTCACCCGGCGCTGCAGCTCTGCGCCTTTGACCGCCTTGATCCGCAATCCCGTGGCGACGTTGTCCCACACGTTGAGCCAGGGGAATGTCGATGGCTCCTGAAAGACGAAAGAAACGTTGTCTCGTTTGGGGTCGACGGCACGCCCGTTTATCAGCACATTCCCCTCACTGGGGCGGAGAATGCCCGCAAGGATATCGAGTAATGTCGTCTTGCCGCACCCCGAAGGCCCGCAGATGCACAGAAACTCGTTCTCGCCGACCGAAAATCGCAGCCTGTCGTGCACCAGCAAGCTGCCGTAGCGGTGCGAGATATCCGCCCGAACTTTTTCATGCGCTGTGGCCACGGCACCCCGTCTCCTGATCGCGCCGGTCAGAGGGACACTTGCCAGCGCCACCGGAACAGCCGCTTTTCCAGGAGCAGCAGCACCTCGTTCATGAGCAAGCCCAGCATGCCGATCAAGACCATTCCAACGACGACCTGCGGCACCTGAACGAGCTCCGCGTAATTGCTCATCATTCGGCCAAGCCCAAGCGAGATGCCTCCCGCGAGCTCCGCAGCCACGATGGTGAGCCAGGCAGCGCCGAGCCCCACGCGCATGCCGCCGAGAATGTCGGGCAGCACCGTGGGGAAGACGACGTGCGCCAGGATCCATCCCTTGCTCGCACCATGCACGATGCCGACCTTCCGGTGGATCGGCTCGACCCTCGCCACACCCACGAGGGCAGCGGTGAACACCGGAAAGAACGCCCCCAGAAAGATCAGAAATGCAAAACGCGTCATCCCGGAGAAGAAGATTATGGCGAGCGGAATCCAGGCGATCGGCGGAATGAAGCGAAACGGTTCCAGCACGACCCTGCTGTTGGCATATGCACGCGGATAGAGTCCCATGAGGAGGCCGAGCGGCACCCCTGTAACAACAGCCAATCCGAAGCCCACCAGCACCCGTTGGACACTGGCCCAGCTGTGGTCCCACAAGGTGCGGCCACTCGTATCGCCGTTCATGGCGAGGTCGACGAACGCCCGGAAGATCGCGATCGGCCCCGGGAAAAATCGTGAATTGACGAGGATGGTGAGGATCTGCCAGCCGGCGAGAACAATAATGAGGACAAGCGCATTCCAAGCCAAGCTGACAAAAGCGTCCTTCACACGGTGCTGCCACGCGGCCGCACCGGACCAAAGCGGGGCCGCGACCTCTGCGGGCCGTACCTTCGGCGGGCCGGCTGGCATCTGCAGCGAGCTTGCCTCAGCTTCGTTCGAAACGCGCATGACTGTCTCCGGAATCTATCAGAGCTCGCGGCGCGCGAGACTGAAGGTCTGACCGGTCGGTCCATCGCGCGGCTGACAGGCCAGGAACAACGCGAGCGGTGCGACCTCGTCGGGCTGTTTGAACCATTCGCCGCCGCCACTGGCGGCGCGCAACGCGTGCTCGCGCCCGCGGATGAAATCCGTGTTCACTGGTCCTGGTACGAGCTCGTTGACGCAGATGCCGTCTGGAGCGAGCTCCTGCGCCAGGATCCGTGTGAGCATTCGCAACCCGGCCTTGGAGACGCAATAAGCGGACCGGGATGGTACGCCACGGTGCCCCATACCGGATCCGATGAACAGGATTTTGCCGGACCCGCGCTGCCGTAAGGCCGGAATCGCGGCTCTTGCCGTGTGATAGCTGCCGATCAGATTGACATCGAGCGTGTTGCGCCAGTTGTCGGGCGCACTGACCTCGACCCTAGCGCTCTCTCCCGGAATTCCGGCATTCGCGACGACGATGTCGAGGCCGCCGAAGGAGTCCACGACATGGGCGAACAGCGCATCGATGCTGGCGAGGTCGGTCACGTCCGTCACCCAATGGGTGGCGCAGCCACCCGTGCTCCCGATGATGGCAGCCGTTTCCCGGATCTCGGAATCCGATCGCGCCGAACAGACGATGCTGGCCCCGGCATTGGCGTACGCAACTGCGATGGCGCGCCCGATACCTCTCCCGGCGCCGGTAATGACCACAACCTTTCCCATCAGCATGCGGTCGTGCTCGGGCATTGCTGACGCCTCCTACGGGCCGTGCTGCGGATCGCGCACCTGCTTCGCCCTCACTGCTCCCTGAGAACCGTCTGATAGGCCGCTCTCGGCGCGTCGGTGGTCCGGCCGTCCAGCTCGACCGTGACCCGCAGCGAGCGGCCGGTGAAACGAAACGGCCGCTCGTACCCGTCGCTTACGGGCGCACCTGCATCCTGTCCGCAATTGAGCCCAGCCGTCGTCCCGTGAGTCGGCCAGGTACGCGGGATGTCCACCACTCCGGCAATCTCGCCGTCCACCGACAAAGCGGCGCGCGCGCCTTGGCCGTCCGCGTGGTTGAACTTCAGCTCGATGACCACCTTTCCGTCTGGCTTGCGAAACGGAACGCGCAGCTTGTGCGTCAGCGATTCGGAATAGACGTATTCGTAACAGAGCGCGTTGTCCTTGATATACAGCACGAACCCGGCGAACCTGCTCCCCCACGCCAGCAACACGCCGCTGGCACCTGGCGAGGCCTGCTCGAACTCAGCTCGTATCACATAGCTTCGGTTGCTGATGTCGGGGGCTGACAGCCGATCGACGCGCGCCATGTCGGCCAGGAATTCGTACCGGGTCTGTCGGTTCATCCGCAGACGTTCGGCCGCCCGCTCCCAATCGCGATCGTCGAGCGGAAGCACGCTGTATTTTCCGGCCTCCGACCACCACAACTCGACCATCTCCCGCAACTTGGCGGGATGCTGCCCGGCCAGATCCTCGATCTCCGCAAAATCAGTGTCGAGATGGTAGAGCTCCCATCGATCGGCCTCGAAATCAGCCCCCTTGGAATGATGGGTGACGGCCTTCCAGCCGCGATACCAGATTGCGCGATCGCCGAGCAGCTCGAAATGCTGAATCTCCTTTTTGGTCGGAGCGTCGGAATCGAAGGTGTATGCCATGCTGACGCCGTGGATCGGCAGCTGCGCAATCCCCTGATATTGGGTCGGGGCTTTGACCCCCAACACGTCGTACAACGTCGGGGCGAGATCGATGACGTGGTGAAATTGCGATCGGATCTCGCCTGCGGACTTGATGCGCTCTGGCCAGCGCACGATCAGAGGGGCCCGTATGCCGCCGCCATGGGTATCCTTCTTGTACCATTTAAGCGGCGTGTTGGAGGCTTGCGCCCAGCCGGTGGGATAATGGCTGAACGAGCGCTCGCTGCCGATATCGTCAAGACGGGACAATCCGACCTCCGGGCTTTCCTCCTCATAGACCATGTGCTTGCGTAGATTGATCGCGCCGGTCGGCCCTCCCTCGGCGCTTGCGCCGTTATCGGACAACAGAGCTACGATGGTGTTGCTCGAGCATCCGAGCCAGTCGAGGTGGTCGATCAGCCTGCCGATCTCGCCATCCGTATGCTCGAGAAATGCGGCGTAGGTCTCTTGAAGCCGCTCGCACAGTCTGCGGACATTGTGGTCGAGCAACTTCCAGGCAGTCACTCCCGGGTTGAGCGGGGCAAGCCTGGTGTCTGGGGGGATGAGCCCCGACGCCTTTTGCCGATCGAGACGCGCGGTTCGAACCGCATCCCAGCCGTCACTGTACCGGCCGCGATACTTGTCGATGTAGATCCGCGGAACGTGATGCGGCCAATGGCACGCGCCGAACGCGAGATAGAGAAAGAAGGGCCGCTGCGGCGCTGAAGTCGCATGGTCGCGCAGGTCGGCGATGGCATGATCCACCAGGTCCGAGCTGAGGTGATAATCGCCGCCTGCCTTCAGCCGGATCGGGCGATTGTCGCGGTAAAGCTCCGGATTCCACTGGTCGGTCAGGGCGCCGTGAAACCCGTACCAGCGGGAAAAACCGCGGCTCAACGGCCAATCCTGATGCGGACCGGCAGCGCCGTAGTCCGCGATGTTCGTCAGATGCCATTTCCCTACGGCGTAGGTTGCGTAGGCATGGTCCCGAAGCACCTCCGCGATGTTCGCTGCTTTGCAGGTCACCCTTCCTCGATAGCCCGGAAATCCGCTCGACCATTCAGCGATGATCCCCATGCCGACGGCATGTGCATTGCGTCCGGTCAGCAGACATGCTCGTGTCGGCGAGCACATCGATGTGACGTGGAAATTTGCGTATCGCACCCCGTCAGCCGCAAGGGCGTCGATGCGCGGGGTCGAGATCTCCGACCCGTAACAGCCGAGATCGGAATATCCGACATCGTCGAGAACGATGAATACGACATTCGGCGCGCCCGGCGGCGGCCTGATGGGCGCTGGCCACGACGGGACCGACTCTTTGAACGTCCTTCCGATGGAGCCTCGAAAGTCCTCATCGTGCGCCATCATCGATCTCCACCGTCCCCGCCCGGAGTCATCCCTTGGCGTCGGCGCTGAAATACACCCGGGAGATTTTGCGGGACGCCAGCTCCCGTACCAGTCTTACCAGTGGCTTCTCGAAGACGTAGTCCGTCCGCATCGGGCCCGCGGCGAGCATTTCATCTACCTGCGTACCGGCAAACATGATCCGTAGCGCGCGCTCATCGTCGCTCGCATTGGGATACTGTTGGCGCAGTTTTGCCAGTGCCGGTGCCAGCGGCTCCGGTTTTAGCGGGATCCGCGACGAGCCGTTGGTTACGATCCGATCGAGCAGGTCCGGATCGATCGGGGCGAGGAGCTTGCCGTAATATCCGAGCGCGTACTTCTTGACCTCGTCCGGAACATAGCGATAGCGCTCCTGATGCACGACATTGAGCACGGCTTGGATGCCGACGAACTGGGCAAACGGAGTGATCATGATCGGGTAGCCGAGCTCATTGCGCACCCGCGCGCATTCCTCGAGCAGCTCCTGGAGCTTGTGTGAAAGTCCCAGCTCGGCGAGCTGCACCCGAAAATTGCTCAGCATTCCGCCGGGAATCTGGTGCTCGTAATGAAATGCGTCATATTCCAGCACTTGTCCGAGCGGCTTGCCCTCCTGCTCGGCGATGCGGCGGAAGTGCTCGCCGACATCGGCAACGGCGTCGTCGTCCACGTCCACGCGATACCCGAGCGCGCGCAAATTCTGGGCCATTGACTGGAGCGATGGCTGCGCGGCGCCGTTCGCGAGCGGCGCGATCGAGGTATGGATGCGGTCGGCCCCCGCCTTGACGCCCTCGAGGTAGACGAGCGGCGCTATGCCGGTCAGGCAGTGGCTGTGCAGCTCGATGGGAGTCTGGCCGACCACCTTGCGAATGGCCGGCACGAGCGTGCGGATGCGATCGATCGTCAGAAGGCCGCCGGCGTCCTTGATCCAGATCGCATCGACTTTGCCGCGCTCGACCAGGGCCTTCGCGGTCTTCACATAGAGAGCGTCGGTGTGAACCGGGGAGAGGCTATAGGATAGCGCGCCGATGGTGCGCGCGCCCAATTTGCGCGCCACGTCGAGCGCTACCAGCATGTTGTCCACGTCATTGAGGCCGTCGAACGAGCCGACCTCTCGCACGCCGTTGGCAATCAGCCGCTCGACCCACAGCGCCACGATATCGTCCGGCACGAAGTCGAAGCTGACGATATTCTTGGAGCGAAGAAATGAGCTTAGCGGCGTGTGGGTGATTTGCCGGCGCATCAGCCGCACCCTTTCCCAGGGATTTTCCTTGAGAAACCGCACGCAGACATCGAACTGGATCGCAGCGATCACTTCGATCCGCTGGAAACCGATCCGGTCCATTTTCTCGGCGACCGGCAGCATGTGCGCTGTCGTCATTCGCGTCGCCCACAGGCACTGGTGGGCATCGCGCAGGGTCTGGTCGACGACAGCGATGTCGTTCAGCATCGATGGCCCGGGCCGCCGCTCGACCTCGCTGCCGGCTTCCGCTTCAAGCAACGTCGTCATGATCCCGCATCCGAGTTTCCGCTCACTGCGCAGTCCAGCCGCCGTCCACCGTCAGCACCGTGCCGGTGACGAAGCTCGAGGCATCGGAGGCCAGGAACACGACCGGTCCAATCAGCTCGTCGGGCTTGCCGAAACGTCCGAAAGGCGTGGTGTTGCATATCCGCTGTCGCGCATCAGGCGAGTGTTGTCGCGTGAGCGGCGTGTCGATGTAGCCGGGCGCAAGCGCGTTTACGCGCACGCCATGCGGCGCCATCTCCAGCGCGAGCACGCGGGTGAGCTGAGCTACCGCCCCTTTTGCGGCCGCGTATGCGGCGATGTTGGCGGCGCCGACCTGAGCCAGAATCGAGGCGATGTTGATGATCGACCCGGACCCCCGCTCGCGCATGTGCGGCGCGATCGCGCGGCAGAACAGAAACGCACCGCGTACATGCACGGCGTGCAGGGAATCGAATTCCTCGACCGAGTATTCTGCCAATGGTTTTCTGATGTTATGCCCCGCGTTGTTGATCAGGATATCGACGCGGCCGAACGTCCGCAGCGCCTCGCCGCAGGCCTCGTCGACCTGCATCTCCCGGCTTACGTCCGCGATCAGGCTGATCGCGCGCCTGCCGCTGTCACCGGCAATCAGCGTCGCCGCAGCGGCGGCGCTCGCCGGCTCCCGGTCGATGATCACGATGTCCGCACCGTGACACGCCAGCCCCCATGCCATGGCCCGCCCCAGTCCCGAGCCGCCGCCGGTAACCAGCGCCACCCGACCCTTGAGATCATGCAGGCCGCGCACCGCGTCTGCGCGTGGCAAGCGTTGCAGCTCCTCAGTAGCTTGCACGTCCGCCACTCACGTCATAGCACGCTCCGGTCACGAAGCTCGCGTCGTCGGACAACAAGAAGTGAACGATGCTCGCCACCTCGTCGACTCGTGCCGGCCGCCCCATTGGAATTTTCGCAACGGAGTCGCGCCGAAACCACTCCGGCATCTCGTTCTTCATTCCCGTGTCCTCGATCAGCGCCGGCGATACGCAGTTGACGCGAACTCCGAACGGCGCAAGCTCCTTGGCCCACGACTTCGTGCATGCGATGACGGCGGCCTTGGAGGACGCATAGACCGACATGTCCTTGGGGCCGTCCTTGCCGGCAACCGATGCTATCGAGACGATTGCGCCGTTTCGTCGGCCCATCATGTGCCGCGCTGCAATTCGCGTGCAGGCGAACACGGCCTGGACATTGATACCGTAGATCCGGGCAACCTCGGCGTCCTCGACCTCCCAGATCGGCTTGATCGGCCCGAGCAGTCCAGCATTGTTGACCAGATAATCGACCGCGCCAAATGCTGCGAGCGTTGCATCGACAAGGTGCATGAGGGAGTCCGCGCAGGTGACGTCGGCGTCGACGGCCAGAGCCTGGCCGCCGCTCTGCTCGATCCTGGTCTGGAGATCCTGCGCCGCGGCTGTATCCCGGTCGGCGATCGCGACCGCGCAGCCGTCAGCGGCGAGTCGGGACGAGATCGCGCGTCCGAGGCTCCCGGCGCCCCCGGTGATGATCGCCGCTCGGCCAGCCAATTGTCGGGGCGGCGGGGTCCTCATCCCGCTGCTCGGGCCAGGGCGGCCTCGGCGACCGAGGCGGCTGCCGGCGGCTTGGGCACAGGTAGCTGGTGCGCCGAGAGCCGCGGCATGAATTCCTGGTCGACCCATCGGTTGTAGATCGCGGCCTTCTGAAAACTGTCGTGCTGCAGGACCGCCTGATGAAACGGAATTGTCGTGACCACGCCCGAAACGTCAAACCCGGCAAGTGCCTCACCCATGGACCGGATTGCGGCGCTGCGATCGGCGGCGTGGATGATCAGCTTCGCCAGAAGCGAATCATAATGCGGCGGCACCACGTAGCCGGTGTAGCAATGCGTGTCGATTCTCACGCCATCGACAATGGGCGGCGGATTCCAGGTCCGGATCGGCCCCGGGCAGGGCATGAAATTGCGCGCCGGATCCTCGGCATTGATGCGGCATTCGATTGCATGACCGCGCAGCGCGACATCCTCCTGGGTGAATGAGAGCGCCTCGCCGGCAGCGATTCGAATCTGCTCCATCACCAGATCGCGGCCGGTCACCATCTCGGTCACCGGGTGCTCCACCTGGACTCGCGTGTTCATTTCCAGAAAATAGAAATCGCGTGCCTGCGCGTCATAGACGAACTCCACTGTTCCGGCGCTTCGATACGCGACCTTCCTCGCGAGTCGCACCGCGGCCTCGCTCATCCGCTGGCGCACGCGCTCGTCGATCACGGGCGAGGGCGCTTCCTCGATGAGCTTCTGATAACGCCGCTGAGTGGAGCAATCGCGCTCCCCGAGATGCACGATCCGGCCGTGGTCGTCCCCGACCACCTGAATCTCGATGTGGCGTGCGCGGTCGATGAATTTTTCGAGGTAGAGGCTTGCATCGCCGAATGCAGCTCTGGCCTCGGAGGCGGCCGAATCGATCGCCCCCGCAAGATCGCCGGCGGCTTGCACCAGCCGCATGCCCCGCCCCCCTCCGCCGGCGCTGGCCTTGATCAACACCGGAAAGCCGATGCGCTCCGCCGCCCGGTGTGCATCCTGCGGCCCCTCTATCCGGCCCGACCCCGGCACCCGCTGCACGCCCGCACGCTCCGCGAAGCCCACGGCGGTGAGCTTTTCACCCATGGCCTTGATCGATTCCGGGCGCGGGCCCACGAACAGCAATCCCGCCTGCTCGCACATCCGTGCAAACGCGGGTCGCTCCGAGAGGAACCCGTATCCGGGATGGATCGCCTGGCAGCCGCTCCCCAATGCTGCGGCTATCAATGTCTCCGCCCTGAGATAGCTCTGGCGCGACGCCGCCGGCCCGATGCAAACGGCGCGTGTCGCCATCTGCGCCGCCAGCGTATTGCGGTCGATCTCCGAAACTGCGACTACGGATTCGATCCCGAGTTGCTCGCACGCACGCACGATGCGTACCGCGATCTCGCCGCGGTTTGCCACGAGCAGGCGTCTTATCGCGGGCATCGCTGTTCCGGACTTACTGATTTGTCGCGATCACGATGATCATCTGCTGGAACTCGATCATGCTGCCATTCTCCACCAGGATCTGCTTCACCACTCCGTCCACCCCGGCATTGATGGAGTTGAAAAGCTTCATCACCTCGATCAGGCACACCGTATCGTCTGCGTGCACGCGCTGACCGGTTTCGACAAATGGCGGCTCGCCGGGCGCGGACGACCGATAGAACGTGCCGAGCATGGGCGCCCGGATGGCGATCTCTCCCTGGCCGAGAGCCGGCTCAGCCACGTGCTTCGCGGGCTCCGGATGCGTGACGGACACGCCGGTGTGCTTCGGCGCGGGGACAAATGCCGGCGCTCGGCCGGCTGATGCCATGCTGCCGGGTCCGCCACGTTGAACGTGCAGGCGGAAGCCCCCGTACACCAGCTCGAGGTCCTGGAGATGCTCCGAGGCATCGACGATCTCCAGGATCCTCCTCACGTCGTCGTGGCTCAATTCCATCGCGCCGGCACCTCGATCTGAGCCTCGGGGTCAATTCGCAGCCGTGTTGGCCGCGTCGAGAAACAGAGTGGGATCGAAGTATTCCTCGGCCATGATCGGATTCTGGATAGCGCCTATCTCTACGTTGAAACTGGTCACCTGATTGAGCCATTTGGCAACGCTTCCGTCACGGTAGTACTGCATCCATTCCTTCGTCGGATACCATCGGGTCACCCTGTACATCTCCTCCACTTCCGCAGTGGAAATCTTGGGATAGTACTTGGTTTGAAGGATCCGAAGCGCCTCGTTCGGGTTGTTGTTGATCATGTCATTTGCCGGCGCCCAGGCGCGGATGAATCGCTTCAGGACGTCCTTCCTGTCCCGGTAGAAATCATTGCGAGCAGCCCAGCCATCGACGATCGTGGCGCTCGGATAGGCCGAGGCATCGACCAGCATCTTTGCCTCGGGTGATTTGGCCTTGACCGGGCCATTGAACGGAACCCAGAGCGAAACCGCCGGTACGGCTCCGGCGATGAATGCGGTAACGGCATCCGACATTCTTTGATTGACGATCTCGACGTCCTTGGTCGAATCCAACCCGACGCTCTTGAGGGCTTGATGCAGCAGGTCGTGGGCCGTGGTTCCACGGGTGGTAGCGACCTGCCGGCCTTTGAGATCCTTGATCGTGTGAATGCCCTTGCTCGGATGCGCCCATATCTGACCGGTCGCCAGCTCGAGATCGTTGATCAAGAACACTTTCCCTTGCCCGCGCGCCGGGAAATTGGACAGCACGCCCCCGGTCGTCAGAACGTCGAGGCTGCCGCCGACCAGCGCCTGAAACAGCTCGATGCCGGTCGTGAACTCGCGCGGCTCGATGCGAAGGTTCTCGCGCTCGAAGCTCCCGAGATGGGTTGCCAGCCACAGATGCGCATCGACGCTGAGCACGTGCAGATATCCCACCCTTACGATGGACAGCTCCTCCGCCGACGCGGTCCTCGTCCCGCAGACGAGTGCCGCAGCGCCGGCTGCGGCCGATGAGATGAAATCACGCCGATGCATCGACCGGG
Source organism: Xanthobacteraceae bacterium (assembly GCA_036557665.1). Lineage (GTDB taxonomy): Bacteria > Pseudomonadota > Alphaproteobacteria > Rhizobiales > Xanthobacteraceae > VAZQ01. The sequence goes on along the minus strand of DATBHG010000027.1, from coordinate 65,734 downwards.
TCGTCATGCCAATGCTCCTTGGTTGTCCGTTCCTTGAGCAGCTTCCATTCGTTGCAACTGCTGAGCCGCAAATTCGCGCATGACCATCTCCCGCACGCTGTATTGAAGGTCGGCAAAGAGCGGCTGGCGGCGGATCTCCTCTCGCCTCGGATAAGGGAAGGGGACGGAAAGAATCGTTCGCACCCGAGCCGGACGCGCCGTGATCACGACCACCCGCGAGGACAGATAAAGCGCCTCGTCGACCGAGTGCGTGATGAGAATGACGGTCTTGCCCTCGCTTTCGAGCACGTGCAGCAACAGATCCTGCATTGCGGTCCGGGTCTGTGCATCGAGGGCGCCGAACGGCTCGTCCATCAGCAGGAATTCGGGTCGCACCGCGTACGCTCGCGCCAGTGCCACGCGCTGCTTCATTCCTCCCGACAAGGTCTTGGGATAGGCACTCTCGAAACCTCGAAGCCCCATCAAGTCCACGTAGCGGCGGACGATCGCCTCGTGCTCGACCGCGGGGATCCGGCTGGCGCGTAACGACAATCCGAACGCGATGTTGTCGTGCACGGTCAGCCACGGGAAAATCCCGTATTCCTGGAAGATCACGCCACGCTCGGCTCCCGGCCTGGTCACCGGCTTGTCGTCCAGCGTGATGCTCCCCGAGCTCGGCTGCTCGAAGCCGGCAATCATGTTGAGCAACGTCGTTTTTCCACAGCCGGATGGGCCTATGATCGAGATGAACTCGCCATCGTTGACCGTCAACGAAATCCCGTCCACGGCCGAGAGTGTCGAGCCGTTCGCAGTGGTGAACCGCTTGGCGACGTCCTGCAGGACGATCCGCGGGCCGTTCATGACGCGATCCTGTCCTGCCACTTGAGCACGTGAGCGGAAATGGCGCGCAGGCTGGCGTCCATGGTCAGCGCGATGATTCCGATGCAGATTATCCCCATGTAGATCGTATCGAGCTGAAAGTAATTGGAGGCATTCTCGATGACGGCGCCGAGCCCGCGTTGCGCGGCGATCAGCTCCGAGGCGACCAGCGTCGCCCAGCATACGCCGAGCGCGACACGCAGCGCAGTGAGCACGTGGGGAACCGAGAGTGGTACGACGACACGCCAGAAAATCTCCTGGTCGGTAGCCCCGAAGCTGCGCGCGACACGAACGAACAGGGGATTTGTCTGGACAATTCCCTCGTACATCACGATCACGCCCGAGAAAAACGCGGCATAGAACAGCATCACGACCTTCGCGAGCTCCTCTATTCCAAAGTAGACGATCACCAATGGAATGAGGGCGATCGGCGGGAGCGCGCGGAAGAAGTTGACGAGCGGATCGACGATGCGCCGCGCCGACCGATACCAGCCGAGGGCAAATGCGACCGGAATGGCCAGAACGATGCCGGAAGCCAGACCCAGCAACACGCGCTGACTCGACATGTAGATGTCCAGCCAGAGCCGGTCGGTGGTGAGCTGCTTCCAGAATGTGGACCAGACCTGGATCGGGCTGGGAACCAATTCATTGCCGGCCATGCCGGTGAGCGTGACGAGTTGCCAAAGCAGGATGATCAGCACCCAGGGCATCACGCGAAGGGCGAGCATAGCCAGGTGGCGGCCAATGCGGATCCCGGAACGGGAGACGGCGGACTTGCCGTCGTCGATCAATTGCGAGCCCGCACCGTGCTCGTGCGCACTCACGGCGAGGTACGCCCGGAATTGATCGTCGATCTGCGATCAGGCGGCGCGGGCCGCGAATTGGCCTTGCCGGGCCGGCGCCTGCGCCGTATTTCAACTCCGGCTGAGCGGCGCCTGGTCGCCTCTGCCGCACGTGCGGGCGGCCAGCCATAGGCGGCGGAAATCGCGTCCGCACAAGCCTGAAGATCGGCGCGATGACGCCGCGCCTCCCTGAGCGGCAATAAAATCTCCGGTGCCATGAGCGCAAGGCCCGCGACCACTTCGCCTTTCCTGTTGCGGACCGGAACCGCCAAACACGAAACTCCGGGCAGGAATTCCTGCCTGTCCTCCGCGTAGCCCTGCCGGCGGATGAGGGCGATCTCGCGCGCCAACGCCCTGGCACTGGTGATGGTCGCGGCGGTCAAGGCTTTGAACGGAGCAAGCTTCAGGAATTGGGTGCGGACCAGATCCGGAGCGAATGCGAGCAGAAGCTTGCCGCCTGCGCTGCAATGGGCCGGGATTTGCGTGCCTGCCTTGAGGTCGATGCGGATGAGTGCAACCGAATCGACCCATTCGACCAGCAGCATGTTGCCGGACTTGAGAACCGCGAAATTAATGCGCACGCCCAGCCGCTCGGCCAATTCCGCCATGAGGCGCCGGCGAAGGCTCGCCGTTGCGCCATTACGAAGCGCACTCAGCGCCATGTCCTCGAAGCGTGCTCCGAGCGAATAGCGAAGCGTAACCGGATCCTTGTCGATGAGCCCGTCTCGTTCCAGCATGGCGGCGAGCCTGTGGCTGGTGGACTTTGGAAGCACGAGCTTGCGGCTCATCTCCGCCAAGGAAACCTGCTCACGGCTGTGAGCCAGGTTGTCGAGCAGCCGTAACGCCTTGAGCACCGGCGATTTCTCGCTTGTGCGAGAGCGGCCGTCTGTCGCCTGCCCGGCAGGGCGGATTTTTCTCGGCATCCCGGGTGTTCCGTCCCGGCGTTCCGTTGAGCGGAACATTCCATACCAATAGACAGTCCGATGCTATCAACCGGGAGCAGACGGTGTCAAGGCACGGAGGCTCTGGCGCGGAGGCTCTGGCGCGGAGGCGGTGGCGCGCCCGGCGAGATATCAGCTCGCAGATCGAGGTCGTTTCTGCGTGGCTGCGGCACGCGCTCTGCTCGCTGCCATCAGGATCGGCATCTTCGGCAGTTGGGCGGACGCGGGCGGCGGGACAGCGTCAGCGTCGGCGCGATGGCCACGGCTTGCGGCGACATTCCTTGAAGCTCTGGCGCCAGCTCCTCCAAAAGGCGGCGTGGGCAAGACCCTTCGCAGAATTGATGGTCCGAAGGTGAATTCGCGGTATGATGGAAATGACCAGGATCAATCCATTCGCCGATAACGGCTGGAGCACTGACATGAGCGGTCAAGAGCTATCCCGGCGCAGCCTGCTGCAAAGCATGGCGGTCGCCTCTGCCGTCGGCACCCTACCCGTGTTCGTCTCTATGAGCTCGAGTGCTGCCGATGCCGTCAACCTTACGTTGCCCTGGATTCCCGAAGGCGAAGTGGCCTTCATGTATGCTGCCCGCAAAGAAGGGTTTTGGGCTAAACGCGGTCTCGATGTCGCGATCACCCGCGGTTTTGGGTCCGGTGAAGCTGCGAAAAATGTCGGCCTGAAGCGCTACGAGTACGGGCAAGCCGACATCGGCGCAATGATCAAGACCTCGGCATCCGGGGTCCCGCTCGTATCGATTGCCATGGTCAACCAGCGTTCGCCGGTTATCATCCTATCCCTCAAGGGCTCGGGAATCAGCAAGCCGAAGGACCTGGAAGGCAAGCGGCTGGGCGGCGCGCCTGCAGGGGCAGCCAACCAACTCTGGCCCGCCTTTGCGCGAGCAAACAACATCGATGTCTCGAAGGTGAAGATGATATCGCTGCAACCGGGGCTGAACATTCAGGCCCTTACGAATAAAGACGTGGATGCGGTCGCGACCGTCTACCAGTCCAGTGTGCCATACTTGCTGGCTGACAACATTCCTTACGAGATCATGTTCTACTCCGCTTACGGGCTCGACATTTATAGCCTCACGTTCATTACCTCGGTTGATCGCCTGCAAGCCTCCACCAACCAAGTCAGGGCATTCGTCGAGGGTGCAATGGAAGGGTTGAAGCTCTCGTATTTGAATCCACAACAGACCCTGGACGACTTCGTGGAGCAGATTCCGGAATCCGGCAAGACTCAACGCGACCGTGCCATCACGATGTCCTCGCTGCTGATCAACACCGCAGAAGGGCTGACCGACGACGTCAAGAGCAATGGCCTGGGCTGGCACGACGAGCGTAAGATGAAGCACACCCTCGAAGTCGGCAGCAGCTACCTGAACCTGCCTACCACGCCCGCCCTCGGTACGCTCTACACGAATCAATTTATTGGAACCGTCAAACTCACGGATGCCGAATGGGCAAAGGCTCGCGACTTGGCCAAGAGCTACCTTTTTGGTTGATCGGTGCTGGAGGCCGTGATCGAAGGAGTGGAGATTGCCAGCTCGCCGGCCGACCGCGATCCGCACGTTAGCGTTTACGATCTCAGCAAGACCTATGACCTGAAGGGCGACCAGGTCGAGGCAATTCGAAGCATTTCGTTCGATGTAGAGCGCGGAGGATTTCTCAGCATCGTCGGGCCGAGCGGTTGCGGCAAGTCAACGTTGCTGATGATGATTGCTGGCCTTGTTCCGATCACTGCCGGCACGATCAAGATCGATAACAGTGCGGTTGAAGGTCCGCGCCGGGAAACATCCCTGATCTTTCAGAGTCCCATCCTCTTTCCTTGGCGCACGGTCATTTCAAATGTCATGTTTCCAATTGAGATCCTCAAGCAAAACCGACAACGGTATCAGGTCGAGGCGGCCAAGCTGCTTGACCTCACAGGGCTGCATGAGTTCAAGGACCGGCTGCCGGAGCACCTGTCCGGGGGGATGGCGCAGCGCGTCTCGCTCTGCCGGGCGTTGATTACCGATCCCAGGCTGCTGCTCATGGACGAGCCATTCAGCGCCCTCGACGCCCTTACTCGGGACGATATGACCCTTGAGTTGCAGCGCATTTGGGATCGGTTTCGCAAGACCGTGATATTCGTCACCCACAGCATCCGGGAAGCGGTATTCCTGTCAGATCGGGTCATAGTGTTATCACCTCGACCCGCCACGGTGGTTTGCGATCTGGAGATCACGCTGCCAAGGCCGCGAAACCTGGACATGCAGGAGACGGCTGAGCTCAACCGATATTGCGGCATGATACGGGCAAGCTTGGGCCGGTGAGGGCGTCACGTGGCTGCGCCGTCATCAGAGCAGCGGTTGCCGCCTTGGATCGGTAGGGCTTTTCGGAATCAGCAGACGACGCTGATCCCAGTCGCAATATTTCTGGGGATTGGGGTCGTATGGCACCTTGCTGTCACGATGCTCGGGATCCCGCCGCTCTTACTGCCTGGGCCAATTACCGTATTGCAGTCGGCCATGGCAAACGAGGACGTCCTGCTGCAAGCAACTGCCTACACAATGTTGGAGGTCTTGCTGGCGACTATCATCGCCACGACTGCTGGATTTGCGACCGCAGTCCTGATTGCCATGGTGCCAGCGCTTCGACGCATGATCTTCCCATACATTTTGATGACACAAGTCGTTCCAAAGGTGGCGCTGGCGCCTATCCTGATCGCGTGGTTCGGGATCGGGATGCAGTCGCGATTGGTCCTGGCATTTCTGATCGCCTATTTTCCAATGGTCATCAACAGTCTCACGGGCATCCTCGGGACTGGCGAGCTTTCGCTCCAATATGCTCGCTCGCTCGCTGCTTCGGAGCTGCAGGTGTTGTCAAAAGTTCGGCTTCCGGCTGCCCTTCCGGCCATCATGGGAGGCGTCAAGATAACGGCTGGGGTGGCAGTGATCGGCATCATCGTCGGCGAATTCGTTGCCAGTGACGAGGGGCTAGGGAAGATCATCATTGAATCGCTGGCCTCGCTGGACACATCCTTGACGGTTGCTGCGACTTTGGCCGTCGGCTGTCTCGGGCTGTTGCTGCTGGCGGTTCTCGAAGTCATCGATAACCGAGTCGTCTATTGGCGGGCGGGACAATGACCGGCCGGGTCCGTTCTCGAGTGATCGGGTGGCTTGGCTCGGACGCACCGGCCATTATCTTTGGCTGCCTCCTGATTGCGGTTTGGGAGGCAGCGACACGCAGCCTGTCTCTGCCGCGGCATAGTTTTCCACCTCCCAGTCTGATCCTCTGGAGCTTGTATGTTCACGCTGATTTGCTGGTGGCACATGCATGGCTCACTTTTTCTCAGACGGTGGTAGGGTTCGCCCTGTCGGTTATTGTCGGAGTGCTGCTCGGCTGGGCCATCAGCAAATCGCCGATCCTGTTTGCTGCGGTTTATCCGGTCATCGTGGTCCTGCAGGTGTTGCCGAAGGAGGCGCTGGCCCCTCTGCTCGTGTTGTGGTTCGGCGCAGGCATTTTATCGCGGACGATCCTGGCATTCCTGGTTGCTTTCTTTCCAATGGTGATCAACACCATCTTTGGCGTTCGGGGACTCGACCCGAATATGCGGCATTATGCTGCCTCCCTGGTGTGTGGCCGCTGGCAGTTATTTGCGAAGGTCGAATTCCCGTCTGCCTTGAGATCGATCTTTGCTGGTATGAAAATTTCTGTAACACTTTCCGTCATTGGCGTCGTTGTGGCCGAAATGGTTGCTGGACGCAGCGGGTTAGGGTACCTGCTGCTGTTCGCGTCGAGTCGCCTCGATATGGCGTTTTCATTGGCGATTCTGATCGTGCTCGCCGCGTGGGGTGGCGCGCTGTTTGCCGCCATTGCATTGCTCGAGCGGCGAATAGTGTTCTGGCGACAATGATTACGCGCCTGCTTCTCTCGTGAAAGGCGCGGCGAGTGACGACCTGTAGATTTGGATGCCGATCGGCCGCTTTGCCGGCCCCGACGATGCGCCCGGGCAGGCCGAGATCGCGACCAAACAATCCATCTCGGCGTGTAGCTCGACATAATCGCCTTGCTTGGCGTCAGGGTCGAGGTAGAAGAACCGGTCGTTCTCGCCTAGACCTGTGGTCATGAAGATGTTGAAGGCATCGTGAACGTAATCGGGCGGCAGACCGAATTCTGCAATGGCATTTGCGATGTTCGAATTGCAATTTGGAGCGTTCTGCTCGTTCTTCGTGACCTCATAGAGCCGCTCGTTGCAGCGGCAGTACATCAAGTCATGGGATCGGGCATTGCCCCGGAGCGGCTTATGGTCCACGGTGTCGGCAATGATCGTGAACATCGGCCGCATTCGGGGAGGTGTCGACCATAGCCGGTCTCCGACCGACAGATGGGCTCGCTGCAGCAGGCGCGTGCGGCCGGACCAGAACATTTCCTTCGGATCGTCCTTGTTGAAGGCATTGAAGTCGGCGACCTGAGGACCGTCAACAGCCGTTACCCGCAAAATGTGATTCTTTGCGACAACAAACGCTTTGCCCGAAAGCCGTGGCACAACAAGCTCTGTCACCAGCTCTCGCGAATTGTCGTCTTGAGCCAGGCGCATGTAATACGCCTTTGCCGAGCTCTCGATCCGCGGGTATTCATAGCTGGTCATTGAGCTCATTCACTTGCTCCTTGAGTGCGGAAACACTGTCCCACAGGTTGGCAATTTGCAAAATAGTGCGTTGGCATGACTGTTTTTGGCACGCGTCAGTTTCCACCCGCTCGCATCATCTGCCTGACGGAGGAGACGGTCGAGACGCTATACCTTCTTGGCGAACAGCATCGCATTGTCGGCGTATCCGGCTATGCCGTCCGTCCACCTCAGGTAAGGCGCGAGAAACCACGTGTCTCGGCCTTCACGTCGGCAGACATCCGCAAAATTCTTACGCTTGAGCCCGATCTCGTTCTCACCTTTTCCGATCTTCAGGCGCAGATCGCTGCCGATCTCATCCGAGCCAACATTGCTGTGCATGCCTTCAACCAGCGGGATATTGCCGGCATCCTGGCAATGATTCGTACGCTCGGTGCTCTCGTTGGTGTGATGGAGAGAGCCGAGGCGCTTGCGCAGGAGTATGAGCGGCGCCTCATCGAAGTCGCCGTCGGAGTGCCGAGCCAGCCACGGCCGCGGGTCTACTTCGAGGAATGGGACGATCCGCTGATCAGCGGTATCGGTTGGGTATCCGAGCTGATCGGAATCGCGGGCGGGAAGGACGTATTCGAGGAGCTGGCGGTGCAGAAATCGGCCAAAAATCGTATTGTATCGTCAGAAGCGGTCATCGCCGCCGCACCCGATGTCATCCTGGCCTCGTGGTGCGGCAAGAAGGTTGTGCCGGAAAAAATCCGACAACGACCCGGTTGGAGTGAAATTCCGGCCGTGCGAGCCAACCGCATCGTCGAGATCAAGTCTCCTCTGATCTTGCAGCCGGGGCCTGCCGCGCTAACTGATGGCCTGAATGCGATCCTCGCAGCGCTCGGGCGGGGAAGCTAATGTAGCGAGCGATCAGAAAGGGTATTGATCTCATCCTTCGTGGGTCGTGCACGAGCTCTTCCAGAATTGAGCTAAAGAATCGAAAGACTCGGCCGCGGTGAAGCCGGATCCAACTTGGCGGCCCGGCCTAGCCCCCATCCACTCCAGTAAGCGAAACGCCTTCGTTGTCTTTGCCGATCTGCCGTGTAGCGCTCACCGCTGGCAGGTATGGACCTGCTCGAGTGATCTCCGGATCACTCGTCGGTCTCCGCTACCGGCCCTAACCGAAAGAATACGTGCGAGACAATGGGCTGGCTCTCCCCGATCCGTTGCCGCAGCTCCTGCGCCGTTCCCCGAATTTGGTCCGCCGTCAGATCGTGGCGCAGCTCGACGGTAACCGCGAGCAAGACTCTGGACGGACCTAGCTGAAGGCTTTTGATCTGCTCCACTTTCCTGACCCGCGGGTCAGCCGCAAGCAGGCGGCGGGCAGCATCGACGATGCGGGAGGATGCGCTTTCGCCTGTAAGCAGACTGCGTGTCTCATTGGCGAGAACCGTGGCCGTGAGCAGAAGCAGGATCCCTATGGCGATGGACGCTGCTGCATCTCCTCCAGCCGATTCTGACCACACGCTGGCCAATATCCCGCCAAAAGCGAGGACCAGTCCGATCAGAGCCGCCGAGTCTTCGAGAACTACCGCAAAGACGCTTGGATCTTTGCTCCTCCTGATGGCGGTCCACAAGGACACGTCCGGAAATCGCGCGTGAAACTCGCGGTAACCGACTGCGAAGGAAATACCTTCGAACAGCATCGACACGCCAAGAACTACGAAATTGACCCAGGCGCTCTCCATCGGCTCAGGGTACCGGTATTTCTGAATTCCCTGATAGACCGAGAAGATCCCGCCGACAGCAAAGATCATGAGCGCGACGACAAAAGACCAGAAATAAAGCTCCAGTCCGTGGCCGAACGGATGCCGTTCGTCTGGTCTACGGCTCGCACGATGCAGGCCCAGGAGAAGCAACCCTTGATTGCCGGTATCGACGAAGGAGTGGACGGCCTCGCTCAGCATCGCACTGCTGCCTGTATACAATGACGCGCCCAGTTTCGTGACCGCGATAGTCAGATTGCCCGCAAGAGCGGCGTAGATCACCTTTCTGGAGCCCCGATCCAGTGAGCTTGGGTCCGCTTTTCTGATGGACATCGCGGGACGGGATTGTCGCAAAGCAGGCTGGTCTCCACTGGGAGGAGTGACCGGACCGCTGCTCCGCTGGCATACTTGCGTGGGCCGAGTTGAGAGCCGTATCCCCGTCAAGCAAATGATAACGCCAAAGGTGCGGGATCGTTCGTTCCTTCGAGTAACACGTATTTCCGTGGCGCAAGACGGCACCGAAAGCCGCTTGCACATGTCTTCCCGACCCTCGCCTCGCTAGGGTTAGGGTCGAATGCGGCCGGTTGCGGTCCGATGCGGATCCTCGGATCCCCCACTAGCGGGCCGTGGGTGCGGCGAGCCGGCGTACCCGCTCGAGAACACCTTCCAGATCCGCTCGAACCAAATTGCCGTTCCGAATGATCCGGTTGCCGTGGACCCAGGAATGGTCCACGCGGGTAATCGCGCAGAATGCGAGGGCAGCGACCGGGTCCTCGGACCCGGCGATTTCGATCCGGCCGCTGTCGATTGCTATGAAGTCTGCTGCATAGCCCCGCTCCAACCGCCCGAGATCTTTTCGTCCTAGAAGCTTCGCTCCATTTCGGGTCGCCATTTCGAGCACCGTGCGCGCGCCGAGGAAGCTTTCCTCATTTTCCGCTTTTATACGCGAAAGCATGAGGGCTGTACGAATCTCGGACAAAAAATTGGAAGAATCGTTGGATGCCGATCCATCCACTCCCAAGCCCACCGTAATCGCCTGATCCAAATAATGTTTGATGGGCGCGATACCGGAGCTCAGGCGCATGTTGGAGCTCGGACAGTGGCAAATCCCGCAGCCGCAGCGCCTCAGCGCAGCGACGTCATCCCTGTCGAGATGAATTCCATGAGCGATCCAGCTATTCGGTGCGAGACAGCCGAGCTCCTCAGCGACCTGCACCGGCCGTTTCCCGTACTTTTGCAGCGCAAATTCGATTTCGGTGATCGTCTCACCGAGGTGGAAATGCAGCTGCACTCCCTTTTGCGCAGCCAAAGCAGCAGAAGCACGCATCAGCTCGGGAGTTGCTGACCGTAGTGAGCTTGGTCCGACAAACACCTGCTGGAAAGAGCCGGGGCGCGCATCATGAAAACGCTCTATCATATCTGCCGTGTCGGCAAGAGCTCGATCTGCGCCTTCTAGCGAAGACTCGGGAGCGAAACCGCCCTGGTCTCTTCCAGCATTTTGACTCCCGCGACCGAGATGAAACCGGATCCCGAGCTTTGCAGCGATCTCGAAGGAGGCTGCAGCCTCTACTCCGTTGGGCCAGAGATACTGGTGATCGGAGATGGTGGTACACCCCGACAGGGTGATCTCGGCAAGCCCCAGCTCGACGGCAAGTGTGATCAACTCGGGCGTCAATCTCTGCCATCGCGGATAAAGTCCCTCGAGCCATCCCCCCATGGTCTTATTCTGAGACGCTGGCCAGGCGCGATCGAGCGACTGATAAAGGTGATGGTGAGCATTGATGAAACCGGGCAGTACAATATGCCCGGAGAGGTCGACGATCTCGTCAGCGTGCTGCGGCAGGCTCTTTCTTCCTCCTATGGCTTCGATGAAGCCGTCGCGAACGAGCATTTCCCCGTGAGGAATTTCACGGCGCGAATCGTCTATCGTGACGAGCACACGCGCATTGTGGACCAGCAGTGTGCTCATCGGCTCGTGCCTGCTGGATCGATTCGCTCATCGAATGAGAGAAGTGGTGTCCTTCCAGCGCCATGATCCAGTCATCCGAGACGCTCCACCCTGGACAGATTTTGCAACCGACTCCCGAGCCTGCTGCTGCCCAACCTGACCTGCACCTGCACGTCTTCCGTGCGCGCCAGAAATGGCCGGACAAAGGCCGATGACGAATGTATATGATCCGGAAGTGCGCTCGAAGCCTGAAATGAGAAGATCAGTCGCAATCCCGCGACTCACCTCGTACTCCCGGAGCCCTCGACGATGGACAAACTCGGCTTCTGTTTTCTTGATCGGCCTTCGATAACGCAGCAGCTCGAGCTGGTCCAGCAGGTCGAGAGCCTCGGGTATCACTCGGCCTGGGTTTGCGAAACCCGTCTCGCTCACGAGGGCTTTTCGGTTCTTGGTGCATTTGCAGCCCGCACGAAACGGATCAAGCTGTGTACGGGCGTGGTCAATACCTGGACGAGGGGCCCGGCCCTGATGGCAATGACGCTCGCCACGCTCGATGAGCTCGCTCCAGGACGCGTGATCTGTGGTCTGGGGGCTTACTGGGATCCCCTGGCCTGGAAACAAGGGATCGAGCGCTCGAAGCCGCTGAAGCAGATGCGCGAGTACGTGACCGCGTTGCGCAAGCTGCTTCATCTCGACACGTTCAGCTGCGAGGGCGAATTCGTAAAGCTGCGCGATATCAGCTTGGATCTGGGCCACCGTTCCAAGCGGGAGCCGAAAGACGTGAAGCTCTACATCGGCCCGACGGGACCGCTCATGACGCAGCTCGCCGGCGAGGTGGCAGACGGCGCGCTCCTCAATGGCTTGCTCTCGGTAGACTATACGCGACAGATGATGGACTGGATCAAGATGGGTGCCGCGAAATCCGGCCGCTCGCTGCAGGCGTTCGAGCAGCCGCAACTCGTCAATATTTCGCTTGGCGACGACGAAGCGGAAGCTCGAAACTTGTCACGCTACGTCGTAACCAAGTACCTCGGCCAACAGCCGCACATTGGCAAAGCCTCGGGGCTCGAGCCCGAGCTCATCGAGCGGATCAAGCAGACGATGGGCGGCTGGCCTGCTCGTCCTGGCGGGATCGAGGATGCCATGAAGCTCGTAAGCGATAATGTGACGGATTCACTCACGATTTCCGGTAGTGTCACAAAGGTCAAGGATCGTACCTACGAGTGGGTCGAGGCGGGAATTTCCTATCCGATAATTCTGCCGCTCTCGGAAAATTATGGGGAAATCGCCGAGGCGTTCGCTCCTGGGAAGTGGTAGTTGCTTCGGCACATCAGCTGCCTCCATCGATGTACACTGGCAGTTTTGTTTCTATTCGAAACGTCAGCCTTGCTTATGGGGAGGGAGAGCAATCGATCCTGGCCGTCCAGGATCTCTCGATGGAGGTCCAAAGGGGCGAGTTCGTCGCCGTTGTCGGTCCGAGCGGTTGCGGAAAATCATCATTATTGAAGCTCGTTACCGGATTGGTGCAGCCGACCGGCGGGGAAATTCATGTCGGGGGGAAGCGGGTGATCGAGCCCATCCATGGCGTCGGCATGGCGTTTCAAAATCCTACTCTCATGCCTTGGCGCACGACGCTCGACAACGTCATGCTTCCGTTCGAGATCGTGCCACCCCATAAAAGATTGCTCAGCCGTGATCGCAAGAAATATGTCGCGCAGGGCGAGCAACTACTTGCAACCGTGGGCCTCGGAAAATTCGGCAGCAGATTTCCGTGGGAGCTTTCCGGCGGAATGCAGCAGCGAGCCAATCTCTGCCGCGCGGTAATACATCGGCCGGAGCTCCTGATGCTCGATGAGCCCTTTGGCGCGCTGGATGCGTTCACGCGTGAGGAGCTGTGGGGTGTGATGCAGAAGCTGTGGAGTGAGAGGAAGTTCACGGGCATGCTGGTGACGCACGATCTTCGGGAAGCTGCATTTTTGGCCGACCGGGTGCTCGTAATCAGCCAGCGGCCGGGTCGCGTCATTCACGAAAGCAGGATCGATCTCACGCGACCGAGAACATTGAAGACGACCTTCGAGCCGCGCTTTGTCCAGATTGTACACGATTTGCGGGAACGGATCAGCCAAGAGCTGGGCGTATGACAAGAGCCCGGCGACTCCAGATCGCAATGCCGTGGCTGGTGGGGGTCGGCCTGTTCGTGCTCTGGGAGGCGGTCTGCCGCGTCTTCGATATTCCGCCATTCGTGCTGCCGCGCCCGAGCCAGGTGTTTTCGGCGATGTACGATTACCGGGGGCCTCTTCTTGACCACAGCCTCCATACTCTTTTCACCACGGTCGTCGGGTTCGTCCTTGCCGTCGCCGGCGGAACGTTGATCGGGCTTGCCGTCGGGGCATCGAGCTTCGTTTATGTCGGTCTTTACCCGGTGATGATCGCCTTCAATTCGATACCAAAGGTGGCGCTGGTGCCCGTAATTGTGATCTGGTTCGGCATCGGCACCGTTCCGGCCATCATCACGGCGTTCAGTATCGCATTTTTCCCGATCGCGGTGAACATTGCGACCGGCCTGGCGACGATCGAGCCGGAGATGCGCGATGTACTGCGCTCGCTCGGCGCGAGCCGCTGGGAGATTCTTACCAAAGTTGGATTACCGAGATCGGCGCCCTATCTGTTTGCCTCGCTCAAGATTGCGATCACGTTGTCTTTCATCGGATCGGTCATATCGGAAACGGTCGCATCCAATATCGGCATCGGTTATCTTATGCTTTCAGCCTCCTCCCGCTTCGAGGTGCCTTTGGTGTTTGCCGGCCTTATCATCGTCGGCGCGATGGGAGTTGGGATGTACGCGGTGTGCGTCATTTTCGAGCGCCGCATGACTCGCTGGGCGTTCCGCGGTCAGGACCTGGTGAGCTAGGTGGGCGTTAGCACTCCTTGCACGAGCTCACAGCTCGGCTGACCGCAGCGCGCGCCGCACCATCGAGGCTGGCGCGGTCCTCGGCCGTGCATGGCCGGCAAGGCCCCGGTCCATGACACCAAACTGCGGCGTTCAGCCTGGCTCCCGGGTTGGCCGGGCGGTTGGGAATCGGCTAGCTTCCAAGGATGGCGGGGGGGCATGCCGGCCGTTGTCGGGTCGGGCTTCAATTTCGCTGGCAGGAGCTCAATATGAAGTTCAATATGAGCCCGACAACGTCGCGCCGGGCATTTCTCATGGGAGCCGGGTGCATGCTTGCCAGCCCGGCCGTCGCCGTTGCGCAGGATTCCAGGCAAAAAGTTCGGTTTGCGGTCGATTGGGTCTGGCAGGGAAATCACTCGATCTGGACCTATGCCGAGGACACAGGCATCTTCGCCGCCGAAAAGGTCGAGCCGCAGCTGCTCCGGGGATACGGCTCCGCTGACAATCTGACAAAGCTCGCGGGCGGCGCACTCGACATGGCGCTTGTGGATCCAAACCTGCTGGCCAAGTTCAACCAGGATAACCCGGCAGCAAAGGCCATCGCCAGTTGCATTGTTTACGATGCGGCTCCCAGTGCGGTGATCTTTCTGAAGTCCTCGGGGATCAGAGCCTTGAAGGATCTGGAGGGCCGGACACTGGCGATTTCCGAGGGTGATGCGACCTGGCCGCTGTTCAGGGTGTTGTGCCGGATCAATAACGTCGACATCAACAAGATCAAAATTGAAAATATGAGTGGGCAGCTCCGCGACAGCATGGTCATTCAGAAGCGAGTCGATGCCTCGCTCGGATTCTTCGTAACGGCTGTGATCAATATAGCAGCGGCGGGCGTGCCCCGCGATCAGATCGACTACCTGCAATTCAACAAGAACGGCCTTGCTTTGTACTCCTTGAGCCTGGTTTGCCGTCAGGATTATGCAGCATCGAATCCCGGCGCAGTGGGTGGGTTCGTGCGGGGGACGATCAAGGGCGTAAAAGCAATGCTGGCCGACAAGAGCGCGGCAATCGAGTCACTGCTCAAGCGCGACAACCTGCTCAAGCGCGAGATCGAATCGGAGCGCAATGATCTGATCATCGAGGGGTCCTTGCTCACGCCATGGGTTCGCGAGCATGGATTGAGCACGGTCGATCCGAGCCGGTTCGAGCACACGACTGGTCTGGTCGCCGAGGCATTTGGACTGGCAAAAAAGCCGGCGATGGCGGATATCTACACAGACAGGTTTCTTCCCCCGCAACCGGATCGGATGCTCACGTGACGGGCATGCACGGGCAGATGCGGTGACGGCGTCGACCTTTTTCGAGCATCTTGATCTTTCCGGAATGGACTTTGCAGCTCGTTACCGGCTGTTGAGCTCGTCGGTAATACCCCGTCCAATCGCATTCGTCTCGACCTTGAACGAGGACGGCACTCTCAATGCTGCTCCATTTAGCAGCTTCATGATCGTTTCGGTTGAAGCCGCGCTGCTCGCGTTTTCGGTAGGCCCGAGCGAGCTGCCAAAAGGTACCCTGCAAAACGTGATGCGAAACAGGGAGTACGTGATCAACACCGTTCCAGTCGAGCTTGCGCGTGAGGTTCAGCTCTGTGGGGAGGATCATGCGCCCGGAAGCTCGAAAGTCGCCCTTGCGTCTTTGCATGGGATCGCGTCGGAGGAGATCAGGACTCCCCGGATATTCGAATCCAAAGTGCAGTTCGAGTGTGCGTTGCGCGAGATCATTCCTTTTGCCGGGAGCCGACTGGTCGTCGGCGAGGTCCTCGTGATGCATGCGCGTGAAGGGCTGGTTCGCGACGGGAGGATCGATGTACATGAGTACGGCCCCCTTGGCCGAATCGCCGGCCGCACCTATTGCACGATCAGTGATCTGATTTCGGTCTGATTGCCGGAGTTTTTAACATGACGGAAGTCGCTGTCGATCTGACAATTCGGGGCGACATTGTTCTTGCTGACCGCGTTCTTTCTTCGGGTCACGTGGCGATCACGGGAGAGAAAATCGTTTCCGTCGGCGAAGGGGTCGGACCTGCGGCGAAAGTCATTGAAAAGTTCGATCGTTGCCTGGTGTTCCCGGGGATCGTCGACGGACAGGTGCATGCAGGCAGCTGCGAGGGCTTCCCGGGGTTGCAAGATGCTACGCGAGCGGCGGCTGCAGGCGGCGTTACGACCATTATCGATATGCCGTTTGATGATCCTGTTCCGGTCGATACGCTGGAGTTGTTCGAGCAGAAGATCGAGGCCGTGCGCCGGTATGCCGTGGTCGATGTCGGCCTGTATGTGACTGCGCGCAAGGACGGTAACTACACCGCGCTGCAGGAGCTCGTGGCTGCAGGGGCCTTGTCCATCAAGCTCTCCACGTACGAATACCATCCGATCAGGTTCCCGCGGTTTGACACGGGAGAGATGCTCGAGATCTTCCTGCAAGCGTCTCAGCTCGATGTACCGGTCGCATTTCACAACGAGGACCAGGATCTCGTGACGCGACTGGTCGCCCGCGCCGCTGCCGAGGGTAAGACAGGCATGGAGATTCACGGAGCAGGGCGAGCGCCCATTGCCGAGCTCGTAGCCGACGCGCAGGTTCTGGAATTGGCGGCGAATACCGGGGTCCGGTGCCACATCGTGCACAGCACGGTCGCTGCCGGCAACCGGATTGCTCGTCACTACCGGGAGCGCGGGGCCAAAATCTCGGTCGAAACCTGTGCGCACTACTTTGTCTTCAACGACCGCGATGCCTTGCGTCAGGGTGCCTTTCTCAAGCTCAATCCGCCGCTGCGCTCGGAAACCGAGCGCTTGGCGTTGTGGGACAGCCTTGCTGCCGGCGATATCGACTTTGTATCGACGGATCATGTGGCTTGGCCGATCAGCCGCAAGTCCGATCCGGACATGGCAAAAAACGGGTCGGGGATTCCCGGTCTGGAGTCTCTTTTACCGGTTTTCTATACGGCCGCGGTTCGCGACCGTGGATTCCCGCCTGAATTGGTCGCCCGGATGATCGCAGAGAATCCGGCACGACACTTCGGGCTTTATCCTGCCAAAGGCGTGCTTGCGCCCGGCGCCGACGCGGACGTCGCGGTGCTTCGGCCGGGTGAATGCATCTTTGCGGCTGAGCGGATGACCTCGAAGATAAAATGGTCTCCGTACGCGGGAATGAAAATGGCAGGTGAGGTCGACGCGACCTTTTTGCGCGGCCGCAAGATTTACGAGAAAGGCGATGTGGTCGCACGTCCGGGCACCGGACGCTTTCTCGCTCGCGGGCACCAGGAATGAACCTGGTAACGCCCGATCTCGTCGACAGACTGCTGCCGGAGCTCGCAGCTCTGTTCGACACCATTCGGGAGCAATCACGCGATGGGCCCGGTGTAACTCGCGATGCGTTCGGTCTGCGGGAGACGGAAGCTGCCGATGTGCTGGCGGCCTTTGCTCGCAGCAAGGGCTTGGAGGCAGGTGCGGACGCGGCGGGCAACCTTCATCTCACGCCGGCCGGAGCTTTCCGTGATCCCCCGCAGATTATCGTGGGATCTCACCTCGACTCGGTGCCGGTAGGGGGCAACTACGACGGGCTGGCCGGGGTCATAGCGGGCCTCGCCGTACTCTGCTGCCTCGAGCACAGCGTTGCCGTCAAACTGGGCGTACGCGTTGTCGGCTTCAGGGGCGAGGAAAGCCCATGGTTCAGTCAAGCCTATCTTGGAAGCAGATTGCTGCTTGGCGAGCTCACCCGCGCCGATATCGAATCGCTGCGCCGTTACGATACCGGAAGGACGCTTGCAGAGCACATTCTCTCGATCGGTGGCAACGTAGGGTCCGGAAAGCTGCAGCCCACCATCGAGGTCAGTAAACTGAAGGCGTACTATGAGCTGCACATCGAGCAGGCGCCGTTGCTCGAAAGCCTCGGTATCCCGGTTGGGATTGCGACCGCGATCCGGGGCAACATCCGTTACCCCTTCGCGGCCTGTCGCGGCAACTACGCCCATTCCGCTGCCGTGCCGAGGCACTTGCGGCAGGATGCACTGATCGCGAGCGCGAAGCTGATTGCCTTTGCCGACCAATGCTGGCAGGCGCTGATCGAGCGCGGGAATAACGACCTGGTATTTACCTGCGGAATTTTCGGGACCGACAGCGCAGAGCACGCCATGACCAAGGTACCCGGGATCGTGAATTTTTCATTGAACATAGGTGCAACCAAAGACGACGTCATGCAAGAATTGAACAAGGGCATTTTGACGCGAGCAACCGAGCTGGCACGGACACATGATGTCGTGTTCGATTTTGGAAGCCCGGTAGGTACGTCAGCTGTCGAGCTCGACGAATCCCTGATCGCCGGCCTGCAACGGGCCTGCGGCAGTCTCGGCATAAGGTCGCACAAGCTGCCGACCGTCGGGCATGATGCAGCGATGTTTCAACGTCGCGGAATTTCTGCTGCTGTTCTCCTCGTTCGAAATGCGAACGGCAGTCATAATCCGGCCGAGCACATGGAAATGTCCGATTTTGCCCTGGCCACGCAAGCTCTCGCTACACACATTCTGCAGCGCTGGACAGATGAGCCGTGAGCGGCGCACGATCAAACCTTTCCGCTGACACTGCACTTTCAGCTGCACGCGACCGGTACGCAACCCAAAATCCGATGAGCTGTCTCGCTTACCAGGCCGCATCGAGAGCGTTTCCCGGAGGAAGCACCCGCTCCGTCTTGTATTTTGATCCCTTTCCGTTGACGATGATCAAAGGCATGGAAGCCGAATTATACGACGTCGATGGTCATGCTTACACCGATTTTGTCGGTGAGTGCTCGGCAGGCCTTTTCGGGCATTCCAGGTACGGACCATTGATTGTGCGCGCGCTCTCCTGCTGACGATCGAGAACATGTCCGAGCTCACGGTAGATATTCACCACCATATTCTTCCCCCCTCATACGTGAAGGCCCTCGGCCGACGAATAGGGCATCAGGGTTTATTCGGCGCGCCGCCTGCCTGGACGCCGCAGAGCTCGATCGAGGTGATGGGTCGAAACGGTATCCAGCTCGCGGTCGTATCCGTGTCGGCACCCGGTGTATGGTTCGGGGAGCCTCAGGAGAGCGAGCGCCTGGCCCGCGACTGCAATGATTACGCCGCCCGGATGAAAGCGGACTTCCCGGACCGGCTCGGGTTTTTTGCCATACTGCCGTTGCCCGGCATAGACGCAACGCTGCGCGAAATCGAGCGGGCCTTGGACGTTTTGAGTGCCAACGGCGTGGTGTTCATGACGAACTACGGCGGCGTGTATCCGGGAGACGACGCGTTCCGGCCTGTATTCGAGGAGCTCGACCGCCGTCGTGCGGTCCTGTTTTTCCATCCGACAGCACCGCCTTATGCCAACCCGCTGCCCCACATTCCTCCGCCGTCACTCGAGTTTCCATTCGAGACGACGAGAGCGATAACAAGCCTGCTCTACAGCGGAACGCTCGCACGATGCCGAAATGCTCGTTTCGTCTTCGCTCACGCGGGTGGAACCATTCCGTTTCTCGCGATGCGGATTGCGCGGTTGACTGCACGTCCGGAATTTGCCAGGGCCGTCACCGAGGGAGTATTGCCTTCGCTTTCGCGGCTCTATTTCGATACGGCGCTTTCGGCCAATCAATTCGCTTTTGACCCGCTGCTGCGCCTCACGTCCGTGTCGAACGTGCTGTTTGGCTCCGACTTCCCGCATGCAGGCGAGGAAACCTTGGCTGCGACGCTCCGGAGCTTGGAGACTGTCGGATTGTCTGAAATGGACCTGGTCCGGATCAAAGGCCGGAATGCCCAGCAGCTGTTCCGGTGTGCCGGCTCGAAAACGAAGCAGGCATACCGGCAGTAAGGACGCATCGTCAGCTGCGTTGCGACCTCGTGGGCTTGGCGAGCAGATGGATTGCGAATTGTCGCGCTGCAGCAGATGGATGAGGAGCGCACGCATGTTCGGGTCACGAATCTCGTATTTCCTCATGCCTTCATCATTCCAATGAGCTCGGAAATGACGATCACGCAATGGCACGTGCCGATCGAGGATACGAGCTGCTACTGGTATGCTATCTTCACGAGCTTTGGTCCGGCAACAGGGGGCGCAGCATGTTAGCGCGTGACCGCACCGGACAGCACGGCGATTTCATCGACCGTTACGGGCTGTGGAGCGATGAGGATGCTGCGCGTGCCTCCAAGCTGGAACAAGAAGCTGCGCAACGCGAGGTCGAGGTCATCCGCCTCAGCTTTGCCGATCAGCACGGCCTTCTTCGAGGCAAAACGATCGTAGTCGACGAGTTGCCGGCTGTCCTGCGGCATGGCTGCAACATCGTCAGCAGCCTTCTGCTGAAGGACACCTCGGACAGAACCGTATTCCCGGTGTTCACCGCATGCGCGGGGATTCGACTGCGGGATTTCGAAGGTGCCGGGGACGTGATCATGGTCCCGGTCCCGAGCACCTTTCGCGTTCTGCCGTGGACGCCAAAAACCGCCTGGCTCCTGTGCGACCTCTATTTCGCGGATGGCAAGCCGGTGCCGTTCTCGACGCGCTTTCTTTACAAGCGAGCGCTCGGCAGGCTCGAAGCTGCGGGCTTCGACTTTGTCGCTGGCCTCGAGGTCGAGTTCCATCTTTTCAAGATCGAGAACCCGCATCTGCAGCCTTCGGATGCAGGACAGCCTGGCCAACCGCCTGAGGTCAGCCTGGTCACGCAAGGCTACCGTTACATGTCGGAGGCGCGCTACGACCAGCTGGACGAAATCCTCGCAATTCTCCGCCGTGATCTCCAGGCGCTTTGCTTGCAACTGCGCTCGCTCGAGGTGGAATACGGTCCCAGTCAATGCGAGCTCACTCTGGCTGCCGCAACTGGAATCGAATCCGCCGACGGCATGGTGCTGCTGCGTAGCGCGGTCAAGCAAATCTGCCGACGGCATGGATACCATGCTACGTTCATGTGTCGGCCGCGGCTTCCCGCCCACATATCGGCCGGCTGGCACCTGCATCAATCGCTGTGCGATCGACGGAGCCAGCGGAACGTGTTCTCTACAGATGATGCAAACGGGCTCTCGGTCATCGGAGAGCAATACCTGGCCGGCCTGTTGGCGCATGCCCGATCGGCAACAGTGTTCGGGACGCCGACGATCAACGGGTACAAAAGATATCGTTCCCATTCCATGGCGCCTGATCGCGTCGCTTGGGGTCGCGGCAATCGCGGTGCGATGCTGCGAGTGCTCGGCTCTCCTGGAGATCCGGCAACGCGCATCGAGAATCGGATCGGTGAGCCGGCGGCCAATCCGTATCTCTACATGGCGAGCCAGGTGCTCTCTGGCCTCAGCGGCATCGAGCAACGCTTGACGCCTGGAGAGCCGGTGGATGCACCTTACGATGTCGATGCTCCACTGCTCCCGCGGACATTATCCGAGGCGGTCCAAGCCTTGCGGGCGGACTCGTTTTTCCGGCGCGAGCTGGGCGATGATTTCGTCGAATATTACCTCCGCATCAAGGAAGCGGAAATCGAGCGCTTTAATCTGGAGGTTACGGAGTGGGAGCAGCGCGAATACTTCGAGATGTTCTGAGATCCCCCCGATGAGATTCATCCATGACCAGCCGGTGGTTGCGAATCGTGTTTGATATCGGATCGTTTGCCAAGCTGCGCGAGGAGGTCGAGCGCATCGGCTGCAGGAACGCTTTCATACTTACGACCCCAGGGCGGACCCGGTTAGCCAAGCAAGCTACAGCCGCGCGAGATACGCTTGTGAATATGACGAGATCGACGGTCTGACAGGTTGTTCGGCTGGCTCGATGCCGCGTCATGGATGAGGAGCGCCGGCGAGCTTGACATTCAAGTTGGGTCACACCCTTCGCGAGCGATCGTCAGCCGAAGTCATCGGTCGCATTTTGTAAGCGACGTGTGCCGAGCGTTGACAGGCAAGTCAGCCGATCGATAGTGTTCTTCCATGGTATCTCGGTAAGAATGCACAGCAATGAGCAACCGAGTAGCCGATGATGAACGCACAGTCTTCCTGCCAATGCAAAGGGACTTCCTGCCGATGCAAAAGGAGGGGCACGTGCGTTCAATGAACGCGACCGTGTTTGAGCAAAGCTGCTTCGGCGAAGCTGAGCGGCGCGGACGGCGATGACAGAGCGCCTCCGGTTAGCGGTAGGCAGCGTCCCCGTCACCGAGGCTTCCTCGCCGAAGATCAGGATGCGCCACCTGTCGAAGGTGTTCGGCAAGGATGAAGTGACCGCGACCGTGGCGCTCGCGGAATTCTCTTTGACCGTTTCGGAAGGCGAATTCGTCTGCGTCCTGGGTCCGAGCGGCTGCGGCAAGACGACGATGCTGCGCATTCTCGCCGGCTTGGAGCGGCAGAGTGCGGGTGAGCTCGAAATTACCGCATCTGCGACAGGACGGCCCCTGAGCTCGATGGTGTTTCAGGAGTACAGCCTGTTCCCGTGGCTTACCGTGATCGACAACGTCGCCTACGGCCTCGAAATGCGAGGCATCCGGAAAAACGAGCGAATAGCCCGGGCGGAACCGTTTCTCGAGACGATCGGTCTCGCCAAATTCCGCGACCACTATCCCTCTCAGCTCTCCGGCGGGATGAAGCAGCGTGTCAGTCTAGCCCGCGCCCTCGTCAACGACCCGGAGATCCTGCTGATGGACGAGCCGTTCGCCGCCCTGGACGCCCAGAACAAGCTTCTGATGCAAGAGGAGCTGCTTCGGATCTGGGAAGCCGATCGCAAGACCGTCGTCTTCATCACGCACGCGATCGACGAGGCACTGACCCTCGCCGATCGAATAGTTGTTATGAGCGCGGCACCCGGGCGGATCAAGCGCACCATTCCGGTCGCCTTTCCGCGACCGCGAAAAGCCGCCGAGCTCAAAGCCGACCGCCGCTTCGGCGAGCTCTATCTCGAGATTTGGCACATTATCGAGGACGAGGTGCGCGCCGCGCGCGCGCAGGCCGAGGGCTGACCGGTGCGCACTGTTTCCAAGGCAGCAAGGGAACGCAGCCTCGCGATCATATCACCGATCGCTGTCCTGATCGTCTGGCAGCTCCTTTCCGGCTTCGGCGTGCTCGATGGCCGCTACATTCCCTCGCCCATGCGCATCCTGCTGACCGCCCGGGACCTTGTCGCCTCTGGCTTGCTCTGGACGGACGTTCATGCGTCACTCTACCGCCTCGTGATCGGCTTTGTCATAGGCGCCGTTCCGGGCATTCTCATCGGCATGACAATGGGTCTCAATCGCTGGGTGCGTGCGGCGATCGATCCGCTGATCGCCGCCGCTTATCCGATTCCGAAGCTTGCGATCTTTCCATTGTTCATGCTCGCCTTCGGGATCGGCGACGCCTCCAAGATCGCCGTGGTTGCGATCGCTGTGATGTTTCTCACCATCATCAACACCATGGCCGGAGTAATGAGCCTCGATCGCATCTACTTCGACGTTGCGCGGAGCTTCGGCACGCCATGGCACAAGCTCTTTCTTCGCGTCATCCTGCCCGGAGCCCTGCCGACGATCTTCGCCGGCCTGCGCATCAGCCTCGGCGTCTCGCTCATCGTTCTCGTCGGCGCCGAGTTCCTCGCCTCGAGCTCCGGAATCGGTTATCTCATCTGGTCGTCTTGGGAGACGCTGCTCGTCGATCGAATGTTCGTCGGCATCATCGTCATCACGATACTCGGGGTCGTTTCTACTGCGCTGCTCCACGAATGCGAAAACTATCTCATCCCCTGGCGACGCGAGTAGCTCGAGCGGTTCGGGTCGGAAAAAAGGGAGTTATCGGCAATGAACAGCCTGCGGTTCCTTGTGACGCTCATCGCGGCAATCATGGGCTCTACGGTCGCTGGCGCGCAAACCGTCAAATTCGGAGCGCTCGGCATTGATGCCGACGGGCCGGTGTATATTGCTGTTGACAAGGGCTATTTTCGCGAAGCGGGGATCGAAGTGACCCTCGAGCACTTCAACTCGGCCGCCCAGGCGATGGCACCGCTGTCGACCGATCAGATCCAGGTCGCCGGTGGCGCCGCGAGCGCCGGTCTCTTCAACGCGTTCGCACGTGGATGGCCGGTGCGTATCGTCTTTGACCGCACCAGCGACCGTCCCGGGTTCTCCACCGACACACTGAGCGTGCGGAGCGCTCTACACGATGTAAAGACGCTCGAGGATCTCAAGGGGCGCAAGGTCGCCATCAACGCACCCAACGCAGGACTCGAGTACATGGTCGGCAAGATGCTTGAATCGACGGGATTGACGATCCGAGACGTCAATGTCGTGTACATGCCATGGCCGAACATGGGGCCGGCTTTCCAGACAGGAGCGATCGACGCCGGCGCACTCGTCGAGCCCTTCGTCACGCAATATGCCGAAAGCGGAGTGGCGGTTCCTTTCAAGCGCGCCGCCGATGTCATCACCAATCCTGCGTTCGAGATCGCCGTCATCCTCTACAACGACGATTGGGCGAGGCAGCATCCCGATCAGGCGAAGGCATTCGCGATCGGATACCTGAGGGGTGCGCGCGATTATCATGATGCGATGAAGGGCGGCCCCCGGCGCAAGGACGTCGTCGCGACCCTGATGAAATATGGTCGGCTGAAGGACCCGGCACTCTACGACAAGATGCAGTGGGGCTATGCCGATCCCAACGGTAAATTCGATGTCGACAGCCTGCGGGAACAGCAGGAATGGCATGCAAGCCACGGCAGTGTTCCGAAAACGGTCGATGTGAACGCAATGATCGATCGCCAGTATCTCGACTATGCGCTACAGAAGCTCGGGAGGGTGTCTGAATGAGTGCGCCGCAAGTCCTCCGCCGCCAGCGGCTTTCCGCCTCGGATTTCGTACACTCCGGTCCTGATAGTCCTGCAGGACGGTATCTGCGGACGTTCTGGCAGCCCATTTTCCATTCGGTGGATCTGGCGCCGGAGCGCCCCTTGCCGCTCCGCATCATGAGTGAATCGTTTACGCTCTATCGCGGCGCCGGCGGGCAGGCATTTCTTGTCGATTTCCGCTGCCCGCATCGCGGGGCCCAGCTCTCGGCCGGCTGGGTCGAAGGCGACGAGCTGCGTTGCTTTTATCACGGATGGAAGTTCGCTGGGGACGGGCGCTGTACCGAGCAACCGGCCGAGGAGAACGCCTTCTGCAACGAGGTGAGCGTGCGAAGCTTCCCCACGCGGGAGTACCTCGGGCTTATTTTCGCATTTCTCGGCGAGGGGGAGCCGCCGCCGTTCCCGCGCTATCCGCAATTCGAGCGCTTCGACGGCTTCGTTGAAATCAACGCTTATTCTCGCGAGTGCAATTACTTTCAGAACCTCGAGAATTCGCTGGATATGAGCCATGTCGGGTTTGTCCACGGTGACAATAGCGCCGCATTCACCGGCATTGGTCAGGGCAAGCGGCTCACCGCGAAGGAGTCGGACTGGGGAGTCTCCTACACATTCACGCGGCCGGACGGACAGAGCCGGACGCAGCAATTCGGTATGCCCAATCTCTTTTATATGACGGCTCTCCCCACTGACCCGGACATCGGCTGGCAGGAGTCACTGTTCTGGTTCGTGCCGATCGACGACGAGCGCCACATTCAGTTCTGGCTGACCCGGGTACGGGCGGCCGGCGAAGTGGCGCGCCGCATCCGTGAGCGTCGTCAGAGGCGGCGACAGGAGATCGATCTCGCACACCAGGAAGTCTGCGAGGACATCCTCGCCGGCCGTCTGGCCTTGCGCGACGTCGATCCCACCCGCGTCGATCTCGTACAGCTGCAGGACGACGTCGCTCAGGTAGGTCAGGGTCGCATCGCCGACAGGGACGCCGAGCGTCTGGTGCGTGGCGATGTTGGCGTCGTCGCAATCCGGCGCCTATGGAGTCGCGAAATTACGGCCTTGCTCGAAGGCCGGCCGCTGAAATCGTGGCAACTCACGGACGGCACGGCTCCCCGCGCGTGGGGTCTTGATGACGGGCGGCCAGGCTTGGTCGGGGGGAGCGGAACGATGTCCTCTGGCGATGTCGCGGCCGAGATCGTCGACGTGCGTCCTCATGTCGAGGTCGAGTTGCAACTCCGCGCTCTACGGGGCGAGCCGAGGCGGTGACGAATGAAAGCCGTACCGGCGCGGCCCGCCGCACCCCGGTTGCCGGCCCGACACTGTCGCTGAAGGAGCGCGACCGCCGCTGGGCTGGTCTTCGGCATCGCATGCGCGAGCGCAAGCTCGACGCGATCGTGGTCGGCAGCTTCCAGGGACGCGAGCGTCTCGAGGGGTATCTCATCGACGATTTTCTCGATTCGATCGTCATTCTGCCGGTGGAGGTGGAGCCGACCGTCCTTACCTTCGCTGCCGCGCGCGTGTCGCGCGTGTTTGAAAGCGAGCGTCGAGGCATAGAGCCTTGGGTCCGCGACTTCCGCATCGGATTCGGCGGCACACGAGCGGCGGAGATACTGCGCGAGAAGGGATTGCCGAATCGGCGTATTGGCCTGGTGGGCTTCGGTCCGACCGCGGCGGGCGAAGCTGAGGGTCTATTGCCGGTCGGTTTCTATCGCAATCTTACCGCAGCCCTGGCCGGCGTCGAGGTCGTGGACTTCACCGGCGATCTTACGGATTTCATTCTCCTTAAAAGCACCGAGGAGATTTCCCTGCTCCGCTTCGCAGCGGAGGTGACCGAGCAGGCCTGTCTCGCGATGATCGATGCCAGCCGCCCCGGTACAAGCGAGGCAGAGGTGCTCGCGGAGATCATGCGCGAGATCCATCGTTGGGGCTGCGACACGCGCTATCCTTTCCTCAGCCTTCAGTCCGGCCCCGACAATATCTCCTGGGGCGCTCCGCGCTGGACTTTGCGCGCGGAGCCACCGCGCGTCCTGCAGCGCGGCGATCTGGTTCAGGCGGAGATCCATACCCTTTATGGTGGATTGGAAGCCCAGGTACAGATGTGCGTCGCGCTCGATCCGGTGGATGACGACATGCGCAAATGTGAGGGGGTCGCGCGCCGCTCGTACGAAGCGGGCCTGGGGGCGATCCGCCCCGGCATCGCTTTTGGAGAGGTCCTGCGGGCGATGGAGCTGCCTTTCGCCGAGAGCGGCTGTTGGGCAAAGACGCCGCTCCTTCACACAACGACGTTCGGGCCCGTCGGCTTCACCATGATCAATCGCGAGCAGCTGATCGGTACTCGGGAGGAGGCGCTGGAGCTAGGCGTCAGTCCGGGCAATCAAAAAAACGAGATGTTATTGCGGGAAGGCATGGCGCTCGAGCTCGAGCCGAATGCCTGCCTTGGCATGAAGCGTGTGAATATCGGCGGCATCGTGATCGTCACAGCTTCCGGTGCAGAGGAGTTGAATCTAATTCCGACGCGCGTCCATCACCGCATGGTCTGAGCTGATCATGGCGGTCCAAGCGTATCGAGGGATGCCATGCAAATTCTGCTCAATGCGCCGGGATCGTTTCCGGCTTGGCCTCCTCGGAGAGCCCGATCCTGGCCCAGACGAAGAGCGCGAGCAGTGCGACCGGCACGCCGATCAGCGACGTTCCGATGAAAAACCAGATGAAGCCGGTCCGCTCGATCGCGAAGCCCGAGAAGCCTGCCAGCACGCTGCCGGGAAATGCGCAGAGCGAGGTCAAAAGGCCGAACTGGCTCGCCGCGTGATCTGCCGAGGCGAGCGTCGACATGTAGGTGATCAGCACCACTGACGCGAAAGCGTAGGCGAAGCCGTCGATGCCGACGGTGACTGCGAATGTCCAGAATGCGGTCCCGCCGGCGCCTCCATGCGCGGCGAGATAGGCGAGGCTCAGGTGCGAGGCCGAGCCCGCCACCGTGCCGATCAGGAGGCTCGGCAGCATGCCGACCCGCGGGATGAGAGCCCCGGCCGCGAAGGTGCCGCCGAGTGCGATCCAGAAGCCGAAGAGCTTGGTGACGGTTGCGATGTCGGTATTGGAGAAGCCCTGGTGCTTGAACAGAGGCACCGCCATCGCGCTCGCAACGTAGCCCGGCATTCGAAAGCCCGCAACGAGCAGCAGGATAACGGGCGCGGTGGGACCGAGCCGGGTCAGAAGCTCCCGGATCGGAGACCAGACCGTCTCGACAAATCCTCGCCTGGCCAAGTGGGGGCGCTTGTCGGACTCCGGCTCGGGCGCGATGACGGCCGCGGTCATGCCCGGCAGCATCAGCGCGCCCATGCAAAGATAGGCACCGCGCCAGCCGATGCGATCCGCCATGAACAAGGCGCCGGCACCGGCCGCGAGGTTGCCGATGCGCCAACCGATCTCGGTCCAGGACGACAGCACGGCCTGCTTCTCGGGGGGTCGGACGCTGGTGATCCGCCACCCGTCAATGACGAGGTCGAGCGTGGCTCCGGCGAATCCAAGGGCGAGCGACAGAACGATTGTCCAGGCGAGCCGATGCGCCGGGTCGCCGAAGGCAATACCGGCAAGCGTCGCCATGACGCCGAGCTGCGCGATCACGATCCAGCCGCGTCGCCGGCCCAAGGCGCGTCCGAACAGTGGCGGATCATATCGATCCAGGAAAGGCGCCCACAGGAACTTGAGCTTGTAGGCGAGGGTAAGCTCGCTCAAGAGCCCGATGGTCACGAGAGAGATCCCGACGTCGGACAGCCAGGCCGATTGCGTGGAGTAGACCAGAAGGAACGGGATGCCGGACGTGAAGCCGAGGCCCAGCGCAGGCGCGATCCGCCGGTCGGTGAACAGCGCCGACCAAAACGGCGTCGGCTCGAGACGTGCCACGGTTAGCGAGCTCATTACCGACACTCTTTGATATCACCAACGACCAGGCCCAGCATTATCGCGGACGAGAAACCATGATTATCATAACGTCTCGCGAAAGTTGTCCACTCGGTGTTACGGACCGCAGTGACCTGCTGGAAGGTCGAGCACTCGCCGATAAGAGACACGAGCGCTTCGGCATGCTCTCGCGCGAAACCTGCCATAATCGCGTGCCCGCCCCGCCACACACATGATGACGGGAATTATCTGAGCTGGCATGAGGCGCCTTCTGGGTGTTTTCGATCACGATCAGCGCGGTCGCATCCACTGCCATGTGGCCGGCGCAACGCCCGGGAACCTTCGTTGGCATGACAAGTTCATCACTGAAAACTGCATGAGGTGATGGTATGCTGCGTTTTTGGAGGAATATTCGGACTGCGGCAGGCATCGGCTCCCTTCTCTGTGCGATGCCCATGTGGGCGGCGAAAGGCGAGTGCCAATATCCACCAATTTTTACACGCGGCATCAGTCTTGCTTCGGCGGAGTTTCAGGCAGACCGCCTTCCAGGCATCTACGGGCGCGACTACGTCTATCCGTCCGCGCAGAGTCTCGACTATTACAAAAGTCGCGGGTTCGACCTGATACGGCTTCCTTTCCTGTGGGAGCGGCTTCAGCCCGCATTGTTCGGCGATCTCGCTGACGCAGAGCTCGGCCGCATCAGGCAACTCGTCGCGGCTGCTCGGGACCGCTGCATGCGGTTGATACTTTCGCCCCACAACTTCGGACGATATTCACTGCACGGAAAGCCGACGGTGATCGGAGGCGAGGAGGTTCCGTATACGGCGTTCGGAGATTTCTGGAAGCGCACGGCATCGGCATTCGCGGAAGAGCCTGCAGTCTATGCCTACAGCCTCATGAACGAGCCCCACGACATGAACGGCGCATGGAGGAACGCCGCGCAAGCGGGACTCGATGCAATCCGCAGCATCGAGCCACAGCGGTTAGTGCTGGTTCCAGGGGATCACTGGACCGGGGCATGGAGCTGGAAACGGTTCAACAACGATTTTTCCGTCCACGATGCGTCCGACAAGGTCGTCTACGAAGCGCATCAGTACTTCGATCTTGACCACAGCGGAACGTATCGACACGACTATCAGCAGAGCGCGGCCTACCCGGATATCGGCAGCGACATGGTTAGACCATTCTCCCAGTGGCTGAGGGAGCACAACGTCCGAGGGATTCTCGCGGAATTCGGTGCCCCGAACGACGACGCGCGCTGGCTCGAGGTCATCGACCGCCTGCTGCCATGGTTGGAACATGAAAACATCCCGTGGATTTATTGGGCTGGCGGACCGCGCTGGGGCAGCTATCCGCTTTCAGCCGAGCCGAAAGGCGGCATCGACGCACCGGTCATGAGGATCCTCACTAGGCACGGCTTTCTTGACGGCAGGCGTCAGCCGGGCACGCGTGAGCCCGAAGTCCATTGAGCTGCAATCCGGAGCAGAAAAACCGGATTGCCCCAAAGATAGCGCGACGACAGGCGTTTCGGCTCGCACATCAGTCGATGCACCCACTCCAGCCGGGCAGCCCTGATTCGTTCACCCGCACGCGGTACTTCCCCGACGAGGAAGTCGAACAATGCGCCCACCGCCATACCCAACCTGCAGCCGGTGGCGGCCAGGTGATTGTCGAGCCAAATCTCCTGGCGCGGATTGCCCATTCCCACGAGGATGACGTCAGCCGCTGCTCTGCGGACCGCGTCGACGACGGCTCCGCTGTTGTCCAACCCGAAATATCCCGGATGGCAACCGACGATCCGGTGCTGAGGGCAGAGCCGAGCCAAGTGTCTCGCGGCCCGCTCCGCGATGCCAGGTTTCGCTCCCAGCAGAAAGATGCGGAATCGATGTCTCGTGCCACCCAGATATCGCGGAACGAAATCGCTGCCGTTGAGGTTCTCCGGGAACCCAGTACCGTAGAGCAGGCGGCTTGCGATGTCGGTACCGATACCATCGTTGAACACGATGCACCGGCGAAGCACATCGTGGAATTTCGGATCGGACACCGCGATATTGAGCACGTGAGCATTGGCGAAGGCTATGGACGTGGGCGTCTCACTTGCAAACCGTGCGTCGAGGAGCGCCACCGCCTCCGAAACCGTCTGGACGCGGATCGGAACATCGAGAATGGTCCTGAGCCTCATCCCGACGGCTGCCTCGTAGAGCCGCTCGTAGGCTTCGCAGACTTCGGCCCAATCGAACTGACGGGAAGCCGCTGTCGCCGAGCGGCGTTGCTCGCCGTAGCTCGCGGCGAGCTTGCGCCAGCACGCGAGGAGCTCATCCGCGCAATCGGGTTTCGAAAAGTCCACAAGGAGCCCGATCCCCGTCCTCTCGACGACGTTGCGCAAGGCAGGAATGTCGTTCAGCACGGGATAGAGACCCGCCGATAGCGCTTCGACCGCTGCCACGCCAAAGCCTTCATACTCGGAGGCGCTCGCAGCGATGGAGCTTGTCGACATGGCGTCCCGGATCTGCGCCTCGGAGGCTGGCGACGTAATCTCCACCGCGTGCCGCATCCCGAGGCCGTCGCTGAGCTCCGTCAGCTTCCCCGGGTCCACGTCCCATGGCCGGCCCAATATCCTCAATCGCCATTCCGGATCGCGCCGGTACAGTGCATGGAAGAAGACGATCAGCCGGTCGAGCCGTTTGTTCGTTGACAGCCGCCCCACGGAAATAATGGTCTTGGTCGGCACCGCCGATGACGCCTCGCGATATTTCGCGCAATCGATACCGTTTTCGATGCAGACCATGCCGCGGCGGCGCTTGGTCGTGAATCGCTCGTAGTCGGAACGGCTGATTGCAGCAACGCCTTCGTACCAGGTCAATGAGGCCCGAGTGATGGTCGAAAAGAAAAGCTTCTTCAGCAATCCGAAACGTGATGTGTGAAAAAAGCCGCCATGTGTGGAGACGACCAGGCGCCGACGGTGAATCGGTTTGGTCCAGGCGAGATAATCGAAGAAAAAATCGATTGCGTGCACGTGGACGATATCCGCGTCCCTGATGTGCCGGATCACGGACGGAGCAAAGGGGTAGCGAGGCGAGCCAAAGAACGGAATACGGACTACCTCGGCACCCGCCACGGTATCGCGTGAAGGCAATCTCGGCTGGACCGTCGCGTTGAAGATTCGATCGAGCGTTACGACCTTGACGGCATGTCCCCGCGCTACGTGCGATTTCACGATTTCGAGAACGACGTATTCAAGTCCCCCCACGGCAGGGTGGAACTGTCGAACGACATGAACGATCTTCATGGTGATGCCGATTTAAACGAGGGCCCCGTCGCCCAACGCTTGCTCCGGCTCGCAGTTCCGAAAATCTCGCTGCGATGCGTTGTGCAGTTTCAGCAGATGCATTTTGCAGTTTCAGCAGAAGTAGAATCATCAGCTGCACGCGATTTGTACTTGCGGCAAGCGCGACCCCCGTGCACCGTCCACGCTTCACATGAGGAGTCGAAAAATGAGGAGTCGAACGCAGCAGCAAGCTACCGCTTCAAGCGATCTTCATCCGCGGTGTGAAGAGTGGCTCGATGCGCTTCTTCTGCAGACAGCCATGAATGAACCACAGAAGCGCCGCAGTTTTGATGGTGAAGAGCGCATAGCTCACCATCAGGAGGAGTGACACATATAGACACAGCGCATGATTGTAGCGCACCTGCTCCATCCGAGCTTCGGCCGATGCATATACGACGAACAGCCAGACAGCGCAGAGCCCGATGATCGACTGGGTAACGATGAAATAGGCCAGGCCGCTGTCGACTGCCAACTTCATGTAGCGATCGGAAATACCGAGAAAATCCTGAACGTCGAAGCGTGACAGGAGATCGGCGGTGAAAGCAATCCGTCCGGAAAAATCATCTGCGCCCACTTGCAAGCCGCCAAGCAGGACCGCTGCCAAAACCATTCCGGTGATCACCGGCAGATAGAGCACCGTCGACCGGCGCGGCAATCGGGCCGCAACAAACGCAAGGACGGCGATGGCCCCGCATGCCACTGCGGCAAACCGCCCGTCGCAGCCGACAATCGCCACGACATTGCCGGCGATGAGGAACCATTTGCTGGCAGTGCCAAGGGTATGCCAGCGTGCGCAGAGGAAGGCCGCGATCGTTACGCAGTAATTACCGAGGGAGACCGGCTCGAGAAAGATCGACGACATGCGATGGAGATCGAAGAAGGGGAAGAAGCGCTGCTCCGGGCGCGTTGCGCTTATGAACAATACGGAATTCGTGTTCCAGAAATCGCCGGTCTGAAAGCCTCTGGTCTGCACATAGTAGCTCTGAATTTTCAAGAGGTCCGAATAGAATGCGGGGCTGCTCATCTCCAGAAGCAGAAAT
This sequence comes from Xanthobacteraceae bacterium, assembly GCA_036557665.1. Taxonomy (GTDB): domain Bacteria; phylum Pseudomonadota; class Alphaproteobacteria; order Rhizobiales; family Xanthobacteraceae; genus VAZQ01. Next base: position 32,804 of record DATBHG010000027.1, on the reverse strand, counting down.
GCGATCACGATGGCATGGATCGCGAGCACGAGCTGGTTGAGCCGCCGCCTGTCGGAAACCATCCCGAGCACGGTGAAGGTCGGGATCAGCAGTACGTCGCGAAGGAGCTTGGGCTCGAGCGCCTGGGTTGCCACCGAGCGGAGCAGCGCGAAGACCGTCAGCAAGCCGGCGAGGACATACCACGCATCCATCTCCTGCCGGTAATGGGATAGCGCCAGCAACTGCGCCCCGACCACGATCGCAAATTCACAGATGATGACCGACCCGGACGTAAGCCCGGTCACGTGCGCATTGATGATGGCCAGAGCAGCGTTGAAACCCAGGGCGGAGATCACCAGCAGGGCGGGCAGGATGAATGGCTCCGCCCGCACCCCGACTCCTGTCTGCCATGCGGCTGCTGTCGTGGTCATGGACGCGCTCAGCGACGCATCCACGGCATGCGCGAGTGTCGGCAAGCGGATGTCATCGTCCTTGCGCGCCCGATGCGTGGGCGATACCGCGCGCGGGTGCTTTGTTTATGAGTGCGCCGACCAGACGGTCCAGGATCGGAGATGCGTTGAAGGCCTCCTCCAGATCGCTGACGGTGGTCCGCCCCCATTCCACCACCATCACGAAAGCGTCCAGGAAATCCGAGATGATTTGCGCATCGAGGTGCTCCAGTGCTGCGGGAAGGTCGACGATCACATAGTCGTAATCCTTCTTGCCGACGGCGATCACGTCGCGCATTGCCGGCGAGCCGAGCAGCTCCGGTGGACACTTCGGGAGCGCGTTGAGCGGAGCCGAAAGGAGGGAGAAGCCGAATTGCGTGCACGGAGGGAGATCGCCGGGGGCCAATCTCCCGACGAGAGCGTCCGGGAGTCCCAACTTGCATTCCGGAGCGAGCACCCGGCTCAACGACGGATTGCGAAGATCGCCATCGATCAGCAGCACGCGCTTGCCGGCATTTGCAATCACATGGGCCAGGCTGAAGGCGATCGTCGTCCTTCCTTCGCCGGGATGGGCCGAGACGATGCCGACGGCACGAGAGCATGCGACCGGCTCGCCTGCATCCGGATTGAATCCCAGGCTCATGAGCGCCTCGCCCGCGCGCGCTATCGGTTTTGCGATGTTGAGCAGCGCCGCGGCCGGGTGACGTCTGCGAAATCGAAATCGGCGCGCAGGTTTTACGTTCTTGCGCCACTCGGAGAGCTTCTCCCGCCGATTCAGGATTGGCAACGAGCCGAGACATCTCGTCCCCAACGTGTGCTCCAGCGGATGAGGCATTCGTATGCTGCGATCAAGATGCTCTTTGGCAAACGCAATTGCCGTGCCCACGCCGCACCCCGCCATCAGCGAAAGGAAAATGAAGAGATTGGCTTTCGGCCAGCTTGGCTGGCTGGGCGCCAGCGCTTGTGAAAGTGCCCTTGCCTCCGTTACCGGCGGCGATTGCTGCTGGGCCCCCTTCGAATACCGGTTCAGGTTTTGGAACGCATCATAGGACTGCCTGGCGGCAACAGCTGCGGCAGTCAGAGCGCGCAGCCTTGCTCGAGGTGCATCATCCAGATGCGCATCGGAGTCGTTGACTATCTCGTTATCGCGCTTGAACTCGTCCAACGCTCCGCCGGCTTTGTTCGCCTGCGAGCGCAGCTCGTCGAGATGCCGCTCGACCCAGACTGCTGCGCGGGTTGCCCCGGAGGTGCGGGCCTCGAGCTGATCATCGATATAGCTGTCTACAACGGCATTCGCCACGCGAGCCGCCTTCTCGGGATCGGTCGAGGTAAACCGGATCTCCGCAACGTAGCTGCGGTCGATCTGGCTGACTTTGAGCTTGCGCTCGAAGGAGTCCAACGCTCGGCGTCGGATCGCCGCGGGACTTTCGCCGTCTTTTCCGCGAAACCCGAGGCTCTCCAGAACGCGCCCGAGCAGGTCGGGCCGGACGAACTCCGGATCGTTTTGCAGATCCAGTCTGTTGATGACTGCAAGCGCTATTTTCTGGGATCTGACAGTCTCGATCTGGCTCTCGACGACTGCCGGGTCGACTGCCACGTCGCCGAGAACCGAAGGCGAGCTCGATCGCCTCGTATCCGTCATCAGCCATGTGCTGGCGGTGTAATAGGGGGTGGCAAGGACAATGTAAGCAAGAGCGAATGCACAGGCGATGAGGGTGGAGAGCACGATCGTCCGACGCCGACGGCGCAAGACTTCGAACACCCGCACAAACGGCAAATCATCAGCCGACTGCCTGATTTCAGCGGGGACCTCGATCGCGGGACGAAGGGGGCGGGCCGACGTGTCGGGCATCGACGACTCACGCTTCTCGATGACTGCAGATCATGATTGTCCCTCCCGACCGGCTCGGAAGCGGGTTTCCCGCCGTCTCATTGCGATGGTCTGCCCGTCTCCTCGAGACGAAGGGCTATTTCGACGACGTCCCCGGGCATGAGCTCGGAGTTCTCGTCGGCAGGCAGGGTCTGCCGATCTCCATTGCTGTCCCGAAATACCGTCACCGTCGGTTTTCCGTCATTGCCGCGAACCAATTGCGACCTGATCATGCTGCTGTAGAGCAGCTTGTCGCTGACCGCCTGCAGCCTGGCGCGGATCTTTTGCAGCTTGACTTCCGCATCCTGTACCTCCCCGAGCAGATCCACGCGCCGCCGGTCATCGACTACCTCCAGGCGTCGGCTGAGATCCTCGCGTTCCCGCTCGGTCTGCGCCAGCATCGCCGTCGTTTGCAGGGCTTGCGTTGCCGAAAGAAGCGCCAACCGACGTGCTTCGGACATGCGCATGATCGGAATCAGCCCTTTTTTGAAATTCTCGCGCATGTCGGCGAGGTCGGTTGCGTCGGCCTGCGCACCCTCCCGTTCCTTCTGTTGCTGCTCTTTCAGCACGGATATGCGCGCATCCTCCTGCCCCATTGCACGCGCGAGATGGTCCATCTCCTTCTTCCGGTCGGTAATCCTTGCAAGAAGTTGCTCGGATTCGCGATCATGGATTTGCGAGCTGACGGCCTTCGGGATGGGTGTATCGGAGAGATCTTTCGTATCCAGTCTGCTGTCGTGCTCCAACTCGGATTTCAGTCGGGCGATGTAAGCCTCCTGCTTCGCAAATTCCGTCCAAAGGGAATAATATTCTGCACGGAAGTCCGCTGATTCCAGAAATGGATCGTGCCCTCGCAACCGCATGACATCATATCCGCCCGCAAGCGCGACGGCTTGTCGGACCGTCATCCCTGGGCGGTAGCTCTGCTCGCCCGGCTTCGCCACATCCCCATCGACATAGATCGGCCGGTACTGCGCTACAGTCACCAGGACCTCATCTGCCGAGATGATCACCGGGAATTCGCGCCCCTCCGAGGTTCTTCGCCGAAAGACCTTGCCCGGCAGCAGCTCGCCGAGTTTCACCCTGAGCTCGGAGATTGAAAGCCCGGCTGCCTTGACTGGGCCCAGCATTGGAAACAGGGCCGTGCCATCCGGCGCAATCGTCGTTTGCTGGCGGAGCTCATCGAGCCCCACTGCCGAAAGCTCGAGGACGTCTCCAGGGCTGAGGTGATATTCCGCTCGCGCCGAGAGCGGAATGCACACGCATGAGACGATCAGACCAAGCACGACTCGATTTATGATTGCGCATCTTCGCGCAAGCTCTCTCGGGGATGACATTTGCATGCTCCAGAGCTCCTGACGAATGCTCCCGTTATTTTGATCGGGTGTCATGTTCTCCGATCCGTGCGCTTTGCGCTGCTCTCCAAGCCAACATGTGCCGATCAGGCGCCACGGGGCGACAAGGGGCGACGTGGACGCGAATCCCGTTGGCAAGCAGCAAGCCGTAAAAAAAGAGAGATAGGGTGGAAGATTGCAGTGCAACGTAGAATGCGTGCAAGTGCGACAGGTTCCTCCTGATGCAGCATTGCGTCGAAAGCAGATCTGACCAGCAATCTTTTGGCCAGCTCAAAAAAAACCTAGTTTGGGGGAACCGCCGTCCCGAGACGTTGTTACGTGGGGACGGGCTGTGCACTGCAACATGACTATCCAAGAACAGGTGCAGAGGACTGTGCCTTCTGCAGATTGAGGCACAAGTTTTCAGCACACGAGAGCACGAGGTTTCATCACTCGAGAGCGCGAACTTTCAGCACTCGAGCTAATGCCGCAAGAGCGGGGGGTATCTCTTCAAGCCATGGCAAGGGCGCGGGGTACACCGATGAGGAATTTGGTCCGTTTGCGTGAGCACGCGGGGCGTGGACATGATCTTGCAGAAACGACCAGGCGTTTTCCGGTACGACGATATGGCAGCAATGGCGTCGACCTGGCTCCGGTGCGGACAGAGATCAGAGGCCGTGGTCACACTCGTGACAGGCGTCGGCTCCCTGCATCGAAGCGCTGTTTCGATGCATCCGCCGCATTTCTCCTGCTGCTGCTGCTCGCGCCCGGTCTGTTGGCGATCGCGCTGACGATCAAGCTCACGTCGAGGGGCCCGGTGCTGTTTCGTCAATGGCGCTATGGGCTGAACAACCAGTTGTTCCGAATATACAAGTTCCGCACCATGTATGCCGATCAGGGCGATGAAGCGGGCGTGCAGCAGACGCGGCGGGGAGATCGACGCGTTACCTCGCTGGGACGTTTTCTGCGACGGTCGAGCCTCGATGAGGTGCCCCAGCTGCTGAACGTGTTGAAGGGAGATATGTCGCTGGTAGGCCCGCGCCCACACGTGCCGGGGATGCTGGCGGGGGGCATTCTCTATGAAGAGCTCGTACCGGATTACTTTGAAAGGCATCTGTTTCGCCCCGGTATCACCGGTCTTGCCCAGGCACACGGTCTGAGGGGCAGTACGGAGGATCCGGGCGCGGCAATCGCGCGCATCAAACGGGATCTGGAATACATCGATACCTGGTCCTTGCGGCTCGACCTGCGTCTTCTGATTGAGACGGCTCGCACCGAGCTCCTGCAGTTGGGGAGCGGCATGTGATGCGGACGGCACGAGGTCGGTATCGAGGGGGCTTTTGCGTCGTATGAGGATACTGTTCCTGCTTTCTGCCTACGCACCGCACCGCTATGGCGGCGGCGAGGTATCCGCCACCAACCTCATGCGCTGGCTTGCTGCACACGGCCACGAGGTAAGCGTATTCACAATGGCGGGGAAGGACGACCATGAGATTCGCGGCGCCGAGGACGCGGGCATTTCCGTCTGGAGACTCCGCAACAGGCATCCGTACGCGTTTTGGGAGCACCACTTCGCTCCCAGATGGAAAAAGCCGCTCTGGTATCTGCTCGATCACGCGGATCCGTTGAATCGCCGGCTGATGTCGGAGGTGCTCGAGCAGGTTCGGCCTGATCTCGTTGCCATTCATGTCGTATCGGGACTTGGCTACAACACCTTCTATGAGATTGCGAAACGAGACATCCCCGCAATCTATTTCATGCATGATTTAAGTCTGATCTGTACATTCGGCGGGTTTGCCCGTCATGAGCAGGTTTGCAAGTCGCGCTGTCTGCATTGTCGCGCGGTGAGCTTCGCTCGTCTGACTGCATTGAGAAGAATTCCACGGCTCGGCATCTGCTCGCCTTCGCGAGCCATCATGGCCAAGGTCCGTGAAACCACGCGATTGGACGATGCCCGATGTCGGGTCATCCTGAATGCGAACGCCCATCCGCAGCCGACCATTCAGCATACGGCGTCGGATTTCGTACGCTTTCTCTACTTCGGCCGCCTGCATGTGAGCAAGGGCGTGGCGATATTGCTGGAGGCGCTCGCCGGTTTGGCGGATCAGTTCAGGTTCAGCGTGAAGGTCGCAGGAACGGGACCTGAGGAGGAGCGCTTGCGAAAGGCATACGCGAATGCGCACTGGTGCACATTTCTCGGCTACCGTTCCCAGGAGGTCATCAGCGATCTCATCGCCGACAGCGATCTTCTGTGCGCTCCTTCCATCGGATGGGAAAACTCTCCCGGCGTCGTGATCCACGCGCTGAGCCAGGGCTTGCCTGTCATGGCCAGCGACGCGGGCGGATTGTCGGAGCTCCTGGTCGACAATCAGAACGGCCGGCTGGTGCCGCCGGGTGACGTGGTCGCGTGGCGGCGGGCGCTGCAATCGGTTCTTCTGGATCCGGACCAGCTTGCGCAATGGCGGGCGGGAGCCCAGGCCGGCAGCTCCCGGTTCGACCAGGACGCGCTCGGCGAGCAGATTTATCAGTTCATGCTGGACACCATAGGTGCAGCGAGTTGGAGGTAACGTCCATCATTCGCGCTTTGGTGCACCTTCCGATGAGGCGTGATCGCCGGCGGAACGATACTCGGTCTGCTCCCTCTCCCCGCAGGCCCAGCCTCCTGCGACGCCATGTGCGGAGAAACCCCCGGCCCGCACGGAACGCTCCTGTGCTCGCAACCGTGTTGACGAAGGCGCGTCGATGGAAGGGGCGACTGCTCTTCGCAACCATCGATCAGGGCCTGACCAGCGGCACCAACTTTCTGTTGACGATCCTGTATGCGGCGTGGTTGCCGCTCGAGAGCTTCGGCCAATACGTCGTCCTGTGGACCGTTGCGTTGTTGATCGAGGTCGTCCAGATCTCCCTCATCATCGATCCGCTGCCGACGCTCGCGAGCCGATTTGGGCGCACGGGCCGGGAGCGCATCGACGCCGCCGCGACCTGGGTCGTGCTCGCCTATGGGGGGGCCACGAGCCTTGTGCTGCTCGTCGCAAGTCCGCTCTGGTCGGTGTCGGCGCCCGAGATGGCGGTCCCGCTCGTGTGTCTTGCGGCGATCAATCCGGTTCAGCGGCTCTACATCTTCGTCCGGCGCCTCGCCTACATCCGCGACCGGCAGGATGCGGCGGCGGCCGGCTCGCTGACATTCCTCGTCACGATGCTGGGCGGCGCGCTCGCGCTGCATCGATTGCAGGCGCTGGACCTGGTCAGCATTCTGCTCCTGTGGGGCATCGGCGCCGCAGCGGCAATGCTCGTCACCTGCGCAGCCGGGGCTCCTTGGCGGCGCACCGCCCGGGCCGCTACGGTCGTGTGGCTGGCGCGCAATGTCTGGCACCCCGGTCGATGGCTCGTGGGCGCGGCCGTGTGCTTCTGGATTACCCAGTGGGGCATCTTTCCGCTCGCGGCCGCGATGGGCGGTCCGGATGGCGCGGGCGTGATGCGCGGGCTGCAGAACCTGTTCACGCCGGTCGGCCAATTCAACGCAGCCCTCTATCTCGCCCTGCTGCCGCGCGTCGCCGACAACGTGGCTGCGAAAGGGCACGCCTATGCGCGCTCCTTCACGCTTTATGGCACCATTGCGTTCACCGGCATCGTGATTGTCTACTCCGCGCTCATTCTGATCGGCTCCGGACCGATCATCGCTGTGCTCTATCGCAGGCCGGAGATCCTCGGCTCGGCTCATCTGATCTGGCCGCTGGCGATCGCTTTCGTTCTCGAAGCGGCGCGCCAAGCTCCCGCGATGGCGATGCTCGCGGAAAACCGGACCAGGACCGCTTTCGTTGCGCGCGTCGGTGCAGTGCTGGCGTTCCTCGCGGCGGCGGCGGTGCTGGGTCCGCTGATGGGCGTGGAAGGCCTCCTATGGGCGAACGCCGTGGCAAGCGGCGTCGGCACCAGCTGGCAAATGATCGCCGCGCTTGCGCCGAGGAGGGAGGAGGCTGCTCGCCGCACCGTTCTGCAGCCGACCCCGTCCTGACTACGCATGATGCTGCTCGCAAAGGGATCCCCTCGACATGAACGTGACGTTTCAGCTCAAGCGCATGGCCCGCAGCGCTCTGCTGCCGATGATCTATCGCTATCCGCCGTTCGCGCTCGCGCCGGAGCGGCTGTATCTGTTTTTGCATCACCTCATCGAGACACGGGACATAGCCGGGCCGGTCGTCGAGATCGGCTGCAATCTCGGCGGCACCGCCATCATCGCCAGGCGCATGCTGCAGGGGCTCGGCATCAGCAAGCCTTACATCTGCATCGACACCTTCGACGGCTTCATCGACGAGCAGTTCGCGACCGATGAGGCGCTCGGCACGCCGGCCGATGTGCACTATCTGTTTTCCGGCAACTCGAGGAGGCTGGTAACCAGGATCCTTCGTCGACATGGGTGCGTCGATGTCGAGCTGCGACAGGGTGACATCACGACGCTGCCCGCTGATGCGCTGCCCGACGGCTGCTCCGTGGTGCTCGTCGATGTCGACCTGACCGAGCCGACCTACGTCGCGTTGAAACGGCTCTGGCCGAGAATGTCGCCTGGCGGGGTCATGCTGATCGACGATTGCGCCGAGAGCGCAGGCTTCAAAGCCCGGATCGGCTATGTGCGCTTCTGCCGGGAGCTGGGCTTGCCGGAGAGCTACCGCTTCGACATGGCCTTGGTGAGGAAGCCGGCATTGCAGGAGGCCACGGCGTGAGCCTGTCGGCGTCGGCCAAGGAGAACCGCGGATGAGGCATTCAGGTGAAAGACGCTGACATGAGCATGTTGACATTGAAACGGTACGCCAAAACCTGCATTCCGAAGCCCATGTTGCGGCTGCTGTTCAAATTCAGCGATTCCTTGCGGGAGCGCACCCTGGGATATCAGAGATTTGTAACACCGGGCAAAACGTCCTCGTCCGCGGGATTGCACCGGCTCGATGACCACGCGCTGGCCGCGTTCTTCGATCTTGTTCTCGGGTTCGATCACCGCAACTGCATCGCCATCGACTGCGCCCACAACATCTTCGTCATTGGGGCGGTGCTGTCGAAAAAGCCGAGAAATATTCTCGAGCTGGGGATCGGTACCGGATATCTGTCCATGAGTCTCGTCCACGCGCTGAAGTACAACCAGACCGGCCGACTGACGAGCGTAGACAATTGGCTCGATACGCACGGATGGGAGCCGCGTCTCGGCGCTGAGCTGCGTGCGGAAGGCGTCGAGGTGGTTTGTGCGAGCGAGGAGGAATTTGTCCGTCGAGCGCCTGCCGACGCCTATGATTTTCTTGTTTCTGATGCCGATCACCAGAGGAGCTGGAGCTGGCTGGACGAGCACATTCGCATCGTGGAGCACGATGGATTCATGTTCTTCCACGACACCAATCAACCGGATGTCTTCCCGGGCCTGGCACAGCTGGAATCACGGGTGAAGAAGCTTGGCCTTCCGTTTTATCACTTCACGCAAGGCAGTCGGGAGGATGAGCATTGCACTCGCGGTATCCTTTTTGTGATCAACAAGAAGGTACCGGTTTCGCATTGAGCATTTGCACCGATGAGAGCCGTCGATCCGGTCTTCATCAAGAGCAACGACCTGATGCGCTCGAGCATCCTTGGGTCGAGCACACGATGTTCCAGATTTCCGTCTGGTCCTCGCGTATGATCCGATCCGCCAACGAGGGATGCTCCCCGGTCTCTGCGATGGTGAACCGGAATGGGCGCAGGGAGTCGAGAAATCTCAGGCATTCTATCGGATCGCGCCCGGTGCGGGACGCCACTGTCGGGTGAGCCTCGACAGCGACAACGCAGGCGGTGGCCGCCTTGATGGTTTCCGCGGCGCCCTGGAGGACCGCGAGCTCGCCGCCCTCCACATCGATCTTGATCGCGATATTGCCGCCGCGCACGCCGTAGGCGTCGAGCGTCTCGACCTTGAGATCGCCGCTCCCCATGACCAGGAACCTGGCATGGTCCGCTGGACTATGGTCCGGACTTTCGAGTCGCCCCGGCCCGCATCGGTTGCTCAGTGCACTGGACGTCACGATGAATGGAACAGCGAGGCGCGCGAGATTGAGTCGAAGGAAGTCGTGGACCGCCTCATTTGGCTCAAATGCGATTATACGCGCGATGTTTTTCAGCCCGGAGCATAATTTCGCTGAGAAGATTCCGATATCTGCCCCGCAGTCGAAGAGCTGCACGTCCTGCAAGGATCGCACGGCAGCACGGAATGCAGCGATAAAATCAGCTTCGTAGTTGCGCACGTCGAGATGATCCCACGGGATGCGATAGAGAGGAACCGAGATCTGGGTCCCGTCCAGATCGTACTCGGCAATGGCATCGAGCATTCCGAGCGTCTGCAATTGACGCACGGCGAAGTGCCCACCCCGAATGTGATGCCGGCACAGTGCCCGCGCAGCTTGCAGCAAAATCGGTGCTGTCGTGACGGTTCGCATTTGAGCTCCATTTTCGACCAGATGTAAAAAAAACGCGGCGATTGCCGTCTGCAAGGCTCACAGGCGCACAGGCACAGGCTCCAGCCACGTAAGATCGGCCATCTAAGTTTCGGCCATGCAGGTTGTCGGGCCCTTGGCCCGCTTCCGGCGGGCTCGGCCCGGGGGGATATGCCCGAGAGGCCAGGAGGTTCCCGGAGAGGAAAATTCGAGACCATGCCCCTGGAGCATGTCCCGCAGAGGCCTCCTCCTCTTGCCCCGAGGGCGGGAGCGCTTTTGTGAAAAGGGACGTGCCAAGGGACGTGCCAAGACAAGGCATAGGCAAGGCATAGGGTAGGATGACGACTCGAAGAAAAGTCATCCTGCCCTAGGCTGTCGCGCAGCTGGACCAAACAGTGCCTATCATCTTGTCCTGCTCGCGTGCTATCCTCATCCCGATACCGCGTCTCGGGAGGCGGCCATGACAAAACAATCGATAAGGAACTCTGCGGAGGAGATAATAGAGCGTTCCGAAGAGCCTGGCGGCGCGGAACCGCACGGCGGTCCACATACGCTGGGCGAGCCGCGATCGCCTCGTTTGCGCCGCGCCGCATATTTGGGACTTCTTGCGGTATCTTTGCTGGTATGGGTTGGCGTTATCTGGTTGCTCGTGGCATGGCTCGGCTGAAGGCAGCGACGCCTTCTATGGGGACAGCCTGCAGAGCGTCCCACTCGAATTGAACCGTAGGGTGGGCAAAGGCGCCCATCCAAAGACTCCGTTCTGGCCAAAGCCTTGCGCGCCTTTGCGCACCCTGCAAGGTGATCCGGCTTCATCGTGACGCGGTCTGGCTATCCAGGCGCGACAGATCCGGAACGTCGATAGCTTCTAGCTACTTCCGGGCGCCCGCGAAGGAAACGAGCCCTTCCGATGGGGGCGGCTGCGAGCTACATCTGAGTGGCACGGTTGAACCGACCACCCTCATGCCCATCGCACAGCCATTCGGACGCTTGATCCGCCCCATCTGGCGCACCGCCGCCAGCAATGTCAGCTCGTGGGTGCTCGTGGGAACGGTGGTCGCACTGACCGGGTTCGGCCCGGAGCATTGGTTTGCAGCGGCACTCCGCTATGTCGAGGTGCCGCAAGCCGGACTGGTGTGGCCGGCGTGGCTCGATATCCGTGCGGCGATCGTCTCGATCGGCGTCCTCATTGTAGCAGCGGATGTGCTGGCCCGCCGGGTGCGTCAGGAGAAGGCCGCAGCCAGGCCGGCGCGTGCCGAGGCGGCATCGCCGGACTCGGGCCGGCCAACCCCGACACTGCGATCCGGATTCGAGGATGAGGTTGCTGCAGTCGGCGTGGCGGTCGGCACCTCGGGGGCGCGTGCGCCCTCCGTCGCCCCGTCGCTCCCGGACCGGCCGTCGATCGTGGTCCTCCCATTCGCCAATATGAGCCGGGACCTGGAGCAGGACTATTTCAGCGACGGTATCACCGAGGACATCATCACCGACTTGTCCAAGGTGTCGGGCTTGTTCGTGATCGCGCGCAACTCGGCATTCCTCTACAAGGACAAGGCCGTGCATGTCCCGCAGGTGTGCCGGGAGCTGGGAGTGCGGTTCGCGCTCGAGGGGAGCATCCGCAAGGCAGGCAACCGCGTGCGGGTTACGGCACAGCTGATCGACGGCTCGTCCGGCGGGCATCTATGGGCCGAGCGCTATGACCGCGATCTCACCGACATCTTCGAGGTCCAGGACGAGCTTGCGCGCCACATCGTCGGCGCGCTCAAGGTCACGCTGAGCGATGCCGAGAAGGCGCGCATCGCTGCGGGCGGTACCAGAAACGTCGCGGCACACGACCTGTTTCTCAAAGGCCGCGAGCTGATGCTCGGGCTCAAAAAGGATCGCGAGACGTTCGAGCAATGGATGGCTTGTTTCCGGCGCGCGATCGAGCTCGACCCGGACTATTCCGCTCCCTATGCCGGCTTGAGCATGGGCTATGGCCTGGATTATCAGAACCGCTGGAGCGACGACCCCGGGCTGTCGCTCCGCGAGTCCGAGCGCCTCGCCGACATCGCAATCGCCAGGGACGACAAGAACCCGTTCGCACATCAGGTCGCCTCCATGGCAGCCATGAACAGGAAGGACTATCGGCGATGGGCGAACGAGAGCGAAAGGGCGCTGGCGCTCTACCCCAATTACGCGCCGGCGGTCATGGGGAAAGGCATCCTGCACATCTATACCGGGGAGCCGATGAAGGCCGTTCCTTACATCGAGCGGGCGATGCGTCTCGACCCCACGATCCCTTCGCAATACCTGCATTTCCTCGGTACGGCCTATCTCGTGGCCGGCGACTACGAGACCGCCGCGAAAGTGTTCAGGGATCGCATAGCGGCCAATCCCTACACGGATCTGTCTCGGGGCTTGCTCGCATCGGCTCTGGGTCACCTGGGCAGGGCGGAGGAGGCCCGCCGCGTCTGGCAGGAGCTCACAGACGTCAATCCCCGCTATTCATTGACCGACCATATCGGCCGTTTGCCGTTCAAGGATGCAGCTGACGCCGAAAGGATTGCCGCGGGCGTGCGCAAGGCCGGCCTGCTGGATTGAATCAGTCCTGGTATCAATGGGCTTGCTCACTTGGCCGATCAAGGCAAGGGAACGCATGGCTTCGAGGATCGTGGCGGCTCTCATGACTGTTTTTGTTGGCGCAGTCGGAGCTTCCGACCTGACGCAAACCGCCGACGACTACCCGCGTGTTGCGCTTTTTGGCTTTGCCTTGATCAACACGTCGATCGAGGCAACCCGGCCTGTCGAGGAGGCACGCTTGCAGATGCTCGACGAGCTGCTGCGAGAACGGCTTGATGCCTCGGGTCGTTTCCGGATCGTCAGCATCCCGACCAGCCTGCAAGAGGAAATCGCACGCGGACCGGACATACGAAATTGCAACGGCTGTGAGCGTGACTTCGCTCAAAAGATCGGAGCGGACCTGGCGGCCTGGGGAACGGTCCAGAAGGTGAGCAACCTCATTCTTAACATAAACCTATACATAGAGAATGCGCGAACGAGAAAAATGGAATTCGCCAGGAGCGTCGATATCCGCGGAAACACCGACGAGTCCTGGCGGCGCGGTCTGGACTATATGATCCGTCATTATCTCTTCAACGAGCCGTGAAACATGATCGGCTTCCTTCGTGGCGGCTGCGCGTTCCGATCAACTCAAAGGCCGGCGCGGCCTATTCCCCGAACGGCCAATTCCGATCCGCTGCCGACGGCACGAGCATCTCAAACCCGGGAGAGGCGCGGCGATAGAGCTCGACCTGTACGCCATCGGGGTCGGACATGATCAGACCCTGCTTGCGATCGGTTGCAAGCAGCGCGGCAGAGACACCCCGCTCCGTCAGCATTTTTTTTGCTCCGATCAGATCGGTGTCGTTGTCGACCAGGAAGGAAACGCTGTGCAGCCCAGGCTCGAGATCGTATTTGTCCGACACCAGGATCAGATCGAGGTCCGAGGACTTGTTGCGCAGGAATGCAATGCCCTCGCCGCTGGCCACGAGCTCCATGCCCCCAATATGGCGGAAGAACTCGAGAACGGCCGGATAATCGCGCGCGACCAGCCGGGCATGCGAGATTCTGAGAGTTCCGAACGGCGCGCCCGCCACCAGGCGTCTTTCTGAATGCTTGGGGTAATAGGCATTTTCATCCGGTGGCTGCTTATTCCACTCCCATTTGCCGCTTACCAGATCGTCGCGATCCAGATTGAAGATTTCGCGCCAATCCTCCACGATATCAGCATAGAATTCATGCCAATTGTCGTCCGGGTCTCGCAGGTACGCACTGTGGGTGATCAGGTGATCGGCATAAGCCGTCACTTCAACTCCTCTTTGCTCGGCGCGGTGAAGCGCGGAAACGAGCGTGCTTTCACTATCCATTTCCCAGCCGAGATGATTGAGGCCGGGGCGCTTTCCCCGCCAGCTGGACGGCTGCTTGTAGCCGTCGCGTCCGATCACCTCGCCCTGGGTGACCTCGATAAGCCCTATATCGTGGTGCGAGTTGCCGTTGGAATGAAAGCCGCCGCGGATCCCCGGCTCGCGGCGCACCAACTCTATCCCTGCAACATCGGAGTAGAACGTGATCGACTTTTCGAGATCGACGACGAACATGTTCACGTGCCCCAGCCGGCGCGGGCCGAGATTCACTTCCGGCATCGCATTCACGTGCGCGACTCCCCTATTTGAGCAGGCTGTCGGTATAGACGTCGGCGGGATTGACCGACTGCTTGAGGTTGAACGCCTTTCGGATGAATGCAAGCGCAGAAAGCATCCTGTCCTCGCGCATGTAGCCGAGTCCTTCGGCCTTGACCTGAGGATCGGTGATGAGCTCGCTGATCTCCCGGGTCTGCTGCAGCACGATGTCGCGGTCGACAGTCGGAAACTGCCTCACGATCGAATCGGCCGCCTGCTCCGGGTTGACTATGGCGGACTCGTAGCCGCGGTAGGAGGCGCGCAGGAACTTGCGTAGCGCCTCGGGTCTCTTCGCGATCAGCCCCTCGGTCGAGGCGAAGCCGCTGCCGTAGGCGTTCAATCCGTAGGCGGCATAGTCCAGCCAGGCCACCTGCAGCCCCGCGTCGCGCGCGAGCTTCTGTATCACGGCGCGGTTGCTCGCCTTCCAGCATTCTGCGAGATCGATCTTGCCTTCGATCAGGGAAATGTCGACCACCGCGGGGTCCATACGCACGAGCTTCACCATGTCCGGCGGCTTGCCGTTCATTTCCAGCCATACGGGGAAGATATTGTGGACCACCGAGGCGGACCCGCCGCCGAGCGTCCTGCCCTTGAGGTCGTCCAGCGTCTTGACCTGCATGCGGCTCGTCTCCCAGCAGATCCCGGCGGGCCACTGGGTGTTGATGGCGCCGATCATCTTGATCTTGCCTCCATTCGAGCGGTTGAGGATGACGCTGATCGGATCGACATAGCCGACCTCGAACTGTCCCTGGTCGAGCTCGTTGGCGGTGCGGTTGCCGCCGTAGCCGCGCACGATCGAGACGTCGAGCCCGGCTTCCTTGAAGAATCCGCGGTCGAGCGCCACGATCGTGCCGGCAGAGCTGCCTTGGGGAAGCCACGACATGTTGTAGGTGAGCTTCTCCTGTGCCTGCGCCGGCATTGCACCAAGCAGCCACGCGGAGACCACGGCTGAAGCGATTTTCATGATATCCTCGTCAAGGCTGGATCGGCTCCGCGCCGATGAGAACGAACGCAACCAGACAGGGCGCATCCGTGCGATTTGCCCAGGCGTGGGCCGTTCCGCGCTGCACCAGGACGTCTCCTGCTCTCAGAAGGGTTTCGCCGGTTTCCACGATCGCCCAGATTTCCCCGGTCATGACCACTGCGTAATCCACCGACGCCGTGGTGTGCATCATTATGTTGGCTGTGCCCTTCTTCTGGGCATGACCCGCGCCGATCGACTCCCAGCCTTTCCTCGCTTTTTCGGCGGCGTCCGTATCGTGCTGCCAGTTGGAGGGCGGGAATTCCACCACCCTGAAAGCCGATCCGGTACGCGGCGGCTCCAGATAGGGAAATGCATCCGCTGCGTCGATATTGTCCTTGTTGTCCGCGGGCGTGGCTCGCGTGATCCAGAGCTCAGTGGTGAACAGCCCCGGCAGCATTTCCTTCACATTCGGCGCATCGCCATCGAGGATGAAAGTGGACTTTCCCTCGGCGTTGTGCCCGGTTACCACTCTTCTTGTTTTCTTACCCACGGCTCGCGTCCCGAATGAGCTGCCAATTGTAAAGCCGGGCAAACTTGCATAATAACGACGCCCTCCGAAAGTATCCAGCAGCGTGAGATTCGACGGCAGGACAGCGATCGTCACCGGCGCGAGCCGCGGTCTCGGCAGGCGAATCGCGCTCGATTTCGCCGCCGCAGGCGCGAATGTTGTGCTGACCGCACGGGACAGAGACGCACTCTCCCGGGTCGCAGCCGAGGCCGCGCAGGAAGGCGCAAAGCCGATCATCGTGCAAGCCGACGTAACGCACGCGGGCGAATGCGATCGGCTGGTCTCGGAGGCACTCGAGGCTTTCGGCCGGCTCGACATCCTCGTGAACAATGCGGGGATAGCCGGCCCGACCAAGATGGTCGTCGACCTGGAACCATCCGAATGGGAGGAGGTCCTGCGGACGAACCTGACGGCGCCCTATCTCTGCATTCGCGCGGCCGCGAAACCCATGATGCGCGCCAAGTCAGGCGCGATCGTGAACATCGGCTCCGCCGTAGGCAAGCGGCCGTTGGCGCGGCGGGCGCCCTATGCCGCTTCGAAGATGGGGCTGATCGGGTTGACCCGGACGCTTGCGCTCGAGCTCGGTCCCTGCGGTATCCGGGTCAACGCCATCAACCCGGGGCCGATCGAAGGCGCGCGCATGGATTCGGTCATCCGCACCATGGCGAAGGCGCAGAACGTCCCCGAAAATCAGGTCCGGGAGTTCTTCACCGACGACTCTCCGCTCGGCGTCATGATGCAGGAGACCGATATCTCCGCGATGGCGCTCTACCTGGCCTCCGACCTCGCACGGCACATGACTGGACAGGACATCAATGTCACCGCCGGCCGAATGATGTACTGACAACGGATCGCGGCGCAGGAAGCGACCTCCATGTCACGAACGTTGATCAAGGACGGCTACATCGTAACCGTGGATGCAAGGCGCAGCGTCCATCCCGGCGGCTTCGTCCTCATCAACGGCAGCAGGATCGAACGTGTAGGCGGCCGGCAGCAACTGCCCGGGGAGCAGCTCGAGCGCACGATAGACGCCGACGGCATGATCGTCGTGCCCGGCCTCATCAATGCGCATCAGCACTTCTATTATCACCTGTTCAAAGGACTCGGACACGGGCTCCTGCTCGAGGACTGGTTTCCGCATCTGGTTTTTCCGGTCCTGCCGCACCTTACCGACGCCGACATGGAGCTCACATCGTATCTCGCGGGAATCGAGATGCTGATGGGCGGCACGACCTGCTGCCTGAACCATCTGCGAACGACCACCAGCGAGGAGCTGCTGCGGCGCATTTCACGTCCGACGGTCGAGCTCGGGTTTCGCCAGGTGATCGGCAAGGAGGTCCAGTGCAGACTGCCCGGCAACCCGAGACATCCCCGCAACCTGACGGAGGAGATCAGCTACGTCGAGGGGCTGATTCCCCGCTGGAAGAGCGCCGACGACGGGTTGACCCGCCTGTGCCTGGTCGCGGAATGCACCTCGGTATTTGTCGAGCAGCAGCTGACCTCGGAGGAGCTCCTCGTGGAAAGCAAGCGGTTGGCAGATCGCCACGGGCTGAAGCTCGCGGCGCACATTTCCGGGGGAACGCTTTCCTTCGACAAGAGCTATCTGCAGATCCTTCGCAAGACCGGACAAACAGACACCCATATGCTGATGCAACTGGGTCTGCTGGACTCGTCGTGGATACTCGTCCACGGCATCAATTGCACCCCGACGGACCTTCGGCTCATGGCAAGCAGCGGCGCCAGCCTCGTCTATTGCCCGACAAGCGAGGCAGTGCGGGGTGGAGGCATCGGGCCCGCGGCCCCCGCGCTGGAGGCCGGCGTGAACGTAGCGCTCGGCTCCGACGGCCCGATGGTCGACGATTCGGTCGACATGGTCGAGCAGATGAAGGCGTGCTCGTTCCTGCAAGGGGTGAAGCACCTCGATCCGGCGATCATGCCTGCCGAACGGTGCCTGGAAATGGCGACCATCAATGCCGCCCGCGCGCTGGGGCTCGATGACGAGATCGGCTCGATCGAGCCCGGCAAGCTCGCCGATGTGGCGATCTTCGACTTGCAGACACCGCACGCGACCCCCGCGACAAATCCAATCGCAGGTCTCGTCTATTCGGCACGAGGGGCGGACGCTCACACCGTAATCGTGAACGGGCGTGAAGTTGTGAGCAACCACAAGCTCATGACGTTCGGGGATACAGCCAATGTCCTTGCAGAGGGGCGCAGCCGCGCTCGCCAGATCGTGACCCAAGCCGGGCTTGCACAGCGGGCCAGATCCGAGTGGGACAGATCGACAGGCTCGAGTACACTGGTGTCATGACAGGAATTTCGCGCAGGGCCTTTCTGGCGGCGGGCAGCGGCTCGCTCGGCCTTCTGGCCGGGAGCGTTCGATCGCGCGGACAGGGTGCAGAGAAGCTCAACATCGGGCTCTCGCCTTTCATCAACCAGGCGACGATCTTCCTTGCGAGGGATCTCGG
This sequence comes from Xanthobacteraceae bacterium, assembly GCA_036557665.1. Taxonomy (GTDB): domain Bacteria; phylum Pseudomonadota; class Alphaproteobacteria; order Rhizobiales; family Xanthobacteraceae; genus VAZQ01. Next base: position 14,515 of record DATBHG010000027.1, on the reverse strand, counting down.
GTATTTCTCCAAGGTCGGCCTCGAGATCGAGATGAAAGTCTTTCCGGACGGCGCGCTGGTCGTCGCTCCGATGGTTTCGGCCGAGCTGGATATCGGGGTCATGACCCCGAACGCCGGCTTCTTCAACTCGCTCTACCGGGCCGCTCCCTTTCGCGCATTCCTGTGCAACGGGCAGGGACGGCAGGGACGCGCAGTCACCGCGCTGGTGATACGCAGCGACTACTACGAGGCAGGCGTGAGGACACTGCACGACCTGCCCCGGCTGAAGGGCAAGATCGCCGCCGTGGGTGCGGCCGGCAGCATCAATCAATACAGCCTGGGCTCGGCCCTGCAGCTCGCCGGCCTAGACCCCGTGCATGACGTGCAATGGCAGACGTCGGTTGCGCAGCCCGACATCGTCAAGCAGCTCGGCCAGAAACAGGTCGATGTCGCAGAGATCACCTATCACCTGGCTTATCTTGCCCAGAAGCGGAGCTTCTGCCGGATCATGCTGTCGCGCGACGAGATTCTCCCCGATTCGCAAGCGGCCATTCAGACCGTGCGCGACGAGCTCTTGGGGAAGCGACGCGACGCAGTGGTCCGCTACGCCATGGCATGCATGCACGCGGGCAGGCTGTTCAACCGCGTGGCGAGCGAGCCCGCCGGTCACCCGGAGATGCTCAACCTGATCGCAAAATCAATCATTCCGCACGATGAGGAGCTTCTCAAGGCGGTCGCGCCCCATTGGGAATGGATTTCCGAGGATGGAAGACCGAACGTCGCCTCGATCATGCGAGAGCAGGACTTCTGGGCGGACACATTCAGGATGGTCGAGCATAAGGTGGCGCAGGATCGTATCATCGATCTCAGCATCGCGAGCGAGGCTGCGCAGCGGCTGGCGGCCGAAAAGCCATTTGGCCAGGGGTAGTGCCCGGAATCGCACCTGGGCGACACAAGAGCGCAATTCCTGATTTGGTTTGAGGAAGTCTCAAACATTCTGCCATAGCATGGTGCTCGGCGCGGCAAACGCCGCACAGGGCCGCGAGCTGCATGCGAATTCCCTCGGCAATCCTGGTGATCGCGGCTGTGGCGCTGGCGCTGCCTGCCGGCTGGGGATTGGGTGTCGTCCTCGCTTATGCGGTCGCGGGGCCGGATTTTGGCCAGCTGCCGGCGCTCACGGTGCCGGTTTCCGTCATCGCCGCGATCGTGTTTGCGCTGTCGCCGTCGATCGCCGCCCGGACGCGCCTTGCCATGCTGGGGGCAGCAGCCGGCTTCTTTGTTCTCGTAGGATTATTGGCGCCCTATTTCTAGCGATCGGGGCTGCGAGGCGCTCGGCCTTGCCGTCCGGCTGCCGCTCGCGGGAGGGCTCGGGGCCAAGGACCCGGGGCGGACCCTGGCCATGAATCTGGCGGCTTTGAATGCTGGCTGTCCTGCGTGAGCTCGCCCTCGCGAAGCAGGTTGCTGATCCGTAGCTTCACCGTGTCGATCGATGGCTACGGCGCCGGCCCCGACCAGGATGCCGACAATCCGCTTGGCGTCGGCGGAATGGGCCTGCATGACTGGGCTTTTCCGACACGGACTTTCCAGACGATGGTCTTGCGCAAGGACGGCGGCACGACCGGCCCAGACGACGATTTTGCGGCGCGTGGCTTCAAGAACGTTGGCGCCTGGATCATGGGTCGCAACATGTTTGGACCGGTTCGCGGAGCGTGGCCGGACGACAGCTGGAAAGGCTGGTGGGGCGACGAGCCCCCGTATCGCTGCTCGGTCTTCGTCCTGACCCATTACCCGCGCGCGCCCGTCACGATGAAGGGCGGCACAGTCTTCCACTTCGTCAGTGACGGCGTCCACGCAGCGCTGCAATTGGCTCGGCAAGCGGCCAACGGAAAGGACATCCGGTTGGGCGGCGGAGTTGCGACCGTGCAGCAATATCTTCGTGCGGGTCTCGTCGACGAAGTGCATCTCGCGATCTCGCCGGTCTTTCTTGGTTGTGGCGAAAGCCTTTTCTTCGGCCTGGATCTTGTGCGTCTCGGCTATAGCCGCACCGAGCATGTCGTCACTTCAGCTGCCACCCACGTTGTGCTGACCAAGACTGGCTCGCTGTAACCGAACCGGTTTCACGACCACGCGCGCACGGTCGGCGAACAGTCGCGCTACGCCGCCTCGACGCTTCAAGTTGAATGCAGGCAATGGATATGCGATTGCTTTTAGCCGTCGCTTTTCCGGGTATTCGCCCATGCAGGCGGGATCGTATCCGGGTCGGCGAGCTTTTTTGCGGGCCGTCCGTCCGCTGGCTCCCTGGCTCGGCCTCATCGTTGCCCTGAGTGCCGCTTTCGCGGCCGCCTCGTATCCGAGCGCACCGGTCAAGGTGATCGTTGCCTACCCGCCGGGCGGTACCAGCGATCTGGTTGCGCGCATCCTCGCGCAGGATTTCACGCAACGTCTCGGACAGTCCTTCTATGTGGAAAATCGACCCGGTGCTGGAGGGCAGCTCGGCACCGAGATCGCCGCCAAGGCGACGCCTGACGGATACACCCTGTACGCCGTCGCGTCCGGGCCGATTGTTTTCCTGCCGGCGTTGGATCGCGCTCTTCCCTACGACCCGCTGCGGGACTTCGAGATGATCGGCAATTTCGTGACGGTGCCGAACATCATGATCGTCAATCGCAGTGCGCCGTTCGACAGCTTGGCCAAGTTCATTGCCGCGGCCAGGGCCGAGCCTGGGCGCCTGCGGTTCGGGTCGGCCGGCATCGGCTCCAGCGGCTATCTGGCGGGCGAGCTCCTGAAGGATCTCGCCGGCATCGATATTCAGCATGTGCCATACCGCGGCAGCGCCCCGGCGCTGACCGACCTGATAGCCGGGCGGCTCGACGTGATGTTCGACAACCTGCCGTCGGCCATTGCCCACGTTCGTGACGGCAATCTGCTGGCCGTGGCCGTACTGAGCAGCCGCCGCGCGGCAAATGCACCCGAGCTGCCGACCACGGCGGAGCTGGGCTATCCCGAGTTTCTGATCGACAGCTCGACCGGCATGGTTGCTCCCAGGGGCACCCCGCGCGACGTCCTCGCCGTATTGGGGAAGGCGTTGAGCGCGTTCGCTTCCGATACCGCGGTAAAGGAGAGGCTGATGACAGTGGGAGCCGATCTGGATTTCATGGACGCCGAGCGGTATCGCACGTACATCGGGAACGAGATCGGCCGTTGGTCGACCGTCGCCAGGCGCGCCAATATCCGGCTCGACCATTGACGTCGGCCCTATCAGGTCGATGCACAACCGTGCTGCGGGTCCGGTCGCACTCTCTCCGCTCCTGGGGCGGGGAGAGGAGCGGTTCGCATTTGCTGATCGGATTTGAGCGAGCGCGCCGCGCTGCAGCGCAGGAAAAAGCGCAAGAATAAGCGTAGGAACAGCAGGAGGAAACAAATGGCACGGACGGCAGAAGCCTGGCAGAGCCCACCGGAGATTCCCGGCGAGGATTATATCAGCAACGCGATTTATACCGATCCCGACCTGTTCAAGGAGGAGCTGGAGCGGGTGAAGAAGCGCACATGGAAATTTGCCTGCCACGAGAGCGAGCTTCCCAATGTCGATGATTTTCGCCGGGTCGCCCATGCCGGCGTGCCGTTGATCGTCGTGCGCAGCGACGACGGCAATATCCGCAGCTTCGTCAATGCCTGCTCCCACCGCGCCGCGCTCGTCGTGCGCGAGCTCAGCGGCAACGCCCGCAGCTGGACGTGTCTTTTTCACCACTGGTGCTTCGACACGCGCGGCAACTGCATCCATATTCCGAGAGATGAGGCCTATGACCAGGTCGGCCTGTGCAAGGAGAAGCTCGGCCTGCGCGCCGTGCGGACCGAGACCCGGCTGGGCATGGTATTCGTCAACCTCGACGACGGCGCGCCGTCACTCGACGAGTATCTAGGCGATGCGCTGGAGAATCTGCTCCCGGTCATGGGCGATCCGGAACGGCCGCTGGAAGTATTTCATTACAGCAAGACGATCGTGCGTGCCAACTGGAAGCAGTGGCATGAGACGAACATGGACCCGTATCACGAATATCTGCACTACGTGAATCGACGCGTGGCCATGAAGGGAGACGGCTATCACGACCGTGTGTGGAAGATTTATTCCGGCGCCCACGCCACGCTCAGCCCGATGCGGCAGCGCTACGAGACGGTGAAGGGCTGGACCAGCCGCAGCACCGTGCCGATGCCGGCAATGATGCCGGACGAGTTCCGCACGGTGAAGATTTTTCCCGACACCAATGTGTTGGTGCGCGCGACGGTGATGCGGATCGACACGTCGAGCCCGATCGGCCCGAACGAGACCCTGGTGGAATGGCGGGGCTTGGGGATCAAGGGCGAGAGCGCCGATGAGCGCGCCATGCGCGTCCGGCATCACAATCAGTTCTGGGGACCGTTCGGGCGCAATCTCTACGAGGACGCGCACGCGATCGAGTGCGTGAGCGAGGCCAACCGCGGGGGCGGCGGCGCCTATTCGATTCTCGCCCGCCACGAGAACATGCGCACCCAGGACGACGGCCTGCTGCGCGCCTATTATCAGGAATGGGGCCGGCTCATGGGCCGCCCGGCGCATGATCCGAAACGGCGCCTGTCGAGCTCGCTGGGCGCGAGCGAGCCATGAGCGCCAGAGATCGCATCTGGGATCTGGTTGCCCGCTCGTGCATGCATCTCGATTCCGAGCAGTACGACAGCTATCTCGCCCTGCTGGACGAGAGCTATGAGTACACGATCAGCTGCTTCAGCCCCGATCTCAGGAAAGAGATGGTCCTGTTGCAGCTCAAGAAGGACGAGCTCGGCAATCTGCTCAAGAGCATTCACAATCACGTTCACCTGCCCGGCAGGCTGTTCCGGCAGGCGAGCCTCTACAGCGTCGAGCCGAAGCCCGACGATCGCTACGCGGCCATGAGCTATGTTACCGTGACCTATACCAACCTGGACGGTGCCTCTGCGATCTTCTGCGTCGGCCGCTATCATGATGACATCGCCGGTGCGGAGAGCGGCCTGCGCCTGCTGTCCCGCAGATTCGAGATGGAAACCCGCGACATCGGGACGGGATGCCATTATCCGATCTAGCCATGGCTGGAGCGACGTTTCCCAGGCTCGAATCATATCTGCACAACCCGCGATTCTCGTCCTGACAGTCGGTCCGCCCGCGCGATGCATTTTGCTCATCGAGTCCCGAAAGATGCCGCTTGCCTGTCGCTCCCTTCGCGGGAGCGCGGATCGAAACATCGAGGTCGTCAACGCCGCGACCTTCGCCGGCGAGTCGCTCCCTTCGCGGGAGCGCGGATCGAAACCAGGCAGGCCTGGGCGGAGGCGAGTACCGGGACCGGATCGGGGCCAAGAATATTGGGATCAGATCATGCTCTCGCTGGCGTTCCTAGAACGATCGACTACGCTCAAATAGGCGTCGATTTTCGGAACGATGCAAAATTTCCAATTTCTTGATACTGGCGCAAGCGGAAACGGGAATTCAGGATTGTGACCCGCCGCGTTCCCAATTCCCAAAGCCGCCCGCCACTATCCTTCCAGGCAGCACCATGCGAATTTCCGATGATCGCATGGACATGGAGCAGGAAGCTTGTCAGCGAATGGCGGGAAAAATGCACATGCACATTAGATACGGACTCCCTGGAAAGGAAATTTTTGAACTGCGATTGAAGGGTAACCTTGACATTCAGATGACTGATTTTGGTGTCGTCACTTACGTGACGGCGGCATGGCTGGCTTAGTTTTGGACTTTGGCTTGGCAACCTTCCGCAACGTTTCCTGAAACCGTTCTTCGGATTCATCACAGCCCAGCTCGCGGGCGCCCCTGCGGCAGGTGTTAAACTTGGTCATCCTTATTAGTCTGCGTCTTGGTCTTCTTCGATGTAGTCAAGAATCACATCTCCATTCGCCTCTATTATGAACATCAGCAGCAATGGCGGAATCAAAGCACGCGCAAGTCCTTTAATCCGAGCATAGTGAAAACTGACCCATTGATTTCTGAAACTTGGGAAGCCATGCGGATTTTGGTGCAGTGCTTCCATAATAGGCTCTAAAGCTTCATCAATCGCCCGATGACCCCCTAATGCCTCGACCGCCGCCTTGAAATGCTCTGACTCTATTATCTCCCGCATTTCTTAGATTGAGCGCAAACCGTGACTTTTTGCAATTTCAGCAAGCCTGTTCAGGGTCTTCTGCGGGAGAGAGTCATCGTTGAAATAGGATGCTTCGTAGGGGATTGGGTCTCCCAAGTTTCGAGTCTTCCAAGCGATGCCATGAGAGTCGTCGCTTGTTTCTGTTCCGGTCATATCCCAATAATGTCGAAGAGATTCATCTAGAAACTCGATGTCTTCTGGGCTGAATAGCCGGAGCATTGCCTTGACTGTTGCTATCGGCCTAAATTCTTCTTTATCCCCATGTACCCGGCGCTCTTCTTGCAGGCAGCCACTCCTCCGTAACTCTTGCATGACGGGAACCATTTCAACTAGAGCTGGTCCCCATTCGAGCTTTTGGTACATGCGCCCAGTCACGGGTTGATGCCGCTCATAGAACGAGCGGAAATCTGCCCTCCAAATGATTTTATGGAGCTTGGTGCGGCCGAAATGGACCATTCCTTGGCCCCTCTCGGCTGCATAGAGAATTGCTTCCTTCAAACGCTGTTGGCCGCCTGAAAGATTCACTCTGTAGGTGACGTTGACATCTAGATTTTCAGTCACCTGACGATCCTGTCGCGAATCATCCTCCCCACAGAAACATAGAGTCTCTTGACAGAATAGCAACGCGCAATTACATTCTGCCCCCTTTTTCTCTGATTCGCCCATTTCAGAAGCAAATTCAAATACTTGTACCGTTTTTGTTTGGACCATTTGTGGAATACGGGGAATGCAAGTTGACGCCATCTGGCGAAAGATCGGCCAGTGGTTACTCACGCACGATAGGTCAGCCTCTTACCGACCATGCCTTTGAGTGCTCGGCGTGTCCGCTCCGTATCGTCGATCCCGAGCTTGACGCGCTGGCTGTAGCGGAAATCAAACTCTGCAAGAGTAGCAGTGCAGATGTTTCTCCGCGCAGTGCTGATAAACGCCCTTCATGCCGCGTTTGAAAATGCTGTAGTAGCCTTCAACCGTGTTCGTGTGGCTGGTGTAGCGTTGGGCGTAGCGAACCCATTCGTTCACTTGATGCTCAACCGAGCCATGGCTGGCAAACTGTTTGCCGATGCCTTTGTACCAGTTCGCCTGGATCCGTCATAAAGTGGCTTTCGCGGTTGATGTTGCGCGAATGATCGGAATATCGGAATGAGAGAACCAACCGTTGTTCCGTCCACGTGGAAGCTGCGAGCAGACATCCTTGATACGAGGAATTGCTGTAAGCAGCGCCGCCGCGGAGGCACGAGTCCGCATCGTGTTGCAGCAGGTGCAGTGGGAGGCACCGGTCAAAGTCGCTCCGGCGTGGTACTATTAAGAGGAGGACAACGACCATGACAGTGGCCTTAACCAACGGCGATCTCTTGCAGCAGGATGTGGACGCCGTCGTCAACACCGTCAACACCGTGGGTGTGATGGGCAAGGGCATCGCAATGCCTGGCATTCGCTGATGTGTCGCTCCCTTCGCGGGAGCGCGGATCGAAACCTCTATCCGCGCCTGGCGCCCTTGCCCGCGCCCTGTAGCTCCCTTCGCGGGAGTGCGGATCGAAACGCTCGATGAGCACCGGATTGTAGGTGTTGCTCCGGGTCGCTCCCTTCGCGGGAGCGCGGATCGAAACGCTCCACCAGCATCCTCATAGGTGCATCATTTCCTGTCGAGCCGTCGAGCCGGCCCAGCGCGAGGTCAGCCTGCGACAGGAGGCGTTGCAGCTCGCCGCCGAGCGTGACCGGCGGTTGCGGTGGCAAGGGCGCAGGATCAATGCGCGATAGCCGGTGGGCTGGCGCTGATGGGTTCCGGCGGTTGGCGAGCTCCGACAAGGGTGGTCCGTGTAGTAAGGCTGCCTTGCATAAGCAACCGAGGTTCGGCCCATAATAAAGGCTGCGTTAAATAAGGCCACGGTACCGTGCCTTTATGCAAGCGGGCCTTGAACAGTCCGCTATCCGGCGCCGGCCTCTACGATCCGCCGCAGGAGCCCTCGGTTTCCTTTTCCAGGGCGAGAATATCTGCCCTGATCGTTTCCAACGGCCGCAACGGCTGCGGCTTGTAGAAATAGCGATTGAAGCTGATCTCGCAGCCGATCTCGGTCTTGCTCTCGTCGATCCAGGCGCCAACCGCGTGCGGCAGCACCTCGCGCCGGATGGAAGCCTCGATCCCGCCCGGTTCCTGCAACGCAATCTGCTCGGTGTCCCGCAACTCGCTGTCAGGCTCGTACACGACCACCTGCGCCTTGCATCGATGGTCGCCGGAATAGCCCACGCAGCGGATCTGGCTCCTTGCCAGGCTTGCTGATGACCCGGATGACCGGCTCGGCGTGCTGTCCCGTTCGGCAAGCGCATTCTGAAGCAACTTCTGTCGCTTCGCTGTCAGCTTCGTGTTTGCTTCGTGGGCGTAACTCCGAAGCTGTTTCATAAAGACGTTGAAGTCGTCGTACGAGCGAACGCCCTTCAGCTCTTCCCGACCAGATTTGCCAGGGGAGCGTCGTTTGCCTCCTCACCGGCTAACCGGAAGCGCCGTCGCGCCTCGGGCGACAGCTCGACCCGCAGCCGCATGGCCGCTCTGCAGGTCGCGCCCATGTCGGCGAATTCTCCGGCCTTGATCGCATTGCTCGCCGCCCCTTCGCGGGAGCGCGGATCGGAACCTGGCAGGTCGTCGGCGAAGCTGCGGTCAAGCGTCGGCTTGAGATCCGCTGCTGCCATTGTTGGAAATTCCTTCGCGGCAATTACGGCGGATTCGGTCGGATTGCTGTGCGTGAAGTGCAAACCCCTACGGCGCGGACGTACTTCTGTACGGTCTCAGGACACATTACCGTCGTGGGCGACAAACCCGGATTTCTGCTCTTCGCTCGCTGATATGCCGAGTACGCGGGGGACCCGCACGAATGTCTCGGCACGGCTACTACATTTGCTGCAGTGCATGTGATCGCCATGAACCAAATGGCCCGGGCAAAAGGCCTCACGCAAGGATCTGGCGCGAGGTAGCTCGCGTCCCCCTACCGCGTCTGACGCGGCGCGAGTTCATCAGGCTGCTCGGTAATGCGGCGACCGAATGGCCGCTCGCGGCGCGTTCGCAAAAGCCCAAGCGTCCTATACGGCTTGGAAGGTTTCCTTTTGGTTCACCGCTATCGACGGCGCAGCGCCGATAGATTCGTTGGCAGCCTTGAGGTGGCTCTGGTTCCCGCGCTAAGCACTCCGCAATGGGTTCGGTAGTCAGTGCTGCGACCCGAGCAATATCATCGAGATCGCCGGTACATACGTAATGAGCATAAGCGTCGCAAAATTGATCAGAACAAAGGGTATGACACCACGATATATTGACGCGAGCGGCTGGTTGAAGATCGCCTGCGAGGCAAAAAGGTTCAGTCCGAACGGCGGCGTGTACATCCCGATGCCGAGATTGACGGCCATGATGATCCCGAAATGAATGGGGTTGACACCCGCGGCCTCGACAATCGGCAGCAAAAGAGGAGTCAGGATCATGATGGCGGCCGGTGGTTCGAGGAAGCTGCCGATCAACAGCAGTCCGAAGTTGACGGCCAGCATGGTCTGCCATGACGTGAAATGGAGCGAGTTCATAAAGCCGATCACGGTGCTGGGGATGCCGCTCGTCGTCAGCAGCCAGGAATAGACGCCGGCGGCGGTCACGATGATCAGCACCTGAGAGATCAAGAACACTGAGCTCATCGCGATACGCCAAAGCTGATGCCAGCCAATGTCGCGGTAGATGAACATCGAAACTATGATCGAATAGATTACGGCGACGCCCGCGGCTTCCGTTGGGGTAAAGATCCCACCGTAGATGCCGCCGAAGATCACAAAGGGCGTGCCGAGCGCCCATCCGGCCTCCTTTGTCGCTGCCCAAATCTTCCGCCAGGAGGTCTTCTCGCCTGGTTTAACCTTCTGGAACCGGGAATAGGCAATCACGTAGACCGCCCCGACCAATCCGATCAGCACGCTGGGCAAAGCACCGGCGGTAAAGAGCGCGATCGTCGATTCCTGAGACGACATGCCGTACAGGATCATGGTGATTGATGGCGGAATGACCACCGCGATCGCACCCGACGCGGCAATCAAACTGACCGAGAACTGGTCGCGGTAGCCGCTGGCCCGCAGCGCCGGATACACGAGTCTGCCGACGGCAGCGACGGTGCCGACGGAAGTGTGCGACATAGCGGCAAAAAGCTCGGACGATGCTATGGTCGCAACCGGGACCCCGCCGCGGGCACTGCCGGTCAATGATGTGACCCAGACTATTACCCGCTCGGCAGTACCCCCCCGGCCCATGATCTCTCCGGCAAGAAGGAAAAACGGAATCGCAAGCAGGGGGAAACTATCGAGACTGCCGAACATGTACGTATGAATTGTCGTCACCGGCACATGGGCGACAAACAGGAATCCGATCAGCGATGTTATGAGCAAAATAAGATAGATCGGAAGCCCAATGACAAGCAGCACCATAGGTATGACGATGTAGACAAACGTAGCCAGCATTTCCCAATCGCGGACTATGAGTTGCGCGGCCGAACTGAGGAATCTCAATTATTTAAGGCGCGCGACTGTTGCTCTGTGGATTGATACGTTCGCGATCATTCACGATCCGGCTGATGACGCGAATGGCGACGAGCATCGAGATCAGCACCAAGCCGATCGGAAGCAGCATGTGCGGAATCAGGAGCGGGAGATTCGCCGCCTCACTGCGCTGATCGAACTCTGCGAGCATTTCCACCGCCGGCCAGCTAACCACTGCAACGACGAGGCTCACGGCTATCACCGCCAGATCGCCGAGCAATTCGAGACAGCGCCGCAGCTTGACCGGCAACATGTGGAGCACAACATCCATATGGAGTTGTCTGCCTTCCCACCCGACAACGCAGTTTCCGATGAACACGATGCCGATCAGGAGGAACAGCATTACCTCCTCCGCCCAGAAAATCGGTGCGCCGAAAACATATCGTCCGACGATGTTGGCGAAGTTGATTGAGACCGCAATGAGTAGCAAAACGGTGGCAAAACCCTGAATAACGGCGGCGAGTCCCCTTCCGAACGTCACCAGGTTCCTGATCGAGAGTGGATACATGGGTGGCTCATGCGCTGCTTGTCGTGCACCAGTTCGGCGGGCGTGCGGGATGGGGATGTCGCCTCAGGGATTCCGACTCGCGGCCCTCACGAGCGAGTCCCATAGCGTCTGAAGCTGGGGCTGGCTCTTGACGATATCCTCTCCGATCGGACGCATTTTTTGCATCAGCTCTTTCTGCTCCTCATCCGGCAGCGTGATGATCTCGCCGCCCTTCTCGACCCATACTTTCCTCTGCTGATCTTGAAAGTTGAGATCCCACCCTTTGACCTCCTCGCCAACCTGCTTGCTCGTCGCCAGCACGATGCCTTGCAGATCGGGCGGCAATGTATCGAGCCACCGCTTGCTCAGCATGCTGACACCGAAAACATAAAAATGCCGTGTCTCTGTCAGATACTTCGTCACATCGTAAAAGTGGAAGGCGGAAAACACGCCAACTTCGCTCAGGGCGCCATCGATTGTGCCCTGCTGTAAAGCCGGCAACACGTCGCCGAGCCCCATTGGGACTCCGGTCGCGCCGAGTCGCACCGCCTGTTCCCTTTGAAACGCGGATGCGAGCACGCGTATCTTCTTGCCCTTGACATCGGCGAGCCGGCGCATCGGGGTCCGCATGGCGAAAGAACCCGGACCGTTGAAAAACAAACTGGCTCCAATCATGCCCTTGTTGGCCCCAAGCGCGAGAAAGGCCTTGGAGAATTCCGGGTCGGACAGAACGCTGATCGCATTCTGATCACTGCGGAACAATCCCGGCGCACTCAATATCTCAAAGCGCGAATCAAGCCCGACAAGGAATTCGGGAGGTGCGAGCCAGGCCTGAATTGAGCCGAGTTGCAGCGCTTCGATCTGACTTGGGTTGCCGCCAAGCTGCCCGGCCGGATAAAGCTCCGGCTTGATGCGGCCGTTTGCATTTTTCCCGATAGCGACCGCGAAGCGTTTCATCCATTCATGCTGCACGTCATTAAGCGTTGCAGTACTCAGTTTCATTACAATAGGCGCATTGCCTTGTGCCAACGAGCCACTCGAAATGGCCGTGACCAGAAGCGTGGCAAGTCCGCAATGCCGCGCGCACGATGGGAACCACATCCTCATTGATTGCTCCGTCTTCCGAACTGCCCGCGCACCAAGGATTCGTAGTGAAAGTGGCGCTCAGTAGCATGCTTGTACTACGTCGTTTCGGCTGACGCCATCACGCCGCGGGTGCAGCTGCTTGGACATTGCATAGGTGTGTGTCGTGAGGCCTGTGCAAACGATCCGATCTTCACAGGCAACGCGCTTGACTTTGCATGCCGCGGCATCACCATGCTTCGGCCCTCAGCCGGTCGATGCGATGGAGGATCCATTGGAGGTCAATATTCCAGAGGTGCTAGCGGAGCTCACTGCAACATTCCGGCGGTACGATCCAGCGCTACTGACGAACGACCTCGAGACCCTTAACGAGCTCTTTTGGAGCTCGCCGCTCGTGGTACGCTTTGGGATTACGGAAAATCTCTACGGATACGACAGCATCGCGAAGTATCGGCGGCAGGACGTAACGCCCGGCAGCATTCCGCAACGTAAAGTGACCAATGAAGTCATTACCACCTACGGAAACACCTTTGGGACCACGAATGTCGAATATGTTCAGGTGAATTCCGGCCGCCGCGGACGGCAGTCGCAGGTCTGGATGCGCATGCCGGAGGGCTGGCGGATCGTCAGCGCACATGTATCGTTGCTCGACGAGTAGGGCAGGATCATTCGCAATGCATCACCTCAAGGCCAATTGGGATACTGTTCACTTTGGATTTTGGGACGCGGCGTTGCGTCCCGTGCTCGAAATTGAGGACGGAGATGAAATCATCGTCAACACAGTGTCGGCGAGTCCAGACGACGATGTACCAAGCGATTGGCTGCCACCTGAAATCACGGATATCTATGCCCGCGCACCGCGCGGAACGGGGCCACACATACTGACCGGACCGATAGCGGTCCGCGGGTCTCAGCCTGGCAATGTCCTCCAAGTCGACATCCGCGACATCAAGCTCGCCCAGCGCTACGGCTGGAATCTGGTGATGCCGCTCAAAGGCATGTTCGGCGAGGAGTCGCCGATGTGGAAGAATACGATCATTCCCATCGACCTCAGCACCGGCATCGCAACACTACCGCCAGGGATCAAGCTTCAAAGCCGTCCGTTTTTCGGCCAGCTCGGCGTTGCCCCGCCCCGCGAATGGGGCCGGCTGGACAGCCGACCTCCGCAGAAGTTCGGCGGGAATCTAGACAATAAAGAGCTGGTGCCTGGCACGCGGCTGTTTTTGCCGATCTCGGTTGAAGGAGCTTTATTCAGCGCCGGCGATGGCCACGCGGCGCAAGGTGACGGCGAGGTCAATCAGACCGCCATTGAGACTGGCCTGCAGGGCCGCTTCCGGCTTTCAGTACGGCGCGACCTTGCAATCGACCTGCCGTTCGCGGTGACTACGGACAGCATCATCACAATGGGTTTTGACGAAAGCCTCAATGATGCTGCGCGGGTCGCGATGCGCAGCTTGATCCGCCTGCTGGAGAAACACTACGGCCTTGGCTTCCATGACGCCTACAGGCTGTGCAGCTTGGCCGCCGATCTGCGCGTGACGCAGTTCGTCAACGGCAATCGCGGGATTCACGCGGTCTTGCGGACAGGGCTTCTCGGTGACGTGGCGCGGCGGCCGGCATTCTTCGATGGGATCGAAGCTGTGAAATATTTGCCGTAGTCATGTGGTCGAAGATTCCTAAGTCTTCTGCACTGGGTAGGCCGAATGCTCGAGCGCGATTGAGACGGTCGGAGGGGGCCGGCATCTATGCGCGCGATCGGGAGGGGGTCCTCCAAGATTTCCGGTGGGTCCAGAGGAGGTTGGGCATCTATGGAAAAGGCGTCGTCTACGGCCGTACTGTCCGGTGAGATCAGCTCTCGATAATCGTCCCCGGTTGACCGATCATGGGGCGTCCTGACCTGGTGGGAAGCGGGACGTCGAAGATCAGATCCGAAGTGTCTGACCTCCCTGGGATCTCACGTCCAGCATCAGGAGTCCATAACCCGGCCTCTCATCCCCCATAGAGCCGGTGCGGCAGCCAGGTTGCGAGCGAAGGCACGAGCCACAGCACCGTGAGCGCGCAGAGCTGAATCAGTACGAACGGAATGATGCCGGCATAGATGTGCGCCGTGGTGATCTCGGGCGGGGCGACGCCGCGCAGGAAGAACAGCGTGGGCCCGAGCGGCGGATGCATGTAGGAGGTCTGCAGGTTCAGCGCCAGCATGATGGCGAGCCAGACCGGGTCGATGGCCGGCATTCTCAGCAGCGGC